>NC_005071.1:1205436-1808154 GCF_000011485.1 Prochlorococcus marinus str. MIT 9313 | reverse complement strand
ACCAAAGCCAAGGGGTGGTAACAGCCACGATTCCTTGCAGCGCCAAAGTGAGCGAAGCGGCCAGGCGTTTCCATGGCAGTGAGCGATAGGCCAGCAAACCCATCAGAGGGAGCCATGCGCAGAGAGTCCAAGGCCATAGCCCCGCAAGGAGTGCTGTGGCTAGAGGTGATAGGAGCAACAGGACCCATTCCCAGGGCATGTCAGCCCAATAGAGCATTGTCACTAGCAGGGCGCCGAACACGA
The DNA here is from genome assembly GCF_000011485.1 of Prochlorococcus marinus str. MIT 9313. NCBI lineage: Bacteria > Bacillati > Cyanobacteriota > Cyanophyceae > Synechococcales > Prochlorococcaceae > Prochlorococcus > Prochlorococcus marinus. Next base: position 1,807,911 of record NC_005071.1, on the reverse strand, counting down.
GTGAACTGCCGAGATCCGGTTGCAGGAAGACCAGTGTCCAGGGCACAGAAATCACGGCCAAAGGCCTCATCAGGTCGATGGGGCGTTCTATCGGGTGGCGGTCGAGTACTGCTGCCAAAAGGAGTATTGCTGCCAGTTTGGCGAATTCAGATGGCTGAACATTCACCCCAGCGATGCTGATCCACCGCTGAGCGCCTAGGGCGGAGGTGCCGATTAGGCGAACGGCTACCAGGCTCAGAACTGTAAGTGCGTAGAGGGGAATTAATAGCGGCCGCAGTCTCTGGACTGGCAATCGGGCCAGCAACAGAGCGACCAAGCATCCCAATCCAGCGGTGATCCAGTGGTGATACCAGTCGGCGTAATCAGCCTGTCTTTGAGTGCTGGCGATCAGGACGCCCGCAAGGATCACCATGGCCACTGGCACCCCCCAGAGCACTAGATCCAGTTCTTTCCACCATCTACGTAGATGCCCCTTAGAACGGAAGGACTTGCCACCATTGCGTCGCCGCCTCTGGCTTGAAAGCATGGTCAGCTGGCCTTGGAGGCGCAATCCAGAACTTGTTTGGCTAATTGCTTGAAGGCTTTGGCACTCACTGATTCGGGTCGGCTATGAACGATGGGGCTACCTTCATTACCCCCCTCTTGCACAGGCATTTCCATAGGGATTTGTGCCAGCAGAGGGACATTGTTTTCCATCGCCAGCTGCTCTCCCCCTCCAGAGCCGAATAGGGCGTAACGACGCTCTGGTTGATCGGGAGGTACGAAGGCGGTCATGTTTTCGACCACGCCGAGCACGTTGATGCCCATTTGCTTGAACATTGCCAGTCCTCGGCGAGCATCCTGCAGTGAAACTTTCTGGGGGGTGGTGACAATCACCACCCCCGCAATGGGAACTGCCTGCGCTAGTGACAACTGTGCATCGCCAGTGCCTGGAGGTAGATCGACCACCAAAACATCTCGCTCCCCCCAGTAGGCCTGATACAGGAATTGGCGGATAATCCCGTTCAGCATCGGGCCGCGCCAGATCACTGGTTGGTTCTCCTCGATTAGCAGACCCATCGACACCATGGCTATCCCATGACTTTCGATCGGGATGATGCATTGCTCAGCACCGTTGCCGCTCACCTCAGGCGTGCGATCAGCGACTCCAAGCATGGTTGGAGTATTTGGTCCATAGATATCGGCATCGAGCAGTCCCACGCTTAGGCCCTCCTGGGCTAGTGCGCAGGCCAGATTGACGGCCACGGTGCTTTTGCCAACACCCCCTTTACCACTGCTTACGGCGACAATCTGCTGAACCCCTTGGATGGCCTGGGGCTCGGCAGATTGTCCATGGCCAGCCTGGCCTATAGGCCCCTGGCTGGCAGTCTCCCCAATTTCAATCTGCACCTCACTGATGCCGTTGAGCTCTAGTAAGGCTTGTCGAGCTTCTTGTGCCAATCGATCCCTTTGGCTTTGGGCAAATCCAGGCAAGGTGAGGCGGATGACGGCGCGAGGAGGAATGACACGGACTTGGTCAATCCAGCCCATTTCCAGAGCCGAGCGGCCGCTGCCTGAATCCTTGACTTGATCAAGCGCATTGTGTGCCTGCTCGGCCGTGGCCATGCCTTTCCTTCAGGTGAGAGGATCCTATGTGTGGACTCTCGTGACAGTTCTCAAGGGCGATATCTGAAAAGACACAAAAACAGAGCTGTCTTGGCACAAAATACAACGCAATTCTATTACTGTTGTCTGCATTGTTCCTACTTTAATTGGCAAGCTTATGGGCGCTTCTGAGAATCTTGGCCAAGGTCCTCCTCCTCCTCACTCGCGCAAACGTGCACGTGAATTGGTACTCGGCTTGCAAGATGAGATCTGTAATGAACTGGAGAGTCTGGATGGTGGCCAATCTTTTAGAACTGACAGTTGGGAGCGGCCTGAAGGGGGTGGTGGGCGATCCAAGGTGATGCGTGAGGGCCGAGTTTTCGAGCAGGGCGGCGTTAATTTCTCTGAGGTGCACGGCGAGGAGTTGCCTCCGTCGATTTTGAATCAGCGGCCTGAGGCAAAGGGGCATCCCTGGTTTGCTACCGGCACTTCGATGGTGCTACACCCGCGCAATCCCTATGTACCTACGATCCACCTGAATTACCGCTATTTCGAGGCGGGGCCGGTTTGGTGGTTTGGTGGTGGCGCTGACCTCACGCCGTTTTATCCCTACCTGGAAGATGCCCGCCATTTCCATCGCGTTCACAAGCAGGCTTGTGACACGGTTGGACCTGAGCTCCATAAGGTCTTTAAACCTTGGTGTGACGAATATTTCTATCTGAAGCACCGTGGTGAGACACGTGGAGTGGGTGGAATTTTTTACGACTATCAGGATGGATCTGGAGTGCTTTACAAAGGTCAAAACTCTGAGGGGCCCGCTGCACAGGTCTCACGGGAGTTAGGGCCTCATCCGAAGAGCTGGGAACAGTTGTTTGAGCTGGCCAAGGCTTGTGGGAAGGCTTTCTTGCCGGCTTATGTGCCGATTGTGGAGAAACGTCAGGAGCAGGCCTATGGCGATCGAGAACGTCAATTCCAGTTGTATCGCCGTGGGCGATATGCGGAGTTCAATCTGGTCTGGGATCGGGGCACGATTTTCGGATTGCAAACCAATGGTCGAACTGAGTCGATCTTGATGTCTTTGCCACCACTGGCTCGTTGGGAGTATGGATATGTCGCACCAGCTGATTCAAGGGAGGCTTTGCTCACTGATTTGTTTACTCGACCTCAGAATTGGTTTGAGGATGCGACGTTGGAGGAGCGTTGTCGACCACACCAGGCGGTGGATTAGAAGACGTCTTCCCACGTACTCCCAGCATCAAAGCATCGGTGACTTTTAGGGCGATGGCTTGAATGGTTGCTTCTCTGGTTTTGGGGTTGCGGAGATTTGCCTCCAGACTCCCTTCCAGCATTCCGATCTCAAGGATGCTGATCCCTCGTCTTGGTCCACCAAGGCCTCCCCGAAAGAATCTGGGAAATCGACCGAAGCTCTGAGCAAGACTTTCATCCACTCGGTTGAGGTTGCGATTGAGGGCTGGGATCAGTCCAGATCCATATCCATGCGGGCTGTATGCATCGAAGTGAATCTCTAGGATGTAGTCGCCTTGCTTGGAAAGGCGGCGGGCTACTGACCAGTTGGTACGTGGATCGCTCGCTTTAGCAATTGAGAGTGCTCCTGGGTCGTAGCCGATGATATTGAGCCCTTTTTGCTTACTGAGGGCAACGACTGCATCGCGTACTTTCCGGTTCCAAAAGAGTTCATCCCGCATGCGGGGATCCATCGGTGCTTCTCCCCTTTGATCAACTGCAGCACCTGGGGTTCCTGAGCCATGCATCCCCTGTGAGTCTGCATGTCCTGCCATGACAACAATCTTTAAAGAGGGAGACACAGGTTGGCGACCTACCCAATTGCCCCTTAAGCGCGTGCGGGGACCGGTGTTTAGTTCTGCAATCGGTGATTGAGACGGTGCTGTTCTTGAAGGAGATTCAATAGGTGGCGGAGATGGTGCTTCTGCGGAAGTGGCCGGGCAAAGCAAGCTGATCCCCAAGCTGAAAGCTTTGCTCAGAACCAATAGGCTCCTGCCTTTCCCGCTGAGATTTGAAATCACTCAGATTGGAGAGGATAGAAGAGAGCCATCGCTAGCCAGCTCAAGGGGCTGGGAGAGTTCCAATTCCATGGCAATCAGTTCGTCGCGATGGGCCCTCAGCCGCAGGGTGCTGCCTTCGTCGTCGCTGGCGCTGATCAAGCGAAGTTCAACGGCTTCAATGCGGTTGGCGCGATTGCTGTAGACCAATCCTGCGAGTGGGCCCAGACCAATAAGCAGAATTGGCCACCAGTCCAGGAGGGGATAAAGCTGGCGGACAACCAGTCCAAGGCAGCCTGAACCAACGGCAGCGTATAGGGATAACAGGATTGCCAGCGATTGGCTGGAGGCAACGCTTCCACTGAAGCGAAGGACTTGTCTATCAGCATCGCCACTATCTTGCTTCCAGCCTCGTTCCTCCAGCCAGTGGATCATTCCATTGAGGACCTCTAGTGGGGGACGCGGTGAGTGAACATCTACAACCGTGGTTCGGTCTTTACTTGCTGCCCGCAGAAAGAACACCAGGCCGATGGCCAGTAGCACTGTGAGTAGCAGGGTCGAGGAGAAGACCGCCGGCATCGCGTTCGTGCATGGGTGCTGATGTACCCATCTGTTCTAGGTCTTTACGATGCCATGGCAGGGCTCTATCAGTCGCTTTGCATCAGCCTTTGCTGTAGCGAGGAGCTGAAGCATGCGATTCGGTCGGATCAGGTTTTGGGCAGCGTTGCTTGGTGTTGCTGTATGAGCCTTGCTTAGCTCTTTAGAAAATTCAGGGCTTTTTGCAGCATGCCTTTCGAAAGCCGATGACGTGGCAGCCTCAGGGCTAGTTGATGCAAGATTCTTGCTTGATAGTTGACTGTTTTGAGCAAGGAGATCAGCAACCTGTAGGCGGTTGTTCCCAGATCGAGAAACTGTTGCGGTGGTTGAAAAAATCTTGCTTGATATCGGCCAGGCAGTTCAGCGAGGGCATGCGTCGGATGCTCAAGGCGAGCGAGTGACCATGCCTGATTCAACCCAGTCTCGCCACCGTTTTCAAATCAGCAAAATGAGCAAGCCGGCGCTGTGGCCCTTCAGAGTGGTGAGGATCTGTCCTGGCCCTGCGCCATTTGCTTAATGGCCGACTTTTCTCAAGCTCCTGCAAGTTTTGTCGTTTTCGATGGGGATCTCGACTCAGACTGGGCGAATCGATATCTCAGAGCATCTGCGATTGCGGTAGACACTGAGGCCATGGGACTGATTCATGGCCGTGACCGCCTCTGTCTCGTGCAGATTTGTGACCCTGCCGACAATGTGGCATGCGTGCGGATTGGTTTGGGTCAGACGTCTGCCCCTCGCTTGCAGAAGCTCATGGAGGCCCCTTCTGTTGAAAAGGTGTTCCACTTTGCTCGCTTTGATGTGGCCGCACTTGCTAGCGGATTGGGCATCTACGTTTTGCCCATTTTCTGTACGAAGGTGGCCAGTCGCCTTGCACGAACCTATAGCCCTCGCCATGGGTTGAAGGAGGTGGTGATGGAGTTGGTTGGAGTTGAACTGGATAAGCAGGCCCAGAGCAGTGATTGGGGACGGGTTGAGGAACTCAGCGATGTTCAGTTGGCCTATGCAGCAAACGATGCTCGATATCTGCTTCCGGCTAGGCAACGTCTAGAAATGATGTTGCGACGTGAGGGGCGCTGGGAGATTGCGCAGCGTTGTTTCAGTTGTATTCCTGTGATCGCGGAACTGGATCGTTTGCGATTTACCCAGATCTTTGAACATTGACGAGTGTCGTGGGCTTTAGTCCTCAACCATGAAGTTCTCTTCACTGGCCACAGCTTCCAGAAGGCGGTCGAGTTGGGAACCTGAGGTGTTTTCTCCTTCTGTTGGGCGTGAGCGAGCCGCCTCAAGTAGACGTTCGGCAATGGCCTTGCGGCCTTCAAGATCCCTAACCTCCTCTCGACTTGCTGTCAGTTCAACCTTTCTTCGGGCCGAGGCAAGGCTAATGCTGAGGCAGCTGGCCAGTTCGGCGTAGATTTTCACTAAGGCATGGTCCTGCATGGCCGCCATGGCAGTGGTGCTGCAAGCGTTCAGTATCCGCTATGGCGTGTCAAACAGAGCGTTGTCTAGGTGCTCTCCTATCCCCTAATAAAAGCTGTGAGATCAGTGCTGCGAGTGCAGCACTGCCGCCAGCTGTTCCCATTCGTCTGTTGCCAATCCTTCCTAATCGTTGTCGAAGGGAGTCGTCTTTTAACAGTCTCTGAAGCCTGTCTGCCAGTTCTTCTTTGCTTTGACAGGGCAGTACGGCTCCTCCTAAGAGGCGACTTTGCCGTATGGCGAATTGTCGTTTGAATTGTGGTCCTGGTCCAGGCATCGATAAGGCCGGAATGCCTAGACCTACAAGTTGTTCTGTGGCGGTTCCAGCGGTGACAAGGCCCACTTCGGTCCAGGCCGCCCAGCGGTTGAATTGACCAGGCCCGAGTAGCAAGAGCTGTGTACCTTTGACCCAGCAGGCCTTGGCTCCCAGGGTGTCGATGGGGGGGGTGGATGGTAGGTATCCATCGGTTCTGAGAATCGCTTCGAGCTGGTTGAGGCTGGGTTGGGAGCCAAAGGCTACAAGTACTGCTAGAGGTAAATCGCTATCGAGCTGGCCTAGGCCTTCAAGGAGTCGCTTGAAATTCGTGCCTGCTTCGGGCATTCGACTGCCACAGAGCAATAACAGTCGCCGGCATCGGTTTAGAGCGGCAGGACTTGATTCGACCTTGAATCCATCCATCATTGGGTTCCCAGGCGCCGTTGCGGCTACCCCGTGGCGTCGTAGTCCTCTGGCGGTGAGATGATCACGAACGGCAACCACTCGGCATCGCGAAGATCGCATTAGGGCCCATTCCCAGGGATCCCATTCACTGCCTTTGAGGCGGTGGTAGTGGTCGCTCAAGGCCCGGCCTGGTCCACTTCTCCAGGTGTAATCACTTTTCGGTGTGCCGATGAAGCCATAGGTTCCACCACTGCTCCATGCCATGAGCAGTGGCAACAGGTCTCCTACTGCCAGAATGGCTTTGCCAGCTTTGGCTGAGCGGCGCACACATCGCCACTGTCGCCAGCTGAGCAGAGTGAGTCCGGCGGCAAGATCAGCAATCAGGCCCCGCAAGCTTTGATTGCTGAAGCCACCACTTGGCAAGGGCGCTGAAGGGCTCAGGCGCTTAAGCCATCCAGCGGCTAAGGCATGTTCAAAAGCTTGTCCTATCCCTACGAGGGGAAGCACTTCAATGGGCAGATTCGGACATTTGCGATGTAGTGCCTCCAACACCCGTAGTGCAATCAGATCCTCGCCATGCCCGTTGCAAATCACGAGCAGAGAGCTAGCAGAGTGGCTGATACGATCCGCTGCAGGGAATTGAGTCTCCCTGGCGGCGGCATGGCCAAGTGGTAAGGCAGAGGATTGCAAATCCTTTATCCCCAGTTCGAATCTGGGTGCCGCCTTCGACAATGTCCTCCAAACAAGTCGCAGTAACTGGCGTGTTCTCGTCTTAGTTCTCTGCAAAAGCGGAAGGGGAGCGGAAGGGGAGTTGGGCTACTTCTCAATCAGCGTTGTCACGATTCCATGAACTTAACGAATGAGATTAGCCTTGAAGAAACCGGAGCCAAGCCCAAACCATTTTTTCTTGTCTCGTAGGAAAGTAATCGCGAGTTCAAAGTCCATCAAGCCTTCATCCTCAATGACTTCTTTAGAGAGTCTTCCTTCGCTCTGTTTGGCGTAGTTCTCATAAATTTCGTCCTTGCGGGATCCAAGAAAATCAACTATTTCTTGAAGAACATGATCTCGCCATACCTCTTTGCTCTCTTCGCTTAAAACTTGCTCATGAGCGTCTTTCATATGAGGGCAATCAACCAGCTTTACTTAAGCTAACATCGCTCATGATCTTATTTACTCAATGGGCAGGAAATAAGAGCAAATATGGAAATGGTTGAAGTACAACTGCCATTTCAACAGCGTAGGAGGAGGCTATTCTGGGTGTTCTTTGCTCTGCCGCCTTTTTTGAAGCTTGTTGATCTCTCATGATAGAGGCCATTGAATAGTTTTGATCTCTTAATTAGAAATGAGCTCTATTTTTATTCTTGCTCAACATATAAAGGGTTGAGGATTTTTATGTGTTTGGGGTTCTTCGTAGGTTCCTCCTTTGGATCCAACCAGTTTGCCGCCATCCTGAGACCATTGGCTGTCGTGGTTCTTGCTTGAGGTGAAGACCAGAGAAGGGCAACGATGAGGCCAAGTAAGACTGTTTTCATTAATGGAAGATTAACCTCTCAATGATCAGGGCGACAAATGCTCCTCTTAGGAAGGAAATCCAGAGCAACCCATAGTCAGACACCCCCAGCTTTTTTTTTTCACGTTCAATAGATCTTTTGTGAGCTTCGATCAGGTTCATGCGGCTAATGCTTCCCTTTTCATGATAATCCTGAGGATTGTTGAGAGTGCAAGACCTATTTGTTTTCTGATGGATCGACAAGAGCAACCTTCATCCCTCAACCACAGCGCCAAACTCTTCTTTGCAGCATTTCTCTTAGATCGTCCTCCAAATTTTCCTCCTGTTTTCAAGCGGTGCTAAATGTGTTCAATTGTTTTTTCACTGGTCAGCGAAGGCTCTACTGCAGCAAGACCAGAAAAAATCCAAGAAGGACTGGCATCAATTCACCTATTGCTCTTGAGTTGATCAGACCATCCGCTGTTCTGATATGGATGCCTTTCTTCTGAAGATCTTGTAGCCTTGCAATCGCTTCCACTTGGTTTCTTTCTAGTCGGTTCAACTTCACGACTACCAATTCATCACCTTCATCGATTGCTGCCAAAGCAATTTGCAGTTGTGGTCTGCCCACTTCTTTCAGCCTAGTGCTGATGGCCTGGTGAAAGTTAAGACAGCAGTCTGCTTCATTTAATGCCACAGCTTGATGATCGGCGGTCTGACATGAAGTGCTCACTGGGGGCCTTTGCCTAAGCGCTTGAATGTCAATCAAAGGGATCGGCTTGACCCTAAGGCTCTTTATCTTTATGGGTGAGAGAACCTGTCGCGGTGCAAGAGACAGCCTTCAACGCGGGTTCAGCTCTCTTGTCACCAATGAAGTGGTCATGAGCATTGAGGTAAAAAAACTTGGCGAGTTGATTGTCGTTTCTTCTTTTGTGGGCCTGCTTGCTTTTTGGAGGGTCAGAACATTGGCTCATGGGGCGATTGTTGCCATATGAGGGGATTGGACATACAGGTGGAGGGTGATGAGCTCTTGATGAGCCTGAACAGACCTTGCGAGTCCTGCCGTCCTCAAGCGAAGGGTCTGCAGAGCAGGGCACAAGTAATCCAAAGAGGTGGGGCTATAGGATATTGATTCCTTCAGCTTCATCCAGTGGCAGAGAAAAAATCAGTGGCAGAAAAAAAAGGACAGGAGTTAGCGACTGTCTCCGTTTATTTGAATACAGGCATAGTTGCAGGTATTTTTGCGGTTGGATTCCTCGTTTCAGCAGTTCTGTTTGCTGCTATCACCTTGATTGCAAGGGCGGTTGTATAAGTGAAACGAGCGACAATTAAAGAGAGAGTTATAGAGGTTGTTGATTTTGTGACAACCGAATCACCCTATCGCTCAGCAACACAGGTATGGATCAATGACTATGTGTCTTTTCAGCTGGGCTCATCGCCAGATCAATTTTTAAAGGAAGGAGATGAGTTGCTAAGCATGTCTATTTATTGGAATACAGGAATAGGGGCAATTATCTTTAGCCTTGGTTTTGTCGTTACAACACTCTTGATTGCAGGTGTGTCTTTGATTGCATGGTGATCTGAAGGGGGTAGAGCTCGATCCATGATCTTTGTTTATTCCTGCAAAGCATCAGGCCCTTCCTGGGTTCTCGTTGGGATTGGTGAGCTGCCCACTTCCACCTGATCAGTCTGGACCAAGCAATCCAATTTCAGCAAGGTAAATTCAACGCTGTTGTGGAGTGAATGAAGTGCTGCTTGGACTATTGATTTGGTCTTGCTCTACCATCCTGGCGCTCTTTTGGAAGACCTAAAGCTGCTTGGAGCTTGAACAGCCTAGTGTTTGTTTAATCATCACTGATTCAATGGCAAAGGACAACGGCAAGGGCAAGAAATCCAAGAAGTCCAAGAAATGTGCGAGCTCCTCCGGTAGTAGGCGGATCCTTTGGTATGCATTTGGGGCTGGAGGTTTAGCCGCAAGGTGGATAGCGGCATTTGCTCTTTTGGCAATTGCGATCAAGTTGTATCCGCTTAAGCAGGAAGCAAAGTTTTTTAATGCCTGTATTGAAGAGACAAGGAACAGTGGTACGAGCGTCTCTGCAGCAGTTCGTTTCTGCAATGGTGGCACCTGAGGGAGGGGTCGCTTTGTTTGCTGAAGCTTGGATTTCGCCAGGCTTGAAATTGCTTATCAGTCTGAGGTCGTAGATGCCCGAAAATTAGTCTCGGGTTTAAGAACGTCGGTTGAGGGTGTCCTTTTTAATCTTGATGCCAAAAAACTGCTGCCCTCTTGGGAGAGGGGCACCTTTTGTCTAGGCTGAGTCAATAGGAGAATGACCTCGATGCCACGCCATACTGCTGCCATTGCCGTAGGTGTTGCCACAGCTGCTGTCACTGCTGTTGGCTTGTCGTTCTTTCGGGTAGGGAAACCCCTGCTGATTGTTTCTACGGCTGTTGCTGGAGTTGCCGGGGTGGCGGTCTCAGCAAGAAGAGAGGGGGAAGAGAATGATGTAAATGCTTTTATTAAAAGCGGCAATGCTAAATATGGGATTGGTGATTATCAAGGATCAATTGAAGATTTTAGCAAGGCATTAATCATTGACCCTCAGTATGCTCTTGCATATTATAATCGTGGTAATGCGAAGGATGAAATAGAGGATTATAAAGGTGCGATTGATGATTATAGCAAGGCTCTGGAAATTGACGCCAATCATGCTATTGCGTACAACAATCGCGGTGTTGCAAATAGGAAATCTGGTGACAATCGAGCGGCAATTGCTGATTACAATAAGGCGCTAGAAATTGATTCTAAACTTGCGGTTGCTTACCTAAATCGTGGAATTTCAAAAGAGAATGATGGCAACCTAACAGGTGCTTGTGCTGATTGGAGAGAGGCATCCGCATTGGGTGATGAAATAGCTGCTAAGTGGGTGAAAGAGTCATGCCGATAGAATGGGTTCTGGCTGTCTGCACCATGCAGTTTGGGAGTAAGCTTGGTTCACTTTTTAGCTGATCAATCTTGAAGCTTTCCAGGTCTCTGCTTGGCCAAGCTGCATGGATGCTCTTGCCTCACTTTTTCTTGTAAAATGAAGTTGTTAATTCAGGATTCGTGCAGATTGAATTAACCCGTTTTAGAGGCTTAATGACTTTCTGCTCACTGAGGTTCTGCTGACCTATCTTAAGCGCTTCTTTTACTGCTTAGAAAGGAGCATTGCTGTTTTCTGACTGTTAAGGGGGCCAATCTTTCCCTTCGCTAAAGCTAGAACGAGCCGGATTTGGCCCTGGGTCTTCTTGTGGTGCGAAGATTAGACAAGCTTGTAGGTAGGTTCGCTAGCCAGTTATAAGGATCCTCGCCTTGAAGTTGCCCGCTCTTGTTGGTCTCTCACAGTTGGGCTTCTCCGGTAAGGATCTCTCCACTCATGGCCCGTGCTCTGCAGCGGAGTTGTTTCAAAGAAAGCTCACAATCACCCTTTACCGGCCAGGCTTGAGGCAGTCCTTCTGCAATCCCTCGCCCATCAAACTTGCTTTCTGCCACGCTGCTCACCGTGGCTGTCCATCTTTTCTTGTTCAGGGTGCAGCTGCCTGATAGACAGCGTAATGGGATGGTCTGATCCGGTGCGTTGGCGACAAAGGTGAGATGCCGACTGGACCCGTGTTCTACGCCTCGGCCGATGAAGCGTACCCCAGTCACTGTCGCGGTCTTGCGATCCATCTGAACAACCTGGCAAGTCTGCAGAGAGCCGCTTCCCAATCTGTATTTACATTTGCTAGCAATCCTTTCAAAGCGACCAATAGCTTGGAGTGGATCGGCGATCGAACTTGTTCCGGCAACCATGGACAGGCTGATCAGTAAGAGGGGAACAATCGGAGAGCGCATCTAGTTAATAGTCGCTATCAGCGACACACATTCCCAGACAACGTATGCCATTGATTGCGGTTCGCCGACAGTGGTTGCAAAGGACATCCCCATCCTCTGGGGTGTCATCTGCTTTTGCCTCCTTTCCCCTTAGAGGTTTTCTGGAGTGAAATGGATCGGATGATTTGCCGGTTCTCGTCATGGCCGCGAGGATGGCGATTTGATTCGATTTTGTGATCATGCCCCTTCAGATGGGAGCGCTGGTAAAACAGGAGTGTGCCAAGCATCTCAACCTAGACGTTGCAATTTCTATAGTCTTTTGATTAGCTCGGTTGGCAGTACTTAGCCAGTGACGGCAATCCATTTGGAGTAATGAACCCCTATTAGGCGCTGGTTGAGCTGGGAAGATTTGGATCAGGTGTCACCACGACCGGAAGAGTGGTTGCAGTAGAGCGGATGGGGACCACCTTGACGGGTGCCTCTGGAGCAATGTCGGAGTCCAGTTCCTTCAGCTCGCAGGCTGCCAAAGCTTCTTGAAGCAGTGAATCAAAAGTTGCTCCAGGCAAGCGGTGGCGTGAGATCTCGAGGAAAGTGCGAGGCAGAGATTCAGCGGCCGCACTGCGTAGGGCTGGATTGCTGAGACGATGTTCTTGCTCACCTTGGATGGCTCGGATGAAGCGACGAGTCACATCTCGTTTGGTGGATGCCTTGATGAAGGTGTCGCTATCACCGAAACCGTTGTGTGCTTCGCGTTCGAGATCGCTGATGCGACGCTCCAGGCTTTCAAGAACTTCCTCAGCTTCTTTGCAGATGTGTACCAGTTGCCCGTCAGAGAGATTGGGGAGGTCTGCCACATAAACCTTGCCGTGGTCCCTCAGGGCTAAAAAGGTTGGCCTAGGACCCTGACCTTGACGATGGGGGGCGTTGCGATCGTCGTAATCACTATTGATTTGCCGTCTTGGAGGTACAGGTCCTGCTGAGCTACGGCGACGCGTGATGCGCTGGGGGCTATCAAAGGGCATTGGATTTAAGTTAGATCTAACGACGCTGTTGCCGAAATATTCTCTCGGCGTGCATAGGTAAATATTACTTGAGGACGTGCCTGAAAATCGGCTCGAGAATAGGCTCGTACAAGTCCGATGTAATTAGTTAGAGAGATCTTGCGACTCAAGAGCCCTTGCGATGCAATGCTTTAGCTGGGTAGCCCTCGTAATCTCTCCCCGGTTGAGGGAGAGGCAGTTTCGACTTGACCAATAGGCCAAGCTTGGAGAGCTTGTTCGTTGCAAACCTGCAGGACATCACTTACTACTTCCTCTGCGACCACTAGGCAGAAACCCACTCCAAGATTGAATGTGTGCCAGAGGTCATGCTCTGGAATCTGGCCAGCATCTTGGAGCCATTGAAAAAGTTCTGGTCTGGTCCAGCTGCTTGGATCTATAACGGTAACTAAGTCTTTTGGGCAACATCTGGGAAGATTCTCTGGTAGGCCTCCACCGGTGATATGTGCCATGCCGTGGAGTGGAACTTTTGCTTCTAGGAGGTTTTTTACCAGCTGGCCGTAAAGGGTGGTAGGGGTTAGCAGGGTCTCGATTAGAGGTTTGTTGTCGCATCCGAAGAGAGTGTTCTTATTGGCCTCAGTAAGGGCCAGCACTTTGCGCACCAAACTGAACCCGTTGCTATGAACGCCACTGCTGGCCACACCGATAATCTGATCTCCAGGCTTGATCTTGCGACCGTCAATCATCTCGTCTTCTTCTACCACTGCTACGCAAAAGCCGGCTAGGTCGTAGCAACCTGGGTCGTAAAACCCAGGCATCTCGGCGGTTTCTCCGCCAAGGAGGGCGCAGCCGCTGCGGCGACATCCCTCTGCAATTCCCTCCACAACTTGTGCCATGGCCTCTGGACTGAGGGCTCCGGTGGCGATGTAGTCGAGGAAAAAGAGGGGTTCAGCGCCACTGGTGATGACGTCGTTGACACACATTCCAACCAGGTCCAGCCCTACTCCGTAGTGAGCTTGATGTTGCTGCGCTAGTTCGAGCTTGGTGCCGACCCCATCAGTTCCTGCGACAAGCAGAGGCTTGTTTAGCCCTGCGGGGAGGCGCATCAAGCCTCCAAACCCTCCCAGACCACCGATGACCTCTGGGCGGTGGGTGGCTTCGACGCTAGATCTGATCCGCTCGATGAATGCCCTACCTGCTTGGACGTCAACGCCCGCGGTCTTGTAGTCCATGGTTTCGACTGGCCCTTTCTAGATCCTCCCCTGCCGCCCTCTATTCAGCCAATGTCACGATTGTCCTGTCTTGCATTAGCGGGGCCTCTAGATGGCATCAGTTCGACTGATCATGGTGGCATGGCTCTGAGCCTTGCAAGTCCAGTGGGGATCTGTTATTTAGCTGGTTAAAGTTGCATCAATCTGACGAGGAGGTGCTGTTCGAGCTCTCCTAAAGAGAGGATGTAATTCGTACGGTTCTGGGAACTTTGGTTGGTTTAAGGACGTCTTCCTGCTGGGGATGATTTTTTCTCCTCATTCAAGTGTCGTCTGCTAGTAATGAAATTTTCCGTTTCGCTTCTTGTTCTTGCTGGTGTTTGCTCCAGCAGTGCTGCACTTTTACCAGCCTTTGCCCTTGATCTTGATCTCGACAAAAAGGTCACCAGGGAACAGGTCAAGAAAGCTCTGCTTGAACGAATCTCGCTTTTTGCGACTCCTTTGTCTGCCAATCAAGCCAGCTCAGATCAAGGCAGTGCTGAAGTCGCTACTGGTTTAACTGTTGATTCAGTTGTTGAGACACCACCAGCGTTGGCAATCGTTCCGGTTGCCAAGCTAAACAGACCTGTCAAGCCAACTCCCACTGTTGTTCAAGTGAGCACTGGTGAAGCAAGCTGGTACGGCCCGGGCTTCTTCGGAAACCGAACTGCAAGTGGTGAAGTTTTCAGGCCAGGCACAATGACAGCTGCTCATCGCAGCTTGCCTTTTGGTACCAAGGTAAGGGTGACCAACCTTTGGAATGATCGTTCTGCTGTTGTGACAATCAACGATCGCGGCCCTTTTATCGCTCATCGCGTCATCGATCTTGCTCATGGTGCTGCCCATGAGCTTGGTTTGATATCGAGTGGTATTGCCCAAGTGCGTCTTGAGGTGCTGCGCTGAGTTTTTCTGTTCTCAGTTCAACGGCTGAGTTGCATCAATGGCGTAAGCATCAGCAGTCTTCGGTTCATTTCGTACCCACCATGGGCGCTTTGCACCGCGGTCATGGCCAGCTGATCAAGTCAGTTCATGGATTTGGCAGGCTTCAACCAGCCGCTGTGTTGGTGAGTGTTTTCGTGAATCCTTTGCAGTTTGGCCCTGCCGAGGATTTCGATAGTTATCCTCGTGATCTTGAGGCCGATTGTGAGTTGGCATCAAGATCAGGTGCTTCTGCACTCTGGGCTCCTTCAGTTGATCAGGTTTTTCCTGGGGGGGCTTCTTCCCACTTCAGGATTCAGGTTCCTTCTCATCTTCAGGCACATTTGTGTGGGGCGAGTAGGCCTGGTCACTTTGATGGTGTGGTCACGGTGGTGGCTCGCCTTTTGGCTCTAGTTCGGCCAGAGGTGCTTGTGCTTGGTGAAAAGGATTGGCAGCAATTGGTGATCCTGCGCCATTTGGTTGCCCAGTTGGGTTTGCCGGTGCGGGTGCATGGGATAGCCACTGTGCGCGATGACGATGGCTTGGCTTGTAGTTCCCGTAATCGTTACCTCATGACTCAACAGCGCCAGCAGGCGTTGGCCTTGCCTCAGCTACTTGCTCGAGCTGCTCGGGAGTCTCAGGATGGACGAGCAGTTGATCTTGCAGGGCTCCGGTGCGCATGGGAGCAACTTGGCTTGGAGGTTGAGTATGTAGAAAAGGTAGATGCCTTTAACCTGCAGCCTTTGCATGCTGGCCGCAAGCTTTGCCTTCTGGCGGCGGCTGTGCGTTGCGGGGAGACTCGTCTCATCGATCACACTTTTCTGATGTCTCGTCAGCCAATTGTTGCTATAGATGGGCCTGCCGGTGCTGGTAAAAGCACCGTGACAAGAGCCTTTGCTGAACGGCTTGGCCTGCTCTACCTCGATACGGGGGCCATGTATCGGGCGGTCACTTGGTTGACTCAACAACATGATGTTGATCCGCACGACCCTGTAGCAGTCAAAACCATCCTTGAGAATCTTGAGCTTGAGCTTGAGCCATCTCAATCAGGAGCACAGACGGTTCGGATCAATGGTCATGACGTAACAGAGGCGATCAGATCGCCGGAAGTGACGTCCTCGGTTTCAGTGGTTGCTGCTCACGGCTGTGTTCGTAAGGCTTTGACGGCTCAGCAACAGAGGATGGGTGTACGAGGCGGTTTGGTTGCTGAAGGACGGGATATTGGTACGGCCGTTTTCCCAGATGCAGAGTTGAAGGTGTTCCTCACCGCCAGCCCGGCTGAACGTGCCAGGCGTCGTGCTCTGGACCTGGACAATCGTGGTTTCCCGGTTCCTGATCTGGCTGAGTTGGAAACACAAATCGAGGAACGTGATCGAATGGATAGCACCCGCGAAGTTGCTCCTTTACGCCAAGCTGAAGATGCCACTGAGTTGATCAGTGACGGCATGACGATTGAGGAGGTGATTGAGACTTTGATCGATCTGTTTCGAGTGCAGGTTCCCGAGGAGGTTTGGCCTACAGCTGGGCGCTGAGTTCAATGAGCAGGCCTTCACAGGCGTCTTCAAGCAGATCGAGTACTTTCTCGAAGCCTGCATCTCCTCCGTAATAAGGGTCTGGCACCTCTTCAAGTGATGTTTTGGTGGCATAACTGAGCATGGGCTCGATCCTGGCAGTTGCCATAGGGCCGACTTCAGTAGCGAGGCTCTGAACAGTTGCCAAATTATCTGCGTCCATGGTGAGGATTAGATCAAAAGTCTGTAGATCCTCCAGGGTGATCTGTCGCGCTCGGCTGGGTAGAAGGATCCCTCGCTGCTCGGCAGCACTACGCATGCGCGAATCCGCTGGCCTGCCAACGTGCCATCCACCGGTGCCGGCGGAATCCACCACGAAGTGCTGTTCTATGCCTTGGCTTTTTAGTTGATGCAGGAAAACCCCTTCTGCAGCGGGGGAGCGACAGATGTTGCCGAGGCAAACGAACAGCAGCCGATGATTCATTCAGACTCCAAGCGTTGCAGGCTGAGCGTGAATCGCTTGGCATACCACGGAGGCATCTTTGATTGCATTTGCAAGGGGCTTTAAGTCTATTGATGGCTTGCCTTGGCTCAGGTTTGTTGAGTTGAAATCAACAATGCACAAAAGAATTTCGTTTTTCAATGAGTTCATTTGAGACTTTGTAGGGTCTTGATCAGAGCGTTCTTAGAGGTCAAAAAGAACGTTATGGATATAAGACTCGGTCCATTGGTGACCATGGAAGCGAGCCAACATGGCTCTTGCTGGATCCTTTTTCGCTCTGTAGCTCAAGTATCGTTTCTGACCTTCCAGCAGCTTGAAGGCACGTTGAGGGGAGACCTCCTCTGCCATTTCGACAAGATCTAAGTAAAGGTTTAAGTAGTCTTTAAATGCTGGCATGATGACTTCATCTATCAGTTGGTTCCCTTCAATGCTTAGGGGTAGGCGAGTCCAGAGAAATCCTGGTGAAAAGTAAGGTTTAGCTTCTTCTGGTATCGGCCCTCCCTCAGGGAGGTGAACTCTCCAGTGTTCAAAGATTGGCATCAGTCGTTCCCAGACTTGTTTGGTATGGCGTTCGTCACTTGTGATTGCTGGCTGTAAGTCCAGTGCTAAAAGGTGCCCAGATGGAAGTGTTACTAAGTCTGCACCGAAGAAGGGAAGATCGAAGGTGTGATAAGGGTTTATCACGAAATTCAAGACCGAGGCAGAACGGCCGGCCTCCACGCACGCGGCTCGCACCTGTCTGAACTTTTTGGTTCTGCAAGCCCAGGTGCATGTTGTCACCCTGATGGGTTGAGATTTGGAGCCTGTTTTCCCTTCTCTTTGCAGGAACTCTGGAGCTACTGGGTATGGCTCAGGCTTCAGTGGTATGAAAGCGTTGATGGCATGGCTGAGGAACGGCGCCCATCGCCATTCGGGCATCTTGACTGGATCAAGGCTGCTTAGGCGTGAGGGTTTCATCGAGGTAGGTCATCGTCTGCGTCTGCCGGCGGAGATGAATCCGCTTTAGTGCTGGCAGGAAATAGGAATTCGTGTAGGAAGCGATCAGACCATGCCTTGCCGAAATGACTCGTAAACAGGCCGTGGGCTGGATCCCGCTCAGCGCTGTAAATGTCATACGCGATCTGTAGTTGTTTGACTTCGGCCGCCGGTATTAGGGAGGCCTTATCGCTGTTTTGTTGGTGAAGCTCCCAGTAACAGTGCAGGAAAGCGTTGAACGCTTCAGGTAAGGAGTTGGTTGCTTTTTCGGCGCCGCCTCTGCAGAAAAGTAACCAGGGGGAGAAGTATTGATTGGGATCGAACAATCGCATCGTCTCCTCTCCACTCAGTTCAGGGAAACGATTTTGGAGGGTTTTGAGTCCCTGGAAGTGGCGCTCTAAGTAGGACTGATCTTGAATGAGGGGTTGGAAGTCAAGGATCGCTACTAGCTTTTGTCTCTTCCCAAACCACAACAAGTCCAATCCCATCAATGGCTGATCAATGTTGTAGTTCGGATAAGCCACTGAGTTGAGGACCTGAAGGCTTTCCCCTGCATCGAGTCGCGAGACCCTCCAGCGACGGAACCCTGGTACCTGCCAGAGCCAACTTCGAATCCAGCTGTTTTTTTTCTCGTTTCGACATTCCCTAAGACCATCAGGAACTGCTGCAGTTTCTCCGCCTTGTATTCGGATGCTGGAGTGCAGTTTCTCAAGTAATGGGTCAAACATCTAAATGTGATCCCTCACTTCTTTGGGCTGAGTTGAAGATTTTCTCAAGATCAGTGGTTTGATGCTTCATGGCATGTTTGATGAATAGGCCAATCACATGCCCAGATCGTTCGATCTCAAGAGTGGACTGATAGAGACTGGTGATCGCAAGCATTTCATCCTCAGCCAGGTTGAAAGTGTTGAACAGTTGAAGGTGTTAATTCTCCGCCAACCTCTTGCTTTTTCCTCTTAGGCCACCGCATCCTCAGTGCTGCCGCCTCGTTGGCGGCTCGTGAGGAATCCAAACAGGACCTTTCCAATTGCAGCCACTAGGTTGCCTTCCAACTCCTTGAACATGGCCATATTGCAGTGAAAGGCCATATTTGCCTCCTCGACCATGCGTTCGGCGGTTTGCTGATTGATCGGCAGGCTGTCAAGGGTGGCGCTGTATAGAGTCTTGAACGCTTTGGTGTCTTCAATGTCATTAAAGATATAAAAACGCACGCCGTCATTGCCCCCTAGCTTCATGGCCTTCTGGGCAATGGTCTTGAGAATCTGACCGCCTGAAAGGTCCCCAAGATAGCGGGTGTAGTGATGAGCCACTAGTAACTCAGGCGACTCCTGCGCCAACTTATGAATACGGGCCACATACTCCTGAGCCGCCAGCGTCGCCTTGGCCAGATTGCGCCAGTCGCTGCCGAAATAAAAAATCAAATCTTGTTCTAAGGCCTCGCAGCGATTGAGCTCGGGGAAGCCAATAGGTGCCACCACCGGATGCTTTTGCTCACGCAGCTTGCCGATTTCTGCTTCCAGTGCGGAGTAGACGAAATAGAGATCAGCCACCAGCATGCGATAACTGGACTGATCAACCACCCCTTTAAGGAAACAGCTCACGAAACCAGTGTTCTCGGCCATCGTGTGGGCGGCCTTGGTGCCTTCTCTTAGTTGGCTCGCAAGGGCTACCGCCAAGGTGCTTGAAGTCGAATGTCTTGATTGACCCTAGGAGGCTAAATGGCAGTTTTAGGAAGACCTTAAAAGAAGGATTCGTACTTGAACAGGATGCAACGGCAATGAGGCTGGATTAATTCTGATCACGCTGTGCGACGAGCTCAGTGAGAATCAAGTCGATTCGCTGCAACTCGGTATGTTCGGCTAATGAGGCGTCGATCTTTTTTTGAGGCATCCTTAGCTTTTGCCCAATCGAGATGATTTCATTTCGTAATCGCTTGCGATAGGCGTTTAGATCCCCAATGGTTTCCTGTAGCTCTTCTCGTGTGGCTTCAGGCATTGGTTTTAATCACTCATCTTTAAGCCTACACTTGAATATTTAATCATCATTTCAAGCAAGAGAACCCCTTTAGAGGAGTTCAACATCGAGCCTTTCGAGCAATGATCAACGCAACTCAATGAAGCCTTGCATGGCTTGCTTCTACTCTTGATGGCTTGGAGTCTGTTGGAGTGCTGAAGCCCAAAAGTTTGATCAAGCAGTGTGTCTTGGTTGCGTGGATGCTTCAGTGACGAACCGTTGCGTGATTGCTTGCTGATTGGCTGGGTTTCGGTATAGAGGCTTACGATTGCGTTCGTCTTCAGCCCAATCAAGGGGGGCAAAACCCATTAGCGCAAAGGTCTTGCCGCTTTAATGCAGGCTTCTTAAGGCGTCACCCGCATTAAGAGGTTTATCTGCAAGTGGTAATGTCCATCTAGCTTTTGGAGTCTTCCCTTAATGGTTCAGAAGCTCCCTAACCCCCAGTCCTGTCCGGCTTGCCAATGCTTGACGCATTCTCTCGCGCTGTAGTTGGTGCTGATGCCAAAGGGGCTTGCCTCGGCAGTGCCGATTTGGCTTCTCTTCGTCAGCACGTTGCGGATGCCAACATTCGAATCGATGCAACCAATGCAATCGCGCAACACATTTCTTGTATTGCAGCGGATGCAGTGAGCGGCATGGTTTGCGAGAACACAGGCATGACTCAGCCTGGCGGTAACTGCTATCCCACTCGCCGCATGGCTGCTTGCTTGCGCGATGGAGAGATCATCCTCCGCTATGTCAGTTACGCCCTCTTGGCAGGTGATGCATCTGTTCTGGATGATCGTTGCCTCAATGGTCTCAAAGAGACCTACGACGCTCTGGGGGTGCCTATTAAGAACGCAGTTCGTGCTGTTGAGATCATGAAGGCCGCTACTGTCGCTATCATTACGAATACAAATTCTGGTCCCTCTGCTTTCCAGGGCATCTCTGGTAAGGGTTCTGACTGCCAGGGCATTGCTGCAGAAGCTGCTTCCTATTTTGATCGTGTGATCAGCTCCCTTAGCTGAATCATTCGCAATCTTCTTCAAGTTAATTATCACACTTCCCTAAAAGGAATCACACGATGAAATCTGCTGTCACAACAGTGATCACTGCAGCAGATGCAGCAGGTCGTTTCCCTGATATCAGTGACCTTAAAGCTGTCAAGGTATCCTTCGATCGTGCGGCTGCCCGCATGGAAGCTGCTGAGAAGCTTGCTTCTGGCATAGATAATGTGACTGCTGATGCACTTAAAGCTGTTTACAGCGATGGTAAGTATGACCTTGCAACTAGGGACAAGTGTGCAAGAGACATCAACCATTACTTGCGCCTGATTAACTATTGCTTGATAGCAGGTAGCACTGGCCCCCTTGATGAGTGGGGTATTGCCGGTGTTCGAGAAGTTTTTCGCACACTCGGTATCCCTACTTCTGCCTACATCGAGGCCTTTAGCTACATCCGTGAGCGTGTATGTGTTCCTCGTGATATGGATCAGCAAGCTGCCAACGAGTTTAAGGACCTTCTTAACTACCTGATTAATGCTCTCTCCTGAACCTCAATGCCTTTAGGCGGCTACCTCTGAAGGTCTGCGCAGCTTGTTTTTTAGCTTGGCTGGCCTTGTCTGTAATAGCATTGGGAATCTATTTGATTTAAAGATCTCCACCAAGCTCTTCTGAATTACTCTTATCGCTAGTGACTTGAGATGTGCTAAGCCTGCATACATGAGCAAGGATGAAAACTGTAAGCCTGATCTTGAGGATTTATTTGATGACTTTGCTCATCCAAATCCACAAATCAAAGAAGAAGCTTATTTGAAAATGTCTCGCCACTGGCCTGAGGAGTCAATGCCTAGACTGCTGGCCAATCTGGATCAGACTGATATTGAACTTAGAAGAGCATCTGTAAAAGCTCTTGGTGTATTTGGCGGACGCTCCTTGCTCCCTTTGGCGCAGATATTTCATGCCAGTGAGAATAGAATAGTTCGCACAAGTTGTCTCAAGGCTTTTGTGCAAGTGGCAGCTAAGTTCCCTGGTGAAGCCTTCCCAAAAGAGGCCATGGAGGTTGTCGAATTGGCTCTACAGGATGATATCCCTGAGTTGATCCTTACAGTGGTTCCGCTTTTATCTCTTCTCGGCAAGCAGGGGCTTCCGCTTCTGCTACAGAGTTGCAAAAGTAAGAATATCTTGCTGGCTGCTATTGCAGTAACTGCTCTTGGGGAAGTTGATGATCCTGCAGTTGAAGCTTGCTTGAAAGAGCTTCAGGCGGACGATTTAATTGATGATTTGTTGGGAGGGAGCGTGATTGATGCTCTCAATACATTTGAGCAACGTAATGCAGGCAAGCCCAGCACTCAATAATGACTAGCTTTCATCATTATGTTTCTTTAGATCTTCGTGCGAAAGCTGATCAATTGCGAGCTGCAAAACCTTATTGACGCTTTCATCTTGTTCTGCAGACTTTCTTGTAAGCAGTTTATTGAGTGTTTCCGTTGCCTTCAGTTTCATTAGAGATAAGGCTGCATTCTTTCGGACTTGAGGGTGTAAATCATCGAGCCTGGCCAATAACATTGGCTGTGCCCAGGATGGTTCGTGTAGCTTGCCAAGCAATATGGTTGCTTCAGCACGCACATCGCTGGCAGGGTCAACTAAAGCTTCTAGGAGAAGCTCTCGAGCATCTGTATCACCCAAGGCTTGTATTTGTTCCCCCAGGCCGGCGATGGCTGCCGCTCTAATTTCTGCATGGTCGGATTGGGCTGCATTGCGAAGAGCATCAGGTGCTTGAGCTCCCACAAAGGCCAGCCCCCAGCTAGCGAATCCACATTGCATTGCTGTGCTGTTGGGATTGATGAGGACCTCTAGCAGGAGCTCTACTGCATCGGCACCAAAAATCGCCATAGCTCCTGCCGCTGATCCCTGAACGACAGGGTCTGGATCGTTGAGAAGGGCTTCGAGGAGATTTGGCAAGGTACTCGGATCGCCAACTAGTTTGAGGGTCTTTGCGGCGGCGCGCCTAACCGTGGCACTGGAATGCTTGTGTAGGGCCACACAAAGTGCTGGCACCGCGGCCTTGCCTACGACGCCGAGACTTTCTGCAAACGTACGTCGAAGCAATCCTCGATGATCGCCAAGACCAGACACCATGCGCTGAATTTGCTCTGCATCGGCTTTCGGCGTGTCTCCACGTCTGAGCATGGCCTTTAATTCATCGGCCAGTTCAGCGGCTTCGTCTTCATTCAGCAACGACTCGTCAGTATTGATGCTGAAGGGGTGGTCCTGTGTCAATGTTGTCGACTTGAGAATGCATGCATTATCGATGTGAGCAAGGTAATGACTAGAGTCGAGAGATCAACGGATCCACTGTTTTAACGGTTAAGGCCCTTATGCAAGCCTGCCTGATAGAAGGCTAAGGGGATAACAATGAGACCATGATGCTATTTGTGAATTGTGCAGGATTTTGGCTGTAATTAGAAATTGTGCCTTCATTCTTTTGGAATTGCACTAGTAAGGATCCTGACCGAAGGTTTTGCTGCGTTTTTTAGCCTTGAAGTTAGTTAAACCCTTTGCCATCCTGATTGCCTTTGGAAGGTTAGCTGTTATAAATTTGTTTAAGGGATGGTCAGAGTTCTTGCGATAGTTATTGGACCTTGAAAGGATCCTGCGATTGTGCTTGCTTTGCTTGATAAGCAGTTAAGTTTGTGCATGCCTGAGATTGTAGACTCCAACAGCTTGATAATTACCATTAGCTAGAACAGCTTCAGGATGATGATAGAAGCTAAAAGGCTTTTTAATTTCATTGATCTGAAGCCATTAGAGTTCCCCCTTTTGGGATGATTGACTTGTCGATATAATAGTGTTCAGTAAAGCGACGATAAGCTGTTCAGTGAAGCTTGATTTTTTAGAATTAAAATTGATTCTTGAGGCACTCCAGCCCCCTTGTTGGGTGGTTGAAAGTTGGCCTTGTTTTTAAGGCTATTACCAATGCTTGCGCAAGTCTCGACTCCTTCCCAGATTGTATGTCAGTCAATGTACTAAGAGTTTTAGCCCTGCGCTCTATTTCCATAGAATGTAATCCTTTGCTTATTCCCACAGCTTTTCTACCTCAAAACATGTTTTATTGTTGATCAATATGACTCATGTGGATGAATCAAAAGCTACAGATTGTAGTATGGAAGTAGAAATAGCTTCTTTCGTTGAGGTTGAGCGACGTGAACTGTTCGTAAGTGAGCTCAATTGGGCGGGCAATAGCGCGGCATTCTCATTAAGTTAATGATGGTAGATTTCTTTGCCGACAAGTAATGGATGAGCCATGATACTTTGCGGTTTAAGTTGGCACATAGATTTCATGCAGCTATGGCTTTGAGCCTAATGTTTTGCTCTTTAGCTGATGCTTCTTTTAGGGGCTATTTGTGGAGTCCTGGCCATTCTTTGTTGTTTTCTAATTTGCTGCATTAGTTGCAAGAGATAGAAGTAAACTTGTCTGGTTGAATCAGTCAATCATTATTGAAGCTATCGTTCTATTGGGAACAGAAGCTCCTGTCCCTGAACAGCTGGTAATATCAACTCATGAATTCACCTATGCATTGTATTATGATTTTTTCACCTCTTTAATGAATGCATCTTCGCTCGAAGCATGTATCACATTGTGGCTGCTGAAATCTGGCTAGTGTTTTCTATGTTGAATTGGGGCGGACATTTCGATTCTCCTCAGTCATAAAGAGTCATTCCGTAGTCAACACTGAGGCTATTTGCTATGGGAGAGAATGATTGATTGAGAGGTTTTTGAGGGTCTTGGCAAGATGACAAGGATCAATTTAGTGATTAGATATTTCAGTGAATGCTGCCTCTATTGAATCTCAAATTCATGATCAGTCAGTAGCGATACTTTTCTATTCCAGCTTCTTCCAGTAGGCATGCCTCTAACTTGAGATCAGTACCTTTCGCAAAACAGTAGAGTTCACGATTGCCTAATATTTCTTAAAAGATGACTCAGATAGGAATGTAGTGTTCCAGAGTAATGACTTGGCTAACCTTTCTGCCTTGCTCCTCGTTCATATTCTGATCTAGTGAAAGAGCTGAAGAGCCCATTCGATCATCTTCCATCTCTCAGCCAGCAAGAGGCACTCAAGATTCTTTGTACGCCTATCAATAAGTTGGAGTTGGACAGTGATTACTACAAGGCAGCCTTTCACCTAAGCAAATTCCCTGGACCCTTGACAGAAGAGGCCTTGTTGCGCCTGGTTGAGTCAGAGTCGTCTGAATTGCCTGTTGTGATTGCCCGTAAAAAGGCCGTTGAGGGCTTGGCTCGTCTTCGTTGTACCGCTGCAATTCCTGCCATTGGTCGCTGCCTTACAAGCACTGATCCAAATTTGGTTGAGATTTCTGCTTGGGCCCTTCAAGAGTTGGATTGTCAGGACCCTGATCTACATCAAGTCATGCTGTCTTTGCTAGATGATCCCAAGCAGCATCGGCGCGTGTTGATTCAGAGCCTGGCTTGTCTTGGGGTGGTTTCAGCGGCATCAAGAATTGAGTCTTTGCAGGATGATGCCACGCCTGGTGTTCGTGGTGCTGCTCTTGCTGCAGTGTTTAGGCTTTGCGGCAAAAAAGATCGACTGATGGAGCTGGAGTTGCATCTGGCCCTTCCTGTTCAGATGGATCGACATCTTGCAATTCAGGATGTTATCGATGCAGGTGAATTTGATTTACTTAAGGCTACTTTAAGGGCACCTGTATCTCCGACCTTTCGCATGCGGGCCTTGAATGCTCTTTGGCCTGAAAAGTTGGTAAAGAAGAATGGACTTGATTTGCTGGTTATTTTGGATGGGCTGATGCTTGATGACCCAGATGATCTTGATCTGGTGCATCATTATGATGAATCCCCTAAAGATGCCTTCCTGATTGAGGAACTATTCGGGACTGATTTTAGTCGCTGTTATCTTGCTGTTCAGACCTTGCGTAGTCGCAATCCAACAGAGCTTTGGCCTTTGTTATTGAAATGCTGGGAACGAGCAAAGAAGGATTATGGTTCGCTCTATTTCTTTATGCTTCTTTTTAGATCTATGACCGATTGGCCGGAAACAGCACAACAGAAAATTCAGGATTTCTGCTTCTCTGCACTTGATCGGCGTTGGCCTGATTTTATTAAATTCAAGCCAGCTTCCATCCTTACGCTGATGCAATATAGCCCCGAGATTGGTTGTTCCTATTTGTCTCAATGGCTGAACCCAGAGAAGTCTCCTTACTGGGCCTGTCGATATGCAGCATTATTGGCTATTGAGCCTTTGCTTCATGTAGAAGAATGGGGCACATTGGTAGAGAATGTGGTTAGAAGTAAGGAGGACCCACATCGCTTTGTTCGAGCTAAGGTTAATAGTCTTGAGATGAATCGTATCGGGGCTTCTCATCCTGTAAGTTAAGGGTATTCTTCTTTGTTGCTGATTCCCCTTGCTCGTGAATCTTGGATAGCAGTATTGATTATAGATTTAGTGCTTTATTTATTATTATTTTACTGGTTAACTATCAAGATATTGAGCCTATTAATTTCTTCATGCTTTTATCTCGAAGTGTTCGAGAGGACCTGGCTTTTGCAAGGTAAAAACGGCAATGGCTTAGTGGGCCTGGAAAGCAGGATGTGAGTTCATGGGACAGTTAATAGATGTATTGAACTGTCATGGGATTTCTCCCTCCTGTTATTTCATTCTTGCGACACATCAATTGTTTCTTTGATGTGTTAATTCAGTGTGAGGAAGAGCGCAACCAGCTTTCGTTAAGATGATCGCCTAGATTGACAATACGTTGGAAGTGAAGTGGACCGTGCTTTGAGCCCCAGAGCTGTTCATGTGTTTTTGGGTCAAATCCGCGATCTCGACTAATCCAAATTTTTTCATCAAACTCCACCTCGCTGACCAGATAAGTCATGGTGTTGTTGCGAGGAACTAGGCAGTTGTTACCAGGTTCAACTTGTCCTTGATATTGGTTTGGTTTTACTTCCTTGAAGTGCATAGAGCAGCCCCGTCGCGGAAGGAGCGTATCAGCGCATAGGTGATTGAGAAGGTCAGGGTAAAAACCTGCGCCAGCCAAGCGCTTAGGCTCTTGCAAACTATAATTCTCCAATATGAATGCTTCTTTGTTCGCTAGTAATTTATGCACGCCTTGACGATAAGGACGCCATGGATCATAATCGTAACTTTGCTCTGAATAATATCCAGGCCCCTTAAATACATCCCATAATAGTGGCCTAAAGTAGATATTGATTCTGGCAAAGTGGATTGGATCTTTCTGAGCTTGCTCCTTGTTGCTGTAGTGAGCAGCTAATGTTTTGGCGAAACGCAGTAATGAACTCTGACGCATCTTTTTTTGTTGATCCTTTAGTTTTTTAGCCTGCGTACTTCCGAGGCAAAAGATGTTTGCAGGACGCCTGAGCCTTCTGATGTTCGTAGAACTGATGATCGGCACCGAATGTGTTTGGAAACAAACCAGATTCTCTCCTCAGCAATAGATTGACCATATTTGGTTATCAGCAGGAAAGTCCCGTCTGATAGGAATTCATAATTTGAGACAGCTTTTTCAGCTTCTGCATAGCCCCTACTTCTTAAGATCACCCCTTTCTCATGGGTTTTTGGGATAGGTATTAAAAGGCATGAGCCCGATGTGACCTCTGACTTTACATTTGGCTCCCAGTCACTTTCAGCTTGCCATTCCATTTTGAACGGCGATACGGGCATGCTGTTGTGACTTGTCGTGGACTTGAGGAGTTGGATAACTTCCGGATCTTCGCTATTGACCTTTTGGATGCGAATCTCGCTTAGTACTTCCTCAAATTGTTGGAAGGCTAGTGAATGGCTACTTCGCATTGACCGCCATGTACCTTCACATTGAGCAACGAACTGCTCAATGTTCATCAAGAGATTCGTTTGAGTCTTCGTTTTGACCACTTGGCTGATTGCCACTGGCTTTTTGAATCATGCGTACCATGGAGTCAACCATCATCGACATTGCCATGGGAATTTCTTTCCCTGAGGGGGTTAGGGCAGATTGATCACCCGGTTGTTCACTTGAAGGGGGGCGAAACAGAGGCATGGGGAAAGTCGGTGATGGAAAGTTCAGTTTGTCGCCCTGTCGACAGCTCAATGGTTTGCAGGGAAATCATCTCCCTTTGGCCATGATAAACAAGCAAGAGGTGTCTTCCTGTGAGCTGGAAGCCAAAATCTTTAATTGTTTTCAGTTTGCATGGCTTCATGATTTTTTTGGCTTGGATATAAGGTCATCAACCTATAGATTCATCCTTGTCAGTCGCTAGCAGGCGAGAGAAGAAGAGCAATCAGGAGCCGCTTAGGTATAAATACTTGCGGGCCGTCTTGCTCGCTTTCTCTGCCCGGCCATTGACCCAGGCGATTGCCCTAACTCAAACAAGCTCTATCTAATCTCTGGAAAATTACGCCACCATTCAATCGCTTCTTGCTTCATCTGCTCAATCTTGTCTTGGTCTCGCAGTAGAAATTGGAGAAGAGTGATGAAACAAACTTTGCCTCGTTGAAGCTTCTGAGATGGACAGGCAGCGTGGCACCGATACCATCGGCAAGATTCTTTCTGGGAGGAAATAACTGATGACGGTCAGTGAAAACAAGGCCTCTTTTGAAAAGTTGCTTAGTAAGCAACTGCATGGTTTTAGTCAGTTGAGTGAGGCCTTAATTTTGAGGCTGATTCAGCTTGAAGAAAGGGTCGCGACACTTGAGAGTAGTCAATGTTTGAAAGATGATGGCTGCCATGAAGCCACTAAGAAGCTCCTTGTTGATAGTGAGGAGCGCGTGAGGCACCTTCAGGGGCTTTTAGACGTTGATCCAGGCCGATGTACCTCGTTCAACCTCGCTTACGCGATTTCATCAGAAGGGCAGACCCTTCAAGAGGTTAAGCCTGAGAATAGTGAATCAGACCAAACCTTTAATTTGAAGACAGAAGATTTCCAGGCAGAGGGGAATGTTGATCAGTGCCTTGAGAATGGAGATGGGGCTTCTGACGATGATGTTGGTGATACTCAATGCGTGGAGGATGCGCAAACAAATCTGCTTTTAGCCTGATCTATATTTTAGATCAGATCAAGAAGTCGGATGCGAAATTGAGCCACTTCTTTGGCAATGGATGGAGATCCCAATAGGAATGGGTGGTCTTTGATCGTGTCTAGGACTAGATTTAGTTTAGTCTCCTGACTAAGCTTATTTCCCTCTTTTTTAGACTGATAGTTCTTCCAGGCCTCATCAAATATCATCGCAAAATTGTCTGCATTATTGAACAGGCGGTCGCTCTTTTCGTTGGACGGAGAGAAAGACACGGCAATGGGCATCTTAAATTGATGCCAGGACCCAGATTTGAACTGGGGACACGGCGATTTTCAGTCGCCTGCTCTACCAACTGAGCTATCCCGGCTAGTCGCCTTCGCGACCTCGGAATCTTAAATCACTGGGTGAGGCAAAGCCTTGCCAGGGTGGTGATGAAATCATTGCCTTAGGCCGCTGGGTCAGCAACCTTGCTGTGGCGCAAACCCAATCGCGTCTTGGCGGCGATGATCATGATGCTTCAGGGGGCAGTCCAAAGCTCATCAGTAGATCAGCAGTGGCGTTGTCGTTCCTGCGTTGATGGTGAGCTTGTTTTTTGCCATCAAAGCCTTCTGCCTGATCGATCGCTCTAGTCTTTGCGGTGATGAGCTGCGCACTGTGATTCAGGCGTTTTAGCTCGCAGTTCTTTCCATCTTCGATTAGTAGAAAACCGACTCACACCCTCCCTTCTATGACTTGATGCTCGGGGGCTGGGGGCAGTCTGTTGGACAAAGCGCTATCAGCCTGCGTGTTTCCTCCTGGTTGGCCCATCTGGCTAGAGGAATTCTCATGCTTACTCAGGCTGCCGGTTTGGCTCGGTGTCTTGTTCGAGCAGTTGATCTTGTCGCTCTGTTGGCTTTCTGCATTCCCTGCCCTATGCGCTTTTCAATTGAAGGTAAAGGCCATGCATGCCCTGTTGGTATCTATGACGGCGTTTGCTCTTTTGACTCGTGGCCTAATTCTTGACCATGCATCTTTTCGGCTAAAGCTAAACATTGCCTCTGGACTGACAGTCGCCCTGTTGGCCAGACTCACCCATTGCGAATGGTTTTGGGGTTGTATTTGCTCTTTTGTTTTGGGGTTTTTGCCAGGCAGATCGCACCACCTACAGTAATGCCAAGATTCTGCAAGCAATTTCTGGCTGCCAGAGCTGTGGCACCAGTGGTGAGGATGTCATCAACAATCCAAACCCGATGAAAGGACCAGTCAGTTGCGTTGTTGCTAAGGCCTGGCACCGCTTCGAATGAATGAATTTGATTTCGCTGGCGTAGCTCTCTGTCGAGATGGTGTTGTCCCACGGTTGCATGGCGGCGGCGTAAGAGGCCATGGCAGGGACGGCATAAGCCACTGGCCAGAAGTTGGGGTACAGGATTTGCTCGGCTTAGGCTTTTCCAGCTCGGAATCGGGACCAGCACAGCGTTGATGGGGACGAGCGGGGTCAGCAGTTTTGCTAAGGCGTGGATGGCTGAGAGCTTCCGATTGCGACGCAGATTCAACAACAGCCGGCGGAGATGACCTTCGTACCAACCCAGCGCACGCCAGTTCAGGGGACTGAAGCCTCTTAAGCCATCGGCTGGTAGATCGAGTTTCATGCAACAGTTCAGGCAAGGCTTGGAACACTCGGCATCTGAGGTAATCGCTGCCCGGCAGATGGGGCACTGGGGTTGCATGAGCAGGGCATGACCTGCTCGCATCAGGGATGAAAGCAATGCAGTTCAGCTTCTGAAGCAAGGATTCCTCTCGTTCTTTTGGCAGGGTTCCCTTATGAGGCAATATCAGCCAGATGATTTCGGCATGGCTTTCAGCATGGCCACCAGAGTGTGATGGGCATCTTCACTATCGTTGAGAGTGTGGTCGAACTTGATCTCTAAGGCATCCCCATCCACTTCAAGTTCCATCTTTTCTGAGGTAATTAAAATCATCTTGGCTGTTTGGGGGTCTTTAATTCCTCCGTAGTAACGCGCATAATTCATAACAGCTTCTGCATGGTCGCCATTCATGTGGCGACAGATGCGTGCACTGACATCAGGGGTGAGGGGATCGGAGCTCATCAGCAGTGATGTTGGAAATTTTGAGACTAGAGATTGGAGAGCCTGAAGTGAGCTCTTCCCACTAGGAGTTAGTCAAAGCGCTGATCAAGAAGGAAGTCTCTCTAGTTCCATCACATTGAAGCTCATTGAACTTATCTTCATGACAACCAGTCCAGTCAAAATGTGGTTATGCCATTTGGTTAGCACCATTCAGAGCTGGTGATCCGCTTCTTGCTTGGTACTAACCAAGTTGTGTTGAGGAGAGATCGCTTGCAAGGCCAGACGGGCGACTCCGGCAGCTGGTGGATTGGTGCAAGTCTTGACGGGTATGCCAAGGATCCGTTCTCTTAATCGACGCCATTGGGGATTGCGGGCACCCCCTCCCAGGCTGATCACTTGCTTGGGAGGGGGTGCGCCAAGTTCTTTGAGACGTTGCCAGCCTTGCAATTCGATGTGTGCGAGGCCTTCTAGCAGGCCATGGAGGTACAGGGAATCGCTCACAGGTCGTGGAGTTAGCTGTGGTTCGAGTGTGGGGTCGTCAATTGGGAAGCGTTCGCCGGGGCCGGGAAGAGGGCGCAGCATTAGACCACTGTTGAACTCTGGATTGATCTGGCGGCTTAACTCTTTGAGCTGAGTATCACTGAACAGTTGTCGAAGGACGCTGCCCCCGGCATTGGAGGCTCCGCCGCAGAGCCATCGTCCGCCAACGCGATGGTTGGTGATGCCAGCACCACGGATTGGACCTTCCGTAAAACGTTTCAGCACAAGAGTGCTGCCCAGCACGGTAATGCCGTCGTCGGGACCTGCATTGGCAGTTAAAACAGCAGCATTGGCGTCGGTGGTACCTGCTACTACGAGGAGTTGTTTCGGTAGGCCAAGGCTTTGGGACTGCTCAGGTGCCACCGTACCCAGAACTTTGCCGCTGCTTACGATCTCAGGAAGTGCTGCCCGCCAGGCTGTCTCGGCAAAGCTGGTAGGCCAGGCCTGATCAATCAAATTCCAGCCCAAGCGCAGGTTGTTGCCTTCTTCTCCCCAGCACCAATTGTCTAGCAACCAGCCGCTGATCCAGTCCGCTTGATGGCGAAGCAGAACAGAGGGGCCATGTGTGCTGATGAGTCGTAGAGCTCTTGCCAGGCTGCTGCTCACACTTGAGGCTGGTTCTTCATGGGATACAAGGGAGATGAGTGATGGCCTTTGTTCCGGGCAGCTCAGGTGATATGGCAGCGCTGTGTCGAGTGGTTTGCCAGAGCGGTCGCAGGCCAGCAGTGTTCCTGATGTGCCATCGATAGCGACTGCACCCAGGTTTTGTCGCAGGCTGCTAGGTAAAGCACGAATCAGCTCTGTGCAGCAGGTTTTCCAGTCTTCAGGACTCTCAAGCCCTTTTGGATAGTCCGTTTTGCTTGTGTGGATCAGCTTGCCGTGCTCGTTGAGCACGGCAAGCCGTACGCCGCTGGTGCCAAGGTCGATGCCGAGCGCCAGGGACGAGTTAGGCATGGGGTTTCTAGAGGCTGCTTCCCTGTTTTTGTTGTTGGGCCTCTGCTTGAAGCAGAGTGGAGGCCTTGTCAGTAACGTCTTCCCAGGGAAGCTTTAGATCAGGGCGGCCGAAGTGGCCATAGGCAGCAGTGTCTTGGTAGAACCGTCCTCCGCGTTGCTGAGGCAGCTGACGCAGCTTGAATTGTTCGATGATGGCACCAGGTCGCAGGTCAAAATGGTCTTGCACCAAGGCTGTGAGTTCGTCATTCGTGACTTTTCCGGTGCCAAAAGATTCCACTAGGATCGATACGGGTTTAGCCACGCCAATGGCATAGCTGAGTTGCACCTCTGCACGTTGAGCGAGGCCTGCTGCTACAAGACACTTGGCCACAAATCGTGCGGCGTAGGCAGCAGAGCGGTCCACTTTGGTTGGGTCTTTGCCGGAAAAGGCTCCACCACCATGGCGGGCATAGCCGCCGTAGGTATCTACGATGATCTTCCGGCCAGTAAGGCCAGCATCCCCCTGGGGGCCTCCCACCACAAACTTACCGGTTGGATTGACTAAAAAGCGGGTCGCCTCACGATTGGGTTTGAGGGGGAGGTCAGCAGTCGCTGGTTCTACGACATGGGTCCAGAGGTCTTGAGTGATCCGCTCACGGATTCCATTCTCATCTGAGATGCCCTCTACCTCCGAGGTGTGTTGAGTGGAGATCAAAATCGTGTCGATCGCGACAGGACGGTCGTTTTCGTAGACCACACTGACTTGGGTTTTCCCATCAGGTAGCAAGTAGCTCAGAGACCCGTCATGACGGACTGCAGCGAGTTGACGGGCAAGGCGATGGGCGAGGCTGATGGGTAGGGGCATCAGCTCAGGGGTCTCGTCGCAGGCGTAGCCAAACATGATCCCTTGGTCTCCTGCTCCCACCTTGTCAAGAGGATCACCTGAATGGTCGTCGGCTTCATTAACCCCTTGGGCGATGTCTGGTGATTGTTGATCCAGGGCAACGAGCACGGCGCAACTCGTGGCATCAAACCCACCTGCACGAGCACCGCTATAACCAATCTCGCGGATTACGTTCCTAACAAGATGGATGAAATCAACCTGGGCGTTTGAGGTCACTTCGCCTGTAATGAGGCAGAGCCCTGTGTTGACAACTGTTTCACAGGCAACTCGGCTGCTGGGGTCTTGAGCGAGTAGGGCGTCTAGAACGGCATCACTCACTTGATCACAGATCTTGTCGGGATGCCCTTCTGTGACGGACTCAGAGGTGAAGACGTAACGGCTCATGGAGAACTGAAGTTATGCGTAATTTTAGGGTCTGCCTTGACGGCTACTTGACGGCTAGATCATTCCAGTGGTGGATGAGGTGGTGGTAGTTCGTCAGTGTTGGGGGTTGATTCCAGCCGGCCATGTAACCAAGGCTGAGACCTATACCAGCCTGTCGAGCCATCTGTAAATCGGAATCGGCATCACCAATCAAGGCGCACTGGGCGGGGGCTAATCCCATTAACTGGCAGAGTCTTTTGACGGCATTTGGATTGGGCTTAGCTGGTCGATGCTCAGCGCTCCAGAGCTCGGTCACCGTGTCATGAAGATTGTTTTGGTTCAGGAACGTCTCAATCCCTGAGGCGCTGTCATTGCTAATCACGGCGCAGGTCACCCCTTGTTGTCGCAGCGCTTGCAAGACCGTAAGGGCACCTGGTAGCAGAGTCCTTTTTGTTACTAGGCAGGGCACTTCATTCTCAAGAGCATCCACAGCTGCGAACACTTCATTGGCCAGAGCAAGAGCCTGTGGCCAGCCTTCTCCGAGCAGACAGAACACCGTTGCTGTGGAGATTAAGTTGTGATGCCTTGACGCTACGGCGATCGTTCCGCCTGGATCGAGTCCTTCAGCGTTGAGGCCATAGGCAGCAGAGAGAAGCTCCTCAATTTTGCAAACCACACTTTCGCTGGCATTCCCTCCGTGAAACCGACGAATGGCTTGTTCGATTCTTCCCTTTGCCAGAGTGAGCAGATGGGGTTCGCTATGGCAAAGGGTGCCATCCTTGTCGAACAGCACCCCTTGGATCTTGCCGATGGGCGTCCCCCTCAGCAATAGTTGAGGCATGGGCTAGCTATCAGGATTAGTCGAGGGGGACAACTTCTGGATCTTCGCCTTCCTCGGCCTGCTCGAGCAGCATTTGCTTGTAGCGGGCGGCCATTTCTTCAGCTTTGTCAAAGACCTTTTGTGGATCGGTGAGCATGTCTCCGGGTTCGGGCTCAAGGGCCTTGGTAGATAGTGAAATTCGACCTCTCTCCGCATCGAGATCGATGATCATGACCTTCATCTGATCATTCACGTTAAGAACCGAGTGGGGGGTCTCGATATGCTCGTGACTAATTTCGGAGATGTGAAGTAGGCCACTCACGCCACCGATGTCGATGAAGGCTCCGTAGGGCTTGATGCCGCGAACGGCGCCGATGACGACTTCGCCAACCTCAAGGCGATTCATCTTCCTTTCAACCAGAGCACGGCGATGGCTCAGTACCAAGCGATTGCGTTCTTCGTCGACTTCGAGGAATTTCAAAGGTAGGAAGTCCGCGACAAGCTCTTCCTTTGGCTTGCGGGTGCTGATGTGTGATCCGGGGATGAACCCTCTCAGGCCTTCCACCCTGACCAGGGCACCCCCGCGATTGGTCGCAAACACTTCGGAGTAAATGGTGGCATCTTCCTTTTGCAGCTGCCTTACCCGTTCCCATGCACGTTGGTATTCGATGCGGCGGATTGAAAGGGAAAGTTGTCCGTCTTCGTTCTCCTCACTCATGATGAAGAACTCGCGGATCTCTCCTGGAAGTAAGACGTCGCTGAGTCCTTCAACCCGATTGATTGACACTTCCTGAAGGGGCATGAAGGCTGCTGTCTTGGCCCCGATGTCGATCATTGCGCCCTTTGATTCAAGGGCAAATACCGTGCCGTTGACAATGTCACCTGGCTTGAAGTTGTAGTCGTACTTGCTCAGTAGTGATGCAAATTCATCGAGGGTGAATCCAGCTCCACTCAGGTCGTTTTTGGCTGCTCGGCTGCTTGGGTCATCGGCTGTTGGGACATCCTCTGGAATGCTCAGGTCTTCTTCAGCCAAGGCTTGCTTGGCAGCTTCGGCTGTTTCAGAAGTGGTATTGATTACCTGCTCGCTGCTAGTGCTATCAGCAGCAGAGTCCTGAACTTGTTCAGTAGGGGTCGCAGACATTGTTGGATGGCGGTCTGCCCTATGGCAGTGCGCAAGGAAATCCGAGTGGCCCGCCGACCTTTCGGAATTAATTGATCACTCTACAGATTGACTTCTTATTCTCAGCGAACGGCTGCGAGCTGTTCCTTGTTGGCATGAATGCCTTCAAGTGCTGCTACGAAATCATTAACTCCACGGAAATCACGATATACCGACGCAAAGCGTACGTAAGCGACCTCGCTCATTTCCGATAGTTGGTCCAAAACCATTTCGCCGATTTCAGCACTATTCACTTCACGCCCACTTCTTTGCTGAAGTTGCAGTTCAAGCTCGTTCACCATTGACTCAAGTCTGTCTTGCTCGAGACCGGTTTTTTGACAGGCAAGCGTAAGGCCATTAAGGATTTTACTGCGATTGAAAGTCTCCCTATTGCCATTACGCTTCAAAACTGTGATTGGAACAGTTTCGACGCGTTCGTAGGTAGTGAAGCGAAAGTCGCAATGTAAGCATTCACGGCGCCTTCTTACACTTCGCCCGGCATCAGCAGCGCGGGATTCAAGTACCCGACTATCAGTGTTTTGGCAGGAGGGGCATTGCATGCCCGTAAGACTCCAATCTTAGAGAACTAAGTCTAGACAGTAATTCGAGCCTTGAGAAGGACCTGTTGAACTGCATTCTCAGGCTTTAGTGCTGTAAATCCTTTGCGAGACAATAAGACTGCATGATTATTTGGATCAACGAGATTGGAGGAAGAAGTGCTTAAAGACAAAAAAAAGCCCCGCCGAAGCGGGGCTTTAAAGAGATTGGCGTTTTATTTGCCACTGTCTTTGCCGATTTTCGGCGGATCACGGAATGCAACCGCGAAGAACAGAGTGGCAACCACCAGGGTCATTAAGAGGGTGTAAGCAAAAGCATCCATTGAGAGTCTCCGTAAGGTCGATCAGCTGAAGGTGTAGTTCCTGTGGAAGGCTTAAGTTTGCCCTGGAACGCGACGAGTAGAAGAGTCGCCCAACTTTTGGAAAACACCGAATTCAACTTGGTCGCCGAGGTCAGGATCGATACCGGCAAACACATCGCGGTACAAGGTCCTAGCTGCATGCCACCAGTGGCCGAATAGGAACAAGAGCGCAAAGTTGACGTGAGCAAAGGTGAACCAGCCTCGAGGTGAGCTTCGGAAAACACCGTCCGAAGCATAGGTCTCGCGGTCGAAAGTAAAGGCTTCACCAAGTTGAGCCTTGCGAGCCAGACGCTTCACATCAGCGGTATCAGTGAAGGTTTTCCCATCCATGGAACCGCCATAGATGGTTGCCGTTACGCCTTGCTGCTCAAAGGAATTCTTTGCTTCAGCACGGCGGAAGGGGATGTCAGCACGCACGACGCCATTCTGATCTTCGAGTAACACAGGGAAGTTCTCGAAGAAATTCGGGATGCGACGGACCTGCAGATCATTGCCTGCCTTGTCTTTGAACGTGATGTGGCCGAGCCAGCCAGTAGCAAGACCGTCGCCATTCACCATGGCACCAACCCTAAATAGACCACCCTTTGCAGGGCTGTTACCTACGTAGTCGTAGAAGGCAAGCTTCTCAGGGATAGCGGCATATGCCGCCTCTTGAGTAGCGCCTTCATCCATGGCTGACTGGACACGACGGTTGATTTCAGTTCTGTAGAAATTTTGGTCCCACTGATAACGGGTAGGTCCAAACAGTTCAACAGGTGTGGCTGCAGATCCATACCACATCGTTCCTGAAACGATGAAGGCAATTGCGCAAACAGCAGCACAACCACTGGCTAAGACTGTTTCGATATTGCCCATGCGAAGGGCTTTGTAAAGCCTTTCAGGTGGGCGGTTGAGCATTTGGAAATGGCCACCAAGGAATCCAAAGATTCCTGCAGCAATGTGGTTCGCCACAATGCCGCCTGGGCTGAAGGGGTTGAATCCTGCAGCACCCCATTCGGGCGCGACATTCTCCATATGACCTGTTAGTCCATAGGAATCAGAGACCCACATCCCAGGACCATAAAGTCCAGATAGATGGAAGGCTCCAAAGCCGAAGCAAACAGCACCTGCAAGTGTCAGGTGGATGCCGAAGATTTTTGGAAGGTCTAAAGCAGGTTCTTGAGTACGTGGATCTAGCCAAAGATCAAGATCCCAGTAGGTCCAGTGCCAGATTGCGGCCAGCATTAACAGGCCACTGAAGATGATGTGAGCGGCAGCAACACCTTCGAAGCTCCAGAGGCCTGGATCAACACCGGTTTCACCGGTGATGCTCCAGCCCCCCCAGCTGCCAGTAATTCCGCAGCGGGTCATGAACGGCATGACATACATGCCTTGCCGCCACATGGGGTTGAGGACGGGATCCGAAGGATCGAAGATGGCTAATTCGTAGAGGGCCATGGAGCCGGCCCAGCCGGCTAACAGGGCTGTGTGCATGAGGTGCACGGCCAGAAGTCGGCCGGGGTCGTTGATGACGACCGTGTGCACCCGATACCAGGGCAATCCCATGGGTCAGGTTCGGGGGAACGAAACGAAGCTGCTAATGCAGCCAGACCCGCAGATCGTAAGACGTGCACCATTAAGTGTGGAGAAGGTTGTCGCTAGCTGCAACGTGCAGTGATACATGAATAGCTCTTAAAAGAGTGGGTTTGGAGGGCTATCGATTTCCTCAGGCTGAGGTTTTGCTGATATTCAGGCTTGGTTACAAACTGCAATGCCGCGCTTGAGACAAAATGGGTTGTCTTTTGCGTTCCAGATCCATGCCCATCATTCGCTTTGTCCGGGAAGGCAAAGATGTTGAGTGCAAGCAAGGCGAAAATCTCAGGGAGGTTGCCTTGCGCGAGGGGATGGAGCTCTATGGGCTGAAAGGAAAGTTGGGGAACTGTGGAGGTTGTGGTCAGTGCATTACTTGTTTTGTTGGAATTGAGGGGGAAAGCAAAGTTGGTGCGCTTTCACCACGAACTGAGGTTGAGGAAATCAAGCTCAAGCGCCGCCCTGAGAATTGGCGCCTTGCTTGTCAGACCATTGTTATGTCGTCAGTGATCGTCGTGACTCGACCACAGGAAGCCCTGCTTAATGCCAAGAGTCGACTTGAGGCGGCGCGTGCGCAAAAGCTGTCTTAATAGACCATCAAACCCCTCGAATCAGAGGGGTTTGATGGTGTGATCTCAGCTGGTTTTGAAAGGGCGTGGGCTGCTACGCCCGGTGACGAGGCTTGAGCAGATTGCAGTTTGGGTAGCTTGCGGGTGATACTTTCCCGGAGTAATCCTCTGCGGCCATGCCTGTAAACAACTTCGGCTTCCTAGCCACCCTTCTGTTCGTAGCGGTTCCGATGTTGTTTCTGATTGGTCTTTACATCCAGACCAACAGCAACAAAAGCTGATCAACTTCTTGCTGGTTTGAAGGCCATCCGCTTGCCAGTCTCAACTGCGTTCTTGGTCCTGGTCAATCAGGACTAAAGCGGTTTCATCAACTCAGGTGAAGTTGCTCACCGGAACTCCCAACCAGCGTGTCGAGGTCCCAAAGGCCCTTGATCAGTTCTTGTTGGCGACTCTCCCAAGCAATTGAAACTAGATCTGGGTTCTCTTCAACCGCCATCTTGGCCCCCCTCGCTTTGATTCATCCTTGCTTGATGGGTGTACCCAATGCGTTGGGGCTGATTCTCATTAACTTGCCAATGTCTCGGCGGGGAAGGGGTTACAACTCTTTTGGTGGGGTTCCACGATCTAGCTGGACAGCTTTCAGGAATCCAGACTTAGCCGACAGATATCAGCTGTTGTGAACTTGGGAAGGTCAGTTCGGGTAGAGCATTTTCAGCATTGCTCCCAGCTAGTTCTTGGTCAGTAGGTTCTTTTGCAAGCTTTACCAGGCTTTGCAGCAGCCTATGCCGAGTGAGTTAGGAGTTCAGCATGCTGATGAAGAGTGAGAAGACTCAGCCTTGGAAGCTGCGTAGGCGGGTGTTACCGCAGCACACAGATCACGCTGGGGTGATGTGGCATGGAGCCTATGTGGCATGGCTGGAGGAGGCTCGAGTGGA
Organism: Prochlorococcus marinus str. MIT 9313; assembly: GCF_000011485.1. Taxonomy (NCBI): domain Bacteria; kingdom Bacillati; phylum Cyanobacteriota; class Cyanophyceae; order Synechococcales; family Prochlorococcaceae; genus Prochlorococcus; species Prochlorococcus marinus. The sequence continues at coordinate 1,768,264 of NC_005071.1, read as the reverse complement.
GGCTTTGGCGCAGGTAGGTTTGCCCTATGCGCGCATCTCCGCAGCCGGATTGGAGATGCCTGTGGTGCGTCTTGAGATTCACTATCGTCGTGCGCTTCGCCATGGTGAGCTGGTAGAGCTGGAGAGTTGGTCTCTGCCCTGCGATGGGGTGCGATGGCCCTGGTTCACAGTTTTTGCATCGGAGGCAGGGGATCGGGTCGCTGATGCTCAGGTGGATCTTGTGCTGCTCAATGTCATGGGCTCGAGGCGGCGGGTGCTACGTCAACCCCCAGAGCCTCTTGCGAGTGCTTTACGGCAACTACAACAGGGGGCCGAACCTCGCCTGTAAGATAATTAGTTCATATGTACTATTCCGCTGGTGGAATCTCGGCATTGGTGGTGGCTTTGGAGCCGCTGTCCAGGGATTGGAGCTGCTCGAATGGGGGACCTCGAGGCGCTAGGCCAGGCTCACGAGGTCAGTCTGGCTGAGCTATGGACTTGGCCTGAGGAAAGGTTGCGCAAGGTGCTCTCCTGGCCGACAGCCTTGTTCAAAGACTTGAGCCTCCACCGCAGCAAGTGGGGAACTTGTCCAAGTGTCGACGTGCCGGAGGATGTCTTGTTGCCTGTGGATGTGCTTTGGCCGGAAGGGTTTCGTGCCTTGAAGCGCCCTCCTTTGGCGCTTTTTTGGCAGGGCCGGCAGGAGCTTTTGGGATGCCTTGGGGCCCGTAGGGCGGTTGCAATTGTTGGCACACGACGGCCTTCGAACCATGGTTTGCGTGTGGCGGAAGCATTGGGTCGTGCTTTGGCACTAGCGGGTTGGCCTGTGATTAGTGGCCTTGCAGAAGGGATTGATGCGGCTGCCCATCGCGGCTGTTTGGAAGGCGGTGGTGCGCCTATGGGCGTGCCGGGCACACCGTTGCATAAGGTCTATCCCCGGCAGAATGAGGGCCTTCAAGCTCTGGTAGCGGCTCAAGGGCTGCTAGTCACAGAGCAGCCCCGGGAGACTTTGGTCAAGCGCGGTTGTTTTGCGGCCCGTAATCGCCTATTGGTGGCCTTGGCAAAGGCTGTGGTCGTCGTCGAGTGCCCCGAGAGAAGTGGAGCCTTGATTACAGCGCGGCGGGCAATAGAGCAGCAATGTCAGCTGTTGGTCGTGCCCGGAGATGCAAGGCGATGGTCGGCTCTCGGTAGCAATGCTTTGTTGTTGGATCAGGCTTCCCCTTTGCTAAGCCCTGAAGCTCTTGTAAAACAACTTGGTGCTGGTCCGCTGGCGGTTCATTCTCCTTCGGTTGCTGTTGATTTGTCTGGTTCTCGCTCTAGCGCACCAGCCGGCCAGCATGGCAATACAGCACTGTTAAAGGCCATTGGCGATGGGGCGTCCCTGGAGGATTTGATGACCTGTCTGAATCTGTCTTCGGCGCGATTGACAGAACAATTGCTTCAGTTGGAGCTGCAGGGGGTTTTGGTGGCAGAGCCTGGGTTGTATTGGCGTTTGGCCTAGCCTGTTTCGATGGCATTGCTGGAGATTTCCGCAGCAGAGCTATTGGCCTGGCGTCGTTTGCAGTTGGCTGAAGGAGGCCGTGCTGTTGATTTTGACTGGTTGCTTGATTTGGGTGGAGGTTTGCGCTGGAGCGATCTTCAGCAGCTTTATCTCGACCCACGCCGTTCAGTGCTGCTTGAGCGATCTCTTGATCAGCTCGAAATGATCTGGAAGCAACATCTTGATCATCACATTCCTCTTCAGCATTTGATCGGTTACTGCCCTTGGAGGGATTTTGAGCTGGAGGTCAGTGCGGTGGCATTGATTCCCCGACAAGAGACGGAGCTGTTGGTGGATTTTGCTTTGCAAGCATTGGTTCGGAAACCTTTTGGTCGCTGGGCCGATTTGGGGACAGGGTCAGGAGCACTAGCTGTGGCGTTGGCTCGCGCTCTCCCTGTTTGGCGAGGACATGCAGTGGATTGCAGCATCGAGGCCTTGGCTTTGGCGAAACGGAACTTGCAAAGGCTTGCGCCCCATGCCTTATGGCAGCTGCATCAGGGCAGTTGGTGGGAGCCTTTGCGGCCTTGGTGGGGAGAGTTCAGCTTGGTACTGGTCAATCCTCCCTACATCCCAGAAGTTGTAATGGCTCAACTTGAACCCGTGGTCCGTGATCATGAGCCGCATTTGGCTCTATACGGGGGAGCCGATGGGTTGGTGGCCACTCGTCAAATCATTGCTGGTGCCATGCAGGCCTTAGAGCCTGGTGGTTGGCTGTTCTTGGAACACCACCATGACCAGAGCGATGCCGTGCTGGCTTTGATGCGTCAGCAGGGTTTGGAGAATGTGGACTACAAGTCAGATTTACTGGGGGTAAGGCGCTTTGCCATTGCTCGGCATCCTGATTATCAAGACTCTTTGAACCATGGCAGTTCTGCCCTCGGCTGTTCTTGACGCCAGTGCCTTGGCATCCAGATTGCATGCTGGTTCAGCGGCATTGTTGCCCACAGACACCTTGCCAGCTTTGGCGGCCGCTCCTGTTCACGCTGCACAGTTGTGGACCATCAAGCAGAGGTCGGCCGACAAACCTCTGATCCTGATGGGAGCGACTCCTGAAGAGTTACTTGCGCATGTTTTGCCGCTTGCTTTGGAGGATGTCTGGTCGATGGCCAGGCGCTATTGGCCAGGGGCCCTCACCTTGGTTGTACCGGCTTCGGGTGTGCTTGTTGAGGCTCTTAATCCTGGAGCTTTCACGCTTGGGTTGCGAGTACCGGATTGTGGAATGCTGAGGACCTTGCTGAAGCAGAGCGGGCCACTAGCTACCACGAGCGCGAATTTGTCTGGATCTGCACCCACTTTCTCGGCAGATGCTGCTCATACTTGTTTCCCAGGATTGCCATTGTTGGGGCCATTGCCATGGCCGACGCCTTCTGGTTTGGCCAGCACGGTGGTGGCTTGGCAAGGGGCCGGGCGTTGGCATGAGTTACGACGTGGTGCAGTGGTGCTTGAGCTTTGAATGAGTCTTCTGATCAAGAGAGCCTGACGATTCAAATGGTCGAACCGAACTTGTTAAGAGGTGCATTGCAGAGACCACTTGAGTGATCTCTGAAACTCGTCTCCAACGCGGTGATTTGTTGAGGTTGTTGCTTTTAAAGAGAAGAGCTGTTGTTGATTGGTGGTAAAGCTTTTGCTGCTCTGCGGCCTAGTCACGAATCCCTATTCGTATCAGCCAGTTGAGTTCATCTAGCTCCTGCTTGAATTCGTCGATGTTTTTTTCACAAGTCTGGCGAAGCCTATCGAGTTGAAGATATTTTGTGCTATCTGTCTCTACATTATTCATTTGAGCTGTCAGGCTGTAAAAAGCTTTCCAGCACTCTTTTAAGACATTGTTGAGCTCACAGCCTCTATCGAACTCTGATTGAGAGAGTTTTGTGAGCTTCACCCAACACCTTGATGTGCTTTTTAAAGATAGAAATACCAGAGCCGAAGTGCCAAGACCTTAACAATAGATGCGCTTTTGGGACGTTTTGATATTTTTGTTTGAGTATTAGGCGAATTGCTGTGTATTAGATGGGCGAATGGGTTGGTAAAAAATAGCCCTGTTGAATTTGCGTTGCGTCTGCAAGTCATGCTATGTGGCCTAGGTGCTGCAGCAAGAGGTGACAGTTGCCGATTGATTTGTCTGGGGATAGTTGCATTTGCTCTTTTGTGAGACTTATGGACTGCTAATTGGAAGATTGATGATGGTGATTTGATCAATATTGTCACTCTTCCCCAGCACTTGCATTGTTTCGATCAAACAGATAGTGACCATTTGAATTTTGGTGCTAGCCGTTATTTTTTTTGCAAAGGCCAAAGTTTAGAAAAACTACAGAAAATCTTGCTTGCAGCTGTTTTCAAGAGAAATTTCCCTGTTGAGGAGTCTCCTAAACAGCTAAAAACTTTACTACTTCGTGTTTGATGTCAAGTCCAAATGCTTTCTTGTCTAAAACTAGATCGTCTTCATTTACCCTTAGCAGCATTGATGCCTAAGCGTGATTTTGTTCCTGTTATATATCCTGTTCGTAGTCTTAATGACTCGCTTTCATTATTGCCTTCTAGCAATTTCATCGTAGAAATTGCAAAGTCATGCTTGGTAATAAATTACAGAGTTTATTTTTCTTGCCGCATTATCAACCACTCCATCATCGCTTTGCATTGACAAGTATTTCAATCACTCTTTCTTCCGATTCTCGGCAATTATAGTTATATTGCTTTTCTTGAATTAATGTCTGATAAAGCTACCACGCTTAGAAAGTCAATCTTTAATGAGCGGTGTGAGTTTTTATCACTTCGACTCAGGACTTTAATGTCAGTTGACTGTGGTTCAGTCTTTTACGGCAAGCCTGCTGATGACTTTGAATTGTTTTCTAAATACTCGCCTCTTTTTCTTGATTCGTTACTGTTATGCTTGCAACCTTTAATTCAGAAAAATTTCAAGGATAGATTGCTTCCTGCTTATTTCTTTGGTCGAATTTATGGGCGTTAGCATGCTCTCCCCCCTCACTTTGATTTGAAGCCTAGCTCTGAAATAGGTGTTTCATGCTGCTTGTCAAAAGACTCTGAATGGTCTCTTGACTTTTATAAAAGCGATAAGATTGAATCCGTATTCCTAGAAATAGGAGATCTAGTTATTTACCATGGGCCCTCGCTTAAGCATGGCAGGGCTCCATATTCTGGCCGGGAATATATTGGAGCTTTCTTGTTTTATGTATTTGAAAATGGTCCATTGAAACATTTGAAATATGACACAAGGCCTTCTCTTGGCTGCCCTCTTCCGAGAAACTCTTAATCGCTTAAGATGCAACTAGTCTGCCTCTAAGAACTGCCCCACGCCATCCCATTGGTCATTTGTTTGTTTTGACCATCTTATTAGTCAGCCTAGTGGGGCAATAATTTCATGGAAATAACATTCATTAATCTGACTGGCTGTTGTTTCTGTGCTTGTTATTGAGATCTCATGCCCCTTAGGCTAAGTGATTGATTCGCTGTCAACCTTGCTTTAGTGGTTCGTTGCTAAACATCTTAATCTTTTGCCTCGACAAGTGCATCAGTTCTGCTTAGGCAATATGTGCTAACTGCAAACCATACGAGTTTCATCCTAAGTGTCTCTTCGTTGTCAAATTCGTCTTTCAAGTCAGAGTCTAAATATCCTGTCTCCTCTATGATCTCATGGATATCGGCTTCAAAATGCTCGTAAAGATAATCGAGTTCCCACACTTCTCTGAAGCCGTCAAATCCTGCAGATATGCCTCGATGGTTAATCTCTCTAATCTCCTGTGAATTGCAGAAGCGCTGGTCCAGGAATTCTATAAACCTCATTGCCTTGGCTCTTATTTTCGCAGGATCCTAGCAAGACCTTCCCTATTGGGCCTAAATACGATTGGTACCATCAATCCTTCATTACCTTTTGTTGTGTTTGCTTCCCACTTTTGATGCACCTTCCTCTCATCAAATGGGATTGAGAAATCTCTATTAGCAGTGGAGCTTTATTGTCCTTGGAGATTTTTGAGCGGCTATTTTGTATTTTGTTTGCTTTCATATTTTGCCATTGGATCTGATTCTCTGATCAAGGTTTCCTTGCGACTTTCTTGGTCGTTGCCCCCGTGTTCAGTGTTGTCGATGGTTCTGTTTGGTTGGTGGCATTTTTTTGAGCTTAGGGTTAGAACCTCTTTGTAAGCTTCAGATCCTTTGATCGCGGCGTCTAGAAATTAGACAGTTGTTTAAAGATGGTCACTATCAACTCTTCACAATGTTGTCAGTCACGTGAAAGTGGCTTTGATGCCTAAATTGTCTTCCTTCACATGCTCTGGCTGATCGGCTTGGTATTGCTTCTTCAGGCCAGCTTTCATTGGCTGTTAGAGCAGGTGACTGTGATTACTACACCGATTTTTGAATTACGGGGTCTGGGTTGGGTGCTGTTGTTGCTTGGAGCTTGGTTGCTCGCAGGGAAGGTGAAGGATCAGGCTGATGGTTGAGAGGTTTGAAGTGTTCTTTAAGACAGGACGTTCGACACGTGTGTCCAAAAGGAAGGGCTCTTGTGCTCCCTTGATCTTCTTGTTTGGCAGCTTGGCAGTTGGTTGACATTCATCTTTCTGAAATGCCGGCTAACGGATTTGAACCGATGGCCTTCGCTTTACAAAAGCGCTGCTCTACCACTGAGCTAAGCCGGCAATCCTGGAAGTGTAACGACGGAGGTGGCTGCTTCTGGCTGACAGTTGGCAATCAGCCACAAGGTGAGTTCGAGTCGGCTTTGACAGCCGGTTTTGGCGAGGGCATGGCTGATGTGACTTTCCACGGTTCGTGGACTAAGGATCAGTCTTTGTGCGATGGCTTTGTTGCTGAGACCCTCAAACAACAACGTCACCACGGATTGCTCCGCTGGGCTTAGTCGTTGCGATCCAGCTGATGGAGGCAATGGAAAAGAGTTTGATTGATTTTGTGGCTGCATAGCAGCAAAGCAATTTCTTTCAGGATTCCCCCCTCTTCTCCGCCCTATTCCATTGCTCCAGGAGTTGACACGGATTCTTGGCTGCTGACAGCCTCTTGGCTGCTGGCACCATTCTCTTGGCTACTGACAGCCTTGGCTTGGGAACGTTTGATCGGCAAGTTAGCCACTAAGGCCGTCATGCGATCTTCGGTTTCAAGGCTTACTTCGCCTTCCTCAAGGTCAATCTCCACGTACTTGGCAACGACCTCAAAGATTTCGCGCCGCATTTGATCGAGCAGTTCAGGGCTTAGATCGCTGCGGTCATGGGCAAGCACAAGCTGAAGGCGCTCCCTTGCCGTTTTGGCACTGGCTGGTTGGCGGCCCAGCAATTTGTCAAGAATGTCTCGCAGAGTGGTTGCCATTACTTCAAAAGATCTTGGTTTGCATCAAGCGCCACACCTTTTCGCGTAGTCCCAGTCCTTCCTTGGCCGGATCGATCAGAGGAACATCTTCCCCTTGAAGGCGACGCGCAATGTTGGAGTAGGCACGAGAGGCTGGAGAGTTGTTGGCACTGAGGGTGAGCGGCTCTCCGCGGTTGGTGCTCACAATCACCTGTTCGTCCTCTAGAACTAAACCAAGCAAGGGCAGCGCCAGGATGTCGGTCACATCGTCTGCGGCCAGCATCTCTTGATTGGCCATCATCTTTGGACGCACCCTGTTGAGCACCAGCTGAACAGGGCTTACGCCATGGGTGTTCAGTAAGCCGATGACACGGTCGGCATCGCGCACTGCTGAAACCTCAGGCGTTGTGATCACGATTGCTTCCTTGGCGGCAGCAACAGCATTTTTGAAGCCGTCTTCGATCCCCGCGGGGCAATCAATCAATACATAGTCGAATTGCTTGGCCAGCATCGCGGCAATGCGTTGCATGTCCTCAGGTTTGAGCCACTCGAGCATGCGGGGGTTCCCGGCGGGCAGAAGGGAGAGGTTTGGCTCCTGCTTGTGTTTCACCAGGGCCTGATCAAGCCTGCAGTTCTCTGAGAGCACTTCCTGGGCGGTGTAGACGATTCGGTTCTCCAGGCCCAGTAGTAGATCGAGGTTGCGCAAGCCGAAATCGGCATCCAACACAACGGTTTGAACTCCAAGCTTGGCAAGAGCGATACCCAGGTTGGCGGTGAGGGTGGTTTTGCCGACACCTCCTTTTCCGGAGCAGATCAGAATGGTGCGTGTCGTTGGCGCCACGGGCCATTGAAAAGTGCGGTCAGCTTAAGTGGCGTAGGCAATAGGCCCAAGAGAAATGGTCCAAGGTTTGCAATGGAACAAATGGGCTTTGTTCAACGGGGCATGAGCCGGAGGCTTAATCGTGATATGTGTTTGCCTTTTGAGGCTGAAGAATTAACCGTTGAATCTGTTAGCCCTAGCAGGCTCGATCATGATTGTGTCTCCTTCAAGTCGGGCCTCTTCTGCTAAGCCAGGTTGGGGTTGATCTTCAGGGCCTCGAGCAACTGCATCGGCAATACGCAGCTGAAGTGGTCTGAGTTGTAGGGCCACAATTTTTGCTTTGGTGTCGCCGTCCTGTCCTGCGTGAGCAATGCCGCGGAGTCGCCCCCAAACCATCACGTCGCCTCCAGCTGATATGCGTGCGCCGGGGTTGACATCCCCGAGTAGCAGCACGTCTCCTTCTGCGCTCAGATGGTCGCCTGATCGCAGAGTGCCTTGGTGGAAGAGCAGTTTTTGGGGCGTCTTGGGCTTGGGTTGTGTATCGCTAGAGCGTGTTTTGGAGCTGTTTCCCTGTGGAGAGGCCATATGCGTTGGATAACCCAGAGCAGCAGCGCTGACAAGGGTTTCTCGCAAGTTGGCGTGAATTCTGGTCAGCGTCACTCCTTCTTTGTTCAGCAGCTCCCTCAGCTGATGCAGGTCCCGGCAACCCAGTTGCCAGTCGCGGCAATCGAGTTCGATGGGCCCAGGATCAAGTTCATTGAGCATGGCCGGCAATGTTTCTCGCCAATGTGCTTCTCGGCACCAGGGGAGTTTGAGTCGTTGTGCCTCAGGCTCGCCCACCTCGATCTCCAAGACCCTTTTCAGATGAGGACGCTAGGCCAGTCCGTCTAGGTTGCCAGCGCAGCTTGAAGCTCCCCATGAATCTCTCGGGGATAAATCAACCATGAAGAGTCGGCTGGGGTAATCAAGCTGGCGACCAGAGGAGAGGCTTGCTCTAGAGCTCGCAATTGCCTTCCATCCCAAAGACGTAGCCCACCTTTGTAGGGGTGATACCCGCGCTGTTGCTGATGGCGTAATCCACAGCAGAGCGCTGGATCGAAGCCTTGGCGTTCAGCGAGTTGCCGCGCCAGAGTGAGGACCTCTAGCTGGTTGCTATGGCTTAGATGTTGTACTGCAAGGGCTTTCAGGAGGTGGCGATTGAGGAAGCGTTTGCAGAGTTCGGCTAGAGGTGCAGGTCCCTCGTCTTGCCAACGGAGGAGGTGATAGCCGGTGCGCAGGTCATCATTGGCCAGGAATGTGTCGAGGTCGAGTTGATTGAGGCTCCAGAGCCAGGTGGCCATGATCTTGTCGGCCCAAACATGAGCAGCTCCGAATTGGCGAGCGGTGCTCACCACCTGCTCAAGCAGCCAGTTGCAAACAACATTGAGACGGTGGTTGTAGACACTGCGGTACATCAGGTTGCGTACGACTAGGTAGTGCTCAACTGCCATGAGGCCTTTTGGATGAATGGCCATGGCTCCATCAGGCGCCAGGGTGAGGGCGGAGAGGATTCGCTCGAGGTCGAGCTGGCCGTAATGGGTTCCTGTGCTGTAGCTGTCTCGCAAGAGATAGTCGAGTCGGTCGCAGTCCAGTTGGCTACTAACCAGAGCCTTGATCACGCTGTGGGGTGAACTGCCCCGTTCAAGAAGATTGGCTACTCCATCTGCAGTGCCCGGGGCGTAGGCCTCAAGGGGCGCACGCACGGCGGGATGTTCTCTGACTAAACGCGCCGACCAGGTCTCATGGTCCAGACCAAATATTTCCTCTCCGGTATGGCTTAGGGGGGCATGGCCGAGGTCATGCAGTAGGGCAGCTCCATAGAGCAGCCCGCGATGTTCCTCTAGGCCTGAGTCGAACTGCAGCAACCTTTCCAGAGCAAGGCGTGCGAGATGGAACACACCAAGGGAATGGGTGAAGCGACTGGACTCAGCTCCATGAAAGGTGAGGAAGGCTGGCCCAAGCTGACGGATGCGGCGCAGCCGCTGGAATGGCGCCGCATCGATTAACTGCATCACCATGGCCTCTGCTGCATCGCTGGCATTGAGGGTGATGCCGCGATGGAGAGGGTCGTGATATGTGCGCAGACTCATGGATCATCACGATTCTGCTGAGTTTTGAATTCAACATCTTCAGCACTATCGAGCTGAAGATCTTCTTTGGTTTGTAACTGGGCATCCTGATCGCGGTCGAGTTGGGCCTCCATCCAGAGTTCAGCATCATGCAACCAACGGTCTTCTTCCCCGCCAGGATTGAGGGGTTCAGGAGGATCCAGAGTTCGATCCGGCTCGATGCCCTGGTTTTGAATGTCTCGGCCGCTTGGAGTCATGTATCCGGCTACCGTCACGGCCAGGCCACTGCCGTCGCTCAGGTTGGTGAGTGTTTGGATCAGACCCTTGCCAAACGTGCGGCTACCAAGCAGCTGTGAGCGGCTGTTGTCTTGCAGGGCACCAGCCAGAATTTCGCTCGCGCTGGCAGTCCCTCCGTTGACCAGTGTCACCATCGGACCGTCATAAAGGGTTTCAATTGCAGAAGGGATTGCTTCGTTAATGCGCTCTCGGTTGCGTGTCTCCACGATTGGGGAGCCACTCAGGAAGGCATCCGCTACTGCTAGTCCAGAGCTCACTAACCCACCGGAGTTATTGCGCAGATCGAGAACTAGGCCTTCAATCTCTTTTTCTGACAGTTCCTGAAGTGCTTCTTTGACCTGTTCGGGCACTCCTTCGCTGAACTGGGTGATGCGTAGGTAGCCCAGGGTGTGTTTAGCACTCCTCAGTCGGCGGGTTCGTACTGGCCTGAGATCCACACTGCGTCGCTCGAGGGTGAGTTCTTCGCTAGATCCATTTGGGGGTTGCAGCTTTACTACAACTTGTGAGCCCACTTCTCCCCGCAGCCTTGCAGCTGTGGCTTCGAGGCCAAGGGATTGTGGAGACTGGCCATCGACGCTGAGTAAGGCCGTGCCGCTTGTGACGCCTGCATCGGCCGCGGGGGACCCTTCAAGCGGAGCGATAACCACGACCTGGCCATCTTCAGCGCGGGCCCCCAGCTGTAGGCCGACGCCGTTGATCTCGCTGCCCAAATTGGCGGCTTTTATGGCGGTGTAGTCGTCTGGTCTCAATAGTCTTGTGTAGGGATCTTCAAGTGGAAGCAGCATCGCTTCGATGGCCTCATAGGCCTCGTCACTACGGTTGATTGTTTTCTCTAATGCCTGCTCTCTTAGCCTTCGCCAGTGCACCTCATCGAACTTGGCTGGGTCTAGATATCCCTGGTTAACGAGCCGCCAGCTTTCAACGACCAGTTGTTGGGCATCATTCAATGCCATGGCTGGAGCCGCCATCAGCAGCACGCCAAGACCCAGGCTCAGCCACGCAAGCCATAGGCGCCGCAGCGGATGTGATCTGGAGTTAGTAGTCGGCAACATTGGCTTCATGCCGGGTGCTGTCCATGCAGGACGTTAAGTAGACTCTCGCAATCCGGACCCTCATTTGCATGACGAACTCCTCACCTGTCTACGACTGGTTTCAGGAACGTCTTGAGATTCAGGCCATAGCTGACGATGTCAGCTCCAAGTACGTGCCTCCGCACGTCAATATTTTCTACTGCTTAGGCGGAATCACGCTGGTGTGCTTCCTGGTTCAGTTCGCGACAGGTTTCGCGATGACCTTTTACTACAAGCCCACTGTGACTGAGGCCTATAGCTCTGTGAGCTATCTGATGTCAGATGTCAGTTTCGGCTGGTTGATTCGTTCTGTGCATCGCTGGAGCGCCTCGATGATGGTGTTGATGCTGATCTTGCACGTCTTTCGCGTCTACCTCACTGGCGGCTTTAAGCGTCCGCGAGAGCTCACCTGGGTTACCGGTGTTGTGATGGCTGTGATCACCGTTTCTTTCGGGGTAACCGGCTATTCCCTCCCATGGGATCAAGTCGGGTACTGGGCTGTGAAGATCGTTTCAGGGGTGCCTGCTGCTATTCCCGTGGTTGGAGACTTTATGGTCGAATTGCTTCGCGGTGGCGAGAGCGTCGGGCAGTCCACCCTGACTCGTTTTTATAGCCTTCACACCTTTGTGCTGCCCTGGCTACTTGCAGTGTTCATGCTCATGCATTTCCTGATGATCAGGAAGCAGGGCATTTCAGGTCCGTTGTAAGCGTCAATCATTCAGATTCAAATCCCACTTCACGTTTTTATATTTCAGTTCAGCACCTACTTCATTCGCTAACTATTCGGCCAAAATCCCATGCACATTCTTAAGAAGCCCGATTTCTCTGATCCAAAATTGAGGGCGAAACTGGCCAAGGGCATGGGGCACAACTACTACGGGGAGCCTGCTTGGCCGAATGATCTCCTTTACATCTTCCCAGTCGTGATTCTGGGCACGTTTGCTTGCCTTGTTGGTCTCGCTGTTCTTGATCCCGCGATGTTGGGTGATAAAGCAGATCCCTTTGCAACGCCTCTAGAGATTCTTCCTGAGTGGTATCTCTATCCGGTGTTTCAGATTCTTCGGGTTGTTCCGAATAAGCTGCTTGGCATTGCTTTGCAAACCCTTGTTCCTCTCGGGTTGATGTTGATTCCCTTCATCGAAAGCGTTAATAAGTATCAGAATCCATTCCGTAGGCCAATTGCGATGGCCTTCTTTCTATTCGGAACTGTGATTACGATTTATCTCGGTATCGGTGCTTGTCTCCCCATCGACAAGTCGCTAACTCTGGGTTTGTTCTGAAAAGTTTTAAAAGTCAAGACTTGCTCTCATCAACCCGGCTTCATGCCGGGTTTTTTGTTGCGTTCACTTCGTGAGTTGGCAGCAGTTCATCGAGATCCAACCACAACACGTCGTCGGGGCAGACGCGTAGAAGGTGGTGGAGAAGTAGAAATCCCACCATGGTCCAGGTTTGGTAGGTCCTTGACTGCTGTCCTACCCAGGTGCCTGTTGGTCCATCAAAGTATTCGGCCCATTTTTGACGCGGCAGTTGGTTTAATTGGCTCCAGTAGCACTCCTCCAGCAGGGCGCGCATTTCACCCATCAGCAGCACGTCGGCCTCAGGATGACGCCGTTCATGTAACAAGATTGAGGCTCCGAAGAACCAGAGCAGGCTGGGCCAGTGTCCGCCGTTGTGATAGCTCCATGGCCAGTTTTTCGGGTCTGAACCTGTCTTGTTCTGCCATTCCGCCCCTTCCATGGGCGGATGGCAGATGCGCATGGGCATCTGAGCCATCAGATGCTGTCGGTTGTGAAGCACCAGTCGGAACAGAGCGCGCTGTTGTGGGGCGGTGAGCAGCCCAAACAGGCAGGCTAGGGAGTTTCCGAGACTGTAAAAACGAAAGTCAGGTCGTCCGGTGCGGATGTTGCCGATGAGATAGCCACCCCGGTTTTCAAGCCAGTCTTGAAGCCAGTCGGGAACGACCTGTGGCTGCACGTTGAACTCGTTTTGGTGCTGGTTGTCGCCGTATTGCTCTGTGGGCCTTCTCCGCAGCACCTGCATGGTCTTGCTGGTGACCCAGTAGTGCTTGAGCAGAAATTGACGTAGGTCATGCACCCATTGGCGGGTCAGTAAGAGACGTTGGTCGAGAAGCCGACTGACATGAGTTTTGCGACTCAGTTCCATCAGCTCGATGCAGCTGCGCAGGCAGGCATAGAGCAGGACTTCCACTTCAAGTGGTGCCCCCCAAACATCCATGGGGCGGTCAATCATGAATGAGCAATCCTGCACAAATAGAACTGGAGTGCCCTCGAAGGTGGGATGCAGCACGAGATCGAGCATCAGCTGCACCCCTCGTTGGACCTTTTGGTTGGTGCCGAAGTTTTTGTCACCGCTGCGTTTGACATAAAGCCAGCACAAAATGGGCCACCAAAGGCTTGCGTCCACAGAGGTGATCCTGCCGATTGAGCGCTGGCCATAATCAGCAATCAGTTCGCCTTGTTCCTCAACGAAGCTGGTGGGGAACACCCCGCGTGTCTGATAGGTGGTGCTTTGCAGATCTAGGCAAACGCTGAGAAATTGCTTCACCTCCTTGTAACGCTTTTGGGTGAGCAGGTAGATCATCACGGGCACGTTGTCGCGCAGGAAGACCTCGCCGTAATTGAGAGCTTTGTTATGGGGCTGATGCTCAAGAGCCGCCACGCTGCCGGCCACAGTGCCGCCGACTTCGATCAGCGTGCGTTCGAAATGCTCCTTGACCTGCTCCACCACCTGGTCTTCATTGGAGTTGGGACGAACCCTCTGGTTTTGCTGGTTTAAGCGTCCGGCCATGGACTGATATGCAATGCATTTGCCAAACGCTAGTGATGGCAGCCTTGACCAACAGTGGAAGCAACTATGGAGATGAGAGCGATTGAGAAAAGATTGCTAGAGGGGTATGAAATGGGCTATGTTTTTGGACTGCGCGAAGGGCTGAGCCCTGTAGCGCAGGCCACGCGATGCTGATGGCGAAAGCTTGAGGTTTCAGCGGGCGCTTACAAGATCCAGAGGAGCGATCCGCTGGTGTTGTAGGTTTTAGAAGCGATCGCAAGATCGCAGCGCCTGACACTCCTTACAAGGGAGTGGAGGAGCAGAACCTGGACAACTTAAGAGTTTAGGAACTGACGCTTTTGTCGCGTTTAGGCCCGATGAGCAGCGATCAAAAGCTGATCAAAGGGTTTGAGCAGATATGCGACGAGAGTGTGAGGTCCCGTCAAAAGAAATGAGTTGCAGAAACCTGTTACAGCATCAATTTTTGTTTTCACGGGCGAGGATTGATGTCAAAGGTGTGACAGGTGAAAGCAACGACCGGATCTGAGATCCTGGAAAGTCACAGAAGGAAGAGATTCTGAAGTGCACTCTTGTAATCCTTCTGTCAGAGGAAGGGGGCAACAACTGCTTGTCGTACGCCAGTGCGAATGAGTGGGTGAAGCAAATCAGACTGAGTGATGAGCCTGTAAGGGTTGATTGCGAGAGGGTTTGATCTACTACGGAGAGTTTGATCCTGGCTCAGGATGAACGCTGGCGGCGTGCTTAACACATGCAAGTCGAACGAACCTTCGGGTTAGTGGCGGACGGGTGAGTAACGCGTGGGAATCTGCCCTCAGGAGGGGGATAACGGTTGGAAACGGCCGCTAATACCCCATATGCCGAGAGGTGAAATGAATTTCGCCTGAGGATGAGCCCGCGTCTGATTAGCTAGTTGGTGAGGTAATGGCTCACCAAGGCATCGATCAGTAGCTGGTCTGAGAGGATGATCAGCCACACTGGGACTGAGACACGGCCCAGACTCCTACGGGAGGCAGCAGTGGGGAATTTTCCGCAATGGGCGCAAGCCTGACGGAGCAACGCCGCGTGAGGGATGAAGGCCTCTGGGCTGTAAACCTCTTTTCTCAAGGAAGAAGATCTGACGGTACTTGAGGAATAAGCCACGGCTAATTCCGTGCCAGCAGCCGCGGTAATACGGGAGTGGCAAGCGTTATCCGGAATTATTGGGCGTAAAGCGTCCGCAGGCGGCTTTTCAAGTCTGCTGTTAAAGCGTGGAGCTTAACTCCATCAAGGCAGTGGAAACTGATTGGCTTGAGTGTGGTAGGGGCAGAGGGAATTCCCGGTGTAGCGGTGAAATGCGTAGATATCGGGAAGAACACCAGTGGCGAAGGCGCTCTGCTGGGCCATAACTGACGCTCATGGACGAAAGCCAGGGGAGCGAAAGGGATTAGATACCCCTGTAGTCCTGGCCGTAAACGATGAACACTAGGTGTCGGGGGAATCGACCCCCTCGGTGTCGTAGCCAACGCGTTAAGTGTTCCGCCTGGGGAGTACGCACGCAAGTGTGAAACTCAAAGGAATTGACGGGGGCCCGCACAAGCGGTGGAGTATGTGGTTTAATTCGATGCAACGCGAAGAACCTTACCAGGGTTTGACATCCTGCGAACCTCTAAGAAATTAGAGGGTGCCTTTGGGAACGCAGTGACAGGTGGTGCATGGCTGTCGTCAGCTCGTGTCGTGAGATGTTGGGTTAAGTCCCGCAACGAGCGCAACCCACGTTTTTAGTTGCCAGCATTCAGTTGGGCACTCTAGAGAGACCGCCGGTGATAAACCGGAGGAAGGTGTGGATGACGTCAAGTCATCATGCCCCTTACATCCTGGGCTACACACGTACTACAATGCTACGGACAAAGGGCAGCGAACTCGCGAGGGCAAGCAAATCCCATAAACCGTGGCTCAGTTCAGATCGTAGGCTGCAACTCGCCTACGTGAAGAAGGAATCGCTAGTAATCGCAGGTCAGCATACTGCGGTGAATACGTTCCCGGGCCTTGTACACACCGCCCGTCACACCATGGAAGTTGGCCACGCCCGAAGTCGTTACTCCAACCCTTGTGGAGGAGGACGCCGAAGGTGGGGCTGATGACTGGGGTGAAGTCGTAACAAGGTAGCCGTACCGGAAGGTGCGGCTGGATCACCTCCTAACAGGGAGACAACAACTGATCGTGATGTCTGAGTTATTGATACTTAGGCCATGATCCTGTCACCTTAGGTCGATCGGTACCTCAAGTTGAGAATCAAAGAAAAGCTGAGTAATCAGCTTGGAGATTGATGATTGATTTTAGTTCCTAAACTTGTCTAGGTCACACCCCGCAAGGGTTACTCCTGGGCCATTAGCTCAGGTGGTTAGAGCGCACCCCTGATAAGGGTGAGGTCCCTGGTTCAAGTCCAGGATGGCCCATTCGGTGTTGGGGGTTTAGCTCAGTTGGTAGAGCGCCTGCTTTGCAAGCAGGATGTCAGCGGTTCGAGTCCGCTAACCTCCACTGACGAATCTTCTGACAACGAGCCAATGGTGAGAACCGTTGTGTGATGTGATTTAGAATTTAAGTTTGCTGGCAGACCCTAGCTTCTTATCATTCCAGGACTCAATCAATTGAGATGAGGTTGATAGGACGCTGGGCTCACTGTAATTCGCAAGAATTGCAGAGATGTTCAGCAGAACCTTGACAACTGCATAGGTAAGTCTGGAAAGAATAAAGCATCTCATGGATGCATGATTCTTGGGAATCAGCTGATGCAATCTGCGCGAGCAGAGAGCTGAGGTTGATCAACGAGAATGATGTTTGATTCTTGAGTCAAGAGCCGAGACTCTATAGCGTTCTTTCGATGTCATCGAGGCATCGAGAGTTTGATTGGTGATTCAAACCATCTTCAATGACAAACAATTCAGTTTAACTGGAGAAGTTTGAGATTGAAGCCAGGTAAATTGCTAAGAATACGTATTCAACTACGTGAAGCGTTATAGAGATTAATTGGTCAAGCTACAAAGGGCTCATGGTGGATACCTTGGCACACAGAGGCGATGAAGGACGTAGTTACCTGCGATAAGTCTCGGGGAGCTGGACACACGCTTTGATCCGGGAATTTCCGAATGGGGCAACCCCTAGTACGGCCAGCTGAATCCATAGGCTGGTGCGAGCCAACCCAGCGAACTGAAACATCTTAGTAGCTGGAGGAAAGGAAAGTAAAAACGACTCCCTAAGTAGCGGCGAGCGAACGGGGAAGAGCCTAAACCGATGGTTTCGACCATCGGGGTTGTGGGACAGCAATGTGTATCAGGGATGTTAGGAGAAGTGTTTGAATGGCACACCACAGAGGGTGAAAGTCCCGTAACCGAAAACTGAACTGAACTAGCTGTATCCCGAGTAGCACGGAGCACGTGAAATTCCGTGTGAATCCGCGAGGACCACCTCGTAAGGCTAAGTACTACTGTGTGACCGATAGCGCAACAGTACCGCGAGGGAAAGGTGAAAAGAACCCCGGGAGGGGAGTGAAATAGAACATGAAACCATGAGCCTACAAGCAATGGGAGCCCGACTAAATCGGGTGACCGTGTGCCTGTTGAAGAATGAGCCGGCGACTTATAGGCACTGGCAGGTTAAACCGGAAATGGTGGAGCCATAGCGAAAGCGAGTCTGAATAGGGCGATCGTCAGTGTTTATAGACCCGAACCCGGGTGATCTAACCATGGCCAGGATGAAGCTTGGGTGATACCAAGTGGAGGTCCGAACCGACTGATGTTGAAAAATCAGCGGATGAGCTGTGGTTAGGGGTGAAATGCCAATCGAACCCGGAGCTAGCTGGTTCTCCCCGAAATACGTTGAGGCGTAGCGTCTAGTGCTCCAGCAGGGGGGTAAAGCCACCATTTCGGTGCGGGCTGCGAGAGCGGTACCTAATCGAGATGAACTCTGAATACCCTGTGTGTAACTAGGCAGTCAGACTGTGGGGGATAAGCTCCATAGTCGAAAGGGAAACAGCCCAGACCGCCAGCTAAGGTCCCCAAATCAACACTAAGTGATAAAGGAGGTGGGATTGCCCAGACAACCAGGAGGTTTGCCTAGAAGCAGCCATCCTCAAAGGAGTGCGTAATAGCTCACTGGTCGAGCGATCCTGCGCCGAAAATGAACGGGGCTAAGTGTTGTACCGAAGCTGCGGATTTAACTTGTTAAATGGTAGGGGAGCGTTCTATGTGGGGCGAAGCGTTAGCGTAAGCGGGCGTGGACTGCATAGAAGTGAGAATGTCGGCTTGAGTAGCGAAAACATGGGTGAGAATCCCATGCCCCGAAACCCTAAGGGTTCCTCCGGCAGGCTCGTCCGCGGAGGGTTAGTCTGGACCTAAGGCGAGGCCGAAAGGCGTAGTCGATGGATAACAGGTCAACATTCCTGTACCGGTTATGTTTTGGGAAGGGGGACGGAGAAGGCTAGCCAAGCCAGATGTTGGTTACTGGTTTAAGCGTTCGAGGCGTTGAGGAGCGGCGAAAACGTTCTGAGCTAAGGCGTGAATACGAGCTGCTACGGCAGCGAAGTTGGTGATGTCATGCTTCCAAGAAAAGCCCTATACCCGTTAAGGCATAACTGCCAGTACCCGAAACCGACACAGGTAGGGTGGTAGAGAATACCGAGGGGCGCGAGATAACTCTCTCTAAGGAACTCGGCAAAATGGCCCCGTAACTTCGGGAGAAGGGGTGCCAGCGAGAGCTGGTCGCAGTGAAGAGGCCCAGGCGACTGTTTACCAAAAACACAGGTCTCCGCTAAGTCGCAAGACGATGTATGGGGGCTGACGCCTGCCCAGTGCCGGAAGGTTAAGGAAGCCGGTCAGCGTAAGCGAAGCTGGCGACTGAAGCCCCGGTGAACGGCGGCCGTAACTATAACGGTCCTAAGGTAGCGAAATTCCTTGTCGGGTAAGTTCCGACCCGCACGAAAGGCGTAACGATCTGGGCGCTGTCTCGGAGAGAGGCTCGGCGAAATAGAATTGTCTGTGAAGATGCGGACTACGTACACCCGGACAGAAAGACCCTATGAAGCTTTACTGTAGCTTGGTATTGTGCCCGGGCTCTGAATGCGCAGGATAGGTGGGAGACGTTGAAGTAGTGCTCGTGGGTGCTACTGAGTCAATGGTGAGATACCACTCTTTCAGAGCTAGGGTTCTAACGTTCACCCGTTATCCGGGGAGCGGACAGTATCAGGTGGGCAGTTTGACTGGGGCGGTCGCCTCCTAAAAGGTAACGGAGGCGCGCAAAGGTTCCCTCAGGCTGGTTGGAAATCAGTCGACGAGTGCAAAGGCAGAAGGGAGCTTGACTGTGAGACCTACAAGTCGAACAGGGACGAAAGTCGGCCTTAGTGATCCGACGGTTCTGAGTGGAAGGGCCGTCGCTCAACGGATAAAAGTTACTCTAGGGATAACAGGCTGATCTCCCCCAAGAGTTCACATCGACGGGGAGGTTTGGCACCTCGATGTCGGCTCATCGCAACCTGGGGCTGAAGTCGGTCCCAAGGGTTGGGCTGTTCGCCCATTAAAGCGGTACGCGAGCTGGGTTCAGAACGTCGTGAGACAGTTCGGTCCATATCCGGTGTACGCGCAGGAACATTGAGAGGATTTCTCCCTAGTACGAGAGGACCGGGAGGAACGCACCTCTGGTGTACCAGTTATCGTGCCAACGGTAAACGCTGGGTAGCCATGTGCGGAGTGGATAACCGCTGAAAGCATCTAAGTGGGAAGCCCACCTCAAGATGAGTGTTCCCATGGCATAAGCCAGTAAGGTCACGGGAAGAACACCCGTTGATAGGCTCTACGTGGAAGTCCAGTAATGGATGCAGCGGAGGAGTACTAATAGACCGAGGGCTTGACCATCCATTTGGTTCTTGCCCGAGAAACAAGTTTTATTCAATTCAGAGCATCATTCGCAAGGATGATGACCTATGCAGTTCTCAAGGTTCACTCCTTGGGAATGATTTTATCCTGGTGTTCATGGCGATGTGGAACCACTCCGATCCATCTCGAACTCGGTTGTGAAACGCATCAGCGGCGACGATATTTTAGGGGTAGCCCTCTGAGAAAATAGCTCAATGCCAGGTAAAACATTTCCACATGTAGATCATCAATCTTGCGAAAGAGTTGTTGATTTACCAAGAAAAAGCCACCCGCAGGGGTGGCTTTTTTGATGGCTAAGTCAGTGTGATTTTTAAAGAAGATAATCAAATAGACACCTGAGGTCTTTGATTGGCTGGCGCTAGCGTTATTAGCAGTAGATGAATGCCAAGCGTGGAGCTTCGTTGGAAACGTTGGGCTAGATGGTTGGTCGCAAGTTTGTGGCGGGCTTACCTTCGCTGGATACGTTGTGATTGTGTAGATCTTAGTGCTGCTTTTGCTTATTACACGTTGCAGTCATTTTTCCCAATTCTGTTGATCTCGCTGTCTGTGGCCTCTTGGTTTCTTGGCCGTCAGCATGGTCTTGATCAGCAAATTGTTGACTTTACTGCGCAGGTTCTCCCACCTTCTGTTGTTGGTTTGGTGGAATCAACATTGGTCAAACTTGTCAAACAAGGCTTTGGTGCAGGATTGCTCGGAGCTGTTTTTCTGATGGTGACTGCAGGTAACGCCTATTTAACTTTGCAGCGTGGTGCTGATCGTCTTTGGCGAGACCTGTTGCCCCTGCCTTCAACACCTGCACCATTTGTTGTTCAGCTAACCCGCTTCCTGCGTGCTCGAATTGAGGCTTTTGTGGTCGTGATCCTGGTCGGGCTGCTTGTTGTTGTTGATCAGATCAGCGTCAATCTACGCATTATCCCAGGTGCTGTTTGGGATGAGCTGATTCGCACGACACCATGGCTTGCCGCTTTGTTGTCTCGAGTGCCTGTGCTTCAGGTAGGTCAGTTCGTTGTGCCATTACTCGGTCTCTCTGGGATGGCGTTGTTGTTGCAGGCTTTGCTACCTAGTAGACGTGTCCCACTCAGGCCTCTTGTCCCTGGGTCTTTTTTGATTGGTACGCTTTTGACGATCCTCAACCTGGTTGTTAGCCGCAGCATTCTTTCGCTGGGCACGCGTTATCAGGCTTATGGCTTCATCGGTGGTGTTCTGGTGCTCACCTTTTGGGTTTGGATGGTCGGTGTGATCCTTTACTTTGGGCAGTGCTGGAGCGTGGTTCTTGCCAGTAGGAGTCGGCATCAATGGGGAGAACCGAACCCGCTAAAAAGCTGATTTCACAACGTCTTCAGTCAGCATAAAATTGATTTTTAATTGATTGTTGTGCCTTCTCTGATGCGAGCACGCTCTGCCCGGTTGCCGCCGGCCTTTGCAGGCATGGCTCTATTGAGTATGGCGATAGGTGCGGTTGTGCTGATTACAGGTCTTACTCTTTTGGCCGTGCCTGTAATGCTGCTGATCGGATTTGTGGTAGCCCTGGTTGCCGGAGTCTTTTTTGGAAGCTGGGCTTTGATCGAAGTCTTAGCAGCCTTGGAGTCTTGGATGGAGCGGGACGCCCGCTTCCAGCGTTGAAATGGCCAGGCCTTCTCCTCTGATTTGGTTGGCCCTTCTGCTGATCTTGCTGTTGCCCACTGCAGCCGGGCGGATTTTGCTTGATCTCGCTGGTGGGTTAATGCTGGTCGCTTTGGTCTTACCGTTTTTGCTGGCTGGCTTTGGTTGGTTGGGTTGGCGTGTTCTTCAGTCCCGCATGGTGACTTGTCAGGCTTGTGGATTGCGCACTTTTGGCAGCTCTGGTCAGTGTCCTGTCTGTGGTGCAGGGCTGTCTGATACTTCAGAGTTAGGTGATTTTAAAGATGATGGAGGGATTTCTACCCCTGCTAGTGCGGCCACAATTGATATTACGGCTGAAGATGCTGGTTCAGAGGGTTGATGATCTTTAGACACTAATCAGTGTGTTTATCCGCTCCTATTGAGGAGCGTGTTTTTGTATGATAAGAGGTTGAAAACATCAATTAGAGCTATCAACAGTGTATTTCTAGTTCTCAGCATGATTTGCCATTTCTTGTAGCCGACGTTCACGCAGGAAGAGAAATAATGGTGCGGCAAATGCAAAGGCAATTGTGATGCTACTTAAAAGCACGATCCACAGGTGTCGCATTTGAAGTCGTCGACTCTCTACAACGATCCAGATGGTTATAGCACTAGCACCTATGATCAGATCTCGGGATAAAGATTGAGCTGCAGGATTTGCATTCGATAGTGCTACAAATAAGCTGATATCAAAGTCTGGTCCGTATTGCTGCATAAAGTCGATGTTGGCTAGTGTAGGAAGGATCGCTCCAGTGATTGCTAGGATCAAGTAGACCCATTGCAGCAAACTATTTGGTGCTTTCATGCCACTCGTGATGTGATAGTTGCAACGCTAGTGAAGAAGCCATGTGAAATCACTGATTAGTTGTATATGTATGATTACTGGTCTGAGTGTCGCCAGTGCCTTCATAGAGGCGAACTGCGGTTCAATGCGCTGGGCCTGAAGAAAAAGTGGCAAAGTTTTGGAAATATCTTTTTCGCTTTGCTTGAGCAATGCCATAAGATAACCACTCATTACCTTAACGAATTGTGGCCATAATGTATGGCTTTGAAGTGGTTAGAGCTGCTTGTTGTTTTGGAGTTTCAATCATGTTAGGGTAGATGCTTTTTGTCAATTGTCTTTATGGAATTGAAGTTAGCACTTAGATCATATGGCCAGAGTTGAATTTTTGCTGAAAGATTCTCTTGGCCCATGATTTTTCAGCATAAACAGATGACTTTCAATGATTAAAGATGCCTGTTCTCCATAGCCAAGCTCAAAGCGAATGCTGCCTCATGATTATGTTTTTAAGTGGCGTTGTCAATCAAAGCAGAGATCAAATTTTTTTGATTTTCAGTCGTCGTTAACGAGAGGCATGAAGTTGTTTCTTTAAAGGCCTAAACTTGAAGGCTGGCTGATGATTGGTAAATCGATGAAGCAGGCAATTGCTGAGAGAACAGCAGAGATAATCAGCGATCGAGTGGCGAATGTTGTACGGCCACTATTCCTTTGTAAGTCGAAGGCCTTGTTATTTGGAAATAACGGTTGGCAACACCAACCTGCTACCAGTGCTACAAATGGCCAACTGATAAAGGTCAAGAGTATGTAGTTGAGAACCATGCCCATTGATTTGCTTCAGCTGAAACCATTGTAGCGATCCTTTAAAGGTGCTATTGATTTTTGTAATTTAAGAATTTTTGAGTGAAATAATTTTGAGCACGATTTTCTTGATAGGCGCAAACAGCATCATTGGAGTCATGGTCCCTAATACTTATCAAGGCATTTAGATTGTTTATGCTTTGAACAGCTGAGCAATCTTGCCAGGCAATAGGAGGCACGATTCTTTGGCAATTGCTAGAAGTTGGCTTCAGTAATTGTGGCTCGTATTGTTAATGACTCAGGTCTTGACTGATGGCCAAGTGCGTAACTGTTGCCCCCTCAAACTATTAATAGTAGTTTTTATTTCCGAATGATTCAGCACCTTCTCTGAGGACAGCCATCAGTAATTGCAGGCTAGTCAATTAGTCATTTATTTGGGCAAGTAGGCTTCAGAAAATTGGAGTTAAGACTGGTCTAAAGTGTAAACCTCTGCTGAATTATGTGTCTGAATTAGGTTTTAGGCTACTCGCATCGAGCTGCAGCACGCTTTGTTCGACGGTATTAAGCAGTGCTTCACAGCGCTCAAGGTAGACCTTCCCTTGTAAGTAGTGTCTTTGGAGCTCTTCTACAGGAACGCTGTCATTCTGTAATTGAGTAAGGAGTAAATCAAGCGCTTGAAGAGATTCTTCGTAGCTGAGTGATTTCGCATCTTGGCGCCATTCTTTCAGCATGCTATCTAGCGTTGATTGCGCAGTATTCATGGCGTGCTTTTGCTGTTTAGAGCCGGAATCTCTTGGTGTCTTCTCAGATGATGAAGTGGCTTTTATCATGTCGAGAGCCTTTGTTGATTAATTGCTTCTGCGGTGGTATTGATCTGGCCATCACTGAGCTGGATGGTCAAATTGTCCAGCACAGATACATTACCAACGCTTCGAAGAGTTTTACCTTGCTTGTTCTTCACGATGGCAAAACCGCGCATCAACCAGAGTTCTGGTGATAGAGCTTGGAGGAGCTGATGCTTCTGGCTTAAGTGAATGCGCTGAAGCTCTATCTGTTTCAGCGGTTGTTGACACTCCAACGCTTTACCTCGCATTACAAGCCGCTCACGTTCTTTGCGAATGAGCCAATTGCAATGGTCTTTAAGTCGATGACGGCGTTGCATCAGCACATTTTGAGCTGACTCCCGACTGGGCAACAGGGCCACCATCGCTGCGGTTGGAGTCGCGGCTCTATGGTCAGCAACCAGATCAGCCACTGTTTGGTCATCCTCATGCCCTAGTCCAGTCACCACCGGTATTGGGAAACTGGCCAGGTCACGGCATAGGTCTTCATCATCAAACACCATCAGGTCTTCACGACTGCCACCTCCTCTGGCCAGCACGATCGCTGCAATCCCCAGCTCATCATGTTGATTAGCCAGAGAACGTAAAACGGATTGGATTTGTTTTGCTACACCACCTTGGACTGGAATTGGAATGATCAGCAATTGAGTTAGAGGCCAGCGCTCTTTTGCTGTACGCAGCATGTCTGCCAGGGCGGAACTCGGCACGCTGGTCAAGATGGCTACAACCTCTGGATATTTTGGTAACGCTTTCTGTTTCGATTCGTCGATGAGGCCCTCTTTCAATAGCAGGGCTTTCACAATTTCGAACTGACGTAGCACCGTCGATAGGGACGGACGCAGGTCTATGACTTGCACGGCCAGGCTTGCTCGGGTTGCCCAGAAGTTGAGCTTGCCGACAACCGTTACCCCATCCCCTTCTGCAGGCCTGTAGGTGAGTTGCTGCAGCTTGGAAGCCCAAGCCACTGCCGTGATACTTGCGTTGCCGTCAGTCAGAGTTAGCCAGAGATGACCTTTTTTGATCTGTGGCTTGGAGACTGACGCTTCCACCAGAAATCGAGGTGCAAAGCCACGTTCCAGCAGAGTGCCAATAGCCGCGTTGAGATCGCGGACTGAATAGTTTGGAAGGGATTCAGCGGTCAAGGCGTCGGTAGGCCATGCCCCAGTAGAGGCAGATCACGACGCTAAGAGCAGCAACAGCTTGCCCCCAGGCATGATCCAGTTGGGTGGATGCGATTGTGAAAATCACCAGGGCGCTGCTCAGCAGCCTTGCGCCATCGCGTCGGTTGTTGACGAAGAGTAGGGGCAAGTTAATCACTTCAACGTTTCTCTACTCTGGCCCATCGTTATTGCAGGGTGCGCTTTACGCAAACTTTGTCGATTTACATTTATCACCTCATATGGCTGCTACTGCTTGAAGGGTTGCAATGACATTCAGCCAAGGCCCATCTGAGAGAGAATGCTTTGGCCGGTCAGAAGTTCGGTGCTGAGGCCGATGATGACGCCCATCATGGCTAGACGGCCGTTCCAGGTTTCTGCGAAGTTGACGAAGCCGAAACGGGGCTGAGGTTTGTCGGCCATTGGTGACTCCAAGATCTCATCAATGTAACAAAGCATGGAGATGGCTTGACCGTCTTGATGGCAATAGATTCGCATTTTTTAGGTAACTTTCCCCTTGTTTTCATCTCATCCGGCCATGTGCTTTTTGATGCTGGCTGTTGCTTGGGCTTCTCGCGGGTTCTCTGGCCAGGGATGCTTCGGGTAGCGACCGCGCATTTCGCGGCGCACATCCTGATAGCTATCACTCCAGAAGCCTGCTAGATCTCTTGTGAGCTGCAGAGTACGCCCTGCTGGAGAGAGCAGTTCAAGGGTCACGGGAAGCTTGCCATTGATCAGTTTTGGGCCGTCTTCGCAGCCAAACATTTCTTGAAGCTTCACCGATAATTTCACCTCTCCATCGCCATAGTTGAGAACAGCAGACCGACCAGAGGGAATGGTTAGTTGGCTTGGCAGCAGGATGTCTAGTCTCTGGCGCATCTCCCAGGGGAGCTCTCCCCAGAGAGCTTCTATTAGCCCTTTTTCACCCAGCTCATCCAAGCTATGGCAACCCAACAGCGGTTGGTTGAGCCATGAACTTGGCTGATGACCAAGGAATTTAAGGTCGCGAGGTGGCCAGGGGGTGCCTAGGTGGCGGTGGGCGAGTTCCATGCGTGCACGCAGTTGTTGGCTGCGACGGCCCCAGGGGAGTTGCCCTAGACCCTGATGGCATAAGACATCGAGCAGGATCTTGCGGCAGTGTTCGGGTTCTGGCTGTGGGAGGCGTTCCCTTTGGATTACTAGTTCGCCGATCTTCAACAGTCGCTCTGCTCGTATTCGCGAGCTTTTTTCATCCCAGCTCACTGATTCACTCCATTCCCCATCTGTCTGGCTCAGCGTCTCTACCCATTGCATCGAGAGGGGGATTGCGAGCTGGATGAGTGTGTTGGCCTGGCCAAGATCCACCCTTGCAACTGCTAGGGCAGGAGAAGATCTGAGAGGGTCATGCTGGCGGAGAATGGCGCCGCGTCCTTGTCGCAATCGATAGTGTCCGGCTTTCCCTGGTCGTTCCAAGGCCAACCATTCCGGGAAGGCTGTGGCAATTAGTTGTGCTGCCAGGGCATGTTCTGAGAGGTCTTTATTTGCTTGTTTGCTGTATTGATCGTCTTGTCTAATGGTCTTGAGTTGATCAAGCAGCCTTTGACTGAGACGGCGCATCTGTTGATGGGCTTCTCTGGCAGATCGATGAATGTCTCGCTGGTCCTGACGTAACCAATCCAGACGAGCCCTCAGGTCTGAGCCAACATGATGGCTGTTGAGGGGATCTCGATCACCCAGTAAAGCGGCTAGTTCGGCTCCCAGGGCTGCGCATCCCCATCCTTGGGCTTGGAGCAACAGGATCCCTAGCCTGGGGTGTATGCCTAGTTTGCATAGCTGGCGGCCTAGCGTTGTGATCCGTCCGTCATGGTTGAGGGCGTTCAGATTGATCAGTTGTTGCCTTCCCTTCTGCAACGTTGATTGAGGTGGGGGGTCGATCCATGGCAGGGTTTCCCCTAAGCCAGCGCCCCAGGCCGCTAGCTCAAGCACCACGGGCATGGGATCGGCAACAAGTATTTCTGGAGGTGCATGTTCGGGCTTGCGCAGTTGTTCTGCTAGCGACCAAAGTCGAACGCATTGGCCTGGACCTTGGCGTCCGGCTCGCCCTTGGCGTTGATTGGCGCTTGCCAGGCTGGAGGGCACTGTCTCAAGTCCTTCCATGCCAGTGTTGGGGTCAAAGCGACTTTGCCGACTCAGGCCGCTGTCGATGACCAGTCGAACCCCTTCGAGGGTGAGTGAGCTCTCCGCGATAGAACTTGCTAAGACGATCTTGCCTATCCAAGGCGATTCAGCCCTAAGCAATGCCCGCGCTTGCACATGCAGAGGCTGTTGCCCGTGAAGATAGGCAAGATTCCAATGCGTAAGACTTTCTTGAGCCGCCAGTAGTTCTTGGGTGCGTTTGATTTCACGTTGTCCAGGCAGGAACACCAGCACGGTGGGGCGTGAACTGGTGCGATCGCTTGCTTCGCTCAAAGGTAGGGCATGGGCCGTAATGGCCCGCATCACCTGATGGGGTAACGGTTCGTCTGGGCGGGGTGTCTGATGATGGGTCGCGACGGGGAAGGCTTTCCCCTCGCTCTGTAGAAGGGTTGCTTCTGGTAGGCGATCTTGTAATTCGCCAAGATTGAGCGTTGCAGACATGAGCAGAAGCCGTAGCTCTGGATGGAGCAGCGGTCGGGCTTCAAGCAAAAGGGCCAGGGCGAGGTCGCTGTCTCGCCGTCGTTCGTGAAATTCATCAAAGATCACGCAATCAATGCCGTTTAGGCTTGGATCACGCTGAAGGCGACGTAGAAACAAGCCGTCTGTAATGACCTCTAATTGAGTTCGTTTTGAGCGCAGCTGTTCATGTCTTATAGCGAAGCCCACGCGCTCTCCTAATGGCTCTTTCAAGCTTGCGGCTAGTCGCGAGGCTGCTGCTTTGACAGCTAATCGTCGTGGTTCCAGCATCCAGATTCTGCCTGGAAGAGGGGTGTGACCATCAAGGGCACCCAAAAGGGCAAGCGGCACTCTGGTGGTTTTCCCTGCCCCTGGTGGCGCTTGCAGCAGCACTGTGGCACTTGCAGTAAGGCTGTGGCAGAGCTGCGTTAGCAGCGAGTCGATCGGGAGATCTCCCAAGCTGCAAAGAAAGAGTTAGCTGATCAGATTGAGAAGAGCTAGCAGCATCAGACTGCTTAGGGCTCCTATCGCAAAGAGAAGCCTCACTAAAGGCGCCGTCGAAAGCTGCAGGCTACTCATGAAGAAAACCTTAAGAGCCGGAACTGTACTGGTCTAGCCCCTTGTCCTTGTTTGTAGCCCTGGTAGTTCGCAGGGCTTCACATCCTTCACAGTCAGCGCACGTGGCGGGTGCCGTCAACGGGGTGATAGTCCTCGCCTGTCAGTTCTTCGTAAACGATGGCTGGTAGCCCTGTTTCAAACATGGTTTGTAGTGCTTCCTTGAGAAAGGGATTCCATCCCCCGGTGCTTACCTCGCCGTGTCGGACCGTCCAATCCCATGTCCCCTGCAAGTCTCTAGGGATGCGTCCTTCTCGATCGCGTCGAGCTACCAGGTCAAGAGACTCGACCAATCCCACTTGGATCGGCTGTTTGCCGTAAGCAGGGGTGAGGCTTAGTTCAAGCCGAACGGGATCTTCTTTGACCAGCCGCAGTCGAAACCGCGGAGGCAACTTCACTGCTTTGATGACTGCAGCCACGATGCGCGTTCTTTGATCCACCAGGGCTTCCCCAATCGAGTCCAATCCAGTGCCAGCTTTGACACTGACTTTCTAATTTATTCAGCAGGAGTTTCTGTTGACTGGGGTGGCTCGTTGTCTCCTGAGAAACGAACTGTGAGGAGCTCTTCTTCTGTGAGGCGGCCTTCCTGGTCTAGTAATTCAGGGTGAACGGTCACCAAACCGGTGCGATCACCTTGTGAGTTCTTCCTAATTGGTTGGCTACGTATGGGTTGCTGGGCGGCGCCGAAACCCTTCCCCATCACGCGGAAGGCTTGCCACAGCAGGATCAGGAAGGCAGCGCCGTAAAGGATCGGGAACAAGGGGTTCTCCATGATGGCTTCATGGTTTGCGATAAAGGCGATTGGGTGGTCGCCACGTTGCGTTCATCATTGCTTGCCTTTGAATGATCGTGCTAATCACGAGGCTCTGGCAAAGCTCAGGCCTTTCAAACTTCACGAAACTCAGGCTAAGGGCTGATTAGCGCCCAGGATTTGTTGCAACAGTTCATTCAGTTTGGAGCTTGTTGAGCTGTTCCGTGGGGGAATGAAGCTTCATGAAGACGAGCTCAGGCGTATTTGGTCACAGCTCTGTCAAGGATTGACACTGTTGTTTGAGAGAGCTCTGTCTACGGTCAAAGTCATGAATTGATTGTCGTTTGGCCAATGTCTGCGTTAGTTGAGGAATCCTCCGCAGAGCTGCGGTTATCCAGCCAATCTTCTGGTTTGAGCAGGGTTTTCCGTGGTGGTCTTCTGCTTGGCACTGGATTGGTTTGTCTGCCTGTGTTGTCGGGTCTTTCCCCTCAACCGCTGCAGGCGGCATCAGCCGCGACAGCCTTATCCAAGCAGTCGTTTGTAGCGGATGCCGTGGCTCGCAGCGGCCCTGCTGTGGTGACTCTTGAGACGAGTCGGACGGTCCGTTCTATGGGCATGGCTGGTCTGCCTCAGGGGCTATTAGCCGACCCGCTGTTCCAACATTTCTTTGGTTTGCCTGGCAGAGTCGCTCCCCGCTCG
Source organism: Prochlorococcus marinus str. MIT 9313 (assembly GCF_000011485.1). NCBI lineage: Bacteria > Bacillati > Cyanobacteriota > Cyanophyceae > Synechococcales > Prochlorococcaceae > Prochlorococcus > Prochlorococcus marinus. The sequence goes on along the minus strand of NC_005071.1, from coordinate 1,738,517 downwards.
CGGATAGAACGAGGGCAGGGAAGTGGTGTGATTTTTTCGGCGGAAGGATTGGTTCTCACCAATGCTCATGTCGTGGAGAAGACCGATCAGCTGATGGTGGGATTGCCAGATGGTCGAAGGGTGCCTGGGCGACTGGTTGGTCAGGACAAGATTACGGATCTGGCTGTAGTGCAGTTGGATGGCTCGGGGCCTTGGCCCACAGCCCCATTGGGAGACTCGGACCAGCTTCGGGTCGGGGATTGGGCCATAGCTGTTGGCAACCCCTTTGGCCTTGAAAATACGGTGACGTTGGGAATCGTCAGCAACCTCAACCGCAACGTCTCTCAGCTAGGGATCTCTGGCAAGCGGTTGGATTTAATTCAGACCGATGCTGCTATCAATCCAGGTAACTCAGGAGGACCGCTGTTGAATTCTGAGGGCAATGTGGTGGGTATCAATACACTCGTTCGCTCTGGACCAGGAGCTGGGCTGGGTTTTGCTATTCCTATTAATCGGGCTAGGACCATCGCCCAGCAGCTGGTGGAGCGAGGACGGGCCAGTCATCCGATGGTGGGTGTAGGTCTCTCGCCGGTGCCATCTGCTCGTTCTGGGGAAGCCAACTCTCCTGGTGCTGTGATTCGTTCCGTGGTGCCGGATGGGCCTGCAGCGCGTGCCGGGTTGAAGGTTGATGATGTGATCATTTCGGTGGAAGGGTTACCGATTGATGGGCCTGCTGAGGTCGTGAGCGCGATTGATCGTCATGGAGTTGGGCGACCAATCACTTTTGGATTAATCCGGGGCGACAGTCGGATTGAGTTGGCGGTTACACCAGTGGAGCTGACGGCGATGCAGGCGCCTTGACCCTGTTGTTATGTGCACTACTCCCGACTAGTCCAGTCTCAGGCTCTACAAAAGGATCTAAGACATGTTCAGCCCATGAGCGGGTAGTGATGCAATCTCATTTTGCGGCTGCGGCTAGAAGCTATTCATGCGTCAGTGTCTCGTAACTGCTCCACGCAACGGGTGATGCATTCACCGTCATCCAGCGAGCAGGTGGTGATGCATTCGAAGTAGGTCTCAACGGCATCCCAAGTTTGCTCGTGCTCATGGTTTGCGTAGCTAGTCGAGTTGGAGATATGAAGGTCTTCGGCACGTTGGGTAGGGACGCTTGTCATCAAGTACACATGGCTGTGAAGTTAGCTTATGCACATATTTGCTGTGCTCAAAGGAAAATGAGTCTTCCTGCCTAACCTTCTTTAAAGTTTTTTTGCCAAACGGATAGATTTTGGGTTTAAGCCGCGCCTTTTTTTCTGGCTTGACGCTTTCTTTGGCGATCGCGATTGGCTAAGCGCTTGACTTCTTTTTCTGCCAGGGCCAATGCTGCAGCGGCTGCGGCTTGTTCCTCTGATTTTTTTTCCTGGAAATAAGCGTAGTTGCCTCGGTAAAGAATCAGTTCGCCATCGCGTAATTCCACGATGCGATTGGCTACACGGGAAATGAAGTAGCGATCATGAGAGACCAGCAGGACGGCGCCTTCGTAAGCCTGCAGTGCGTCCTCCAGCATCTGTTTGGCAGGGATGTCGAGGTGGTTTGTTGGTTCGTCGAGTAACAGCAAATTGCAGGGTTTGACCAGCATTAGGGCTAGGGCTAAGCGAGCCTTTTCTCCACCACTGAGATTTTCGACGTTTTTGAAAACAGCATCATTACTCAAGCAGAAACTGCCGAGTAGAGAGCGCACCTGGGTTTGGGTCCAGTCCGGGACGGCTTCAAACATTGTGTCGATGACGGTTTTCTGCAGGTCCAGAGCTTCTGCTTGGTTCTGTTCGAAATAGCCAGCTATCACGTTGTGTTCTCCGAGGGAAGCCCTGCCGTCATCGGCAGCTTCCAAGCCCATGATCAGACGCAGCAGAGTGGATTTGCCTGCGCCGTTGGGGCCTATGAAAGCAATCCGATCGCCGGGTTCCACCTCCAGATGGGCGCCTAGGAAGAGAATCTTGTCTCCGTAGCTGTGGCTGAGGTCTTCGATCACAGCCACCTGTCGGCCGGATCGTGGAGCGTCTGGGAAGCGAAAGCTGGGGCCGCTGACACTCTTAACTGGAGCTTCGATTCGCTCTACTTTCTCGAGGAGTTTCTCTCGGCTTTTGGCTTGGGTGCTGCGCGTGGCACTTGCCCTGAATCGATCGACATAGGCCTGTTGGGCGGCGAGATCTTTCTGCTGGCGTTCAAACGCAGCTTGAGTTGCTTCCTCTTCGAGTGCCTTCTGTTCAAGATGTGCTGTGTAGTTACCGAGATAGGTGCGCGAAATGCCTCTCTCAGTAATCACGATTTGGGTACAGATCCGATCGAGGAACGTCCGGTCGTGGCTGATTACAACCATGGCGGCGGTCTGTTTGAGCAGATAGTCCTCCAACCACTGGATGGTGTCTACGTCCAGATGGTTTGTGGGCTCGTCGAGCAGGAGCAGATCAGGATCTTGAAGAAGGATCTTGCCGAGAGCAATTCGCATTTGCCATCCCCCGGAATAGTCCCCTACCCGTTTATCGGCCCCATCTGATGTGAAATGGAGTGTTGGCAGTAGTTTTTCGATTCGAGCCTCAAGCTCATAGCCGTGTAGGGCTTCAAAGCAATTCTGTAAACGGCTTAGGTCTTTGATCAGGCTGTCGAGAAAAACGCTGTCTTCTGCAGCCCGCTTTGTAGCCATGGCGGTTTCTACGAGTCGCTGTTGATGGACAACGGCAGCGGCCTCACCAAAGGCTTGAAAGAGCTCTTCTCGCACTGTGCGGCAGGGATCAACATCAAACTCTTGCTGTAAGTAGGCGATGCGTGGGTTCCCCTGGCGCACAATCTGGCCACTGCTGGCTTCTTCGAGTCCCGCGATTAATTTGAGCTGTGTGGATTTGCCAGCCCCATTGACACCTACCAGTCCGATTCGGTCTCCGGGCTTGATTTCCCAGGTGACATCCTTGAGGACTTCATGCGTGGGGTAGACCTTGTTGACGTGCTCAAGTCGCAGCACCGAGGGAAAGCAACCGCAAGAACATCATCCCGCTTCGTATACGGGCAGACTGGAGGATATCCATTCCGGATCACCGGCCATGGTGAAATTCGAACAAATTACGGCTGTTGTGCTTGCTGCTGGCCTAGCGATCCCTAGTTACTGGTTTTTTTGGAGTTTGGCAGGGGGTGGCGGTTACGACCGTCGAGGCATGCAAAACGTCAATCCCTCACAAGTAGAAGAAAGTCGCTCGCGTGAATTAGATCCTGGTCTTAAAGCCCCCCCCGAGCCTTGATGAGCCATTGCTTGGTGTCAGCGTCATCGAGGCTGGCCAAGTGCGCTTTTACTTCGTCAAGCGTGACAGGGAGTCCCATGCTGTGCCCTAGATCGCAGATTGCCTTCAAGGCTCCCTGAGGATCTTGGAGTGCCTGGCGAAATAGGGCTTTGGTGTGTTCGGGATCGTTCTGAATACGTTCGTAGAGCACTGCAGCGTTGCTGCTCATCAGGAGGGAAGTGTCTGTTGCAACTGTATTCAGCCTGAAGTGATTTGACCTGATTCTTGGTTCATGCTGCTTGCTCTATATCAACTTCTGTCATGCCTGTTGCTGATGCGTCTTTCATGCTGCGGGCATCCATGCAGAGGACTTTGCGCAGTTGGGCGAAATTTTTGGCCTGGGATTCGCGTCCGTCCTGAGCGGCGCCGTATTCCGCCCTTTGCAAGACTTGATGGAGATGTGTGAGCAGATAGCTGCTAATTACAGCTGATACCAGCACATCGCTATTCTCTTGGCTTCGGCTTAAACGCCGACCCTTGCTTGATTTGATACGGCTGTTTGGCTTGATAGGGCTGTTTTGCTTGACAGGGCTGTTGGATTGGCTAGGGCTGTTGGCCTGTTGAGGTGGATTGAAGCGAGTTGAAGTTGGAAGTGTGGGTTTGTCCATGGGGCAATCCTGATGTCTGGTTGTTAGTCGAATGAGGGGGGTACTTGAGCTTTAGGGCTGAAAAAGCATTGGGTATTTCGACGGGCCATGGAATTGTTGAACTGGGTCATCGGAATAGACCATTCCGAACTGTGGTCTCAGCATAGTGCTGGATACTATCCTTGCACACCTCTGTACACTTGTAAGTAAGACTTACTTTTTTAGGGTCGTGGCTACCCGTCAAACCTCATCCAGTGGGAAGCCCAAGTCTCCGAGAGTCCAGGTTGTGTTGCCTGAAGAGCTTTGTGTGCGCCTAACAGCTCTTGCCGAGCTTGAGTCCCGCACCGTTAGCAATATGGCCAAAGTGCTTATTCAGCAGGGTATTCAGCGTTACGAGCAGGAGCAGAGTTCGGTCGTTTCAGCCCCATCGTTAGCGAGTACAGAAGGCTTTCGATCGGCTCTTGAAGCTCAACAGCCCAGGCGTTTAAGAGGCGCTCCGCGCCGTCTCCGCCTCTATCGTCCCTCTTGAGTTTGGTGGTCTTCGTAGTTCTTCAATGAACTGCTTGGCGAATCAAGCTGGATCAGCTCTCACACCAAGAACTGCCGCACGCTTGGCCCCTGTTATGGCCGGAGCGTTGCCTGGATACTGGAGGCAATGCCACCAGGCAAGTAATGCAAAGGCAAGACCTTCTCGGGCTTCAGCGCTGAGGCCCAGCTCATCGCTATTGAGGAGTCGCATGCCACGGCAGCGTTGTCTTAGTTCGTTCATCAGCACAGGATTTCGGCTTCCTCCACCAGCAACAATGAGTTCCAGGGGGCGAACCAGATTTCTAAGGTGAAGATTGTCCAGATCCTGTGCCACAACGGCTGCGCTGAAAGCGGTCAATGTGGCGACACGATTGGCCCTCGACATCTTGGGGAGTTCCTTGAGGCGCTGCTCTAGATCGGCAAGCCCAAATTGCTCCCGGCCTGTTGATTTGGGAGGAGGGAGTTGGAAGAAGGTTTCCTTCAGCCAGCGTTCGATCGTGGTCGTATGCGGATGCCCACTGGCAGCGATGATTCCATCATGATCAAAGGCAAGCTTGCCTTTGCTGATCTGTTCAACAGCAAGATCTATCAGGCTGTTGGCTGGGCCGCAATCCCAGCCCATAACTGAAGCAAGGCGATCCGGACCGCTGCGGGGAGGAATCAGGGTGAGATTGGCAATTCCTCCAAGATTGAGCACCCCACGCCAGCCCCCTACTCGACCTAGCAGTGCGGCATCAGCCATAGGTACCAAAGGTGCTCCCTGGCCTCCTAGTGCCAGGTCTGCGGCTCGGAAGTCATGAACAACAGGGCGCTTGAGCAGTTCAGCCAGTAGAGGGGCTTGCAGGATTTGCCAGCTGGCGCCGCGATGATTCTTCTGAGGAGGACGATGCCAAACAGTCTGACCATGAGAACCCACGAGCTCAGCTTGTGCTCTGGGGTCACAGGCCAGAGCTGCTTGAGCATGAACCTCGGTGATGGACTCAGATAGCTCGAGCCATTCACAGCTATTGAGTTTGATGCCTTGTCCTGCGTTGACAACTGTTTGGCGAAGATCCTCGGGGTAGGGGATGCAGACAAGATTTAGTAGCGACCATTTTGGTTCAGATGGTGAACCGCTGAACTCAGCGAGTACTGCATCAACACCATCAGCACTGGTGCCGCTCATCAGCCCCAGTACGCGCATTGAAGTCAGGTTTTGGGAAGTTTCTTGAGGTCGTCAACCAATCCCATGACGACAAGCACATGCTCTTTTTCGAGCACATACGTTGCGGGAGGGTTGACGTGCAGTCCCTTGGTTGGGCCAGCTGCCAGAACGTTTACTAGGTAGTTCTTGCGTAGGTTGAGGTCTCGTAGGGAATGTCCAACAAACAGATCGGGAACTTTGATTTCTTCGATGCAGGTTTGGTCATCAAGTTCCAAGCGTTCCATCAGGTTGGGCCGCACTAATTCAAGACCTAGCCGCTCCCCCTGCATCCTCGAGGGGAATACCACCCGATCAGCGCCAACGCGCTTCAACATCTTTTCGTGTAGGTCACTGGTGGCTCGGGCAATCACCTGTTGCACTTTGCTGCCCTCGCTGTCCTTGGCAATCAGCGTGGTTGTGATGCTTGCTTCGATCGGTTCGCTGATGCCCACGACAACGGTTCCCATTTCGAGCACACCTGCTTCTCGCATCGATTCCTCGTCAGTGCAGTCCACAACTCTTGCTTCGATCGACGGCTCCAGTTGTCGTAGCTCTTCGATAGATCGTTCTGAACGGTCAACCGCCAGCACGTCTGCACCGTTTTGCATGAGTTCACGACAGACGGCGCTCCCGAAGCGCCCTACTCCCACTACCGCAAAGCCAAGCTGAGGGGTGTCTTGTTGGGGTGACCAGTTCCACCACTCTTTCATTGTGTTTTCTCAGCAAACCAAAGTTCAGACATAAAGATCTTCTCGCGGATAGCCGATGCGATTTTGACGGTGGAGCCGATCTTTGTTGACGGCTTCCCAGATTGCGCTGAGTAGAAGAAGGATGCCGAGTCGTCCGACAAACATGCCGACGATCAGCACGAGTTGTCCGAAATGACTCAAGTTCTGGGTGACGCCAACATCGAACCCCACAGTGGCAAAGGCTGAAATGCATGTGAATAACATCTCTAGAAAGGTGAAGGCTTGCTCTCCATTCAGGCTGCTGGACATACCCAGCAATAAGGCCATCACAAGCACGAAAAGCAGGGATGCCACTGTGATGCCGACGGCTTTCAAGACCACCTTGTCGGAAATCTGACGATTACGGATGACGACATCGTCCTGGCCACGCAGGGTTGAACGGGTGGCGGCCATTAAGGCGGCCAGGGTGGTTGTTTTGATGCCACCGCCAGTACCTCCGGGACTAGCTCCAATGAACATCAGTGCCATTAGCAGAAGTAGCCCTGAATCGGAAATGCTCTCGAGAGAGAGGTTCACGGTGGTAAAGCCAGCGGTTCTGGCACTGATAGAGCCGAATAGCGAGCTCATCAGTCGCTCAGACCAACCGATGCTTGAGAGGAAGTGGTCTTGGCTTAGTGATTCAGTGATCACTAGCCCCACGGTTCCGATCAGGATCAGGATCAGGGATGTGCGAATGACCAGACGGGTATGCAGACTGAGGTTGCGGCGTTGTAGCTGTTTGCGATTGCTCCAGAGATCGCTGGTAACTCTCCATCCCAGTCCACCGAGAACGATCAGGACGATGATCACGATATTGACTACCGCATTGCTGCGGTAGTGCTCCAGGCTGTCAGACCAGAGGCCGAAGCCGGCGTTGTTGTATGCAGAGATGCTGTGAAAAAGTGCAGCCCACAGTCGTTCTCCATGGTTGGTGATGTCATTGAAGCCAAAGATGTAGAGCACGATCGCGCCAATCAGGATCAGCACTGTTGCGGTGAGGGCAATGCCTCGAAAAGTCGTGCCTACGCCGCCAACCCCGAATTCATCGAGGGTTTTGCCTCGATCAAGCCTGCATCTCAGTTCAGTTCCGCGAACCACAAAACCTTGTAAGAAGGTGGTGATAGCCATCAGCCCAAGGCCACCTGCAAGGATCATCGCTGCAAGAACCCCCTGGCCGACGTTGGTTAGATCTTGGCCGATATCAATAATGCAAAGTCCAGTCACGGTCACTGCTGAGGTCGCCGTGAACAATGCTTCCCACAATCCCACCTTGGCGTTAGAGCAGACCGGAGTGGCGAGAATCAGAGTCCCAGCGATGATCACCAGCAAACCTGTGACCACAGTGAATTGAGGAACCGTTAGGCGACGGTACAAATCCTGAGTGCGATGGACGGCTTTAGGAAATGGCACCGATGGGTTTCCGCTTTATCGCGACGAGAGTCAAAGGTTGTCCTGAGGATTCTCCCCAGATGGATAGAACCAGATTCTGCAAATGCTGGCACAGTTCTGCTGTATTCAAGATCCGCCGAAATGCCAAAGGATCAGCCCAGGAACCATCACGGTCATCAGGGCTGTTAGGCCAGCTCCGTAACGGGTTACATCCAGAAATCGATAACGCCCAGGACCGAACACCATCAGGTTTGTCTGATGCCCCATTGGTGTCAGAAAAGACTGGCTTGCACCAAATAGCACGGTGAAGAGCAGTGCATTGGGTACAAGGTCTAGTCCAGGTGCGAGTTGGATGGCCACTGGGACAAGTAGTGCAACGGATGCGGCTGGGCTCATCACCTGGGTGAGGAGCGTGGTGACCAGAAAGATGACTAGTAAGGCTAAGTAATTGGACCAGTCATTCAGCAAGGTTTCAAAGCTGCTTGCCAGAGCATCTGCCAGGCCGGTTTTCTGCATTGCCACGCTGAAGCTGGAGAGCGACCCCAGCAGCAGAATCACATCGAGACGAATTGATCGCTGAAGTTCCCCTGGGCGAAGGCATCCTCCTGCCACCATCGCGACTGCAGCAAGGAGGACCGCTGCCACCAGTGGCAGGGCAGTCACTGTCGGCATGATCAGCATGGCCAAAGCAATGGCGATGGTCAGTGGTTTGCGGCGCACTGTGGGCAGGTCGTTTTCCAGCTGATCAAGGACCAGCAAATCATTGCTGGCTTGCAGGCCGCGAATGGAGTCCAGTGGGGCTTGCAGCAGTAAAACATCGCCTTCGCGTAGGACAGCTTGTCCAAGGCGCTCTTGCACTGTTTGCTGACCACGCCTGAGAGCAAGAACTGTGGCGTTGTGGCGTTGCCGAAATCGCAGTTCACGCAGACTTGCACCAGCCAAAGTTGAGCCCGCCGGTAGGAGGACTTCCACAGTTCTTTGCCCTTCGCCCAGGCTAGATGGGGACAGTGAGGACGGAGCGATCGACTCTCTTGTTGCTAGCTGTACGTTGTGTTCTTGTTGGAGACGAAGTAGGTCTGCGCGGGTGACCCTGAGAAGAAGTCGGTCGCCAGGTTCCAGTCTGCGATCAGCCAGGGGCGGTAGGAGTCGTTCTCGACCTCTTTGCAGTTCCAGCACGTCTACATCAAAACGACGTTGTAAACGACTGTTGTGTAGGGATTGTCCTACCAGTTGCGAGTTCTGAGGGATGGTGACCTCTGTGAAGTAACCGGTCTGGTCTTTGTTGTCTCCTAGTTCATCGCTGTTGCTGCCACGGTCTGGCAACAGGGCCTGAGGGGCAAGCATGAGATAGGTGGTTCCGGCGAGCCAGATCGGCACGCCGATGGCTGTGAAGCTAAACAGTTCTAGAGATCCATTGCCCAGTTGCTCGCTGATGTCACTGACCAGCAAATTCACTGAACTCCCCAGCAGTGTGAGTGTGCTCCCGAAAAGCGCTGCGAATGATAGTGGCAGCAGGACCTTAGACGGAGAGATACGGCGTCGATGACACCAGGCTTCGATGACAGGTAGCAACGAGGCGACGACGGGTGTGTTTGGGAGGACACTCGAAATGGGAGCGACCACTAGGCCTAACAAGGCAATCAACCGGCGTGGGCTGCGAATGCGCTCGGATGCGATCAGTTCGCGCACGCGATCCAGGGCACCACTGCGGAATAAGGCTGCAGAGACGGCGAACAGGCCCATTAGCGTAATCAGGGCAGGCCTGCCAAATCCAGCCAGGGCTTGTTGGGGAGTTAGAACACCTGTGGCCATCAGCATTGCCATGCTCAGCAGGCCAGTGAGTTCAGGTGCAAGGGCACCGCTGATGAAGAGCACCACCGCCAGCAACAACACCGCCAGGGTGATGAGGGCTTGGGGGTTTTGAATAGCGGTGCTCAGCACAGCCATAGTTAGGTATTTACAGAATGCAGAGGGGCCGATTCTGCTCTGTGACCCCAGAATTGGTCCTTCAGCCAGTGTTTGAGTCCTTGCAGCCCGGCACCTGAGGCCGCGGAGAGATAAATCACCTTCGGGTCGATGCTGCGGATTGTCTCAAGTGCACTGCTATCACAGCGATCAATTTGATTGGCTATCACCTGCCGGATTGATTCTGAGCCAAGGGAATTAAGCAACTGATGCACTGTGTCCAGTTGGGCTTGCCAGTCTGTGTCTGACAAGTCCACAACCACTAGGAGGAGATCGGCTTCAAGAGTTTCCTCCAGAGTGGCCCGAAAGGCTTCCACTAATGGCGCTGGCAGTTCACGGATGAAGCCCACAGTGTCTGTGATAAGAAGCTCAAGGGGTTTTCCACCTGTCTGAGGAATCAACAATCGTCGGGTGGTTGGATCCAAGGTTGCAAACAGTTTGTTCTCTGCCAGCACTTTGTTGTGCTCGTTTCGACTGCAGAGAGCATTGAGTAGGGATGATTTCCCCGCATTGGTATAACCCACGAGTGCAACCCTTGGTAGACCTTCCCTGCGGTTTCGTAGTCGGGCGCGATGGTTTTGCAGTTGCCGTACCTCACGTAACAAGTGCTCGATGCGTCGTGTAATCGCACGCCGGTCTTTCTCGAGTTGGGTCTCGCCGGGCCCGCGTGTGCCGATGCCACCTCCCTGACGGGATAGGCTGCGACCTCGCCCCATTAGCCTTGGCATGCGATAGCGAAGTTGGGCTAGTTCCACTTGAAGGCGGCCTGCTGCACTAGAGGCGCGCTGGGCAAAGATGTCTAGGATTAATTCACTGCGATCCATGACAGGGCAGTCGAGATAGCGCTCCAGATTCCTGACTTGAACAGGATTGAGCTCACGGTCTGTGATCACTAGAGAAGCGCTATGACGCCGAACTTCCAAGGCGGTCTCTTGTAGTTTCCCCTTGCCCCAGAGGGTCTGAGGATTAGGCGCCCCCTGCTTTTGTCGCACAACTGCTACAGGATGCCCCCCTGCACTGCGTACCAACCCCTCGAGCTCAGCAAGGTCGCGTTCGCTGCGGCTTTGCTCTGGTCCCGTAAGGGTCAGTAGTAGGACCCGTTCCCTACTGTCCTTTGACGGTAGGGGGGTGACTTCTGGCTTGACGGTTGATCCTTGGCTGTGTTGGCAGAGCTCGCTTAGTCCGTTGGCTTCGATCAAGCTCCATCCCGAGATCTCCTTTGGATCTGGTTGCCAGAGGGCCGCAATCCTGCGACCTCCTCGATCTGATGTGGGGGCAAAACGTAGCCAGGAGTTCGGTGCTAGATCGAGTGCCACGATTGCATCATGTTGTTCTGGCCTGAGGTTGTTTCGCTGAAGCGTTAGAGAGCAGCTGATTAAGCGCCATCCAGCGCTCTTGCGACGGGGTGATTCAGGAAGATGGGCGAGAAGTTGGCCGGATCCATCGAGAGGACCGACCCAAAGAAGGCGGCACAATCCACGGCTATCCAGCACTAAATGGAGTGGTTGGCATAGCTCAATCACCTTTTCAGCTAGCCGTTCTAGAGTTAGCTGATCGGCGCCTTCCCTTTCGGGATGCCGGCGGTGGCTGAGGCGTTCTAATTGTCTTTGTTGTGAAGGGCGTAGTCCCTTGGTGCGGCCAGCGAGGTGGGCTTGTTTCAATGTCCGAGCAGCCAGGCCCCGCCTGAGCGCAGGCCTAGAGACAATCCAGGTAGTTTTGTTAGATAGGCACCCCGGCGAATTTGGAAAGCCAGAGGACCTGCGAGTGTGAAACCCATGCCGGTGATGGAGGCTTCTCCTACTCCCAGGCTGAGCATTTCGCCAAAATCCTTAAATTCAAAAGGTTGGAGAGGACTGCTTGTTCGTAGTGCCATCACGTTTCGAGCCGCGAGCTCCCCTTGTTGAAGTGCGACCTGGGCTGTGGGCGGCCAGGAGTGATCTTTGTTGTAAGTGGCATCGCCAAGGCCAAGCACATCACTGAGTCCGATCACTTGTAGGCACGAATCGATAGGCAGTCTTGCTTCGGTAAGGACAAAGTCGGGGCTGAGTGCTGGTATGACTGGTCTTGTGCCGGCTGTCCAAACAAGACCACTGTGAGTTATTGCTGAACTTATGGCAGGTTCTTTTTGTTTGCTTAGGAGTTCAACCTGGTCTGTTGAGATGGCTCGAACTTGCGTGAGCAAATGAACGTGAACACCACGTTCGCTGAGGGCTCGCTCGGCTTGTTCTTGGTTGAAGGCTTTCGCACTGGGCAGAACCCTTTCGCCAAGCTCAATGAGGTGGAGTTGAGCAGCACCTTCAAGGAGATCTGCCAGCTTGCAGGCCAGTTCCACGCCAGTTGGCCCCGCTCCAACAATCACAAGGTCCTGACGAGGATTTCTACGCAATTGAAGTTCTTTAATTCGTTGTCGCAGCACGTCAACGTCGTTTAGATGGTGAAACATCAGGGCGTGTTTACGGACCCCGGGAATGTCGAAATCTGTTGGAGTTGAGCCAGTGCTGAGTACTAGTTGTGCGTAGTTGAGCTTGAGCCCTGAGCTGGTGGTTACCGTTTTTGCTTTGGTGTCGATGCTGTCAACCCGGTCTTCGAGAAGGGCAATACCGCGTTGACTGAGTAGAGAGTGATAAGGAGGTGCGACTTCCCAAGCCTGAAGCTCTCCACTCAAGAGTTCGTAAAGCAAGGGGAGAAAGACGAACCGCTGGCGCGGTTCAATCAACACAATGGGGGGGCGAGGTTGGCAGTGGCTGAGAGCGAGCGCGGTAGTTAGCCCTGCAAATCCGCCTCCGACAACCACCACGGCATTGGCGTTTGACGGGTTGGGGATCATGCGCGATGAGCCTGGGATGGTTCTCGAACCTTAAACACTCTGTTGTGAACGGCGACATTGGAGAATGGGGAGATGACTGATGGCTCCATTGATACGGTTTCCACTGCCACGTCTACTGCGGCAGGCCAATCTCCGAGTGTGCAGGTTGCCTCGACTCTCGAGATGCCTCTGGAGGATGCACGGATACACCTTGCCAATCTTTCTGCCCAGAAGCGTCTTGAGTGGGCACTGAAACAGTTTGGTCAAGGCTTTGTTCTGACAACGAGCTTCGGCATTCAATCAGCTGTTCTGCTGCACATGCTCCATGGTCTTGATGGTGGTTCGGTGGTCCCTGTGGTCTGGGTGGATACGGGCTATCTACCAGCAGAGACCTATTTCTATGCGGATCAGCTCACGCGTCAGCTTGGGTTGGATTTAAAGGTGGTTCAAAGCACAATGTCTCCCGCTCGGATGGAGGCTATCTATGGCCGGCTCTGGGAGACAGGTTCGGTGAAGGATCTGGAGACATATCACCGTATTCGCAAGGTGGAGCCCCTCGAGCAGGCTCTGGATGATCTCCGTGTGCATTGCTGGGCCAGTGGGGTGCGCAGTGATCAGACCGACTATCGGCGCTCAATGGCTTTTTTGGACCTGATTCGTGATCGCCTTTCATTGAGGCCTTTACTCGACTGGACTCCCAAGGAGGTTTTCTATTACATGCAGGAGCATCAGTTGCCGCAGCATCCTCTGTTTGAAAAGGGTTACTCCACGGTCGGCGATTGGCATTCCAGTGCTCCCGATGGGGGGGGGGCTTCTGGACGGGAGACACGCTTTGGAGGTCTTAAGCAGGAATGCGGCCTTCACCTCCCAGGTGTGTTGGGCGAAGGCATCTAAAGGTGGAGGTTGTTAGGCATTGCCTCTTGATTGGCAACAGTCGCTGGCATTGGGCCGAGTATCAGGCTGATGAATGGCAGTTTTGCCATAGCGTTCCCAATCCGCTCAAGCTTCAAACGCTTGAGGCTCCTCTTTTGGCATGGGCTGCTGTTGGTCCGATCCCTGCGGGAGTTGCCTTGGATCCGAACCGGCGCTTGGGGTTGGGGGATGTGCCCTTAACCCGAATGCCTGTATGGCTCGGCATTGATCGAGCTTTGGCGGCCTGGGGTGCGTTGAGAAGAGCTCACACCAGCGGGATGTCGTCTTCAGGCCTGCTTGTGGCCGATGCAGGCACAGTGTTGAGCTTGACGCGAGTGACGGCCGCTGGTGATTTCGCTGGTGGACAGTTGGTGCCGGGTTTACGTCTGCAGCTACGTGCCATGGAGCAGGGGACCCAAGGTCTGATTGATCCAGGCATTGGCTCAGTTAGTGCTGAACCATTTCCTTTCGCCACGGCCGAGGCCATGCGTCGGGGCAGCCTCCAGGCACTGCTTGGCACTCTTCTAGAGGCTCAGCGTGAGGCTGCACTACCGCTTTGGTTATGTGGAGGTGATGCCTCGGTTCTTCAGGAAGCACTCAGTCAGAGGGGTCTTGATGTGGTGCATCATCCGAATCTTGTCTTGGAGGGGATGGTTGACGTGCACGATCGGATTAGTCGAGCCCCAAGTCTTTGAGGATTTGATCGGCCATCGTTGCGGCTTTCACCTTTAGATAAATCAGTTCCAGATTGCCCTTTGGATCTACGACAAAGCTATGGCGCATCATGCCCATGTATTCGCGTCCCATAAATTTTTTGAGCCCATAGCTTTCGTAGGAGCTGGCCACTGGGCAGGGTTCCGCGTCGCTAAGAAGGGTGAAAGGAATCTGATACTTTTTGATGAATTTGGTGTGGGATGTAGCACCGTCTTTGCTGATACCAAGCACCTTGATGTCATTGGCCTCGAAGCGTTCCCATTGGTCGCGGAAATTGCAGGCTTCCTTCGTGCACCCAGGGGTGTCGTCCTTCGGATAGAAGTAGATCACAACTCGTTGACCTCTTAGTGATGCCAGCTGAACGAGGGTGCCGTCCTGATTGGGGAGATTGAAATCAGGTGCTGGATCACCAATCTTCAGGGTCATTGATGCCGCTTCCACTCAATAGCCGAAGCGTACTGGCGTTGTGGTTATTTCCGATGCAGGCCCCTTTGATGCCTATCAGTCCGGAGGAGGAGCAATGGGCTGGGCGATTGTCTGCGCGGAGATCAAGGCAGTTCAGACAGTCTCGTGGCTATGTACGTGATGCCCTCGCTGACCTGTGGCAAGTGTCTGCACTTGAGATTCCATTGCAGGCACCTCCAGGCAAGCCTCCAGAGCTGGCAAATGGCTGGGGATACATCAGCTTCAGTCACTGCCAAGATGCATTGCTGGTGGGTTGGTCGCCGCAACGGGTCGGGGTGGATTTGGAGCGTAGTGACCGTCCTATTGCTGCTGAGTTGCTTGCACGTCGTTATTTCTGTGCTGACGATCAGTCAGCTCTCTGCCATTTGAGGGGTGCAGCTTTGCGGGATGCCGTGCTTGAGCAATGGCTAAGTAAAGAAGCAGCGATTAAATGGCAGCGGGGCAGCCTGGCGGCGGATCTGATTCATTGGCGTTGTGGGGTCGACTCTGTGTTTGCTGTTCATGAGGTATTGGGGCATCAGGTCGATGTGCATCGAATTCATCACAATCTTTGGAGCATGGCGGTGGTGAGTGATTTCAGTGCGATGTCTAATGCACCAATGCTCTGCTTAGTTTGAGGGTCATTGTTGAGACGCTCATGCTCGGCATGCTGAGCTCACAGAAAGCCCCATCGCTTGTAGCCGCAGCCCTTTTGGCAGTGATGGGTTTGTTGGGGATGCATCAGGAGCAGGCGCTCATGGTTTCTGGAACTTGGTCGAGTGGTGAAGATGTGACGTCTCGTTTAGCGGAACGGGAGGCCACTCTCAACCTGCGCAGCGAGGCCGAAGCGTTGTTGTTGTCTTTCACCCGAGCTCAGATGACACGTTTCTATTGGGGTGAGTTTGCCTCGTCGTTGGATGAGCTGGGCCTGACTGTCGGAGAACCTCTCATCGCACATGTGCAACGATCAAAAAACCTCACCATGTTGTGGCTGGCTCCTCAACATGGTGAGGAAGCCTATTTATCCATTGTTCGTCGTGACAGCAGCGGGACTAGGCTCGAGAGACTTCATTGCAGAGGCAATGTTTCCAGATTGAAGCAACCCTTTTTGGGTCGATGCCCAGATGGATGGAGTGCATTTTTGCCTTTAAAAAACATTTGAATATTGCGACATCAACTTGATTAGGCCTCTTGATTATTGGGGCACGATGAGATTCGCGATCTTTCAGCCTTGGTGCAAGACCAGTTTGATTACGGCCTGAAGTGCTGCCAAAAGTTTGATTTTGAGAAAGGGCAACACGATGTGTTGGCGAATCGATCTTGAGCAGCTAGTTTAAATTGGATACTTATTCTCAATCGTCCGTGTTCAATCGTCTTGCTGCCGGCTTGCTTGCCGCTACTTCTTTGTCGGTCCTAGCCATCCCTGCGCAGGCAGGTACCAATTCACCCGTTCGCTGGAATTCCGGTGGTGCTGTTTGGACCACGTCCTCCAACGACTTTGAAACTTTCTTAAGCACTGGTGAGACTAATCTTGATCGGGCTCTTGATCAAGGAATTGACCGTTCAGGTTGGTCTGCTGATGAAATTCAGCAGGGCATGACCAAAACTTATGACGTCGACGTGATTGACGTGACTCGTTTCCTCTACTCAGATGATGGGGTTGTCTTCCTTAAGAATCAGACCAAGAGCTACTTCCCTTACTGGAAAATGACCGATACGGCTGTGCAGGGCCTTCGTGCAGCCATCATTGCTGATTCTGCTGATGGCAGCATCTCTTCACAGGGGATTATGGCAAACCTGCCTGTTGCTTTCCGTCTTGCCGACACCTGTAGCACTTATGACGGCAGCCAGAATGTTTGTGCAGATGGCAAGTGCCAGGGCGACGCTCAGTGCACCTCACTGTTGTCTTGGTACGTATTTCTTCCTGCTTGTGTGCAGGCCAATCAGCTTGCTCCCAGATGGATTTATGGCGGCAAGACAACAGGTCAGACTTCTTCTAACGATTTGTCGTCCTACAGCTCGTCTCCCATTCGTGGTCTTTGGTGATCCGTTTTTGATCACAACTCTCAAGCCCTGGCATCGCCGGGGCTTTTTTTATTGCTGTTGGTCTTCCCGATGGCTTGGCAGTGTTAGTGGAGTCTGCGGCTGCCGATGATGCGTTGATGGATCAGGCGTTGGGGTAGTTGTTGTCCTCGCGTGCGCTTGAGTATGAGCTTTAGGTTTTCCAGAACCTCTAACGATGCATTGGTCGCTACTAGGTCTCGGTAGGGTCGCCCTTCGCTGAGCCAGCGATGCTCAAGGCCCTCATCCACCTGCAATGTCAGGAGTTCCTCCCATCTCTCCCAGGTCAGCTGCCAGCCGCACTCCTTAAGGTTTTGTGCAAGGAGGGAATCGAGGCGCTGGCTTTCAAGCCAGATCTTTTCGCGAGTGATGAGTGGTGCTAGCAGGTTTCTCTCCGCGGGATTGGCTCCTTTGCTCTCTAGTAATTGCATTAGGGCCTCGGCCGGCCCGATGTCTGCATGGCTGATCAGGAGCCTTAGACCGGTTTCATTGGTGCATCGCTGGCTGATCAGACTCCAAAGTTTCTTCTGTTCTGTTCCTGCAATGTCTTGGCTGGAGAGACGTCCCCCAATCCATTCGAACTGATGTTCTGCTGGTAAGTCTTGGAGTGCATCGCTGCCTCCATCGATCAGTTCAGGGCGGATGATTGGGTCGAGCAGATCGAGCTGAGCTATTAGGCGCGCCTGATCCTGCGCTGTTGCGCAGAGGATTGTGACACCGCCTTCAGGCACTGCTTGAAGCGGATCGAGTGCCCAGAGCAAGGAGCGTCCGCCGATCATCAGAACTCGATGGTGGCGTTGGCAAGTCACTCCAGACCAGAGGCGTTCGCGCAGGTGGTTTAGGCGTTCTCCATCTTGGCGGAGCTGGCGTTGCACCCATCTCTCTAGTTCAGGGGTTTCTGGACCACTGCTAACGAGCAATGGGTTCTCCTGAGCTGATTCGCTTGCTGCGGCGAGCTGTGCTGCCCTTCGTTCCAGCATGAGCAGGCGCCGGTGCCCTTCCCAGCCTGTTTGGCTCGGTTGCCAGAAGACTTCTCCTTGCAGGGAGGTGGGTAGGTATTGCTGTGAAACCCAGTGTTCCGCAAAAGCATGGGGGTAGCGGTAGCCGACACCATCTCCAAATGCTGCTCCGTCACGATGGGAATCGCGGAGATGGCTGGGGACGTCTTGATGCTGGGCCTCCCGCACCGTGCGTAGGGCTTCGAAGAAACCCAGCACACTGTTGCTTTTTTCGGCGCAGGCCAAGTAAAGGGTGGCTTGTGCCAGGGGGTAGAGACCCTCCGGTAGGCCGATTCGCTCGAAGGCTGCAGCACAGGCTTCTACAACCACGATCGCCTGGGGATCAGCGAGGCCAATGTCCTCTCCAGCGGCAATGAGCATGCGTCTGAAGATGAAGCGTGGGTTTTCACCAGCCTCCACCATGCGCGCTAGCCAGAACAGAGCTGCATCGGCATCTGAGCCTCGTAGGGATTTGATGAAGGCACTAATGGTGTCGAAATGGGCATCCCCATGCTTGTCGTAGAGAACTGCCCGCTCCTGAATTGATTCTTCAGCGATGGCAAGGTTGATATGGATTGAGCCCTGTTCATTGGGACGGCTGCTCTCCACAGCGAGTTCGAGAGCATTGAGCAGACTGCGAGCATCGCCGTTGGCGACATTGACGAGATGGTTTGCAGCTGCTGTGCTGAGCATCACCTGACGATCGCCATAGCCCCGCTCGCAATCTTGAAGAGCGTGTTTCAGGAGGCGATGAAGATCTGCATTCTCGAGGGCCTGTAGTCGGAACAGCCGGGAGCGGCTTACCAGCGCTTTGTTGACTTCGAAATAGGGGTTTTCCGTGGTGGCACCGATCAGTGTCACGGTGCCGTTCTCTACCCAGGGCAGCAGGGCATCTTGTTGGGCACTGTTAAAGCGGTGTACTTCGTCGATGAACAGAATGGTGCGTAAGCCATGTCGCTCTAGTCGCTGCTTGGCTGCATCTACTTCTTGGCGAAGTTCTTTAACCCCTGCCAGAACAGCATTGAGGCTGCTGAAGTTGGCACGGGTGTGGCCAGCGATAATCCTGGCCAGGGTGGTTTTACCAACACCTGGAGGACCATGTAGCAGCAAGTTGCCTACACGATCGGCAGCAATGGCTCGGCGTAGGAGACGTCCTTCCGCCAGGATCGAACCCTGGCCAACAAATTCCTCCAGGGTTCTAGGGCGCAGGCGATCAGCTAGTGGTGCATGGCGCTTTAGCTCCTGATCTCCCTGATATGTGAACAGATTTTGATCCAATGAGCTCTGGCACTGGTAGACAATTCTTGCGCTAGGGGGTGACTTGTTGTTGTGAGCTGGAAACTTTCCATAATCAGGCTGTTGAACAAGTCGTTAGTGCCGAATCAGCAGCGCGCTCTTGTCGTTTTTACGGTGTTGTTACTTTGCGCCTGTGGTAAGGCGAAAATACCTTTCTCGCCGATTACCGTCAGCCAGACTCCTGTAACGACGGCTCAATTCACGGACGATATCGATACGGTGAGCACCTTGGAGGCTAAGGAGGAGGTGCATCTTGCTGCACAAGCTTCTGGTCGAATTATTGAGTTAAAGATTGATCAGGGTGATCAGGTTCAGCCTGGTCAGATGTTGGTTGTGCTCGATCAAGCTCAGATCCGTGCGGAATTGGCAGATTTCAAAGCTCAGGAGCAGAAGAACAAACTCAATTGGCAGCGATATGAATTTTTGGTCCCTCAAGGAGCTGCTTCGGCATTGGATCGAGATGAATACAAGGCCCAGTACATCGCCTCTCGAGAAAAGGTAAAAGCCACAGAAGCAACGCTTGCATATAGCAATTTGCGTTCTCCAATTTCAGGGATTGTGGCTGATGTTGATGTCAAGGTTGGAGATGTTATCCGTTCTGGTGATCCATTCACTAAATTGATCAGAAATAACAGGCTTTTTGCTCGAGTTGAGGTGCCTGCCACATTCTCTGATCGGATCAAGATTGGCTTGCCTGTCTTTCTCAACAAGACTGGATCGTCAGATGTGATGGCGACTGGTGAAATTAATTCTGTGGGCCCGACTGTAAATAGAACTACCCAGGGCTTACTAGTGAAGGCAGCCTTTGAGAATGCTAATGGATCGCTGCGAAATGGCCAGCGCTTGCGAACGCGGGTTCAATTGGATACTAGAGAGGAGTTGTCTGTTCCGTTTGCTGCGGTAACACAAACTTCCGGCCAGAGCTTTGTTTATCGAGTGGGAAGTTTCCAAGAGCTTGAAGATTTTTCTGGCAATATTTCTCTTGATAAACTTCGTAAGTTACCCCCCTCCACACGTTTTGCTTTGCAGACCCCTGTGACGTTGGGAAAATTACAGAAGCAGCGCTATGCAGTTACAAAAGGGCTCAAGCTTGGCGAGCAGGTGATCACAACAAATCTTTTGAAGTTGAGACATGGTATGCCTATTTCTGTTAAAAATTGAGGCGAATAGATGTCAGCATCAAATAGCTTTATTACTCGACCTGTTTTAGCAACTGTTTGCAGTTTGTTGATTGTCATTGCGGGACTGATATCGATCCCTATTTTGCCAGTTGAAATGCTTCCGGATATAGCTCCGCCAACAGTAAAAGTAAATTCAATTTACACCGGTGCCGATGCTGAATCGGTTGAACAGGGTGTGACCAGTGTGCTGGAGCAGCAGATTAATGGTGTGGAGAATATGGACTATTTAACTTCCTCAAGCTCGGCTGATGGGGTTAGCTCGATTGCTGTTGCGTTCGAAAGTGGTAGTAATAGCGACATTAATCAAGTTAATGTTCAGAACAGGGTTGCGCTGGCAGAGCCACAGTTGCCGGAAGCAGTGCGCAAGGCAGGGGTGAGTGTTAACAAGGCTTCCAATTCCATCTTGCTTCTTTATAATTTTGTTAGCGAAGATCCAAGCAATATTGAATATAGTGTAGAAACGATTAGTGGGCTGCTAGATCTGGGCCTAACGGACGAAGTTAAGCGGGTTAAGGGAGTCGGTGAAGTGACCTACTTTGGTAACCGTAAGGTTGCTTTTAGGCTTTGGCTGGACAATGAAAAGCTTGAGGTTTTTGGCCTGACTTCAGCGGATGTAATGGGGGCGATTGAAAGCCAGAACCGTTTGGTTCCTGCTGGGAATGTAGGAGGTGAACCATCTGCAGAAGGCCAGATATTTACTTTTCCTGTGCAATTAAATGGCCGCCTTGTGAGCATTGGAGACTTTGAAAATATGGTCGTTAGGACTACAGAGGATGGCGGATTAGTGAGGTTCAGCGATGTCGGTCATGTTGTGCTTGGTGGTGAAAGCTATTCCAACAGCGCTACAGATTTGCAGGGAGTACCTTCTGTGAGTATGGCTGTTTATCAATTGAGTGGCAGTAATGCTCTAGAGGTATCCAATGGAGTCAAAGATGTTCTCGAAGAATTTACCGCCAAAATGCCTGTCGGCATGAAGATTGAAAAAATCTATGATAATACAGACTTTATTAATGCATCAATTAATGGAGTGACCAATTCACTTAGAGATGCGATCATTTTGGTGGTTCTTATTCTGTTTGTATTTTTACAGAATTGGAAAGCTACTTTGGTGCCTGGTATTGCCATCCCTGTTGCACTTCTAGGCACATTCTCTCTGGTTTTATGGTTTGGCTTCTCGCTCAACCAGCTTACTTTATTTGGATTGGTTCTCGCTACAGGGTTAGTGGTTGATGATGCAATCACAGTGATTGAAGATACCTCAACCAAGCAGTCATTAGGGATGACTGCTTTGGAAGCTGCGAAGTCAACAATGGATGAGCTTTTCTCTGCAGTTATTGCTACATCCTTGGTTCTTTTCTCAGTATTTTTGCCAGTGTTATTTTTTCCTGGCGCTACGGGTTCGATCTACAAGCAGTTTGCAGCAACGATTATTTTCGCTATCGCGATTTCTACCTTTAATGCTTTAACTTTTTCCCCCATGCTTTCTGCCTTGCTTTTGGGCCGGGAAGGCACAGCTCCGGGCCGCAATGCATATGCAATTTCTGGTGCAGTCATTGGGTTTATATACGGACTATTAGTTGTTGGCGGTGGTGCGGCGCTGGCCTTGATCCTTACAGCAATGGCTGCAATTCTTGGCTTTGTGCTGTCTCGCTTGACTGGCCGTTCGTTGAGGCTGCCATTCTCTGTTGCAGGGGCTGTGATTGGTCTTTTCATCGCAGGAGTTTCAAGTCCCTTGCCAGTCGTTTTATTCGCTGGGCTTGGCTTGACCTTGGGTTGGTATACACCATGGATTTTTAGTCATTTCAATCGCATTTATTCCGTCTTTGAGCTGCGCTATGCCGATCTGCTCGAGTGGGTTCTTGGCCGCCGTTCTCTTGTGATGGGAATTCTTGCGGTAGGGGTTCTGCTGACCGGTGTTGCTTTTACTGCGATTCCAAGTGGATTTGTTCCTATTGAAGATCAGGGCTATGCCATCGGCGTGTTGCAGGCCCCAGAAGGCGTGTCGACTCAGGTCACCGAGAAGATTAATCAGCAAGTTGCTGAGATATTGCGCAGCGAATCCGATATCACTTCAGCAGCAATTTTTAGTGGAGCAAGTTTTGATGGCAATAGCCCTAATAAAGGATTATTTTTTATTGGGATGCGTAATTGGGATGAGAGGAAAAATCGTGATCAATCCGCCGATGCAATTGTTGGACGGCTCAACCAGAAGTTCTTTGGGGCTATTGATGGCGCGAGGATTTTTGTTGTAGAGCCACCTGCGATTCCTGGATACGGCATTGGCAGTGGATTTGAGTTCCAATTACTTGACAAGAGTGGAGGTGCTTATGGCTTAAACAACTTCTTTGCCTCAGCTGGTCAAATTATTCAGCAGGCGAAAGCAAATCCAATGTTGAGCAGTGTAAGGACTTTATTCTCGCCTGAATCTCCGCAGCTACGAGTTGAGGTCGATAGGGACATTATGGCCTCTCTTGATGTTGACTTCAGCTCTGCAATGCGTGTGTTTAGCGCTAATTTTGCAGGCGCCTATGTTAATGATACCTTCCAGGAAGGTAAGGTTCGTCGTGTTTATGTTCAGGCCGATGAATTGGGTCGGTCTGCACCTGAAAAGCTATCTTCAATTTACGTTAAGAATCGGGTGGGTGAGCAGATTCAGCTCTCGGAATTTTTAACAGTTGAACCTTCTGTTGGGCCAAGTGTGATCTCTCACTTTAACCTTTACAGATCGATAAAAATAGAAGGATCACCTGCTGCTGGTAAGAGCTCGGGGCAGGCAATTAATGGTATGAAGGAGCTTTTTGCAGCTCAGAATCTTAAGAGCCTCGGATTTGATTGGACAGGGATATCTCGAGAGGAAGTAAAAGCTGGTGCACTAGCTGTTGTGATTTTTGCATTGGGAATTTTGGTGGTTTATCTCGTGCTTGCAGCTCAATACGAGAGTTATACAGACCCTCTGATTATTTTAATGACAGTTCCTACTGCAATGCTTGGAGCCTTGTTTTTTCTGGCATTGCGTGGAGAGGTTCTCAACATTTATGCACAGGTTGGCCTTGTGATGTTGATTGGTCTAGCTGCTAAAAATGGGATCTTGATTGTTGATTTGGCTAATCAACGCATGGCTGAGGGAGTTTCGGCCCTTGAAGCAGCAAGGCAGGCAGCCAAGTCGAGACTTAGGCCCATCATTATGACTGCTATTTCGTCTCTTTTTGGCTTTATGCCGTTGGTCTTGGCTAGCGGAGCAGGAGCCCGCAGCCAAGCTTCTCTTGGCACGGTTGTATTCGGTGGCCTTTTGGTTGCTACTTTCCTTTCGCTGTTTGTTGTGCCTGTCTTTTACGTCGCTGTTAAAGCTCTTGTAGGAACCTTTAGTGATACGGAACAAGGCAACACCAATTTACTTAATTCGGGAGACCCCTTTGGGCAGGGATAAACCAATGAACCGCTCTCGCTCAATAAGAAATAAGGCCTTCAGCGGTACAAGGGTATTGATAGCGCTGCTGGTGGGGTTCTTGCTCGGAGGTTTTGTTGCCCTCTTTTTGCGTACGGTGATCTCAAACACTCCTGTAGACATTAACAGTCAGAGGCTGAACCTTTTTTTCATCATGGTCACGCTATCTGGAGCGCTTGGAGCAGTGGTCATTGAAAGCATGCGCCAGCTGCAACAAAGCAGCACCGAGGCGGAGTATCACCGCCGCCCACGGGAGTGGTGGCTGCGCTGAGATCAAGTGATCACCGTTGGTCGTTGCATCCCAGTGCGCTTTTGAATTTCGGCAAGCGCATCGATGCCATTGATGAGATCGGCTAGAGCATGCTGGGGATCTTGATTTAAGTTGCCATGACTAGGTTCGTAGCATTCTAGATAAACGCGCAATGTGGCACCTTTGGTGCCGGTGCCCGAGAGTCGAACCACGACTCTGCTGCCGTCTTCCAGCAGGATGCGTAGACCCTGAGATTGTGTCTCTGAGCCATCCACAGGATCGCTATAACTAAAATTGTCTGCCTGGCTCACTTGGCGCCCGGCGAATGGTTGACCGATTAGTCGAGGAAGCATGCTCTCCAACCGGTTGTAAAGACCATGAGCATTTTCACTAGCAATCGCCTCGTAGTCGTGACGGGAGTAGTAATGGCGTCCAAAACGACTCCAATGCTGTGTCATCACATCAGCGACGCTGCAGCGTCGCTCTGCCAGGATCTGTAGCCAGAAGAGCACTGCCCATAGTCCATCCTTCTCACGCACGTGGTTGCTGCCAGTGCCGAAGCTTTCTTCACCACAGAGGGTGATTCGACCTGCATCAAGCAGGTTGCCGAAAAACTTCCACCCGGTGGGAGTTTCAAAACAGTCGATATTGAGTTGTTTGGCTACAACATCCACTGCGGCGCTAGTGGGCATGGAGCGGGCCACACCAGCAAGCCCATCGGCATAGGCCGGTGCAACGTTGGCATTAGCAGCCAGGATTGCAAGGCTGTCACTTGGGTTAACGAAGCAACCTCTGCCCAGGATCATGTTGCGGTCGCCATCACCATCGCAGGCGGCACCGAAGCTGTAGGCCTTGCCATTGAGGAGGAGGTCTGCTAGTTCAGCGGCGTAGGTGAGGTTGGGATCTGGGTGGCCTCCACCAAAATCCTCAAGCGGGACTCCGTTGCGCACAGTGCCAGTTGGGGCACCGAGAAGTCCTTCCAGTAGCCGTTTTGCATAGGGACCAGTGACAGCATGCATGGCATCAAACACGACTGGGAAGTCGGTTTTGATGAGGTCCTTGATGCGCCCGAAGTCGAACAACTTCTGCATCAGCTCTACATAGTCTTCAACGCCGTCGATCACGTCTACGGTCATGCCACCGATGGCATGGTGGCCGGGGGTTTCAAGTGGGATTACGTCTGCATCGACAAGGCTGTATTTCTCTAAAGCTTGGCTACATGCGTAGATCGCGTTTGTGAGTGATTCGGCTGCTGGGCCACCATTGGCACCGTTGACTTTGACGCCGAAGTCGCCATCTGGACCGCCTTGGTTGTGGCTCGCGGAAAGGATGATTCCTCCGATGGCCTTATTGGCACGGATGAGATGGGATGCTGCCGGCGTGGAGAGAATGCCATTTGTGGTGGTGATCACTCGGCTTAGGCCATGAGCAGCACCCATACGCAGGATCACATCAATGGCGCGGTGATTGCCGTAGCGACCATCCCCCCCCAAGATCAGAGTCCCTCCCTCAACGCCAGGTAGGGTTTGGAAGATTGCTTCAATGAAGCTCTCCAGGTAATTGGTTTGTTCGAATTGCTTGCTGCTTTTGCGTAGGCCGGAGGTCCCTGGCTTTTGGTCGTTGAAGGGTGTGTTCAGATGTACCTGGCGCTGTGTGGGTCCCGTCTGGGCCGAGCTGGTCATCAGAGACGAAGGCAGTTCTTCATCGAACCTAATCAAACGCAATCATCGATCCTGTTTTGGCCCCCTCCAGTTCTCGCGGCTAGTGTTCGCAAAGATCATTGAGAGGATCTGAGGTGCAGCTCAGTTGTTGGGGAATGGGCGGCCAAGCCTATGGGCTGGCTTTCGCTGGTGCCATGCTGTTTTTAACAACTCCGTCGATGGCGTTTAAAGGAATTCGTCAGATCCCTTATCCGCAAGCCGAACAGGTCACGCGTACAGCTGCTGAGGCTGTGATTGTGAGGTCCGGCAGTGAAAGTTGCTTGCGCGGTAAGCTAACAAATGCCCTACTCGATCTCACCATGAGCTGCAGCGCAACAGGTCGGTCGTCCTCATTGTGCAAATTGGCGGCTCAAGTTTCCTCTCAAGAAGGAGAGTTTAGTCTTGCTCAGATGACAACGACAGCAGAGACCTTGTTGGATTTACTCGACACTGATTCTGTCCAACCTTGATTGTTGAGCCTATTGATTACTTCAGGGTCATGAATGGGAGCCATTTCCTGGATGTTCAGGATTTGAGGTTGCTCTTACACACCCTGAAACAGGCCAGCAGAACAGCATTTCATTGAGGGCCTAGGTGATCAAGATGATCTCCACATCAATTGCTTGCTGGTTCAGCTTTGTTGGGGGACTAGACCACCTTGTTGGGAAGGCTTAGGTGCTGTTTGTTTTGCTGGATTGATGCAAATGATGGAGAGTCGTTTAGCGGGCTGATCGATAGCATCCCTGCGTTGGAAGCTGTTTTTAGGGACTTTGTTGACCACCTGAAGCAAACCCCAGACCACATCCTTGCAAGAAGATGGCAAACGGGGGTGGTCTAGTAAAGGATCGATCAATTCTCGGGTGGTGCTGCAGGCTTCCGCATCATTGTCTCGAGAGCAGGCATAGGCCTGAAGCTGGATGCTGCGCAGCTCCTCTCTGGTTGGGAACGGAATGTATTCCACCTCGCTGCGTGCAGCAGGTGCAGACATGGCAACCAGGCTGAGTATGGCCAAGGCAGGATGGATTTTGATCGGGCTCATGTGGGCATTCTGCCCTGGATGAGTTGATTGTGGCTCAGGCTTTCCGATCGGTGCATGGGTTGTTGTCTGGATCTTGCAAGATTATTTGTAGATAAATTAATCTTTTGCTCCCAAATCTTCTGCCCATTCGAATGCGATTGCCACCAAAGACCACAGACGAGTGCTGAATACTTTGCGCTACATCCACGCCAATCCCAAAGCAGCTGGAGTGCGAAAGGGTTTCTATGATCCCTATTCCAACTACGGGCACTACGGCAGGTTGGCGTGTGATGGCATCAGCGAATGGCACCCCAGTTTCCTGCAACTGGCATCAAGCCTGAAGGGATGCTCCAGGCGATATGAGCGGTTTTGCCAGAAGTATCGCCATCACTCCAAGGGAGGGGCTAAGTGCCATTGGGGCTCAAGGATGCTGAAGCGATTGCTTCAGAGCGCTAGGAGCAACAGAAGCAAGAAGAAACGGGTCTCACCAGGTCAACAGCAACTCCCATTTGCATTTGATGTTCGGCTCAATCAAATTCCAGAGGAGTGGCATCAAGTTGCGGTGAGATTTAGAAGGGCAAATGGCATCCGTGATGGTGATAGGGAGCGAAGTATTTGGCAGTTGCGTTGAGGGGATATGAATAGATGTAGGACTAAAGAAAGCTGAGGCTTTGTTTGCTCTGCCTTGTATTTTTTGTGGATGGATTAGGCGACTAGATGGGTGAAAGCTATGACTATTTTGTTGTCAGTGGTGCCAGGTATCGGAGGCTGATTTGTTGGCTTATTGGCGAGATTGAAGAAGTAAAAAGCCCCTGCGGTGGCAGGGGCTTTGATGAGTAAACTTACGATTTAATTAATTATTTTATCCATGACTCGGATAATGACATGATGTTGACTGCCTGTTGTCGCACTCACAAATTCCGCAGCCGCCAGCCGATTGGGCCCCGCCAGCGACGCTTTCAAGCTCTTCTTCAGAAATCTCTGATTGAGCGTTCTTCAAGTCATCAGCAGAGATGCTAAAGCCAGCGTCTTTCGCAATCACAAGAACTGCGTCTGAATCAGCAGCTGCTTTCAGCTTCTCCTGCAGGCTGGTGTCTGCTTTGACTTTTTCGAGGAACGCTTTGAGTTGCTCTTCTGACATCTGAAAGAAGGGAATAGATAATTCAATTGTCTCTTCTGCAAGCAGCATTGTCAGCCTTGGTTGAAGAAGGTTGTTGCTTCAGCCACTCCCATAGCCAGCCAGCTCATCGCCAAGGATTTCCCCGCTCTACCCAAGACCTTCTTCTGCCTTCCTGCCGAGATGGTGGGACCTGAATTGGTGGGCTGCCGTTTGGTCAAACGCCAAGCAGATGGACGTTTGCTCTGGGGCGTGATTGTAGAAACGGAGGCGTATTCACAGGATGAGCCTGCCTGCCACGGCTACCGGCACCGCTCACCGCAAAACGAAACCCTGTTTGGAGAGCCTGCGCGGTTTTATGTGTATGCCATCCCTTCCGCTCTCTTGTTGACTAATTGAGGCAGCCCCACTACCGCAGCTAATTCGCTTCCTCTCAACTCCTTTCAACCCCGCTTCCGCATTTTTCAAGTTGCCGCTCCAGCTTGTGGCGAATTCGTGTGGTGATCCCCAGCTCCGCACCGCGCCAGTGATCATCAAGAAGACTGCGGTATCGTGCACCATCGCGATGGTTGATAACCACCTGGATCCTTTCAGGTAAGGGCAGTTCCGTAGGGGCATTGCCCTGTACAGATCCAACTTTGCTGCAACTCTGCACACCCTAGAAGTACAGGGAGCATCCACTTCCAGGCTTGCTTGCACACCTTTTGACCTCAACCAGCCGCTAATAGGGTTCCACCTTGACTTCGCCCCAGTTTGTTAATGGGGCATTTCTGCAGTGCGCAGCATGGCGACGAACCAGATAGTGGACACCATCAGCGTCATGAGGACTCCTGCACCGACACCAAGACGGGCCATGCTGAGGGGTACAACGAGAGGGAGGATGATCGCCCCAGCGAGGGGAGTGATGGCGACAAACCTACGCAACGTCGTCATGATCTGGGGAGCTCATTTAAAACCATTCTGCGACTGCCTGGTCTTCTGGGTTTGTGTTATCGGTGGGTGTTCTCCGTTGGAAGTTCAAGGTGATATTGCGTTTCTGCTCACCGTCGGCCGCAGTCGCCTCAATCGCATACACCTGCTCTCCGTCGCGGAAGGGAACTTGGATTCGGAAGGTTCCATCATTGGAGAGAGGAATGTCTTCGCCGCCGATGGTTAGGCGGGCAGAAGGATCTGTTGCGCCGTAGATCATCAGCTCAGCGTCGGCAATAAGCCAGAAGGTTTTTGGGCGTGGTGGTACTCCACCCAGTCCGGACTCATTACGCCCACTGGCCCAAAGGCCGATGCCTGAATCGTTCAGACCACGTTGATCGCTATCCAAGCCGTTGTGTTCTTGGAAGACTTCCGAACCGACCCTGCTGCTGCGGAAGTGTTGTGTGGCGCTCTGATAGAGCCGCTCGTGTAGCCCGCTATCGATTGAGTCGCCAATGGGATCATCCTCTAGCTCTGGTGCTTGTGTAGCGGTGGGTGCAGGACTGCTTGTGATGCCCTCAAGGCTGAAGGGAACAAACTGATCGAGGATTTGCTCGCTGGGGTGGAGTGTTGGGACTTTGGCTATAGAGGAAAAGGCCAGGGACATCCAGAGAGTACCGACGCGATAGCCGAGTTCAACTCGATAGTCCCTATCAGGCATTGGAACAGGTAGGTACCATTCGTTGCTGTGGCTGTCTACAGAGACTTCCTGGAGTGTGTGGGGATGTGCTTTGTCGTCATCGATGCCGGTTACGTCGGTTAAGCGTAGGCAGAGCCGGTTGGCCCCTTTCGATAGGGCTCGCTTGCGATCAGTTTCGGAGATTTCCCAGAAGACATAAGCCCATTGAGGATCTCGGGGTAGGAAAACCACTCGAGTATCGGACTTGAGTCTGGATGGGGAGTTGAGTTCACCGTCTAGCCCCAGTCGTTTGCTTTCTTCTTTTTCCTGACGAACAGTAATAGCGTTGAGCAATTGTTCCTTGGTCTTGCGGCTGTAAAGGGTTACGCCCAAATCGCTGGCTACTTGGCGGAGCTGACGGATGGTGAGACGTGCCATAGAAGATAAGGCTTGGGTCACGTCTAAAAACACTCCGTTTTTGTTTGGGATCACATTCTGTGGGCAATTGGTCGTTTACGGGTGGTTAGAGCTCTGGTGGTCAGCATCTACTGACCGCACTGGGATCTGCAGGTGACGCTCAATTGAGTGCACCTACAAAGCAACAACTCAGCCTTTCCTCTTCTCCGTGAATGGAAGCTTCTGTTGATTTGTTCTCGAGTTGGGATGGATCAGAGCTCCACACTGCTAAATGCATCTTTGCTATGCATCTGATTAAGGGGGCGGGAACGCCCCCTTAATCAGATGCATAGGTATTTGTGAGTGCATCCAGGGCAAGGACTCCGCTGGTCTGCCTCCACGGGATTGGTAGCAGATATGACCTGGGGCACTGCCGATGGCAGTGGTCTAAACCTCGATCAGGAAGGCAAAGGTCCAGCTTGCAGGTTTTTGCTGTCGCGGATTTGATTGAGCCTGGCTTGGATCTGCCCAAGGGACTTCCAGGCTGAGAGGATGCACCTACTACGTCTCCTGATCAGTCATGACCTTGAGTTGGCTTGATTTGGAAGCCGCAGCAATTGCCGTATTCCAGACGCCAGTTCACTCGATCAATCAAGCAGTCGGGGAATGTTTGTCTCATGAGCAGTAATTCCTGCTCGCAAACCGATGGATGCTCCTCTGCAATTCTTTGCAGGGAACAGTGAAAGTCTTTGATGAACCAGCCAACACCATCTGGAGCTGGCTGCCATTCCGTTTCATAGCCCTCTTGGCGACGTAATTCCACCAGTTTCTCAAGGCGATCCTGGATTGACCCTGAGCCGAGCTGATGGCGGTAGAGGTTGGCTTTTTTGAGTGCTTGTTGACTTAGTAGTGACGTAAATGTCTCGGGAGACAGGGCGGCTTTCATGGACTCCATCAGGCCGAGGGCGAAATTCTCACTGCCATCAGGGAAGTGATGATGTCCCTGCTCTGTCAATTGCCAGAGGTTCGAGGGACGCCCTGGGCCTGTGGGAGTTGGGCTGGCCTCGACCAGACCATCGTCTTCGAGGCTGCGTAGATGGCGTCGCATTGCTTGGACTGAGATGCCCAACGAAGCAGCCAGGTTTGCCGCACTCCTCTCACCCTGCCGCAATAGCAGAGTTAGGGTTGCTTCGCGGGTAGGTGCCTGCGCCTCTGTGGTCATGGATAGTCAGTGCTCCTATAACCATGCCACGCAGAAACAGAAGGTGGCGGCATAGGTTGCCTTAGATCAGGTTCAACGCAGGGTTCAAGCCGCAATCCTATGGACACAATCTGGTTGCGTCTTGAACATTGCTTCACCAAGCGGCCAGTCACCTCAAGGCCTTTTGCCTTAGGCTTCTGGAAACGAAACCAATAGGTTTCGTTTCTTCTGAGAGCCTTCAACGGCTTCTTGTTTATTCATGTCTTCGTGCCTACGTTGATCGGCCCATCCTCCTTCTCGATGTCATGCCAGATGCGGTCCTCCATATTTCACAAGCAAAGGCCTTTGTCTAGAGGGTTTCAAAACCTTCACTCCCTTCTGATCGGCTATCAATTATGACCAGCCAAAGCCACGTTGGGCAGCTTGTTTCAGAGCCTTATAAGTATGGGTTCGTAACTGACATCGAAACTGAAAAGATCCCTAAGGGTCTTGATGAAGATGTGGTTCGCTTGATTTCGGAGAAGAAAAATGAGCCGCAATTCCTGCTTGATTTTCGGATCAGGGCCTATCGACACTGGCTTAAATTGCAGACGCCTGATTGGGCAGGCCTTGGTTATCCACCGATAGATTATCAAGATATTGTTTATTACGCGGCCCCTAAACAGAAGGAGAAAAAAAATAGCCTTGAAGAGGTTGATCCGACTTTGTTGGAAACTTTTGATAAGCTTGGTATCCCACTTAGTGAACAAAAGCGCTTGTCAAATGTGGCTGTTGATGCAGTATTTGACAGCGTTTCGATTGCAACCACCTATAAAGAAAAGCTTGCCGAGCATGGAGTGGTCTTTTGTTCGATTACTGATGCTGTGAATGAGCATCCAGAATTGGTTCGCAGATACCTTGGTACAGTTGTGCCTTCGAATGATAATTATTTTGCAGCGTTGAACTCAGCTGTGTTCAGCGATGGCTCTTTTGTTTTTATTCCTAGGGGTGTGGAATGCCCGATGGAATTATCTTCTTATTTTCGTATTAATTCGGGCGATATTGGACAATTTGAGCGGACTTTGATTGTTGCAGAAGAGGGGGCATCTGTGAGCTATCTTGAGGGTTGTACAGCTCCGATGTTTGATACCAATACACTCCATGCTGCTGTTGTGGAGTTGGTGGCACTTGATGATGCTTCGATCAAGTATTCCACGGTGCAAAACTGGTATGCTGGTGATGAGAATGGTGTTGGAGGTATTTACAACTTTGTCACCAAGCGGGGGCATTGCTGTGGCGCGCGCAGTAAAATTAGCTGGTCACAAGTAGAAACAGGCTCAGCGATTACTTGGAAGTATCCAAGTTGCATCTTGCAAGGTGCTGATTCCGTAGGTGAGTTTTATTCGGTTGCTCTCACAAATCATCGTCAGCAGGCAGATACTGGCACAAAAATGATCCATCTAGGGCCTCGTACTCGCTCTACAATTGTGAGCAAGGGCATCAGCGCAGGCCATTCGGCGAACAGCTATCGCGGTCTGGTGCAGATGGGTCCAAAGGCTGTCAATGCGAAGAATTACAGCCAGTGCGATTCCATGTTGATTGGTGACCAGGCTGGAGCCAACACCTATCCTTATATACGCAGTCAGCAGCCTGATGCCAGTATTGAGCACGAGGCCAGTACCTGCAGAATCTCAGAAGATCAGCTTTTTTATCTTCAGAGCCGGGGCATAGATTTTGAAGCTGCAATTTCGATGATTGTTAGTGGATTTTGTCGAGATGTTTTTAGTCAGTTGCCAATGGAGTTTGCTGCTGAGGCTGATAAGCTATTGGCTCTTAAATTGGAGGGTTCGGTTGGATAATGAATTGCTGCGTTGGCTTACCCTCTCCTAATTCTTTTCGTTTCTTATAGTGATTTCTCTCGATGCTCCAGTACTGATAGAGATACGCGACTTGTCTGCTTGCGTTGATGATCAGCCTATTCTTAATGGAGTAAATCTCACCATCCGTGCAGGCGAGATTCATGCCTTGATGGGTCGTAATGGTAGCGGTAAAAGCACTTTGTCTAAGGTCTTGGCAGGGCATCCTGCTTACAAAGTCACCGAGGGCAGTGTTCTTTATCGCGGTGAGGATTTACTCCCTCTTGAGCCAGATGAGCGCTCTCGAATTGGGCTCTTTCTCGGTTTTCAGTACCCGGTTGAGATTCCTGGAGTGAGTAATCTTGAGTTCCTGCGGGTATCCACGAATGCCCGTCGCCTAGAACAAGGCATGGAGGAATTGGATACCTTTGCGTTCGAAGACTTTGTGCGTGAGCGTCTCGGTTTGGTGCAGATGGACCCAGCTTTTCTAGACCGTTCGGTGAATGAGGGCTTCAGTGGTGGAGAGAAGAAGCGCAATGAGATTTTGCAAATGGCGTTACTAGAACCTCTTGTAGCAATTCTCGATGAGACTGATTCCGGTTTGGATATCGATGCTTTGCGCATCGTTGCTGGGGGTGTCAATCAACTCGCAAATGTTGACAATGCCACTCTCTTGATTACTCATTATCAGCGTCTACTTGATCTCATCCAACCCGACTATGTGCATGTGATGGCCGCGGGGAGGATTGTGCGCTCCGGTGACAAGGCGCTGGCACTTGAGTTGGAGCAACGAGGTTATGAATGGGTGGATCGTGAATTGGATGCACTGGAGATGACCTGATGGTGGAAGCCCCCATCAAGAACTCCTCAGCTCTCGATGACTGGTGTGAGCGGCTCTTGCACAGTCTTGAAGCCCCATCAGGTCCGATGGCTGCCTGCCAGGCTCAGTCGCGCAATCACCTTGAAACCCTCTCTGCTCCTCATCGTCGACAGGAGGCATGGCGTTTTTGTGATCTTGCACCCATCGCTGAACTTGAGCCTCGACAGATTTGCTCTCTAGGTGAGCCATCGGCTCCTGGTGTTTCTGATCAGGTGACACGTCTGGTCTTAGGGACGGGGCAGGATCCTTTCGCTGGAGTGACTCTCCCGAAGGGCCTGTCGCCGCTTAGCGATGCGGAACTCAAGCATTCTCTCGGGCACACTTTGAACCTGGCGACATCCAAAGGCCAATGGCCTGTGGCGTTGAATCAGGCCATCGCTTCACAAGTCATTGGCTTGAGGGTTCGCGGGATAGTGGATAGCCCTCTTGAATTGGTGTGTGATGCCGGCGTCGATCGGGGTGTTTTTGCCGTGCGGGTGCTCTTGCTCCTTGAGGAAAAGGCCAAGCTTGAGTTGCTACAAGTTCAGCTGAGTTCAGGTGCCAATCTCACCAGCGTTTTGGTGGAAGCTCACTTGCAAAGTGAGGCCAAGTTTCATCATGGCCTTCTAGCTTTCGGCCATCCTCAAGCTGCATTATTGGCTCATCTTGCTGTTGAGCAGGAACCAAGCAGTGATGTTTCCCTGGTGAGTGTCTGTCAAGGTTGGGGTGTGATTCGTCATGAGCCCCAATTGATTCAGTTGAATGGTGGTGCCAAGAGTCAATTGCGGGCCCTTCAACTGGTGCAGGCTAATCAGCTTGCTGATACTCATTCCTGTGTGCGTTTTAATGGCCCGGAAGGAACCTTGGATCAACTTCACAAGGTAGTTGCAGCCGGTCATGGCCGCAGTGTTTTTAACGGGGTGGTGCAGGTGCCTCGTGAGGGGCAGCGTACCGATGCCGCGCAGCTAAGTCGTAGCTTGTTGCTCTCAGATCGGGCCCGAATTGACACCAAGCCTGAGTTGGAAATTGTTGCTGACGATGTGAAATGCGCTCATGGGGCCACAGTGAGTCGGCTTCAGCCGGAGGCACTTTTTTATCTTCAAAGTCGCGGAATTTCACCTGATCAAGCCGCACAGCTTTTACTGCGTGCGTTTTGTGATGAGGTGATTTGCATGCTCCCATCTACTGCAAAGGCCTGGCGGCCTTTGGCTCGATTGTTGGATGGGGTTTGAGTCGATCATGACCTCTTCCGTTAGTTCAGAGCAGAGCATGCCGTTGGAAATGGCAGCTGTAGAAACTTCAGCGAACCTGGCAGAGCTCACGCGAGCGGATTTCCCGCTACTAGGCCAGACCGCCTGCTTAGGTCAGCCCTTGATTTACATGGACCATGCGGCGACAAGTCAGAAGCCACGGCAGGTGCTGGATGCATTACAGCATTACTACGACCATGACAACGCCAATGTGCACCGTGGTGCCCATCAGTTGAGTGTTCGGGCTACTGAGGATTTTGAACGAGCACGTCAGAAGGTGGCTGATTTCATCGCTGCCTCAAGCGCGCGGGAAATCGTTTTCACAAGGAATGCGAGTGAGGCGATCAACCTGGTGGCTCGCACTTGGGGAGATGCCAACCTGCATGAAGGTGACGAGGTGCTGCTCACCTTGATGGAGCATCACAGCAACATTGTTCCTTGGCAGATGCTTGCAAAGCGAACAGGTTGCGTACTGCGCTTTGTCGACCTCACCGATTGCGGGGAGCTTGATTTAAACGATCTTCGGCACAAGCTCTCCGAGCGGACTCGTTTGATCAGCCTGGCTCATTTGAGCAATGTGCTGGGCTGTTTTAACCCGATCTCTGAGGTCACTGCAGAGGCTCATCGCTTTGGTGCTCTTGTGTTGCTGGATGCTTGCCAGAGCTTGCCACATATGCCTGTTGATGTTTCTCGGCTTGGATGTGACTTTCTCGTGGGTTCTTCCCACAAATTATGCGGTCCTACCGGGATGGGTTTTCTTTGGGCTCGAGAGGAGTTACTTGATGCCATGCCGCCTTTCCTCGGAGGTGGCGAAATGATTCAGGACGTTTATCTCGACCACAGCAGCTGGGCTGATCTGCCCTACAAGTTTGAAGCAGGTACCCCTGCTATTGGGGAAGCGATTGGTATGGGCGTTGCTCTCGACTACCTGAACCAGGTTGGCTTAGATCGTATTCACGCTTGGGAGCAGCAGCTCACGCTGCAATTGTTTGATCGCCTCCAAGCCATTGATGGGTTGACGATTCTGGGCCCAACTCCTCAGCAGGAGCCTGATCGGGCGGTCTTGGCGGCTTTCACGGTGGATGGCTTGCATCCCAATGATGTTGGTGCCCTGCTTGATTCAGCAGGGATCTGTATTCGTAGTGGCCACCACTGCACCCAGCCTTTGCATCGTCACTATGGGATCCCTGGATCAGCTCGTGCCAGCTTGAGCTTCACCAACACACCAGAAGAAGTCGATCGTTTTGCTGAGGAATTGGTTGCGACGATTGGCTTCTTAAGAGAGCACAGCTAGAGCTTTAGGTGGCGGCGGAAGAATTGCTCAGTTGCTTCTAAGACTTTGATCTTGACAGCACTGTCGCGAAAGCCGTGGCCTTCCTGCTCAAAAATGTGCAGTTCAACGGGTATGCCATTTTCTTTTAAGGCATTGGCCATCCGTTCTGTTTGATCTGGAGGAACCACTTTGTCTTGAAGTCCCTGAAAGAAGATCACTGGGCATTGGATCTTGTTGGCATGCAGGAGAGGTGAGCGGTTTTCGTAAAGTTGTCTCTGGTCGGGCCAACGGCCTACTAGGTGATCGAGGTATCGAGCTTCAAATCGATGGGTGTCCTCTGCCATGGCGGTGAGATCACTCACTGCATAACGGCAGGCAGCAGCGCGAAAGACCTCGGTGAAGCAAAGGCAGGCCAGGGTGGTAAATCCACCGGCACTGCCTCCTTCAATGGCGATTTGTGTTGAGTTTGCCTTGTTGCATTTCACTAGTGCCAGTGCGGCTTCGGCGCAATCCGTTACATCTGTCTCGCCCCAGCCTCCCCGGAGGCGTTCGCGGTATGCACGGCCAAATCCAGTGGAGCCGCCATAGTTCACATCCACCACTCCCCAGCCTCTGGATGTCCAGAACTGAATGCTGAGGCTTAGACCGCGGTTGGCCATGCTGGTAGGGCCGCTATGGCTTTTGACAAGCAGTGGTGCAGGGCCTTTGCTGCCATTGATTGGCGGGTAATACCAGGCATGGGTTGGCTGCCCATGGCAGCCTTCAAACCAGAAAGGCTCCGCAACGCTGATCGCATCAGCATTCAGTAAAGGCTCACTGGCTGGGGTGTGCTTCCAGCTGCCACAGTTGAGGTTGAGCTCTAGTAGCCCAGGGCTCGTGGTGGCATTGCTAGCAATGGCTACGGCTCGACCGTCCTGTGCCTGCAGACCATTTAGATCATCAAAAGGTTGGTTGATGGTGCTGATCTGTCCATCATCGGCCAAGCGGCTCAGCCTCCAAGAACCTTGGTCACAGATGGCGGTCAGAATTTGCTCTCCATCCCATGCGCTGCTGCTCATGCCATAAACCCACTGCGGCATGCCGGTTTCGGCTGAAAGCGGCCAGGGGCGTCGCCAAGTGGGTTGGACAGTGGGGTCAGTCGTCAGCTTTGCCACCATCAGATTCCACCAGCCGCTGCTGTCTTCGCTGACAACCAGCTCTCCATTGGGTAGCCAAAGGGGCTGGAAGACGGATGTTTGTTTCTGATCAAGTGGTCTGCTACCAGCTAGACAAGCCGAGCTTTTGATCAAACCCGCAGGGTCGAGGCTGGCCCACCAGAGTTGGCTTGCCTCCCAGGGCATGGCCGGTTGTTGCCATTCCACCCAGGCCAGTTGATCTCCATTGGGGCTGAGGATCGCGTAACCAGCAAAATCAGCAGGGCGATGCAACACCGTGGCAGCCTGGTTCTCATGGTTGAGGGAGAAGGTCACCAGCCAGTCCCGCTTGTCTGCTTCCATGATTCCGAGCCAGCGTTGTCGTGGGAGGTCAATCAGACCATCAGCAAGTTGGGCATCGTTTGGTTTTGAGAGGCGAAGCGGCGGCTTGAGCGGAGATAATGCCTTCTTACCTTTTGTGGCCTGGTTGAGGCCCTGCCAGTGCTGGAACCAGAGGCAGCCATCGGCATCATCGATCCAGGCCATCAGTAGCTGGTTGTCTTTGCAGGCTGTTGCTAGAACCCCTCCTCCGTAATCGTGAATACGACTACGCAGGTTGGCTGGGGCAGGTGTCAGCTCTTGGGGGGGGTGGTCAGATTGACCCCAGGGACGGATAAGGGCAGTGGTGCGACCATGCTCCTGAGGACGTTGCTCCAGCCAAAGCACCCAGTCATCAATCAGGCGCGGTTCTTTGAGGGTGGGTGTTTGTCCGAGAGTGCGTTTGGCAGAAAGAGGTTGAGTGGCTTGCTTCGGGTTTCGCTGGTGATGGCTTGTGTTTTCCATGGCGGTTTGGGGTCTGATGTGCGGTGGAGTTGCCTAAACTCAATCAACTGATGCTGAGACTTTTCTTTGGCTCGAAGCTTCGCTCAGCTGGCACGTACGGCCGAAAAAACCAAGGGGTCTGTTGCAGTCCCGAAGGAGCCGCTTGATCATCCGCCTCTTCAAATTCACACTTTGGGCAATGGGGTTTTGCGGCAATCCACTCGTCGGATTGGCAAGGTTGATGAATCTGTGAGGGACTTGGTGAGGGACATGCTTCGCAGCATGTACGCAGCTAAGGGGATTGGTTTGGCTGCCCCGCAGGTGGGAATTCATAAACAGCTCTTGGTCCTTGACCTTGATCTGGAAACCCCTACAACCCCGCCAGTGGTGTTGATTAATCCCGAGATCATTAGCTCCAGTGCAACTGTTGAAACCTATGAGGAAGGCTGTCTGAGCATCCCAGGCGTTTATCTCAATGTGGTGCGGCCTAGTGAGATCGTGCTCAGTTTTCGCGATGAGATGGGACGACCACGCAAAATGAAGGCCGACGGCCTGATGGCTCGCTGCATCCAGCACGAGATGGATCACCTTGAAGGTGTCCTTTTTGTAGACAGGGTCACCGATGAGAATGAGCTCAGCCTTGAGTTAAAGGAGCATGGCTTCAAGCGGGCTGATGTTCGTCCGCTGGTTTGAATGCTTTGGCTGAAGCCTTTGAGGATGT
The DNA here is from genome assembly GCF_000011485.1 of Prochlorococcus marinus str. MIT 9313. Classification (NCBI taxonomy): domain Bacteria; kingdom Bacillati; phylum Cyanobacteriota; class Cyanophyceae; order Synechococcales; family Prochlorococcaceae; genus Prochlorococcus; species Prochlorococcus marinus. The sequence goes on along the minus strand of NC_005071.1, from coordinate 1,699,809 downwards.
TTTCCTTGACGGTTTCTTGTGTGTTTGGCGTCGCGCTTTGATTGGTTCTTTCTTTGCCTTGCTTTGAAGCGCTTGAAATCCATCTCTTGTGGCTTTAGCGACTGGCAAGCTTCTGCTGGTTGCAGCTTCAGGCATGGTGGATTCACTGTTGGTCATGATTCGACTCAACAAACCGGCCTGAGGGGGCAGCCGATTGCTCTGCAGACTTTTACGATTCGATCAGAATCTTGCAGGCCTTGATGGCTCGTTATTTCCCCTCTGCAGTTGCTCTGGTCCTGGTAGGTGCGACGGGCCTGGCTGGATGGTCGTCATCTGTTCAGGCTCAGGGATCTCTCTTTACAGCAGCCCCTGTTGAGCAGAGCCGATTCATTTTGGTGGGTGCCCCGATTGGGAAGGGTGAGAGGTCGCAGTTGAATATCTACGAACAACGCAGTAGCAAACGAGCCTGTTTTGCAGTCGATGGAAGCTTGCCGGCTGTTGTTGATCCTTTGCTTGCGAGATTTGATTTCACCGGGATTTGCAATCGATACATTGACGGCAATGGGTATTCGTTGCGGATAGGGGGCGATGACCTAGGAACTCACTATCGCTTGAGTGTGGTAAGGACTGATGGGGATATGCATTTGCTAGCCATCCCCACTAGGGATACCTCTAGCCCAGCCCTGATCGTGGCCAGGGCTGGTGGTGCAGGGGTTTCTAGCAGTGATTTCCTTAAGTTGAACTTCGAGCCTGGTTGGCAATTGATGCGTCGCCAATATGGGCAACGTACGCTTGGCCATCTGTATGTGTTCAGCGAAACTTGGCCTGGAAGTTCAGATGAAGGCGTCACGGTAGAGGAAGTCGTAGTTGAGGAAGTCGTTGAGGAGGTAGATGTTGAGGAAATAGTTGTTGAGGAGGCAACTGTTGAAGAAATAACCCCTGATACCTCAACTGTTGAATATCTTGATCGATAAGTAGATTCAGCTTGTTACTCTGCCTGGCTAAAAATTTGTTGCTTGCTCAATGAACTAGGCCATTGTTGGAGAGAATTGGCGAAGTTAACTTGTCGGCGCTGTTTTAGAGGTAAGCATCTAAGAGCATGGTCTTTACTGGCCTAAAGAGTGCCTTTCGTCACAAAGCTTCTGTAGAGAATGATATTCGTAAGAATCAGAAATATGCTGGCCAAAGTGCATTTCATTGGCGTGAGTTTTGGTAGGTTAAGTAATTTTCTTAGAGTTGCTTGGGCAGTGTGGTTGCCTGTTGAAATTACTCGCATCCTGATTGGCTGTTATGAAGTAACTAAAATCAGTTCAACAGTCTCTTCGCTATGGTGCACATTGTTAATGACTTGTGTGAATAAATGGTTGTTTGCCTATGGGCTTGAATACAGCTTGAATGATCTTGGCGAAGCTTAATGATCAACTCCGTCTGATTCGATTTTAGCGTTGTAGGAATAAGCTTGAGACGGATGCTTGCCTCAAGGCGAAGGGGATTAGCTGGCGAAATCTTCTTTGGCATCTCCACAATCAAAACTACGGAAACACATTGTTTCCACTATCGCATTTTTATTGACTTTGTCTTGATCATGAAGATCTGCCAGAGACCTAGCGACTCTAAGAACCCTTAGACCGCTGCTGACACTGAGTCTGCGGTGATTCACAACTTGCTCCCAGAGCTCTAGAGCCTTTTCATCCAGGTGGCCGATTTGCCCTAAATCCTGGGCCGAGAGGTCACGATTGAGCTTTCCATCAGGATTGCGAACAAGCATCCGCGTGCGCGCGCGCAAGATCTACTCGATGTCTATTAACTCTTGATCATTGAGATCAGTGGGAGTGAAGCCGGTAACCGATTTGCGCAGCTGAGCTGCGGCTAGGTGCTTGAGACGCAGGTGTAGATCCAGGCGATCCAATAAGGGTCCAGAGAGGCGGCTCCAATACCGCTGGCGTTGGGATTGGCTACAGCGGCAAGGATGCTCTTCATCTCCAAACCACCCGCATGGGCAGGGATTGGTTGCTGCAACAAGGGTGATTTGAGCAGGGAAGGCACATGTCTGCTGGCTCGATTCAGACGAATGACTCCTTCCTCGAGTGGTTGTCGAAGTTGGTCGAGAACTTTGCATGGAAATTCAGCTAGTTCATCGAGAAACAACACACCACCATGGGCGAGGCTCAGTTCTCCGGGCCTGGGGTTTGCACCGCCTCCAACGAGTGCAGCAATCGTGCAACTGTGATGGGGAGCCCGGAAGGGTCGCTGTTCTATTGACTGGGGAGTGCTCTTCAGCATTCCTGCCACAGAGTTAATACTGTTGATTTCCAAGGCCTCTTGGCGCGTGAGCGGCTGCAGCAGCTGGGCTAAATGTTGAGCCAAAAGGGTTTTCCCACAGCCAGGTGGCCCCACCATCAGGAGGTGATGGCCCCCGGCGGCAGCCAAGGCAAGGGCTTTATGGCCCAAGGCGCAACCAAGCAGTGGATGAAGTTGATCGTTTGGTCTGCGCGTGATTTTTGCCGTGACGGCCGCTTTGGAGATGTGTTTAGGTGCTAGTGGTTGGGGTTAGTGCAATAGATCCACAACCTCGCTGAGGGAATGAGCAGCTCGTATTGTTAAGCCAGGTACAAGGCTTGCTTCTGCGGCATTGGCTGATGGCACCACTAGCGCTCGTACGTTTTGCGCGGCGGCCAGGTTGGCGATGGCAAGGATTCCTCTGTAGGGCCGCAAGCTGCCATCGAGTCCGAGTTCTCCAGCGCAGCAGAGATTGGCAAGCAACGGACCATCCAGCTCGCCACTGGCTACCAATAGAGCCAGGGCGATAGGGAGATCTAAAGAAGGTCCCTCTTTACGAAGATCGGCAGGAGCCAGGTTCACCACGACTCGCACGAGTGGCCCGCGAAAGCCACTGTTGCGGAGTGCTGATCGCACTCGCTCACGAGATTCCTGTATGGCGGCGTAGCCCTACCAGTTGCAGCCCTGGCAGCCCAGGCACTAGATCCACTTCCACAGTGACGGCTTGGGCTTGAATGCCATGCAGAGAACCACTCAGGCAACGTGCCAGCATTTGTAATCAGACGGTGCATGTATTTCATGCCCAAGCCGTCCAATCCTCAGACTGTGACTCAATGGCTGGTGACACCATTTTTGGCCAGATGCTTCGCGGTGAGATTCCTTTTGATGAGGTTTATAGCGATGAGAGATGTCTGGCCTTTCGCGATATTCAGCCTCAGGCCCCGGTTCATGTGCTTGTGATCCCCCGCAAACCGCTGGACAGTCTGCGGGCCGCTGATTCCACGGACTCGGAGTTGCTGGGGCATTTGCTGCTGGTGGCAGCCAGGGTTGCCAAGCAGGAGGGCCTTGATGACTTTCGCACCGTGATCAATAGTGGTCTTGAGGCAGGACAAACCGTTTTTCACCTTCATGTTCATGTGATAGGTGGCCGTCCGCTGGCCTGGCCTCCCGGTTGAGGCTTGAACTGGCAAGAATGAAGCGATGACAACCACTACCAGGAGACAGGCTTTTCAGCGCCTGTCTAATCAGCTCGGTAAGTTCCAGAGGCTTGCTCAGCCTTTCTTCCTGCCGCTCGACCAAGCCAAAGGATGGCAATTCATTGGGCTGCTTGTCGCGCTGATTTTTTGCGTTGGTGGACTTGTCCTAGTTGCCCTTACGGGGCTGATTGCAGTTCTTGAACGATTTCAGCCAATTCTAACGGAGAACTATTTCGGAGGCGTTGCTCGCACGATCGAGACGATCTGGTCAAGCTGGTGGGGCTGGGCATTCTCTGGCCTGTTCGTGATTGGAGCAGGCAGTTTCTTTGGCATGCGTCAGCAGTTGCGTCACAAACGCTGGCTGCATTGGTTGATGCTTGCTGTCATTGTTCTGATGCTATTGGCTGTGAATGGCATTAATGCGGGCATTGGATTTATTGCTAGAGATCTCACCAATGCTCTCGTGGAAAGAGAGGAAAGTGGTTTTTACCGGATTTTAATTATTTATGCCTGTTGCTTTGTTGTTGCACTGCCAATACGAGTTTCTCAGATCTTTTTTACATTCAAGCTCGGGATCATTTGGAGGGATTGGCTTTCGCGCAGCCTGATTTCTGACTTCATGAGCAATCGTGCGTATTACACGTTAGACCCCAATGATGAGCAGGTTACGGACGTTGACAACCCCGATCAGCGCATTACAGATGATACGCGCTCATTTACGGCACAAAGTCTTCAATTTACCATTGGGGTCTTTGATGCGATTCTTACATTTTCGCTGAATATACTTATCCTTTGGGGTATTAGCAGGACGCTGACATTTTCCTTATTTGGATATGCTACCTTTGCCACTGCTATTTTGATTGTGGCTGGGAGGCAACTGGTCAAAATTAATTTTGACCAGTTGCGATTTGAGGCTGATTTCAGGTATGGACTGGTTCATATCCGTAATAATGCAGAGTCAATTGCCTTTTATTCAGGGGAAAAACCTGAGCAGGAAGAGACGCAAAGAAGGCTTGGATCGGTGGTGAAAAACTTTAATCTGCTGATTGTTTGGCAGGTGATTATTGATGCTATGCGGCGTTCGTCGAATTATGCCGGGAATTTCTTTCCGTATGTGATTATGGCGGTCCCGTACTTTGCGGGCGAAATTGATTATGGCAGTTTTGTTCAAGCAATGTTCGCATTTAGTATGGTTGAGAGCTCGTTATTTTTTGTTGTCAATAGAATTGATGAGCTTGCTCAATTTACGGCCGGTGTTAGTCGCTTAGAAGGCTTTCAATCGAAGGTTGAGAAGATTAGTCGGCAGAGTGCTGTTGTTGATTCACCGACTTTCTCTAGTGGAAATTCTATCTTGATTCAGCACGCCGATTTATATCCTCCTAATGGAGGTCAGCAGATTATTGATGACCTGAGCTTGAATGTTGAGGAGTCAGAGAAGCTTCTTGTGGTTGGTCCATCAGGCTGTGGCAAAACTTCTTTGCTCCGCATGATTAGTGGTCTTTGGAATCCACGTCAGGGGAGTGTTCAACGACCTGCCTCGGGTGACTTGTTATTCATCCCTCAGAAGCCTTATATGATTTTGGGCTCTCTTCGCGAGCAGCTTTGTTATCCAGCTGATGAAGATCGTTTTAGCGACGATCAATTGAAAGCAGTTTTGGAGGAAGTCAGGCTTCTTCAGATCGTTGAGCGATATCCAGATCTTGATGTCAAGCAAGATTGGCCGCGGATCCTTTCGCTGGGAGAGCAGCAGCGTTTGGCTTTTGGACGTTTGCTGTTGAATGCGCCTCGTTTTGTTGTTCTTGATGAAGCGACGAGTGCTTTGGATGTCAAGATCGAGAAGCATCTCTACAAGCTTCTCGAGGATCGTGATTTGGCTGTCATCAGCGTCGGTCATCGCTCGACCCTGATCGACTTCCACGATTCCGTGCTTGAGCTTTTAGGGAATGGCAAATGGCGTTTGCTCCCGACCGCCACCTATCTATTGTCTCAAGATCCTGACCTGGTTTGATGACCTCACCAAAGCAAAACCTTCCAGGCGATCAGGACCTTCCAAGCGAACAGGCTGTCTTCGAGGGATCCGAGCAGGGTTCTGAAAGTTCAGAGGTCCAGCCACCCATCAATAGTGCGACGACGGGAGATCCACCCACTTTTGGTTGGAGTGCCTATGCAGAACGGGTCAATGGACGTTTCGCGATGATTGGATTGGCCGCTGTGCTGCTCATCGAAGTGGTGAGTCGCGACACCTTCGTGCATTGGGCCGGTTTGGTGTCCTGAGTGGTTTGAGTGGTTGCGTTGTCTAATCAGCTTGGCAAACGGATCAGGTCCACATCCCAACGACCCTCTCGGCTGACTTGAACTGCTAGAAGCCGACCAGATCCATCCAAAATCACATGGCGAGGGATCCCTTTGGCGCTGAGCTCAAGCCGATGAACAGTACCCATACTGCGGTGATAGAGCAACAGTTCCGTTTGGTCGTCACGCTGTCTTACCAGCGCCAGGTGTTCGCCATTGGCACTCACGCTCACACTGATTGGCTGAGCATCAGGTCGATTCAGGCCTGGAAGTAGTACCGATCTGCGGCTTCGTAGGTCGATCAATTCAATTCTTTCTTTTCCTTGATGGTTGGCCAGAGTGGCCAACCAACGCTTGCCAAGGGCCGGTTGGCGACGACTGCTAGCGGATTGGAGCAGTGAGCGATTGATGCCTTGGAGTGGCCTCAATGCTTCTCTTCCGCAAGCAACCAGCCCAAAGCAAATAAACAAAGTTACAAGCCAACTCGGCAGATCTCGTAAGAGCCCATATTTCACGGTCTAACCTCTTTCGTTGGAGTTGAGCGCTTCAGCCCTCTGATTGGATCAGGCTCAAGGATGTGTGATAGATCGAAGAGCTCTACGCGCCAATGCCCCTGATCGGCTACTTGCATAGCTAACTGGCGTGCATCTGGTGCAAGGCTGAGGCTCACAGGATCTCTCTCCCCCGGTAGGGGAAGCGGGTGGATTCTTCCGGTTAGACGATCTTCAATGATCGTTAGGCGACGATTGCCTTTTTGTGTGATCACTGCCAGATAACGTCCATTCCAGCTCAGGGAGGGAGAACTGTGAGGTTGGTGACGGGAGAAATGGCGTAGTGGCAGGATCTTTCCGTCTCTAAGCTCGCGGAGCTGAACGGTTGGCCGGCCTCGCTGATCGACGATCACTGCCAGCATTTCGCCATTGCCGCTGAGGGCAGGGTCTTGCTGGCTGCGTTGAAGCAGGCCACCTGGTGCTCTCTCAATCGAATTGATGCAGCTCCCAAGGCTCAGGCACCCCAAAAGCAGGATCAGTTGCTGCAGGTTGTTGGCAATGGGCTTCAGTCGTCAAAACGGGAACTGTTGTCGCGAGGTCTTGAACTTCGCGGAGCTGAGCGTCTTGGCTCAGGCATTGATGATGAAGGAGGCGCCGCTTCTGTTCTGGTGGCTGAGGGATTGCCTTGTGGTCGGGAGGGCTTTGATGCTGTGGGCCTGGATCCCGTCGACCTGGACTTTGCAGGAGAGTAGGCCGCATCTTCAGCCTCGGGACGAATCTGAGACCCCTGAGGTACACCAGGTTTTCTTGATGAGCCGTAGCCCCCTCTCGTCGTAGACCTTGGCTCGTTGCTTAATTGGGTTCGATTGGTGGTTTGTTGATTGGCTGAGGGACGGCTGCCCCGGCGCTGATCTTGGCGAATATTGCGGCGTTCTCCAAAGTCAGGACGATTGTTTTGTTCATCATCCTGGCGGCCGAATCGGGCCATGCGACGAGAGCGTTCTGAGTCTTCGCCCCAGGACTCTTCCTCCTTGTTGCGGCGACGGCTTGCTGCTTGTTCTGGTATTGCAGCTCTTGTGGTTCTGCGAGGCCGGTATAAGTCTTCTTGAGGGCGATCAGCATCGTCGTTGTCTCGACTGGAGAAGCGTCGTCGAACCGGTTGGGGTTCCTCAAAGCGGTCGTAGGGTTCATCCCAGTCACCCCTTAGGCCACCGCCTCGACCCTGGTTGATAGGCGGGGCTGGTGCATCATCGAAATAGGATGAACGCCGAGCCCCCTCAACAGCTACGCCTCTCAACCTGACACTTTCGTAGGCGAAAAACATTGTGGTTCCGGCTAGCAGGAACACGCCGAACTGCAGGATCGGATCCAGGCGCCACCCCTGAAAAAAGAAAACTCCTCCACAAAGGAGGCCGATGGCTGCGAAAAAGACGTCGTAGTCGCGTGCTAAGGCAGGCTTGAACGATCGCATGAAATACAGCAGAGCACCGCCTACTGCAAGCACGATTCCAACAATGCTGCCCCAGTTAAGACTGGCATTGACCACAATTGCGCCCCCTGAAAACGCCTGAACAGGAGGTTGAAAACCAACCTCGTTGGGCTCAGTCTACGAAGTGCGCCAAGGCTGCTTTGAGGTTTCGGTCAACCCGATCACTTGCGATACATCTGGTCGTTTTGACTGATCAACACAAGGGCAACGGCAGCTGGTATTACCACGATTACTGCGGCCCAAACGAGGCTGCTTAGATAATTGGCGAGAGAAGCGGTCATAGCAGTGGTTCTGACTTGGGCGAGGCCATCATGATCTTAATGATCAGGGGTGACTTTCTACGATGGAATTGCTGATGCTTTGAGCTTTGTGACACCAGTTCTGATTCAAGCGCTGCCAACGCTGCATCTGGTTCTGGCCTTTGCGCTTGCGTTTTGGACGCTGACATTTATCTTTCGGATCGTGCTCTCTTGGTATCCCCAGGTAAAGCTCAGCGAGGGGTTTTGGCCTTTGGTGAGTTGGCCCACGGAGCCTCTTTTGGCGATGACCCGCCGTGTGGTGGCTCCCATTGGTGGAGTGGATGTCACTCCCGTGATATGGGCTGGATTGATCAGTTTGTTGAGGGAGTTGTTGGTTGGCCAGCAAGGACTGCTCTCTCAGATGCTGCTTAAGAGCCAGGCCATTGCTTGAGATTGAACGAAGGAATTTCAGTCGAGCATGTCCTGTTCGACAAATTTGGTGTGAACATCTCCTCTCAGAAATTCTTCCCGATTGAGCAGTTCGAGATGGAATTCAACTGTGGTGGGGATGCCTGTGACAGCACATTCATTGAGTGCTCTTTTCATGCGTTTAAGTGCCGCGTCTCGGTTATGCCCCCAGGCGATCACCTTGCCAATCAATGAATCATAGAAAGGCGGTATGTCGTAGCCGGTATAGACGTGGCTGTCGATGCGTACCCCTGGTCCTCCTGGTGGTAACCAGCCTGTGATTTGCCCTGGTGAGGGGCGGAAGTTGTGGGTGGAGTCTTCAGCATTGATTCGACACTCGATGGCATGGCCTCTTAGTTGGATGTCCTCTTGTTTGATGCTGATGGGATCGCCTCCGGCGATGTGCAGTTGTTCTGCGATCAAATCGATGCCTGTCACCATTTCTGTGACGGGATGCTCAACCTGAATACGGGTGTTCATTTCCATGAAGTAAAAGTCACCCTTGCGATCAAGGAGGAATTCCACGGTTCCAGCGCCTTCGTAGTTGATGCTCCTTGCGGCGGCCACCGCAGCCTCACCCATTCGCAGGCGTAATTCGGGGGTGAGGGCTGGGCTGGGGGATTCTTCCAACAGTTTTTGATGACGTCGCTGAATGGAGCAGTCACGCTCGCCGAGGTGGATGACGTTGCCGTGTCGATCCGAGAGGATCTGCACTTCGACGTGTCGGGGCCGGTCAATGAATTTCTCCATGTAGAGCCCAGGATTGCCGAAGGCCGCTTCGGCCTCTCCTTGGGCGGCCTTGAAGAGGTTTTCCAGTTGGTCTGGCGTGGTGACCAGGCGCATGCCGCGGCCACCCCCACCTGCGGTGGCTTTGATCATCACTGGGTAGCCCATTCCCTTCGCCAGCTCAGCTGCTGCTTCTGGACTGGCGAGCAAGCCCTCGCTACCTGGCACAGTCGGAACACCGACTTGTTGCATGGTCGCCTTAGCGGTCGACTTGTCTCCCATGGAGCGGATTGCATGGGGTGAAGGACCGACAAAGGTGATGCCATGGTCACGACAGATTTCGGCGAATCGATCGTTTTCGGCTAGAAATCCATAGCCAGGATGAATTGCATCGACCCCGCGGGAGGTTGCAGCCGCGAGGATATTGGGGACATTGAGATAGCTCTTGCTGCTAGGGGCCTCGCCAACGCAGACGGCTTCATCAGCAAGTTGAACATGCAGCGCATTGCGATCCACGGTGCTGTAAACAGCCACTGTGGGGATATTCAGCTCTCTGCAGCTACGCAGAATTCTGAGGGCAATTTCGCCGCGGTTGGCGATCAGCACTTTGCCGATGGTCATCCCGCAGTAATCAGGCTTTGGGCGGATCGTATCAGCGCTCCTTGCCAGGCCACTTTGCAAAACGTTGGACCATTGGCCGGTATGATCCTCGATCGACGAAGCCCGCGAGGTTGAGTCGGCCACGCGGATGTGGTGGAATTGGTAGACACGCACGTTTGAGGGGCGTGTGGCTTCGGCCTTGCGAGTTCAAGTCTCGCCATCCGCATTCTTTCCTTACAACTTGACCTCACTCCCTCCAGCTGTCATTCCGGACACTTCGCTGGCGGTTGTTCTGGTTTCCAATGGCCCAGGGGAACTAGCGACTTGGGTTAGGCCCATTGCTGAGAGCTTGCATCGCAGCATTTTGATGCGTCCTCGCGCTGCAAGCTCGCCTATTGACTTGAGGCTGGTGTTGGTGCCTTGCCCGAATGCCACAGGACAGGAGGCTGATGCGGCTAGACGATGGATTCAGTTTGAGCAGATCACACCAGCAAATCAGTTTTGGAATTTGTTGTTCTTTCCCCGACGCTATGGGCCGTGGCCTCGCCAAGGAGTGGTCGTTTTCCTTGGTGGAGATCAGTTCTGGAGCGTGCTTCTTTCAGGCCGCTTGGGCTACCGCCATCTCACCTACGCCGAGTGGGTGGCCCGCTGGCCTCGTTGGAATGACTGCATTGCTGCGATGTCTCCCAAAGTGCGGGATCAGCTGCCACGTCGTTTCCGGGACCGTTGCACTGTGGTGGGAGACCTGATGGCGGATTTGTCTAGTCTTGCAAGAGCTGAAGCCCCGCTGCCACAAGGCGACTGGGTGGCTTTATTGCCTGGGTCTAAACGGGCCAAGCTCTGCGTGGGGGTTCCTTTCCTTTTGGAGGCGGCTGATCAATTGGCTCGGCTGCGACCTGGATGTCGGTTTTTGCTTCCTGTTGCACCTACCACAAGCGTGAAGGAGTTGGAAAGCTTTATGAGTTCGAGCAATCCGATTGCTGCTGCCTATCGCTCAGCTATTGCCATGGTCAGGCCAGCTGAGCTTGATCAGCCTTGGCGAAGATTGATCACCAGGGCCGGCACGGTCATCTATCTCCAAGAGGATCATCCTGCGCATGGTCCCTTGAGCCAATGTGATTTAGCTCTTACCACTGTGGGGGCCAATACGGCCGAATTGGGGGCGCTTGGTTTGCCAATGATTGTGATCGTGCCCACCCAGCATTTGGCTGTGATGCAGGCATGGGATGGCTGGATTGGTTTGTTGGCTCGGCTCCCTGGATTGCGTTGGTGCATTGGTGTTTTGCTCAGTGCATGGCGGCTGCGTCGTCATGGATTCCTGGCTTGGCCCAATATCTCTGCTGGACGCATGGTGGTTCCGGAGCGAGTGGGCTCAATTTCGCCACAGGACATTGCTCATGAGGCGTCAGCTTGGCTGGAATCTCCTGAACGGCTCAGGGGGCTGCGCGAGGATCTGCGCAGCCTGCGTGGGCAACCTGGGGCTGTTTCTGCACTGGTTCGGCAGGTGCGTCGTTTGCTGCCCAAAGCTCTCGGTGCTTTTTAGATTCGAAGGCTGTTTAGGGTCTGGCAGGTCCTCTTTCTTTTCCCTTCCATGTCCAGGTCTGATTCCTCCGCTTCCGATTCAGTGGATTGGATCAAGCTCAGCCCAGAAGAGTGGCAGGCCAGGTTGACTCGTGAGCAGTATCAGGTTGCCCGTAAGGGGGGCACAGAGCGAGCATTTACAGGTGCTTATTGGAACCACAAGGCAGCAGGGATGTATTGCTGTGTCTGTTGTGGAGCCCCACTCTTCAGCTCAGCGACAAAATTCGATTCAGGCACTGGTTGGCCGAGCTTTTCGGATGGAGTCAAGGCAGGTGCGATTACCACCCATCGGGACACTAGTCATGGAATGGAGCGTACTGAGATCAACTGTGCTCGTTGTGGGGCTCATCTGGGCCATGTCTTTAACGACGGACCAGCGCCTACAGGTCAGAGGTACTGCGTGAACAGCGCTTCGCTTGATTTTTCCGAGGAGGCAGAGGTTTGATTTGAATCGAAGGTCACCAAGGGTCGTCCAGTTCGGTGCCATTACGGCGCTGTGGGGTCTCCTCTATCTCTGTATCTCGGTCTCGGCCAGCTTGATCGCGTCCTGAAAAGTCGAGGGGCTCCACATCAAGAGGATCACCAAGGCTCTGAACAGGTCGACGTGAGGCTGGTCTTGGTCTCTGGGGTTGTTGATCTTCAAAGGTTCGTCTTGGTTCATAGGCAGCTGATTCTTCGAAGACTGGCCTTTGTTCATAGGCAGAAGGTTCTTCGAAGGTCATTCTTTCTTCTCTGTCATTGCGGTAGCGCGTTGGGGAGCTTGAGGGCGTTTCATCGAGATAGCGCTGTTGGGGGATGACTTCCTGTTGACGCTCTTCAAGTTCAACGTATTCAAGTTCTTCTTCCGGCTCAAAGGTTTGAGTGGTGGAAGGTTGGAGCCGGCGCTGTTCCTGCTCAGTGGGCTGTCCTGAGTTGAGCTGGTTTTCCACTGGCACAAGATTCATCCTGTAGCGCTCTCGCTCCTGTTCTTCCCAGCTGGGGCCGCCAACTCCGAGTTTTTCGAGGAAGCCGCTATTCAGTTGCTTGAGCTTCTCTTCTGCGCCTTCATAGACAATGATCCTGTCTGCGCCGCTGCTGACCACCTCGTCTACCGGCATCTCCCAGGTACTCAAGACCCCTTCACCCAATAAGGGCACACCGATTGCTCCAATCACCAGGGTGGTGAGTTCTCCTGTTTCGATGTCGAAGGAGAACCCCAGGACTCTGCCTAGTTGCTGGCCAGATTCTGTGATCACTTGGCAGTTGATCACTCGGCTGTAGCGATCTGGGGTGAAACCCTCTTTGAGTGAGTCAGAGGAATCCACGAGGATGACGTCCCCCACCTGACGGATCCGATCAAGTGGCATCCAACGTGGGAGGCCGGGCAGGTATCGCGTTAGGGGATTGTCTCGCAGGCCTAGGGCCACCACTTCGCGGCGATCAATGTCGACCACGACTTCTCCCACGACGCCGAGACGACGTCCGGTATCACGGGTGATCACGTGGGTCCCCATGAGCTCGGAGCGCAGCCAGAGGCGGTCGCTAGGAACTTTGTCCAGTGGATCGTTCAGGGATGGGTTTGTCGTCAAACGCAGGCCCTCAACAGGGGGCGAATCGAGTTATTTTGACTCAAGGGCTTGAGGAAACAGCTCACGCTGCATTGGGTAATCCCACGACTTGAGTGTGAGCCCCACGGGCCTGGGTTACCCCGATGGTGCGGTTGGAGGCGCCGATCATTGGTCGGCGGTGGCTCACAACCATGAACTGGGCTTGTTCTGCTTGGCGGGCGATCAAAGCTGCAAGGCGTTCAACATTCACCCCATCAAGGAAACTGTCCACTTCATCGAGGGCATAGAAGGGAGAGGGGCGGAAGCGCTGAAGAGCAAACAGAAAGCTGAGCGCCGTAAGCGATTTTTCTCCACCAGACATAGCCGCAAGGCGTCTCACTGCTTTGCCTTTGGGATGTGCTACCAGGGTTAGGCCGCCTTCGAGGGGGTCGTCAGGGTTGTCGAGTTGAAGGTGGCCATCGCCCTCAGAGAGGCTGGCGAAGATGTCACGAAAATGACCATCAACTGCTTCAAAAGCTTCCATGAAGGCTTCCTGACGAAGAGTGGCGACGGTCTCGATGCGGAGCAGGAGTTCTTCTCGCTCCTGGGAGAGAACCTCAAGCCTTTTGACCAGATCCCCGAGTCGTTGTTCGAGTTGTTCGAGTTCTTCAAGGGCCAGCATGTTCACTGGTTCTAGGGCTTCCATACGGCTTTGAAGCTTTTGCAGATCGGCTTGAAGGGCCTCAAGTCCTGCGCTGCGAAGCTCTGCGGGGATCTCCGGGGGTGGGTCTGGCAAGGCTTGTTGGAGTTCATTGAGTCGGAGGCCGCCGCTGCGAAGCTCTTCGGTAAGGGCTTGGCGATCCTGTCGGAGGCGTTCCAGGTTCCACTGGGCCTCTTGTAGGCCTTGGCGCTGGTTTGCTACTTCTGCTTCAGCAGCATCCCTGGCGCGCCGTTGTTCGCCAAAGCGAGTCTGTAGGTCTTGTTGTTGGCTTTCTAGTGTTTGTCTTCGCGCTTGCAGTTCTTGCTGCTGGTCACGCCATTGAGCATGGGCAGTTGCCAGAGCATGGACAGCTTCCTGCAGTCTTTTTTCCTCAGCCTCCAGGCCCTTTTGTTGATCGCTTAGGCGTTCGAGGGCGAGGTGGCGATGCTGCTGGGCAGTCAGCAATTGATCCCGATTCGTTCTGGCTGTCCCAAGTGCGTCATCGGCGGTTTCAAGATCCGCTTGTAATCGTTGCCAGGTCTCTGCATCGCCATCCGCTTGGGCTTCCTGCTCATGTTGTTCAAGTTGCTGCAGTTCAAGGGTGAGGGGAGAGAGCTTTTCGATGAGAGCGTTCAGTCGTTGCTGCTGTTGTTCTTGATGAGCTTGTAGCTCCTCCACTTTTTGAGAGCGTTGATGACGTCTTTCCATCAAGGGGCCATGGGAGCGGCGGGCTGCGCTGCGTTCGGCTTCCAGAGCGGCTTGGCGCTGTTCAAGATTTCTGAGGCAGGGGCGAGCTTCCTCGAGAACTTGGCTGAGGTGAGATTCCTCTCTGCGGCAGGCCACCAAGGTTTCTCCAAGTTCAAGAAGCCTGCGGCGTAGGGGTTCGGCCTCATCTCCCTCGTTGCTGCTACCAAAGCTAAGGCTGTTGCTACGACCGGAAAAACTGCCGCCTGTCATGGCACCGCTCTTCTCTAGCAGTTCTCCATCAAGAGTTACGGCTCGAGTTCGTCCCAACTGCAGCCGAGCAGATTTCAGGTTGCTAAAGACCAAAGTTTCGCCGAAGACGTAGGCAAAAACCTCGGCATAAATGGGCTCAAAACGAACCAGCTCAAAGGCTTTGCCGATCATGCCAGTGCTGCTATCAGCGTTGTCAGGCTTTCGCCCTCGCATGAGGGCGCTATTGCTGCTAGCTGCAGGTGCTTTGATGCGATTGAGAGGCAAGAAGGTGAGCCGGCCGGCTCGCTTGCTTTTGAGCAGTTCGATGGCTTTGGCGGCAATGCGATCGTCGTCTACGACAACTTGAGCGAGTCGTGCACCCGCAGCGACTTCCAAAGCAAGTCGGTGGCGATCGTCTACCTCCCCAAGCTGGGCAACGGGGCCGTGGATCCCTTCCAGACCGGCTTCAAGCAGCAGCCTTAGAGCTCCAGTGCCACGACTCTCCTGCAGGGTCTCGCGACGACTCTCTAGCCGGGCGATCTCTTTTTCCAAGCGGGTTTGTTCTTGCTCGAGTCGACTGCGGGTCCGTTGCTGCACTGCCAGGGCTTCAGCGGCTTGCTGAACCTGCTCTTTCTTGTCGCTGATGCTCTGGAGGAGTGTTTGCCATTCCTGTTCGAGTTGATCAAGTTGTTTCTGTACCTGCTGGTCTTCGGTGCCGTCACGCTGCTGCTCTGCTTCGAGTTCCACGCGCCGCTCTTCGTCTTGTCGCAGGCGTTCTTGAAGTTGTTGTTGCTCCTGCTGCAGTGGTGTAAGGGTGGATTGAAGTTCCTGACGGCGAGAGCTGCGCTGCCGTTGTTGCTCAAGCCAAGCACCAGAGCGACCGGCGACGTCTCCAAGGCGGCGACGGGAGACCTCTACAGCGGCTTCGGCATCTCTGCAGTTCTTTTCAGCATCTTCTAGGGCCGTGCGATGGGGATCTTCGGTCTGACTGTGAGCCTCCTGTTGCAGTTGTTTGCGGCGGTTGCTTAGGTCTTGGCGAACGCCTTGGAGGCGCTGACCTTCATGTTGGTGTTGCTCTGCTTGGCGCTCGAGTTCACGAGCCTGGGTCTCCAATCCCGCCAGTTCGGCTTGCACCCCTAGCAACTGGTCTTCGCCGAGGGCCTTAACGTTCACTTGCAGAGTCTTCAGGTTGGCGGCGGCCTTGGCCAGCTTTTCTTCGGCCTCTTGGAGGTTCGCAGCGTCGCGTACCTCTTGCTCGTCAAGCTGTTGCTGTCGGGCTTGAAGATCACGCAAACCTTGCTGGGCTGTTTCAAAGGCCAGCATCAGTTCCTGTTGCCGACCCAATTGAAGTTGCTGGCGGAGTTCCTGGTAGGTGCGGGCTTTAGCGCAGTCTCGTTCCAGGCGTTGCCGTGTGGTCAGCAGTTCCTGTTCCACGATCCGGCAGCGTTCCTGCCGCTCTTGAACATCATCGAGCTTGGCGCGAGTTTGTTCGATGCGGCTGTCGAAGAGTGCTACACCAGCCAGTTCGTCGATCAGGCCGCGGCGATCGCGGTTACTCATCGAGACGATGCGGGTCACATCACCCTGCATCACAACATTGCTGCCTTCTGGGTCGATCCTCAGTCGGCGCAGCTGGGTTTGAAGTTGCTGCAGGTTGCAGGGTTCGCCATCGGCGCTGTAGCTCGTGCTGTAGGAGCCGCCAGGCATGACCCGCAGACGGCGGGTGACGGTCCACTCTTGTTGATCAGCTTTGATCCAAGGACCTTCCTCTGGTGGCTCCAGGCCTGCCTCGGCTGGATCGGGCTTCCAGTCGCTGAGGTCAAAGCGCACACTCACCACGGTTTCAGCTGCCTTGCCTGCTCGAAGGATTCGGCTGTTGACAAGATCAGGCAGTCGATCTGCTCGCATACCCCTGCTTGTGGCAAGACCAAGGCAGAAGAGAACGCCGTCGAGGATGTTGCTCTTGCCCGAACCGTTGGGGCCTGTGACGACTGTGAAGCCCTCTTCGAGGGGGATGGTCATCGACCCCCCGAAGGACTTGAACTGCGTAAGCCCAACCTGATTGATGTGAACCAACAGGTTGCACGGGCTCTTTGCAAGCCAAGTTTACCGAATTTTCTTTGAAGCTCAAGGGTTGGCACCCGGTTTGGATCTGATCCGGCAGAGTCTGTGTTCTATCTCCAAGTGCCCCTCTAGATCAGTGCTTTGCAGGCGCACACTCAAGCGATCTTTGCAGTTGATCGGCAGAGAGCCGCTGAACAGTCCGCCGACGATGCGTTTAGCCCAACCGCGTCCCCCTGAGACGGCGGCGTCATGATGGTCCAGCCAAGCCAGTCGATGGACATTGATAGGAATGGCTTCTACCGCTGGACCATCTAATCGTGGGATCTGCGGCAATCGCCAGGTTCGACATGAGGGGCCGTCTTCCAAGAGCAAATCAAAATGACATCCGAGTGGATCGTTCGGCGCTCCTCGATGTTCCAATAGGACGAATCTATTCAGAGAGAAAAACCTAATTGCAATAGCTTAGTTGAATCAGTAATAGGAATAGAGCAAGTATTGATCAGCATTGTATTGATGCTTGCGATCTTTAATGGCTCGCATCCCTCTGTTCTTCGTGGGAGTAGAAGTGCAATTGATCAGCACTAATGATTTATGTTGTACTCGCGGCTGCGCATATGCATATAGATTCTCTAAGGTATCCACAATATTAACCAGTGATCACATTGACTGCCCTTGTTTAGGCATGGGATTTGGGCACATTTAAGTAAGATCTCTTTGAAAAGGATGCGCAAGCTGACTTGTCCTGTAAAACGTGATCTTTTCAGCATCGCAGGATGGTTTTGAATATCATGGCTTGAAGCCTTTGTTCTCTAAATTTTGTCCCTCGAGCAACTCCGAGCCTTTCTTGTCAAAATGCAGGATGATGCTGACCTTCGCCAGCAGGTCTTAAGTGCTTCTACGGCGGATGAGGTGGCCAATCTTGCTTTTGGCTTTGGTTATGAATTTTCAGGTGACGAGCTGCTGCGTATCTCTGGACAAAAGGTGGACCGAGTGACTGTTAGAAAGCAGGACGTGCCTGGAGAATATAATTAATGTTTTCTTGGAAGACTTGTTGATTTGATCCGAAGCCTAAATTTGAGAAAGAGAGTAGAAGTTTAGGGAGAAGTTGCATTGACATAAGGCTCTAGAATTATCATTTTGGGATTGAACTTTGGCATTCCTTTGCTTGGCCTAACATCTCTTTGTTTTGTCTACTACCTTTTGCATCTCCTTCGCTTCCGCTAAAACTTGGCAAAGCTCCAGAAGGCTCTCTGGAGATAGTGTCAGCCATGCAGACTGACCTAAAGGAGATCTTTATTATTTCGCCAGAGGTTCGCTGATGAGCTTGAGCAAATTGGTGTATTGGCTAGACGTTCTTTGAACACGATCAAGAGCTAGCAAGGATGTTTTAGTCTGATTGCTGTGGGGTGCAAAAGATCTAGGGTTATCGATCCGCTTGATTCAGTGGTTATAGACAGCAAGCCAATATTGGAGCTGATTCGAGTCAAGTCTTGCTCATCGATGCAGGCAAGATTGTCGTGCTGGTGGAGTAGATATTTTAGCTCGCGATTCCTTCAGATAGCTCATTAGAGGTTGGTGGGGTGAAGCCAAGGCGCGCCAGGCTTAGTTCAAGCTCTTGGATGCTGATTTGCTGCCGGATGCGCTCTAGGCGAGGAGGAACGATAGGCTGCAAAGTCCCTAGAGGTTCAGCTACGGAATTGCTCATAGACTCCATCAATGCAGAGTTGTGATCATGTAGGAGTTGTAACGCACTAGATCTAGAGATGGTAGTAGCGACAACTACACCATATCTGGCAAGTTGAGCGAAAGCTTTGTTAGAGGAGCCGTTCTGGAAAGGGCGATTCGTTTCAAGGGGTCGTGCTCAGGATCCTTTGAGTTCTGAGATGCCCAAGGATTGTTGATCAACTGTTGAGCAGGTCAGATCCTCTGCAAATCAATGACGCTTGTTCAATGTCACTGCTCGGAGGTGGGTGATGGTTGCAGTGGCAGTTGGTATTCAGGCAGCAGGCTTGAATGCATTCCAGCTACAGGGGGTTTCGCTCTCGCAAAGGCCTAACTAGGCTGAGATCAACCGTCTGGAATTCATGGAATCAGAGAATTCCGCATCCGGCGATCAACAGACCCAAGTCAACACTGATCCTTCGCGTCCTGCAGACCCCTCTGAACTGAGGTTCCGTGAACGATTTGAAAGCTTGTTGCCCACGATCCAAGAGTATTGGCCAGATTTGGCTTGGGACACACTGGAAGCGACACGAGGCAGCCTTGACGAAATGGTTCGTGTGATTTCACTGCATTCGGGATTGACTAGCCATGGTGTGCGTGATCAGCTAGAGGACCTGTTTCAGATTGCTGGTGACCGCACCAGGAATCTGGCCGACAGCCTGGAGCCATTGGAGAAGCAGCTCGAGCAGCTTCTCGATGAGCTGAACAGCACACTGCGGCCGCGGATTGAACGTCCTGTGCGGCAGCGACCGTTGCTTGCTGTTGCAATGGCTGCTGGAATCGGTGTACTGATTGGAGTTATTTTCGCCGGAGGGCGCCGGTCCTGATGAGCGAAGAGCAACGTTCAAGCGGATCAGGAGCGGGTGCGCGCGTGACGGCGATTGCTGCTTCAGTCATGGATCTGCATGTGCGTATTGCTTTGCAGGAGGTGGATCGAGAGAAACGCCGTTTGATTAGTGGAGGCGTTTTCCTCGCCATGGGAGGCACGTTGATGCTTCTGGCGCTGTTGGCAGTGGAAGTGGCTTTGGTGCTTTGGATGCAGCAGGTTTGGGGCTGGAGCCTGATGAAGGGTTTGCTGGCTATAGCAGTTCTTGATGTTGTTTTGGCAGGAGTGAGTCTGCGCATGGGGGGTCAGCTCGCCAAAGGACCGTATTTGCCACAGACGTTGGAGGGTTTGTCGAAAACCACTCGGGCGGTACTCGGTCGCAAGTGATTCAGCGAATGGCGAAGTAGTCATTCGAGACATCTGCATAGCAATGCACTCTCTTGCTTGGACTGGAGTTCTTGGTATGAGAGTCGAAAATCAGCAAAGATGGCATCAAATCAAAACATCATGAACAGATCTAATCAGTCTTCAATGAGTCACCGCTTCTACTTTTCAGGATTTTAATTCAATATGGATGAATAAGCACAGTAAGATTTGATGTATGATGTTAATTGCTAAAGGAAAAACCAACTTTGTCAGAAGAGCTCCTGTTAGCGGATAGGGGCTCTGCATGCTGATGAAACAGCCCTGATTAGCTGTATAAGGAAAAATAAATCATAGGGAATCTCTGCTGACGCAGCATTGCTTGAATGCAATAAGGTGGCCTTGCTGGGATGCGTCAAGGATCTTTTAGGAAAGAATTATGTAGCCAGATCAATAGAAAAACTTCCTCAGGGTTACTTGATTGATTTAGGGAATGACCAGTCTCGCTGGCTTGAAGGTCTCGGATGGGAAAAGGAAAGATGCAAGGCTTACATGAAAGGCCCTAATCGAGCAGCAGTTGCAGATAAGGGCAGAGGCTTGCTTAGAGTGGGTAAGTTTAATTACACTTGGTTTAGACAAGGTATTTGTCCATCAAAGTAATTAGAGCTAAGCCAGCCATATGGAATAGAAGATGCAAAGCTTCAATGCGAAGTGAATGCATTGCAAGTAAATGAAATTAAAAGTGCTTGTTCCAGTGAGTTAAGTAACTATGGAAGCAGTTATAATAAATATCTAGAAGTAAGCCCATCAATAAAAGCATAGGCAGAAGCTAGCCCTGAGATGGCTGTCAAAGAAAGAGTTAGACTTAATTCTATAGATTGAACTAATCATGCTTTTCAGTTCTCTAGTCTTTGTTTTTAAGATCACCTCGCGCCATCATTTCTAATCGTAGAAAGTGATTATGCAATTCTTTTGCGTACTTTCAATATCACGTAGCCAGCTACAAGGAGTTTGATTGTAAATGCAACAGCAAAAATGACTAGGTTGGTAGGAGTTAAGAGGTGGCTAAGCATCTTTCCAGTTGAGCTTGTCTTTTATCTTAGGGCAAGAGCTTGGCAGATTGCAGATTGATGTTTTCTTTGATACTTCGTGGTTATTATTGGATGATTAGAGCCGGTAAAAAGTGCCGTGAATCCGAAGATTGCTGCTGATAGATCAAGTTTCCCTGCGGTTCAGCGAATGGCGTAGTTCAGCCAGCGGCATTCGATGCCGCCATTGCTGACTGGAATCCGCCGACTCGCTTTCATCTGTAGTGATCGGCTGAGGCTGGGATTGCCGTTCAGCAGCCATAGCTGCCAACCTGATGCGTATTGCTTGGCGTATTGACCGAGGCTTTCATAGAGAGCGGTTAGGTCTTCATCCTGGCCAACTCGGATGCCATAGGGAGGGTTGCAGACCATTACTCCTGGCTGTTTTGGCAGTTCTAGGTCGCGAAAATCACAGGTTTGAATGCCTACAACATGGTCGAGGCCTGCCTCGGCAACATTGGTTTTTGCTTGTGTTGTGATGCTGGGGTCTCGGTCGCAACCAATGATCACTGGCAGCGATTGATCTCTGCGTTCTCGTTGCTTGGCTCGTGCTTGTTCCTCGCTCCAGAGTTGAGGATTGAAATCTGCCCAACCTTCCATGAGAAAGGAACGCTGTATCCCTGGTGCAAGGCCAAGCTTCATACTGGCTGCCTCGATCAGCAGGGTGCCTGATCCGCACAGGGGGTCAACTAAGGGCACGCAGCCATCCCAGCCGCTGAGTTTGATCAATCCGGCGGCAAGGTTTTCTTTGAGAGGCGCAGCGCCAACTGCAGCTCGGTAGCCCCTGCGGTGCAGGCTGCCAGCTGAACCGTCCAAGCTCAGGACCGCACAATCTCGACTGAGATGGAGATGCAAGCAGAGAGCAGGGTCTTGCAGATCGATATCAGATCGCTCACCCCATAGCTGCCGTTGCAGATCAACGAGGGCGTTTTTTACCTGCAGGGCTGTGAAGTGGCTGTGAGTGAGGCCAGGGCCGCTGCCGGTGACATCGACACGAAAGCTCATTGATGGATGCAGCCAGCGTTCCCAGTCGAAGGCTGATTGCACACCTGAGTAGAGCTCTTTTGGCCCTTGGCAAGGGAATTGGGCAATCTCCCTGAGCAGGCGAAATGGCAGGCGCGCTTGTAGATGCAGCCGATAAAAGCAGGCCATGTCGGCTTCAAACGCCGCAGCGCGTCTGAGTGGGCGCACGGCTTTTGCCCCAAGAGTGCTGAGTTCTTTGGCGCCTTCTTCTTCTAATCCTTGGGGGAGTACGGCGATCGCTTGCATTGAGCTTTTACACCCCAAGGGTTGTTGAGCGACAGAACAGCATTCCTGTCAGAATGGAAGTGTCCCCCTTTTGGCGGACTAGGTGATCCACACCAGTGTCTCGGACAGCGGTTCGATTCCGCTCAGCTCCATTCCTCTTTTAGGTGTCTTGGGGCTGCAATGGTTTCGACGGGGTATGAGGAGGGTGACTGAAGCCTGCTCGGTAAGAGCAAATCCGTAACTGCGAACAACATCGTTCGTTTCTCCCGTCAGCCTGCCCTCGTGGCTGCCTGACCCTAATAAGGGAGATGGGGTGAGGTCAGCCTTATCACCCAAATGACCCATGGGGGCTGCGAGGCCCCTTTAACTATTGCCCTTACAGGAGTTTCTGAATTAGGGCAGGAAGTTTCATATCGATCTACACGCAAAAGTTCATACAAACTGTCGTTAGTCGCCATCTGCGGAGCTCTCCAAATACGACCAGCTCAAACCGCGCGAGTTCTTCAACGTCGGCGGCGTCTTGTACTACAGCTGTGCGTCCTGAACTGAGCCGGGATGCGTAAATCCTGCATCCAAGTCCGTGCTCTGGTGTTTGATGCATATCAGAGCGAGAACAAATGAAAGGAACAGCTGACTAATGCCAAGCCGGCTCTAAGTGGCTTGAACAAGGCGAACAGGTCTGCGAACGAAAAACATAGAGGTGCTTGTGAGCAAGATCACAGGGCACCATGATCGCGATCATGGAGAGAACGAAACCACGAAAATAGTGTGATCTCATTGTTATACAACCAGCAATGACAGCTTCTAATCTTGAAGTGAATCACCAGGAGAAAGTCGACACGCTCAAGCACTACTCAGTCTGCATCTGCAAAGCCGGTTCCACTGAGTTCATGAAGGGCCAGTCCGTCGCGCAGAAGATGTACAACAAAGCTTGGAACACTGAATCATACCTATCCAAAGGAGCCTATGCAGTCGTCATATTCATGAGGAAAAATGGAGAATGGAATCCGATTGCCAATTTGAACTGCGCTCTCAAAAATTCAAACAACAAATTGCCATGTGAGCAGATATTTGGAGAACGTAATTGTGAAGCAGCAGGAGTGGAAGACGAAACTCAAATTGCAGAGATCTGTGGTCTTGCTATTGATGATGCGACACCTACAGAAATGCGGAGGGCCGTATTAATGATGCTCAGCATGGGACTGCAGTCCATAGCTATGCATACCAAAATTCGTTGGGTACTTACAGTACAACACGAGTTTCTGATCCGAATTCTCAAAGAGTCTCTAGGGTTGCCCTTCATGAAAACAGCATCAGAGGTAGACAAAAAGGTATCGCTGCCAAAAGACGAATACTGGAGCAGAAACGTCATGCCCCGTCTATATCTGCTTGACAGCCACCATCAAGCTACACGCGCGGCATGCGAAAGTTACTTCTACTACTTAAGCAGCCTGAATATTACACTCCAAATCAGAAATTCAGTTGGCATAACCCATCAAAGCTACTCTGGGTTTAAACGCCAATGGCAGAATATGAAAACAACTATAGCCATTAACTGAAGCCAATAAATTACCACCAATCAACCTGGCTCAGACAGGGAAAACCTCTAATCGATTTAGGCAATGTCAACTAGTTTAGTCGCATCAACTCATCAGCTTAGACACTATTACGGTCAAGAAGAAACCAAGAAAATTGTCCTCAAGGACATCAGCTTTAGCTTGCATGCAGGTGAAATAGTCATATTGACTGGTCCTTCAGGATCTGGGAAAAGCACATTGCTAACCATTCTGGGCTGTCTTCGCACGCTACAAGAAGGAGCTGCTTCCATTCTGGGGTTTCCGCTAGCAGATTTATCGCTGACTGAGCTTTCAAAATTGCGGGCTCAGATCGGATTTATCTTCCAGTCGCATAATCTCTTTCCATCACTCACTGCTTGCCAAAATGTACAAATGGCGGGAGAACTCTTTCCAACACCCAACAGAATCATCCAGAAAAAATCAATCCAGATCCTGGAACGACTTGGCCTTGAACATCGAATTAATCACAAACCAGCAGAACTATCAGGTGGCCAGCGGCAACGAGTTGCCATTGCCAGGGCATTAGTCAATAAGCCAAGACTTATTCTTGCGGATGAACCCACAGCGGCACTAGATCGCGCAGCATCTGGTGAGGTTGTCAAATTGTTTCGGCAACTTGTTCAGTCAGGAGAACGAGCAATCCTCATGGTCACGCATGATGAAAAAATGTATGCACTGGCTGACCGTGTAATTCACATGGAAGAAGGCGAAATCCTAGTCCGGTGAATGATTGGGCACTACAAGACCATTATTTGAAGAGATAGCCCTAAAAATATAAAAGAACGAGACGAAAGCGAGGATGGAAGATCAAGGCCAAAGGAAGTCATTGAATGCCACCAAAGAATATGACAACAGCAGGTATTGACAAAATATAATGACACTTCCGTATGACCTGTGCAGAGAGAAGGTGAGACATCTCGGCGAGGGAAATGCCTTCAATCGAAAATGTAACAATGAATTTGTAGTCTCAATGAGCGAGGCGAAGACTGGCAATTAGCAACGGAGCCTAATACGCATAAATAGACTGAATCTCTATTGCAAACTCAAAATCATATTGACAGTTAACAAGCAACTAGTAATGCTTGTTTGATCAACATCTATGTCATGATAGTAAGCGATTAGGCATCTACTAGATAACATCGAATAAGAGTGTATAATCAATATTCCTAATCAATCTTTAGATAAAGATCACTGGAGACGAAGCTTAGAATTAAGTATACGCCAAAAGGCAATTAAAAATATGTCAAGAGGTAAAAGCGACTAAAGTCCGGAGCAGGCAATGGGTTGAGACCTGAAGCGATTGGCAGAATTCAGATCAAGCTCTATCTGGTCGGATGTAGCAATCTATGAAGGCGATCAAGAGATTATCTATTAAAGGAGTTAGTTGATTCCATACTACTGACTTTAAAACCAGAGATGGCTATGCGAAGAGCATTAGTAGCAAGTTCAAGCAGTTAGAAAGAGGACTTGTGCAATGCGGTAACGAAAAAAATCATGATCTATCAAGAATTGCGACCTCAATACTCAGCAAAGAATTAAAGCCAAAAATGGATGCTTACAAGGAAATAAAAGGGCATAGAGAGAGTGATTGTGATGCGATTTGTCTGGCTGACCCAATAGACTAGCCTTGAGTTTCTAAAATATTGACAGGGTCTATCTGAACTAACTTCTTGGCAGCCAAGACTCCCGAAATAGCGCCAATAGCAAGAGTCAAGAGACCGACAACCATCACCACATGGATATTCAGACGCATGTTGAGACCAGTAGCCCTGGAAACTTGATCGTAAACAACATGACTTAAGAGAACTCCGCCTGGCAGGCCTAAACAACAAAGCAAAAGGCCTTGTTGGACAACATACTTCTGCAGTACTCGATTGCTATGACCGATTGCCTTAAGAGTGGCATATTGGCTTGCATTAACTTCCAACTCTGTTGTGAGAAGGTTACGAACAATCAACACACCAACAGCAAAGCCCATGATGGTGCCGAGATTAAAAAGAAAGCCTATTGGAGTGGCATTATTCCAATAGCTTGCTTCGTTTGATATCATCTCATTTTTAGTGAGGATAATAACATCTTTTGCTAATCTCTGGCTGATCATTTTTTTGACATGATTCAAATCACCGCCCTTCTTGAGTTGGATTAATCCAAAATCAACTTCATCTAATGTTTGTCGCGGGTTCCCCTCGATTCCAGTAGGTTGCTCTGAAAACAAACGCAAAAAAGTGGCATCACTAATAATCAAAGTTCCGTCAGTACTAAAGTCGGCACCTAATTGAAACTCGTCAATGATCCGTATCCTTCGCCGATCTAATTCAGCCTCAACACCAGGCTTAAGACTTCCATATTCTGGTCGTGAGAGTTGATCAGCAATAACGCTGTAATCCTGTTGCAGCAATTTTGGATCAATTCCTGCAGACCTGAACGGATTGGCACGGCAATGCGTGGAAACTGCATAAACACGGATTGGGCGTCTTAGCGCTTGACCTATAGGCTTCCAAATACTTGTGGTCTGATAGAGGGGACAACTATCCAGCACACCATCGACACCACGTGTCGAAATGAGTGTGCTACGTGGAAAGGTTTGCTCAATAAAAGATGTATAACGGCGCTTACTAATCATAACAAGATCATAATCAAGTAGTCGTAAAAATGCTGTATTGCTATCTACTAGGGCTTGCTTGAACCCAATTTGAATTAGCATCAAGAAAACTGCAAAGCTGATAGCCAGCATTGAAAAAATAAGCTTCTGACGATCACTCGTGACATTAAGCCAGGCGAAGGGAATCTTGTGCATAGCGATAATCTCAGCTGAAGAGTAACGCGGGATCGGCGCGCATCACACGTCGAGCCGAAAGATATGCAGATCCTCCCCCCATGATCAGTGAAAGCAGTGAAACAGTGATGACACGCTGGAGTGTCAACTGCATCGGCAAGCCAGTGGCAAGATTGGTGAGTGAATAAAGAACCTTAGCGCCAGCCAATGAAGGTAGAATTGCAAGTACGCTAACAACAAGACCTAATCGGATAATTAGCGACATAACGCGCAGTTTTGGGTAGCCAATGGCCAATAGTGTTGCGTAAATACTCAGGTGGGTAGAAACATCAGCGTTCATGATCTGACCAACAATCACGATTCCAACAAGAAGTCCCATGCATGCTCCTATCCCAAAAACATATCCAATCGATGTAGAAACAAGCCAGTAACGTTTATCGCGCTCAATCACTTGATCTTTTGTTAGAATCAAAAGCTTATCTGGCAAAATAGATTCGATCTTTTCTTTGATCATATGGATATTGCTATTAGGCTGCAATTTCAAGAGGCCAACACTAGTGATATCAGTGCTGTAACTACCGAAGATTCGGCGAAAATTTTGACCTCCAGTCAAGATACTACCGTCATAACGGAGAGATGGACCCAGCTCAAAGCTGCCAGAAACTTTCTCTCGTCGATTACCGACCTGTGCCCAATGGTCTGAATGATTCAAGAAGAACTTAAAACCGTAGTCATTCCGACTTTTGGTGTCGACAAAAATCGTTTCAGGATGATTCAACAACGAAAGATCGCCACTAAGTGAATCAAACTGCGTCAGATTGTTGTCGGGGTCAATACCAAGCACCAACAAAGCACGATTTCTTCCATTGATTGGATTTTTCCACTGTTTATAGCCAATATCTAAAGGTGCAACCCTTGCAACGCCATCAATAGCTCGTAATCGATCAATTTGGACACGGTTGAATGTGTAAGGCATTGTTGATTCCAATGCATCTCTGCTGCTGATCACTAAATCAAAGTCTAGACGACTATAAAGATGTGTAGCTGTCATCAGAACTGCATCCAAGAATCCTAATTGCAGGAAAATCAAAATACAGGCAAAAGTAATCCCACTCACAGCACTAATGCTCCTTTTACGCTGGTGTCGTAGATGTTGAAGAACAAATGGTGTCGTTCCCAAATCATTAGCCCCTCGGACCCATGTGTTGGGGTGGAATACTCTGAGTTTCATTTATATGAGGAAGCGATTTCAGTAGGGGAGCTTTGTATCTCAACATTCACTTGCAATCGTGACATCTTTTTGAGTTCATCTGATGCATCCATGAGAATGCGTACTTCAAAGACTCGGGTATCAACGTCAGCGGTTGGATCATCACCAATAATGTCGTTTTTATACACCAGGGATCCTACGGAAATAACTGTTCCTCTCGCAGGAGAACTTAATGCCTTGCTGCTGATCAAAGCTTTTTGACCCTCTTTAATATGTTTGACATCATTTTCGTAAACCTCAGCAACAGTAACCATCTTTGATGTGTCACCCATCAAAAGAAGACCGCGTTGATCTACTTCTTCTCCGACGTGCTTTAAAAGCTTGAGAATATAACCATCCTGAGGAGCACGAACCATTGCCTGCTCCAAATAATGACGTGCTTTGCTGACCTCAGCGGCAACAAGTTTGATATTGGCTTCACTGACGCCTTCTTTAAGTAACGAGGTTCCTACCTGCTGACCATCAATGCGCTCAAAAGAGGCCTTGTGTTCCTCAAGCATCTCACGGGCCTTATCCCTAACGAGTTTTACTGCATCAAGATCACTTAATGAGAAAGCACCATTATTATAAAGATTCCTGTATCGGCCTAAATCTCTTTCAGCCTTTGTTAGCTCATACTCCAAGCGTCGCAGTTTGATACGACTAGCTTGTGATTCACCTTTGCTAACTTCATAACGCCTCTTTGTAATCGCAAGATTTTGTTCTGCGACCACCAAGTTTGAACGACGCTCGTCAACAACATCGAACTCAGCGATCAGCTGCCCACGCTTAACAAAATCACCCTCGGCTATATGAAGGGTTTTAATGCGACTACGACCTCGGGAGGATGGTGGAGCGACCCTAATCAAATTGTTCTGTGGCTCCATCCTGCCCATTGCAGTGATGCGACTCGGAAAAGTCATTAATGAATCGGTTGCTGATTCACTAGCCTTGGAACTATTTATTGACTGGAAACTCCATAGAGCAGTTCCCAGAGTCATGGTTAGACAGCAACCAAGGCCTGACAAGATTACTAATCGCTTGGAATTAGACATTTGATAAACCCATGGAGATCTTCTTAAAAGCTTTTGTATAACTCAGAGCAACACGTAGATTCCCCTCAAACCTAAGGCGACCAGTAATCCATGCTTTCATCTCACTTAATCTACCGGTATTCAATTCAACCAGTGTTTCTAAACTCATATAGCTAATAATGATTGGATGCGGATGTGATCCATGCATGGCTTTGCATGATCCAGGTTCAATCAATATGTGCCAAATTGCATCCTGATCAGTGAGTTGTACCTGGTAGGCCCCAAAAGGCACTTCGGAGGCGAGTGATGGCTCAAACTGTTTCTCCAAGGTCTCCATCACTTCATGAATTTTGGATTCAGTCATGGTGTTTTGCATGGCATTAGATCGGTGGTAAGTCAATTTTTCAACGATGAGATTCTGCGGTTCAGCCTGAAGATGTGAAGATAAACGCCTCGTTCCACTGCTGAGCCGATCAGGCCGCCACAGAGGGCGGCTGTGATCAAATTCAGTGAGTCAGAAGGCCTAAGAATGATTAGGACTCCAAGGGCAATAATGCTTACGCTTACAGTAAGAAAAGTAATGGCTTTTGGCTTAACTGGATTGCGCATCATTTGTTCGAATTCAGATACAAGCATTAGATCATGCTTATTCATTTGAACTTGCTCCCGATTCTTGGATTAACGGATGGAGAAAGCTTGCTTGGCCATTCCGAAGTAGAGTGCATGCGCAACATCCATATGTTCAATGACTTGCTTGCAATCATCCTCAGAGGTGATCA
Source organism: Prochlorococcus marinus str. MIT 9313 (assembly GCF_000011485.1). Taxonomy (NCBI): domain Bacteria; kingdom Bacillati; phylum Cyanobacteriota; class Cyanophyceae; order Synechococcales; family Prochlorococcaceae; genus Prochlorococcus; species Prochlorococcus marinus. Next base: position 1,670,580 of record NC_005071.1, on the reverse strand, counting down.
AGTAGTTCAAAAGCTCAAGATTGTCTTTTGCGTGTCCTTGATCAACAACTGAATGATTATGGATGAACCTTTTGGAAGTCCCGCCAATTCCATATTCCTCCATCAACTGTAATTGCATTGCAGAATATTTTGCGACCCAGTATTCAAGATAAAATGAGTAACCAAGAAATCCTTTGAATTCCAGACGGCTCAACCGGTCAAACTGACTAGAAACCAATGCTTTGGTCTCTGGCAACACATCAGTGTAGGGATCAACATGATTGACCCCAAGATCACTTAGGTCTCGCAAGGCCCACAGCTCGTGGCCTTCTTCTTCATCAATATCTTTTTCAACCAGCATTAGAAACTTATTCCCCTTCTCAAACGAGCCCCCTTGATTGCTTCTAATGTAATCGCACAAACGCTCTCCAAATAGTTTTTCAAAAGTAGGAGTAAAGCTTGTGTGGTACCACGCCTGCTTCAAATAAGAAGAATAACCTTTTGTGTTAACTCTGCCGGCAAAAAGCTCTGCAGACACATAATCATTGAACTCAGAATGCAATCCCAACATGTGGTTGAGAATACACTTTGTGAACTCTGTGCAATGATTTTCCTCATAATCATTCAGATCACTGGCCTCCTTTTGAAGCCTTGCATCAGTCGCAGAGCTAATCGATTTTTCCTGCAGAGCAAGACGCTGTAGTGTTTCCTGTGGTCTTGAGGCGAGATGTTCGGAAATAGTGAACTTTTTTGTAGGAATGATTGTTGTAGTGGTCATTTTTAAAAGGTCTTTTGTTGGTGGAGCAATTGGGCTCCGAATCAATAATTCCCTGAATCAAGCTAACTATCAGTGATCTGAAGCACAGCAGTATCTGATCTTTCTCACGGTCTCTGCTTCGAGGGGGTGGGATTGCATAGGTGCTCTTAGTCTCTACAAACAACCACTTCTTACGATCAGTGACGCGAAGACGGAAGCCATCAATACTCTTTGGATCTGCAAGTTTGGGCTGATACTTGCCTCCATGCTCGATTCCGTGTTCTTTGTTCCGGGGCTTGTACGACATCCCCGAACCAATCTGACAAGTCAGGAGACTCTATCTAAGTTGTAGATCTGGCTTTGTCATAGATGTCCCGCTCTAGCTCAAGACTTCTCCTGACATTGATCTCACTGGCCCCTCATTGAGTCATTGTTGTAAGGAATGAACAAAATCATGCAATTAGCCCCTGCGACATTTCTTAGCCTTGGGATGGCTTTCATCGGCACTAGTTTCCCGACTATTGCAGTCGCTGGGCCTCAGCCATATCGGGAATGTCTCATCGCGAGTGCCGATGTGCCTGAAATTGGGCATGGTCTACTTCAGGGATATTTAAACAAGGAGGATCGGCCGGATAGCTTGCAGTTGCTGCCTGCACCGCCAACGCTAGGCAATTCTGATCACGCTCTAGACAACACAATCTCTCAGAGAAGCTTCTCGCTCCCTGGGACACCCCGCTGGAATCTTGCTGCTACTGATGCTGATTTGAATTTTCCTGGGGCAGCCGGCACCTTTTCCTGCGCAATAGGTATCACCATTAGTGAAGAAGCAACGCCGAGGCTCTACATGCTTTTACGCCGGAGCCTTACTGATGCGGGCTTGTCCACTTATGCAGCCAAGAATAACTACAACCGCCGCAGACCTTTCTTAGTGAATAAGAAGATGATCTGCTCACCTCAAGACACCGCAGAGCTGACGAAAGATCCCTCCTATCCATCAGGTCACACTGCGATTGGCTGGGCCTGGGCTCTGATCCTGAGTGAAATGGTTCCAGAGCGCCGTGACCAAATTCTTGCCCGAGGACTGGCCTTCGGGGAGAGCCGCCATCTGTGCAATGTGCACTGGTATAGCGATGTGGTCAACGGTCAACTGATGGGCGCAGCCTCTGTAGCGCTGCTTCATGCCAATGCTGACTTTCGTTCTGACTTCGCAGCTGCGAAAGCTGAGGTTTCAGAAGCTCGTTCAAGGGGATTGCAACCAAATCGTGATTGCAGCGTTGAGGCTGCAGCGCTGGCCCAGGACACCATGCGTTAGCCCATATTGAGCGTCCAGCTTCCAGCCCGCTCTCTTCCCCTGGATGAATGGCCAGGGATTACTCGCTGAGTTGATGTTTCTCTTGTGGGGCGCTCTCTTGCAATTGACTTCATGCCTCTGAGACACCCCCTCTTTCATCGAACGATTCAGGCGCTGTTTTGGGATGCAAAAGAGGCGGGGTTTGTGCATCCCACACTGGAAAATATCGACAGCTTTAGAGAAGAGCTTTTAAGAGAGCTGGAGGAAGGGATCAAGCCGATCATTGAAGAGCGTTGCTATAGGGATCCCACAGTCGAAAGATCAGAAGAAGACTCTCAAATTCCTCAGTGTTAAGACCCCTCCTATCGGTATCCCCAGGAATGGCCAACAGAAGGGTGATCATGTGCTGCCCTTGTTGGCCAGTGAAGCCCAGCCTTAGAGCGGTGCTTTTCTTATTTGCTTTCTGGCCCTGGGGCGGTGATGACTTTTTGTTTTCATCCTTCAGCGCTATCCATAAGTTGTCTCAACCTTTTTAAGAAAGCAGTGTCCTGGCTCAATGCCATCGATGAGTTCGAACACAGACTGATCAAAGATATGCTTAGCTTTTGTTAAGCAGAGAAAACACTGGCATTAAGAAGGGCACCCGCGTTGGATGCCCTCAAGTCCAGGACAGCTTGTCAGGGTTTCTACGTCCTCGGACTCCTGATCGAGGCCTAAGCAAGCAGGAACAAGGCGTCAGCAGGGATAAATGCTCATCTGTATCAGCCAGTTTTCAATTAGTCCAGTGTTTTGGCTGCTTGCTGGAAATGGATAAGCATCCATGCTCATGGTCGCCCCTAAAGAACTCTGTATTGTTCTCAAGTTGAGAGCGCTAACCGCAGGTTGCTACATGCACTCCAAAAAGTATTTTCACTTTGGATAAGAACACAGCCATACGAGAGGCAGAGTTGCGCCGTATTGAGGCTTCCCTCGTTGCAATGCACAAAGCTGAGCAGGCTTTGACAAAGGAAAAGCGCAGTGAAGTTGGACCACTAACTCAGTGGAATTCGTGACTTGAGCTGAATAGTCGTCAATAGAGCAACCCCAAGCGAACAGCTAGTGACGGCTGTGGAACTGACACGGTCAACTGGCACAGTGACAGTTGCGATCGTTATGGTTCGTTTGTGAGGAGGACTTCTCCTCGGAGTGGAAACAAGGAAACACGCCCAAAGAGAAGTCTTGAAACCCTGCCTTTGGCGGGGTTTCTTTTTGCCCTTGCATCTACAGCGCTGAGCCCGACGAACAATGGCGCCAGGCCTTTTTGCATAGGGAGTAAGAGAACTGTCTGGTTAGCACCAATGACTCCCCAAGCATCCGGATCTAGACCTGAATAAAGCCACTACAACCCCCTTGGGCTCGAGGGGACCTGGGCGGGATTCCCGGATGAGGTGGCTTAGGGGCCCTATTTCTCGGGCCCCGCAAACAGTTGGCAATCCATCAAGCGATAGCCCACCTCCTCGCCTGATTGGCTGAACAGCGGTAGCGATCTGTTGCCAGGTGTAGCCCATGCATCTATAGCACTCAAGCGACGCTTGGTGAGGATTGAGAACGCATCACCTCAATGAGGGAATCTGGTTTCAGTTCACTTTTGTAGTTTCAGCACTCACCTTTGAATAGAGGTCTGACTTTGCATCCGGTGTCAAGGGTGTATCGCTATAGCTACTCAGGTGCATCTCAAGCACGTGCCCTATGTCAGAGTTGAAGATGGGGCTTTAATTTAATAGCAATCAATAGTAAACATAAGTGCTGATCATGTAGTTAATATTGCCAAAGACCATAAGCAAGATTTCAAAATAAATATGCTCAAGTAAGCTCAACCTTCAGGATAGGAGTTGCAGGCCTGGCTGGATGAAATTCTGGAGCTAGCAGCTACTTAAAGGTAAAGATTTGAAGATAGGATTTTGCTACAATGAACTATTTCCACCAAGTTTAAAAATAAGGCCTTTGAGGATCCATTGACCAAGCTTTATCCTTGATTTATCCCTCTTGCGAACTCTCAGCTGAAGGGCCGATCACAATCCAAAGCAGCCATAAGGCTCCAATGAAGGGAATTAAAGCGATGAAAATCCATTGCCACTGACGGCCGGTATCGCGTATTCGACGAACCTGCATAGCAACGCCAGGAATGATGCTTGCAACAGCAAAAAGCGCGTAAATCGAGTAAAACCCGCCTTGCAGCTGGTTGAGAACAAGGCCGAGCAGAACATTGACGAGAACAATGGTCCAGTAGTCAATACGCTTGGTTCGACCCTTGAAGTCAAAACCCTGAGTCCAGAACGTGCTGTAGAGATCGAAAACGGACACTATCCAAAGTCAAAATATGAATCAATTGTAGGTCCTTAGACTCTCCAATCACTGATGCACCGACTGATTAAAAAACTTTTTATAAAATTATTTACCTTTATTAGACTCTGGTCCTTTACGTTTTCATGGAATAAAAATCCGCAGTTAAGAAAGAAGCCTGTTTAGAAGCGGGCAATGAATGAATGGATTTTCATTTTGCTTAGTATGATGAAACAGGTTACTACCTAGAGCATTTGATGAATATATAGCTCGTCCTGAGATTGCTGTCTATGCGTGTGATTGTAGTGCAGACATAGTCTGACGCTAACAGTAGAACGAAAATCTGTAAGTAATAACTTTATAGTAGCCATCAAGGCTGCTATAGCCTTGATTAGCTTAGAAGGCCTCAATCCATATCGATATAATCTTTCTGAGAAATAGATTGAGGCTAGCTGGCGGTGCCGTTAGCGGTAAACCTCGCAGACCTATTTGTGTCTGAGGGTACCAAGTTTGCAATTAAACTATTGCAATAAATATTACTTAATCGCTCAAAGGCGTGCAGTAAAGGTTTGCCTTGTCTTTGTTCAATGCTAACCCGATTTAAATCCAGGCTTCCGAGAAGCAGCAAAAACTCTTAAATACCTTAGGTTTTTATTTTGATGTCAGGGGGTTGATGAAAGCTTCTTCCATCGACAAAAGATTGCAATTTATTGACATGATACTCAGTTAATCAGTTTTCTGTCCTTGAGGGTGTCAGCAAGGAAGAGATACGCTGTTTAAGGGATGTTGGCACTGCCTAAACTTGTTAGTATATAGTTTGTCGATCTTAAGCTAATTCCTTGAATTAGCTTTCTTTGCAGAGCTGACTTTACCTGGCTGGTATACGACCACGCACAAAGGCGTGACGACATCTAATGCCTGAAAATGTTCCTACGGCTTGATTGACTGCTGTTGGAATCTGAGACAAGACAAGGAATCCGAGTAAAATAACAACCCATTTTTGATAGGTAGTCAATGAGATAAAGCCTTTGCTTATTCTCTTTGGGAACTTGGCTCTGTTGGTATTCATTGGTTGAAATCTTGTGTTGGGAATTGCTTGCTGACCATATAATTTTGAATAGTGGCTGAAAAAGTCAAGATCACAAAGTATAGCTTAATTCTCTACAGCAGTCGTGGCTAAGAGAATTTGTAAACAGAGCAAGAAGCATTACGGATCCAGAGCTTTAGCTATGCAAAAATTTTTTCCATTGCATAATCTCAGCCGTGTGCAACGTAAGATCAGATCTGGTAGATGGATGATGGAGCATGTAGCAACGATGGCTTTGCGTCATCATTGCTTCTAACCACAAGCCTTAACTTCAATCGATTTCGCAGTCTGGCGGCGTGAGTTGGGCTTCTTGTGATTGGGATTGATCAGTCGTAAAGTTGTGAAAACCCCGCTGATGGTGGCTTAAGCAAAACCTTCATCACCAACTGAACAGAAGCCTAGAATCGCTTCCATTGATCGCTGCTCAGAATTTGCTCAACTGCTGCGCTTTCTAAATGCTGTCTCCCTAGTAATGAATTTCACACATAACCGTCGCTGTTATCCCTTGCTGGTCCATAGCCAACAGGCGAACACGGCGTTCCAGAAGTAGATCAGCCATTAGCAAGCCCATGATCCCTCAACAGGTGGCATGTTCACTGGAGTAGCTCTTGGAGTGATCAAGGGCAGATAGGGTTGCAGATCAGAGTGACTGAGGATAGGGAGAGGTCGGGAGACCCACTGCTTGAACTTGCTCTTGACCTTCTCGACAGCCTTGACGAACTTTGACACTCCAGAACTGATCTTTGCTGCGATCTTAATTAAATCGGAATCTATGGCCGATTCGAATGCTGTTTGATTGTATAGAGATAAAACCAGGCATGATCAATCGCCTGCGAATCAAGAGTGCTTTGGAGCTAGCTCAACGCAGCCAGATTAGGGGCAACGGCGGCCCTGTCAGACTTAGGTGGTCTGCCGACAGCTTCTGCAAGAGGCGCGACAATTAATTTTATTCCCTTATCAGGATTTGCCTCGCCAGTATGCCTAGGTGACAACGATGTGCTGCCAACTGCTCCACTTCTTAAGGCAGAAAGTATTTGGAAGGATAAGTTAATTTGAGAGAGTGGATCATCTTGTGATGATGGTAATTCTGGCCAAACGTATAAAATGTGGATGCCCTTGCTGCTCGCATTAATACATGGGTTTTTGCTTCTGGATAAGGGTGAAAGGATGTTTCTAAAACTGTGATCAAACTCAGCGACGCGATTGAAATAGGATACTGCTTATTCAAAGACTTCAAGATGACCCATCGCTAGCGGTGAAGGATGAAAACAAAAAGTGATCACTGCCTGAGGGAGAGAAAGCAAATCAGAAAAGACCTGCATAATCGCGGGGCTTTTGATCTCTACTTGCAGCAATTTCTTGATATCCTATTAATGAAGCTGCTGCCACTAACTGATATCAATTGCTGCAATCGATCTCAAAACACAGAGACAACTTAGTTTTGCTTTTGGTATTCCAAGGCGCATAAATCAAAGTTTAAGTGGGCCAAGAAAGATTGGAATAAACAGCTTGATGTTGAGTATTTGACTTAATCTTTGATTATAGGTGATTTGTCTACAGTATTGATTGATGTGCAGGAAAGAATTGTTGAGCCCCTAGTCGTTATTTTCTTGTGATGACTTAGGTCGCCATTGATAAGGCTCATGGGAAGTTATTATTGACGCTTTTTAATTGGCTGGTATGGGGGACCAATCCAAATCTCCTTGAATCTCACTTCTTCTGTGCATTTTTCGGAGATTTTTGTAAGGATTGGCCCGTGCTTGAGAACTAATCCCCAGTAGTTGATTGTTGGCGCGAATAGAAATCCGATCGCCATCCCGGCGAGACCTGTCAAGGCTGGGATAAAGAGACCAGCAGAGGATTTTCGTTTTTCTTCGGTCATCGCAGGGAGGTTTCTTATGCCAGTGTGGCAACGTTCTGCCAGTCTTCCCCATAATTTGATCTGAACTTAAACAGATCAGTGCTTTCTCCTGATCTAAATTAATCCCCAGCAGCAGTTTTGGCTTTTTGACTGCCAATCCTCGATTGCTACAAAGTCTTGAAGTGCTTCCGATCGGCAATGCCTCCTAAGGGCTTATATGTAGCAGTGATGGCACCCAATCCATTGATAAAGAGCTTGCCAACGCTCTCTTTTTTCTTGCTGAGCATATGATTGCTCAGCACTTTCCCAGAGCATAAGAAGCAAGGTTGTTGGTTGCATAAGTTTTTTGCTCAGTTTTGATGGATTTAACTATCTTCAGCAAAGCAGCAGCAAAACCAAGAACAACTTTGGAGTTTTTTACAGCACTTTCGTTAGCAGGCCATCTCGGGGTGTAGGGCTAGGCAGCATTTGCAGAGTGAGGTCTTGATCAGGGATCAAGTGAAGTCGCAACTGGTGAAACAAGCCGACCACCATCAAACGTATTTCAAGTTCCGCTAGTGGTTTGCCTAGGCATACTCGCTCTCCCCCCCCAAAAGGCAGCAGGGTTGCTGAACAGCCATCCTCTAGGTGGCGCTGGGGACGAAAGGCTTCCAGATCGCCAGCACCATGACGGTTAGAAGCTGCCAGAGCAACCTGTACCACACGGTTTTTTGGCACCTCCACACCGTCGATTACCAAGGCGCATTTCGTGCGGCGAAAAAACCCTCCCACCGCTGGCGTGAGTCGCATGACCTCAGAAACGACAGCGTCCAGTTTTGGTGCGTTTACCTGGTCGTAGGCAGTGGTGGCCTGCTCGGGTGCTGGAGGCCAGTCAACTCCATTGATTTCCTCTCGCAGCCAGGTTTCCACTTGCGGGTTGAGAAGGAGCTCCCGCATCAGACAGCTGAGCGAAGAAGCCGTGGTCTCGTAGCCTGCGAACAGAAGAAGCAGAAGCTGCTCTACCATGTCTTCGTCCGTTAAAGGAATACCTGCTTCATCGAGACCTCCCGCAAGCAGATCAAGACCACCGTTGCCATTGGATGCTTTTAAAAGCACTTTCTGAAGCCTCCTCAACAACCGTTCCCGTGCCTTAAGCGCTTTGGCAAAGGAGCTACCTGGAAGAGCTATCGGTATTGAGAAGAGGGCTCTGGTCCAGATCTCGAAATCAACGAACAACTCATCGCGATCAGTACCCTCCAATCCGAGAACCGTCGTGGCGATCACCGAGAAAGCGAAACGACGCATTCTCTCTGCGAGAGGCAGAGCTGTTTTTGCAGCTTGTAGTTCGTCGGCAAGATCTTGAACCATGCTGATGATGCCAGCGCTGTAGCGTTGTAGTGCTGAGGCCGAGAACAGTTGGCCTATCACTCTTCGGCGTGCTCGATGGGAGGCTCCGTTGCGGTTAGCCAGCGAATGGCTGCCCAACAGCTGCCGCACACTCTCTGGCCACCAACCTTCTACTGCGTTGGGTTGAGCGAGCAGATCACGAATCGCTTGCCCGCCCTGAATGAACACCATTGGCTGTCCGAGCAGTGATGTTTCAAAAACATTCCCGTGACGCTCAAAGCGCTTCTGTGCAAAGGCTGGATCGCGAAAAAATGCAAACGCTTCAAGTACCCCACTCAGGGCCGCTGTATTGGGAAGAGGGCGAAGCTTGGCATCATCAGAACTCGCCATGACATTTTCTATCCAACAGCAAAGCTAATGGGGCGATAGAGCAAACCTTGAAGAATTGACGAAACACCCTGAAGGAAATAAGGGGCTTAATACGTTTCTATTGCTAAATCACTCGTCCCAATGCAAAACACAGCAAACCCTTGGCATGAAGAAGGGCACCCGCTTTGGCTGCTCTCAAGTGCAGGACTCATTCTCAGGGTGTCTGCGTCCTCAGACTCCTCATTCAAATGGAACCAGGTTGGATTAGAGGCGCAGGAGGAATAACTGCTTCTTTTCAGTTGCCTCCATTGCAGAAGCGAACTGCCTCAGCATTGCTCCTGCCTGTGGCGATGGTTTCCTCTACGCAGCCGTTGAATACCTTGCTTTCTTGTTTGATGGAGCAAACACCCAGAGCAATTGCAGCAAGGGAGATTGCGGAGACAACGGTGGCGGTGATCTGAATGACGCCATAAGCAAGCATTGAGCTCTTTTTGCTGATGCAGTCCTTTTTGGTCGTGGTCTCTTCAGTCATGGATAAGCAAATGTCTGCAAATAGCCTATGAAGATCAATGGCTTCAATATGGGATACAGAAGGCAGTAATAACCACACTCATGGGCTTTTTAATCAGCATGGAGGCTTAGACGGCATCGCAAGACTCAACTTTTAACAAATCTCCTCACCTCATAGTGTTGATCCATTGCTAGGCATCAACTACTAGTTTTCAACTGTATCTATGCCTCATATTATTTGTTTTTATCGATAGCTAGATTTCTGTTTGGATAGTTGATTTGGTCACCTCTGGCAACCAGTTCCTCAAGGAGGTAGTTTTCACCTGGTGTTGTCTCCAGAGAAGCTGATTAGCCTTAAGACACATATATCAATGGTGCTTTGGCTGGATGTCAGGCTCGATTCAACGCAAGAAGCTCGCTCTAACAGGCCAAGCCTCAAAGACATAAGCAAAGGATTGGAGTGTGGTTATAGGGCTTCTAGCAAAACCTCTGCAACGTTAATAGTCTTTAGAGATTTATACGTTTTCGCTGAAAAGATTTTGGCTTTAGATATACTAATGGAGAATTGGGGCGATGGATCAATTGCCAGAGGTGTCACCCGGCGTAGTAGAAACAATTATGGCCTTAATGATCAGTGCTTGGATTTTCATATTGCTAATGCCAACCGATCACAATGAGGACGAGTGATTGGGGAGATTGTTTATTGAAGCCAATTTTCAGGTTCTTTAACTTCATCATCATCATCATCATTGCTGATTGTTCCCTTTTGCCAGGCTTCTTTGTCTTGAATTGAACGGGCTGATGAGGCCTTGGGGTCAAGCAGGGCAGGGCCTTTGGCTTTTGTTTGTTCTTCTTGCTTCCTGTGGCATCCGATTGGGTATGCCTGTATTGATATTAATAGTGAGTTATGTTTGCGATTAAGCTTCTGGCTTGTGATCGAGATGCCTTTCCATTTAAGTGACTGTCTAATGACATTAACTTGCATTCAGGCTCCCCAGTGATAATGGCATCTGAGATAATAATTATTAGTTTAAGCCTTGATGATGAAGTGGTTGGGTGGGAGGTATTGAAAGGCTCAGGGATTGAGGATTGTTTTGCAGATTGTGGTGACTAATCTCAGTATTTCAAAACTCTCGAAACCATTTATTATTGGTGCTCAATGCTGACTTCGATAAAGTTTAGTATTAAGCTCTTGGTCGATGGCGGTTCACATTTATTGCAGTTATTTATGTTCAACTCATCCTTCGGGGTTGTCAATTTTTCTTGGAAGTTATCTAGCTTTTCTGCAACACCTGAAGGGCTCGTCGTGAACCCTCCTATTCCGATTGCGTGGTGTTGAACATAAAGCTTGAATGACAGACACAGCATGTGGCTACAGTTTGCTGATGGACCCTACGCCAACCACGAAGTTCATCACCTACTGCGCTGAGCAAGAATTTGGAGAAGATGCTGAAGTTACAAGAGTGAGAGACGAACAAGGCAGAGCACCTTGCAGGGACAACAAGTACCTCATCGTTAGTGCTCAGAAAAACTTCTATGAGTTCAAAGGGCTGGTCAACATCAATGGCATCACATTCGGATTCAAGGCCAAAACATTCAAAGCTCAGCAGCCCGAGTGGTCGTTCACTCCAGAAGCCCTTCTTAAAGAGCGCAAGAGCTCCACATAGTTTCCCCTAGGCAACAATGGTGGAATGGAACAAGGGGATCCCGAACCTTTAGCCACCGTTGCAAAAGCGAGTCGCCCTGGGGAGATCGTATTGCTTGTAACTGTGCATCTCAATAATGCAGTAAACCCTGAGAATTGCCTCAGTGGCAACTGGAACCTGGGTTAGGGCGAGCAGGGCCAATGCTAGTCCTGTTCCTGGGGCATGGATGTTTGCGGTAAACCAAGGCTTTTTTGTCACGGAATAGCTGTGCGGTTAGAGATGCTTAAAGATCAAGCAACTCTGCCTCATAGATTGGCTTTGCGCTTATCCAATTTTTAAATGCTGGGTGATGTGGCGGTGGTAAACCTTCAGCTGCGCTTCCAACACGCAAACCTTGGAGGTGCTAGAGAGACGCCCATAAGTGGCATTACCGCTTAATTTTTAGCCTTCAGGCATCGGCGCTTAGGTGAATACGGCGGCATCAAATCAGCTCACGAAGGGCTTTCTCTGGCCAGCATTGCTTGGGGATGTTGCGAAGCATCTTGAAGTCTTCGAAGTCAAAACCTGGACCAACACAGCAGCTCACCAAGGTATAGGCACCTTGGCTGCAAGCAGCTTGCCAACATCCTGCGGGGATCATTTGCATTGGCTGTGCTGCATCCAGAGTCAATCTGACGATTTCATTGCTAATTGGATCTAGTCGCCAAAGAGAGAGCGGTGCTCCCTGAAGGTGAATCCAGATTTCATCTGCACCATCAACGCAATGCCAACAACTTTTATCATCCTTGCCTAAGAGAAAAAAGATCCCTGTGATGGCATTGCGTTGATGACCATCACTTCGTTTTACTGTCAGATCACTTCGGATGACTTCCCGGTACCAGCCTCCCTCGGGATGTGGGGATAACTGGAATTGCTCAATGAGTCTCAAGATGCTGCTGTCTTTCAATGGATCCGAGAGATTTTTTGCATGCCCTCAGAGTAGTCAGAGTGTTCTTGGTGGGAGGAGGTGTGGGCGTTTTTATTTCTTTGCGTCAGTCATTTCACTTGTCTAAATAATAATGAGGGTGTTGGCCTGTGTGGTGAAGGAAATTCATGCTTAGGGAATCAGTTTGATGTTAGGGACCTTTGCCGTAGCCTTGATTGATAATGATGAGAAGAATTTGCTGAAGAGAACTTGCTCACGAGAACTTTTGTGATGAATAGCGGTAAAGATGCACCTTCAGAATTCAGTAATGATATGAATAAGGAATCCTTCAGAAGGTTTTGCATTGGCAAGGGTGATCGTGTAGCATTTGAACAGTCGGAAATTTATGATGACTGATCAAAAGCGCGATGCGGAGTCGCCCTTGGCAAGATTCATTAATTGGGTCAAAGGAGTAATGGGAGGTATGGGAACCGCAGTTGTGTCTGAGAAGAGTAAAAACGTACCGCCCAATATTGGCGCCCAACCATTTAAGGATAAGCCAAAGAAAGGAATTTTATGAACCGATGAAGAGACGGCAGCCCACGACTGACTATTAGAAGACATCATCTTTGTCTTATCTACAGTAAGAGCCGCATCTTGAAAATCGACTAAAATGCTTTAAGCTTTTAGTACTACTTCTTAATATATATAGTCAGAGATTGCATGGTTAGCTTTTTATTATTTGATCCATAAAGCCTATGGATTAATAGTTAATAGATTTGTATGTGAAAATTGCAAAAGAAACATTGATGTACTCAGTTATGGATTGATTTTTATTTCCTTGAACTGCTCAAGTCAGGCTGGATAAGATTAGTTAGTCACTAGAGGCTAACAAGTTGCTCAGGACTCCTTTTCACGCTTGATGGACAAGATCATAAGTTATGCAAGTCTCACACAGGGTTGATGATATACTCCAGTTGGATGACTTCAAATGGCGGATTCTTTTCTCATCTTCTACGGAGGAGATCTTGCCGGAGTCACACTCGGCCGCTTCAGAGCATCATTCCAGCAAAAACTTCTTTTTCATAGTTTCTAAGGGCGAGGCTGCTAGGAGAATTGGGTGTAGGAGGTATGGTGCGACTTAGCCTCGTAGAGAAAAGCCTTGGCTTTCCCCCCTTTCAATGTCTGGTTAGGGCTTTTGCTCATTGCGATTGGCGTATGCGTGGGCATTGAGTTTCAGGTTCGAGTTGATTCAGATTCAGATGAGTAGATACCACTGCCCTTTCTGTTCGAGTCGCTACCAGATTCATCAGCAACGTGCGGATGGTGTGATGGTCTGCGGCCAATGTGGAGACCCTTTAGTCAAGGTGCCACTCATTAGGCCGACTCAGATCATTGGGTTAGTAGCCGCTGCAGCATTCATTGCACCCTTGCTGTTGATGGTATTTGTGTTCATTCAAGACGAGCAACGCCCTGAGCTCAAGCGTCCTTTATCGAAAATGGCAGCGGTGTCTTCTCCTGTAGATATTTGTTCTTGGCTTAGTTGAATCCTTTTACGATGTCTTATTTTTAATGTGCATGCAAAAATTTAACTGGCTTTGTGGCCATTGCCGGTCGTGCGAACTTTGAGGAGTAAAAAATATTAATTAAGCTTTTTCTGCCTTTAAATGTCACCTGCTTGCTGCAAAGGTGTTCTTTTTGCTTCTATTTCTTTGCATTGTCCATGTCTTAGGGAATGGATCATTCCCCATCAGAATTCAGTTTTAAAGTTTTATGGGATGAAGTTCTATCAATCTCAGAACGTCAGTAGTGAGCAGCTGCGTCAGCTTGGTTGACCTGCGCAGTTACCTTTAGGTGAAGTGGAAAAGGGCTAGAGCTCATATTCCTGCTCAAAACGCTCCAGTAGCCCCTTGTAGAGGGCCAGGGTCCCCTCTGTCTCCTCGCAGAAGCCCTTCAAGACATAGCTCTCTGAAAGGTGAGAGGCTGCGGCGTTGATCTGCTCAAAGCCGGATAAATATTCACCTTGTGTCTCTTCATCGGCGATGTCGTAGATCATTGCCATGACCAGCTCCACCTTTCTTTGAGCCGCTGCGATCTCGGCTTCCATGTCCTTGCTGAGTTTGCGGCGCTTCCTCGGCATCTCTTCCTCTAGATCAAGAAAAGAGATTAAGGGAATGGCCGTTTTTAAGAGGAACCTCTTTGCTCAGAGGTTGGTTCTCATAGCGATTGATGCTGATCTAGAGATCAACCAGTGCTTAAAAGCTCAAAAATTTAATTTTGCTCCGGATCAGAGCTGCCTGCAATCAGCATTAAGACTGATTGCCATCAATGGCTGACAAGGCCACACTATGTACATCGAACACGGAGGCGCCTAATTGGACGACACGCCACCTGAGTACGCAGCAGAAGCAAGCTGACTTCTGGCCCCTGCTCCAACAGTCTCAAAAAAATCGCGGGCTAATCGTCTGGTGCGACAAAGTTTATTTGTGCGTCAAGCCAGTCGATCCTCCTCTGCATCGTCCTAGGTGCCCTTAAAGGAGTTTTGACAGCCACACACCTGGACAAATGGCCCCAGGTGCCAATCCTCAGAAGCTTCGCTTAATCACTCATCGACATTAAAAACCGACCCCCCCCCTTCTAGAGTGGGTCGGTTTTTTTATGCATAGAGGCAGCTTTTGTCTTATGCCATGACTTTGCAAGTGGCTCAAATGTGAATTGAAATGGCCGCTACTTTTGTTAACCACTCATTTAAATTGGATTCAAAATCTGAATGAGGATAGATTGCTCTACTAATTTAGTTGTGCGATGAAGTGCTTGCAAGAGCTGAACACTAATTTGGAAGATCAACACCATGATTCATGCCTTCTAGCAACTTGGCTTTTTTTCACATGCATTGAGTGAAATATTGCAAAGGTCTACTAGCCTATCTCGAATCTGAGTTTCTCGTTGCTCCTCTTCTTTATAAGTGCGTTGGCAAGTATCTGCAAATTTGCAAAGAGTTTGATTGAACTTGGAGGCGGTAGAGGGCTACAAGCTGTGGAGTCATACTGCCCAGTTGAGGATGAATGCGAGCGCAAAGCCAGTTAAAAGGCCAATCGCCCAGCTCAGCCAGAGCATCTGGTAGCTGCTCAATCGAAAGTGTTGCTGAATATTCTAGTGCGGCACTTCTGTCTAAGGTGATTAGATCCACCAATCAGTCCTAACAGTGATACTCATTGTGTGGATTTGGTATGCGTTTAAACCCTTAGAGTTAGTTGTGCTCATGTTGATTCACTCCTCATCAATCCAGTCACATTCACTTATCGCTTGATCAACGCATGGTTTGGACTTGGTTCTCTTGGCCAGATGGGACAGCGCTAAAACAACTCAGCGAGCATTGCTAGGATGAGGTCAATTGCAACTTGATGATTTCAATCACCACAAGTGATGCGAGGCTCGCCATTGCAAATCTCCCGTGCAAGATCTCGACTTGGCTCAATCGGGCGAAAGTCATGATGGAAAACCCTCCTAACGATCAAAGAGAAGAGCCGTCGGTGCAGAAAGGCTGCGGCTTATCTCTATTAAATAAAGACAGGTCTCTCAATCTGGGTCAATAGGTCAATACACTGGACAACTAGTTTGATCGGTAGTTGATCTAGATCAGTAATGCATTAAAAGTATCCAACACCAATATGCTTGAGCTAGATCTGGCTTGCAACCTTGATTTCATTCGACTTAACCGATTTCTTCTTGTATGATTGCGGATTGCGCAGACCCCCCAATTAAAATTGGGGGGTCTGCAGAGGTTGTGTACTCTTAACTCGCTAGTCTCTTGTTAGAGTCTACGAATACCAAAGGTACTTAGCATTCTCAAGAGGGCCACGTAGGTGTCTTTCTTAATGAGTTCCAGTGCATAGAGAGCTTTGAGAAAAGAACAGAGCCGAACTAACTTAGAACTAGAAAATGTGATTAAAATTGGCCAGTCAATTCCGTGGATAAGTCTAGAGTTTGTTGAAAGCGAGGCTAAGAAATGTCTCCCAGAAAGGATATCTTCCTGGCTTTAAATGTTTGTACAAGATGAGTAGGCATTTTAACTAATCTCTATCAAATTCCTGGCATTGCTAATTCCATTGTTCTGAGGAAGGCCCTTGGCCTGAGACTCCGAAAGTATTCATACATGCTCCAATGATTATGCATATAAGTGCTGTTAATGCAATCCCATAAATTATTGGGGTGATAGATCTTCTGGATATGGCGTAATATATCTGGACAAGAGGAATTCAAGCAGATGACAATGCATAACCCCAGCCAGTGGCCTGTTGACGTTTTCTGAAATCTAGGATTTTTTTGGAATGAGTGTGTATGTACCATTTAACCTACTCAAGAACTATTTAATAGCACAATATCTTTATTGTCTTCTACATATTGAAGCAAGTCAAGAATAGTAGAGCAAGCAGCAGATGCTGAATTGCAGTTACTGTTACTCATAAGCGTGTAACTTATTTCAACTCTTTGCTCAATTGTTGGCTGATCATTCATGAACCCTTTGAGTAGCCAATATGTTTCTGCCTGCAAGCATATATGAAGTAAACTATTGCTGAGAAATTGAAATCAACGTTCTTGCATATTGAGTCTACTCTCTCAGTCTTGGAGGATGTTCGCATCAATACATTTTCTCATCCATTAGTTGCTAAAAATCCGCCTTCTTCAGGGTTGATTAGGATCTCAACTTCTGAAGTTAGAATAAAATAAAGCCCTTAATTTGATTCTCATGCTTTTTATGGTGCGCAGTAAGAAGTAATTTTGTTAGAGTGTTTTTACTTAATTCATCTGTTGCCTGCAAGCTTCATGCAACGTTTTGCGCTTGTAGACTGAATGTTTCATGAAATAGTGAGATAATTTACTTGGCTTGTGTATCCCTTAGCTAATGCACGTGCTTGACCGCGATATTTTGTTGCCCTATTATGATGTCTTGGTAGTTGGCGCTGGGATTGGTGGACTAACAGCAGCGGCACTTCTGGCTAAGCGTGGTTACAGAGTTTTGGTGGTAGAGCAGCATTATCTCCCTGGTGGATGCGCGAGTATCTTTCGCCGTCAAGGGTTTACATTTGATGTAGGAGCTTCTCTCTTTTTTGGGTTTGGAGAAAAAGGCTATAACCCACATCAATTTGTGATGAATGAGTTGGAGGAAGACATTACTCTTGTGCCGATGGATGAAACCTTCACTATCCATCTAGATCAGCAAACCAAAGTTTCTATGTATACACAACGTGAAAGATTTTGGGCAGAAATGTGTTCTTGTTTTCCACACCAATCAGAACAAATCAAAGCATTACTAAGTGAATTCGAATCTTTTTATAATGAGTCATTGGATAGCTATGGAGGTCAGTTTTTTGCGCCAGCGGAAACGCCACCGCAACATGGCATCAATTTGATGTTTACGCGACCTTTTTATTTAGCAAGGTTGCTTAATTATCTGCTTTCAACTCAAGAGCAACTATTTCGACGCTTCACACGTGATCCGCAGATTCTCAAACTATTTACGCTTTTAAATCAAAATATGACCACTTGTGGATTGGACCAGACACCTGCCATCGCCGGCCCAATGATCCACGTAGAATCTTACACAGGTGGTTGCTATTATGCTCAAGGATCACCACAGACTCTGGCGAATAAGCTAGAAAAAGCTATTCATAAATATGGTGGAAAAATATTATATCGTAATCGCATTGACAAGATCTTAATTAAGAATGGGAAGGCGATTGGCTGTCAGCTTGAAAATGGCCTTAAGATTAAATCTCATACAGTAATCTCAAACACAACCGTCTGGAATCTCTATGGTAAGTTGATCGTTCGCAGCATATCTCCCGCAGAAAAAGAAAGTGGGCAAGGAAATTTAGGCCAAGTTATAGTGTATTTGGTGTTTATCTTGGTGTTAAAGCAGAAGCTGTCCCCACGACGATTAAGCCTACACAAATTCTGCCCTTTAATGACAATGGCTCTTCAAGTTATCTGACAGTCTACGTCACGTCGATGTTGGATCCTGAAGCTTCTCCGCCAGGGACACATACACTCTGTATATTTCTACCGGAATCTACTCCAGAGATCACACTGCCAACCGATGGTAAGGATAAATATCATAACCGTACATATCGAGATCAAAAGCAGAAAAAAGCATCCGCAATTATTGATTACTTAGAAAAGAATTATTTCCCAGAACTTAAAAAACATATCTTGGTTCAGGAAATAGCTACCCCACAGACGATTCAGCGCTATACCCTTAAAAGTCATGGCTCTATTGGTGGTCCACAGGTGAATATGAGCCAAAGTTATATGAGTCGGCTGGCCGCTCGCAGTGATTGGCAAGGGCTTTATTGTGTAGGCGATTCCACCAGTCAAGGGATCGGCGTAGTGTCTGTGACTGTGTCCGCAATCAGTGCAGTCAATGCCATTTTAAAGGATCTTCGTCAACCTCAATATCTACCATTAAAGCATTATCCTAAAAATTATGTTCATTTTGCTAAAGCCTCTCTATCTCAAAAACAACATTCTGCGGATTTGATTCCTGACCATCAGAAGATAAAAACTGTGGAATTAGATCCCCGATCTTGTTTGTCTCCGCGCTGCGTTCGTGCGGGTCCAGACAGTACTCATCAAGCCCATATCGCTCGTCTTGTCGAAGCCGGCAATTGGCTAGGTGCAGCCCAGTCCTTACGTGCCGTTAATCCATTTTCAGAATCAACCTCTTACCTTTCTCAATCAGACGATTTTTGTGGCTCGTCATGTTCGCAATCGTTATGTCCTGATGCTTCTATTCCCATTAAGTCATTAAATCGCTATGTATGCGAGAAAGTCCCCAACTACATACCAGAGGCAGCTCCGGATAATGGTAAGCGAATTTCTATTGTTGGGGCTGGGCCTGCTGGTCTAACATGTGCACATTATTTGGCGCGTTTGGGCTACCAAATAGACATTTACGAGAAGAAAAGTGAAGCTGGAGGGACGCTGAAATCGATTGCTCTAGTATCAAGGATTCCTCTGTCAGTATTACATCGTGAAATATCAAACCTATTATTACCTTCTATTAGGATTTATTTTGGTCAATCTTTAGGAGAAGACATTACAATTGCTGAGCTTAGGCATCAATATGATGCACTCTTTTTAGCCTGTGGTCTAGGAGAGAAGCAAATTCAGACTAAAGATGTCGATCACGATTTTAACTTGATTCATGGGTTGAAGTTTTTAGACCAATTTACTCAGGAGTCAACTATTGTTAGAGGGAAGACCTTGACAATAGTTGGCGCTACCTACCTTGCTATGGATATCTCAAAGTTGGCAATTCAAAACGGTGCAAAGAAGGTTTATCTGATTGACGAGCAGTCTGAATTTCAATCGAAATCTCAGGCTAAGCGTTTAAATGAAATGCAAGAACTTGGAATTGAGATTCACTCCAGAATAGATCCTTCAGCTTTCTCTAAACTCTGTAGTTCTTCTCATCAGGTGATCATGGCAGGTTTGGAACAACAGCGTATTGAGGCTCAATTAAGGGAGCATCTAAGTTCAAGCCTTTTGGTTGATGTTGATGCCTTGGTTGACTTAGACACGCTACAGGTTCTGGGTCACGTCAATGTATTCGCCGGCGGAGATATCATTAGAGGCTCCAGTAGCATTCATGAGTCAATTAGAGACGGTCGCAAGGCAGCAGCAGAAATTAATCATGCCTTCATGATCAAGCAATCTTGATTCATGGAATAGACATTTCACGCTTTAACTAATAGCATTATTGAAGATGGAGTATATTTTAGAGGTCAATCAACATGAGCCGATGCTTCTTCGTCTTGAATAATTTTTTGCGATCTTTTTAATTATCACCGATATGAGCTTTATTAGTGTATTGATGCTTGAACGACAAGACGACTTTCTCCGAGCTGAACGGGAATTATTTCAGTGGTGCATTCGGATCGAATCAGAGGATGAGTTTGATGTAGAGCTCAAACAGATAGCAAAAGAAGAGGCTGATCATCGTAGATCTTTTCATATTCCCAATGGTTGAATGAATTTGATACTTACTATTGATAATGATGAGATTTTAAAGAAGATTTATCAAGCGCCGAATGGAGAGAGAGTCTCCGGAAATGCTTAGCTTTTTTCATTTTTTTCTGCTAACCATTGCCCCCATAAACACTGTCTGCAAAGGATCATAATCCTTGATAGTTGAAGAG
This sequence comes from Prochlorococcus marinus str. MIT 9313, assembly GCF_000011485.1. Classification (NCBI taxonomy): domain Bacteria; kingdom Bacillati; phylum Cyanobacteriota; class Cyanophyceae; order Synechococcales; family Prochlorococcaceae; genus Prochlorococcus; species Prochlorococcus marinus. The sequence continues at coordinate 1,650,327 of NC_005071.1, read as the reverse complement.
ATAATCCGACTTGCCTAAAAGCTTGTTAGTGCGTTCCATTGCTATATTAAATTATTCTTCGAAGTGACTTTTGCAGCCTAGAGTACCTTTGAAGGAACTTTAGCCAGATTTTCCAGGTACTACCTTGAAACGCATTGTAATATAAACTATAGGAAGAATGCTAATGCAAGGAGACGATTGCAATGGATAGAGTATGGCTTTGATATTAGTATGAAAGTACTGAGCCCTTCGCCATGTGATTCGGCTTTGATTTAGAGATCAGAAGAAACACTTTGTTGATGTTCAAGTGTTCACTGACAAAGCCTTGATTTTTTATTCAATCAGCCTTGGCCTCGAACTGTCAATAAGCCCTTGTCAGCTCAATAAAAAGCAGGCAAGGAGTCATTGGAAAGCGATTGAGGCTACACAGCAGTCCACGGCCACTGATGAACCACCTAACTGGTTTATTTTCTCTTGCGCATCCGTTCTGGAATAAGATGAATGTGAGGTAACTGCTCATGATTCATTTCACTCAAATTTCAACAGCCCTGATCGTCCTCCTTGGCATGGTCTTTATGTCAAAGGTGGTCATGACGCTTGTAGTTGACTTCGCTTTGCTTTCAAGCCTGAAGAGCCTGATGCGCTTGATGGTGAGAGGTGGCTATGTGACAGGCCGCACTTTTGGCATCTTCTATTGGCGATACCTGCATGGTCCGCTCCGTTTGTCTCTGATCCAGCTCGTGGCCATTAACGTCACTCTAGTGATCCTTGCCTACGATGCTTGCAGGCATATCTGGCAGCATCTCCTTAAGGTAAGGCCACCATCAGTTGCCCGATTCACTCCAGCTCATTAAATGATGATTGTATTGCCAGAAAGCTAATGCTAGCTAGGTCATCCCTATTGATTTAGAATTCCAAAAACCTTTATTAAAATCTTGATTTCTCCCTGATAGTTGCTGCAAGTATTTTACCTAAGCTATTTACGAGTAGGCAGAAACCAGCTTCTGGTTTTTCTCATGCTTGAACAAGGGAGATAGCCTCCATGACAAAACCGCTGCGAAGATCCGCTGCACAATAAATGCGCTTAGTACAGCTTAGTGATCCTCATCTTGTTGCCTTTAATCAACGATTGGTGCGAGGTCAAAATCCTCTGTTGAATTTTCAGTGTGCATTGCAACATGGAGCCTCTCATTCCCCGGATCTGCTTTTGATTACTGGTGATCTTTGCCATGACGAAACCTGGTGTGGGTATATTTTGTTGCGTCATGAATTGCAGAATCTTTCTCCATCAATCAAGGTTGCTGTTCTTCCTGGCAACCATGACAACCCTTTGTTCATCAAGGCGGCTCTTGGACGCCATGCCTTTACAGCCCCAGCAGATTTGAATGTGGATGGTGTTCGTCTCATTCTTCTTAGTAGTCATGTCCCAGGTCGAACAGCAGGTCAACTTGGTGAATCACAACTGCAATGGCTCGATGCGCGCTTATCAGATTTTCAGCAATCTGGCAGGCCATTAGTGGTGGCGGTGCATCATCCACCTTTGCCGATTGGCTCTTCCTGGTTGGATGCCATTGGTCTAGTGGATGGTGAGGCGTTGATCAAGCTACTCACTCCTGTAGACGAGTTATGCGCTGTGGTATGTGGCCATATCCATCAGCACTGGCAAGGGGGATTGCCTGGGCGTAAAGATGTGTTGGTGCTTGGCTGCCCTTCCACTCTTTGCAGTTTTAAGGCTGTACAACCATGCCTTCTGGGTCGAGAAGATGAACCTGGTGGGCGTTTGATTGAGTTGGATGAAAGGGGCAACTTTTTTGAAAAGCTCCTGCGATGGTCATATCCCGATCTTGACCAGGCTGATGCGGGTCGATAACCAAGGCAGAATCGATGCCCTTATGTTGTGAGTCCTAATATATCTTTCTAAGACATAAACTAATTCTTGACTCACAATACAGTTATTACTACAGAGATTAAGGCTGTGATCTATTGATAAATGCGCGAATTCAATCGATTCTGCTTTGGCAGCGTGTAGACATAATTATAGATCGATTGATGCAAGAGAAGATGTTGTCCACTCATCTATTAATGCTGCCCTCTATCCAAGAATAATTGCTGTCTGAGGTGGTCTTTGGTTTGCAATAGTAATGCAAAGCTTTAGAGACAAAATCTCTTCATGAACATGGAAGATGTAGATCAAACTAGTATTAACTCTCAGTCTTGACCGACCTCATTATTAACTCTCTATTTGATACATGTCTTGCCTGGTCACCACTTATTCTTGATGAATAGAAGGTGAACTATCATTTTATTTTAAGTCTTTTCCAGTTAGCACGCTTGAGGGCTATTTGTTTTGATTATTGATTGTTCCAATCATCCATCTATCTGCTGGCCGGAATAACCCGTTCTGAGATTCCAGAACAATCAAGGCTGCTATATGTATCTACGCCAGTTTTTGAATTCTTGCCTGTAGCTCTTGCGCAGAGTGCTTTCTGTTCTTGCTTGTCAAGTAAGGCGTTAGTGAAGTCAGCCCCATCAATTAAAGCACCAGCGAATTCACTCTTCCTTAGATTCGCGTTGCGTAGGATACTTTCTGAAAGGTCGGCATTGTCAAAACGAGTGGCGTAAGCCAATACATCCTCTAAGTTTGTACCGTGGAGATTGGCATTCTTCAGGGACGTTACGCTGAATGTCGATCCACGTAGATCAGCCTCGCTTAAATCATAGCCGGCAAGATCATATTTTACAAATTCCGCTGTTAAGGGTTTACCATCTTCAACTTGTTCGAGAAATGGATACTTTTGGCTGAGAGTATCTAGGTTCTTCCTAGTCTCTAGCATCGAATGATCAGCTCCACCCTGATCATTCTCCCACATACTTGGATAAGTGGCATCAGCTGCCAAGGGCAGGGTCAGATAAATAGAAGCGGTAATTGGGATGAGTATTCCCAGTATTAGAGATCGCAGTACTGACGACTTAATCTTCCACATTGGCTTGCATCGTAGAACCATCTGGCCATTATTAATATCTCATTGGAAGCAAATAATTGCTGTATTCAAGTTGCCAGTTGAACGTAAAATATCTACAGCTTGAGGTAGCTCTTGCTACTTCTTGCGCCTGGTCTAGTTACTGCTTATTGTGTGATTTGACAAGTGTTCTTTATTGCCATTTCTTTCTCTCCTTGAAGCTTAAATGTTTTTCTGGCCAGCGAATAGCCATTGGTTCTTTTCTATGCATTGCCAGAAATTATGATTGCTTTGTTTTCATAAAAAGTCATTTTATTGGAAAGTTGATTTTCCAAAGCTGCCTCAGACGCATTTGATTGCTTTTGGCAATACCAGAATCATGATTATTTTATTCTCAAGTTCCATCCTTAATGGTTGGCAGCAATGCTCCTTGCGGTTGTGAATTCATTATTCTGAAGCCATCACTTCTCTGTGTTGGAGGCATTCGCCATAGTGTTTAGATCGTGTTCTTTATTTAGATGTTCCTCTACGTCTTCATGTTGATGGCCTTGCGAATTGTTGAGAGAGCTCTTTCTTGGCAGCGATGAGTCTCTAATCCATTGCATTGTAGATTTCTGCTCCATGGGGGTATAGAAATTAGCAGCTTTCGTTAAAATATTGGTAGCAAATGTGTATTGGTCTGTCATCGCTATTCACGCAGCTTCTGTTGATTCTGGTGATGAGGTGATGTTGATGATTGCTGCTAATCCAATACATATAACAGTAAGAAAGCCGCAAAGTTCTGTCCAGCCAAGCAGTCCCCATCGAGTTACTGCTAGAGGGGCTACAACGGTGATCACCCCACCAGAGAGAATTGGTTGCAGGATCAATTGTTTGATCGAAAACACAGGTAAGGCTTTTGTCAGGTTGCGGGGATCGGCCAGTCGTAGCAGCAAAAGGCCACTCGCAGCTACTCCAGTGGCCTGTCCGAACTCGGTGATCGAGCGCTCGAACCATTCCTCGCGCAGTGTGAACCTGGCCACAAAGAGCATGATCAATAGATTCCAGGCCAGCCCTGTCACAGATAACACAGTTAGCGGAAGCCAGTCGTGTTGCAGCAGCGGCAGATTCAGGCTTGCCATTGCGGTGGTGATCAGCAGGTCGGTGGCCAGGATGCCGATTTCACGTTGCAATAACTGTGATACCCATTGAGTTTTGCCTGAGACTTCCAGGGCTAGTCGGATCAGTAGTGAACCCCCTAGTGCAAGAGGAAAGACTGGGAAGACGTGAATGACTTGCCGGTAGAACTCCCCCAGCCAAGGGCCCAATAATCGCAGGCCTTCGAGCATTAAAACGCCGCAAGCCACAGCGGCTCCAGCAAGGCCAAGATTGACGGCCAGCAGGCGAAGTTGTTTGCCAAAACTCGTTTCTTCTTCAACAGCTCCTGTGTCTCCGATTTCTGTGGGGCTATGGGGGGCAACCCATCCACGCCAACGGCCGAAAATCACCAGGACACTGCCCAGAAGGGTTGATGTGAGCAGGCCCACTGTTGCCATTGCCAGGCCAAGATCTTGGCCACCAGGGAAGCCGAGTTCGCGAAAGCTTTCACCCATAACGGCCGCTGCCCCATGGCCGCCCTCAAAACCCACTTCAATCAGGCAGCCCATGAGCGGATCAACCCCCAACAGGGGAATCAACACCAGTAGGACCGCTAGTCCCCCCACTAGGTATTGACCAAAACCGAGCATCATTCCCAGCATGGCCTGGGATGCCACAGGCTCCCATAAGCCTTGACCTTTCGGGAGGGGGCGCCCGAGCATCAAGGTGGCGAAGACCAGGGTAAGCAACGCTGTTGGGACTTCAGTCCAGATGTCCGTTACGCTCAGTGGCAGCAGGGGTAGGGGGCCATAGGGCCCCAGCAGCAGGCCTGCTGTGCCGGCCAACAGGGCAATAGGCAGGCCTAGTCGCTCCAGTCGCAGGGCAGGTTCGAGCCTTCGCCCCAAGCTCAGCAACAAAGCCAGCACAGTCAGCAGAATTAGGGCCAGCCACAAATTGGTTGGCTGGGTGGCATGGAGCAGGCTTTGCAAGCCGTTAACCATGGGAGCCGTCTAGTGGCTTTAGATCAAAGCAGCGGTTCAGATGGTGTTTTGTGTTCTGGAGAACTTCGATATGTATTGCGCCATCGTGAAAGCCATGACTGTCGTATGCCAAGGGTTTTAATTTCAGCGCTCCTTTTTGGCTTGCATGGCTGGAACTGAGAGCTTGTGCCTGCTCAGGCTTGGGTGTTGTGTCGCTTTTGTATGAGTGGATTGGCGGCGAGTGCTTCATTGCGGGGAGCCATTGGTGTTGCTGTACTTGTTTCTGCTGGGCTAGTTCTTGATGCTGAATCCCCGCTGTTGGCTGAGGCGTTTGCAGTGAGTGGCTTGTCTTCTTTTAACCAATCAGGGTCAGGTAGAGCACTATGCAGGGCGCCCTGCAGTAGATGTCCGATGGCCATGCTCCTGTCTATAGCGTAAACATCGCAATAGTCATCCAGGCAACCCAAGACCTCCTCCTGAAGTGAGATCTCAATTCGCGTAGCTGTGTGACGATCGTTGGGTGGAGTGCTCATCAGTTGTCATCTCGGTGTGTTTATGCCGATTTTCATCGACCAAGCTGGGGAAATGAGTAAGGGGAGGGTATCGCGAAGCGCTTGAGGGTCTATCGACTTGCAAGCTCCCAATCCAGTGATGGGGTATCGCATTGCCCAAAGAAAAGGCATTTCTTTTAAGACAGATCACCTGTTGAACTCAGTAGGGTTGGGGTGGCTTTTGGGATTGTTGTCAGAACGGCGCATCCTGATCTGAAGCTGATGAGCTGTTCAGAGCAGCTTTGACACCCTGCTGGAGACCTTTGCCCCTTGGAAACAATCGAAGCCGATGTGGTGATCGTGGGTGGAGGCCCAGCTGGTTGCAGCTGCGCGCTTTACACATCGCGTGCCGATTTGAAGACAGTCATCCTTGATAAGAATCCTGATGTAGGCGCCTTGGCTATCACGCATCAGATCGCGAATTATCCGGGCGTTTCCAGTGAGATGAGTGGTGAAGCGCTGCTGGCTTTGATGCGTGAGCAGGCCGTTTCTTTCGGCAGTGATTATCGCCGTGCCCAGGTTTTTGGTGTGGACGTAAATGGTGAGTGGAAAACGGTGTATACCCCTGAAGGGACTTTTAAGGCAAGGGCGCTGGTTGTAGCGACTGGCGCTTTGGGGCGCCCAGCATCATTTAAGGGAGAGGCAGAGTACCTTGGCCGTGGCGTGAGCTATTGCGCTACCTGTGATGGTGCTTTCTATAAAGGACGTGAGGTAGCTGTTGTTGGGGCAAACAAAGAGGCTGTTGAGGAAGGACAGGTGCTGACCAAGTTCGCCTCGAGAGTGCATTGGCTTACCACGAGTGACCCCAAGGAAGATGACGCGCACGCGCAAGCGTTGATGACTCAGCCCAATGTTCAACACTGGAGCCGCACAAGATTGATGTTGATCGAGGGAGATGATGCTGGCGTGACTGGCATCAAGTTGAAAAATCGGACTCAGGAGACAGAGCAGGACTTGGCCGTTGAAGGTGTGTTTGTTTACATGAGTGGCTCTAAGCCAATTACTGATTTCTTAGGTGATCAGGTGGCTTTTAAAGAGGATGGTGGCGTTGTGGTCGATGACTTCATGGCCACAACAGTGGACGGGGTATGGGCTATTGGTGATATTCGGAACACCCCGTTTAAGCAGGCAGTAGTGGCCGCATCAGACGGTTGTATTGCAGCAATGGCGATCGATCGCTTCCTGAATAGCCGCAAGGGGATTCGTGTTGATTGGGTGCATTAGTGAGAACGCACCTTCGACCAGGCCTTGTCTTTCGGATCTTTTCTGCATGGCTGATGATTTGTTCGATCAGGAAATTGACTTTAGAGCTTGAAGGATGAGTTTTTGTGTAGAGTAAGATGAATTAGCAGTCATCTTTAAGGCGATTAATTTAATTGATTTACATGCTAGCTAAAGATTAAACTTGAACCCTGGCAATTCTGGTAATATCAATCCTGGCTTTAATATTTTCTTTTCAAGGCCACATTGCATTGCATACGCAAGGCATCTCTTTTGTGAGTATTTCTCGGCACTTGATAGCAACGTCTTGGTGTTCTTTTTGGGTGCCATGTGCGGAGCGCAGATCGATATAATGAAGCCAAGATCTAACGCTCCCTGCCATATAGATTTTCGTGGGAGTTGCTAGTGGGAGAACTTCTCTTGCGCATTCTTTCGCGACACCAGCTGCAAGCATCTCTTGGTATAGGTCGCGACTTTGTTCAAACAATAAGTTCGCTTTTGAACTCAGTTTTGATACTGTCTCTTGATCAAGATCGTCGATGCTACTTTGCCTGTTTTTTATGTCTTGCCTGCGTAGTGAAGGCGGCTTAGCAAAGGCCATTGTTGAGACATCAGCATAGCGCTGACTAAATTCTTGAAAAGAGAAGCTTCGATGTCTGAGGATTTGCGCTGCTATTGCTCGGGTCGTTCCTATTTCCATAACTATATGGGCCATCTCGAAGGGACTCCAGTGACGATGTTTAATCAGATAGCGGATAAGCCTTTCGCTATCAGGATTGTCTTGATTTTGAGGATTTGAGACTCTCGCACAGTAAGCAATGATTTCTTCTGCCTTGGGCGTTACGGAGATTAAGGATACGCTATTCATGAATCTGATGATTGGGAGATTGAATGGTTTGGGTTTGTGATCGGCTGTTTTTTTGGGATGATGTTTATTGTTGAGCCTTATCTTCCGACTGAGAGCGAAATGGTTGTGCATCCAGCAGGATCATTCTTTGCACGACTTCTGTATTCGTGAGAATGCTTGAGGCGGCTTGAATGGATTGATCCCTGAGTCTTGAACTGCACTGCCATACAAAGATTTAGCAAATTTATTGGGTTGATGAGACCTGATCGAGGAAGTGTTAACAGCTTGCTGAGTTTACCTTATTCTTTCAACTTGAATTTTGTTAGCAGTTGCCGAGAACTTTGCTGTAAAATAAATTCCTTGAAACGGAGTCAAGGCCAGTTGATATCTCAACAGATAAGTGTTCGTCAGTGAAGCAAGTGATGAACTTAATGAGTCTTCTCATTAATGGTTTAAAAGTGTTGTTGTATTTGCCTTGAGTTGATGTTTCGCATTTACAATTTAGCTTCTGTCAAGATCTGTTCAAGGGCTTCTCTTTTGCCCATTAAACTTTTGCTGGCAATAATAAATGGCTGAATTGTTTGGTCAAGTGTCACCTGATGGTGTGGCGATTGAATCACTTATCTCTTGGTTGGTAGATTTAAGCATGTGACTAAAAAATAGTTCATCTGCGGTAGTGTTGCCTCTTCTTCGGGAAAAGGCGATTGCTTTAGTGATGTTGACTTGCTCTTTTGTGGAGTTCTCGTTGTTGCATCGCTACAGCTCTCTAAGCTTATACAGGTAATTGCTTGCAGATAATTCTCTGGAATTATAGTGAAGTTGTCTCATGATTTGCGATTGACTTCAAATATTACGCTTAAGCTTGATTGGGGCTCGCTTGATTGAGATTTTTCAGGCTATTCCTTTGTTCGTTTGTGTCAAGAATCTGTTCATTGTTAAGGGTTGGGAGGCATCTTGGTCCAGATTGCCAACTCCTCGATCGATTGGACCCCTTCACGTCGCTGGCCGTCTTCCAGGAGCCAGGTGGGATAGGCCTGAATCTCGGCTTTTACGCAGGCTGCTGATTGTTCAGGCAGCTGTTTCGGTTTGCCACATTCCACATAGTTCAGCATCGTGCTCGCCTGCTGGCCGAACAGGTTTTTTTGGAAGAAACAAGCTGGACAGCTCCAGGAGCCGTAGAACACGGCTCCGATGGTGTTGAGATGACGAACCAAGGTCAGTTGTTCTCTGGTTGATGTTTTGAGAGGTTCCCCTAGGGTGGCAGCGCCACCGCCTGCTCGGGTTTTGGCAGCTTGCAGTGAGAAACTCAGCCCCATTGCTGTGAGTAGGGACAGCCATAACTTCAGGCCATGGTTGCCTTTGAGGATTTGTGGCCGAACCATGGAAGCTGAAGAGTGGGGTTTGGCAAACTTAAGCACTCTCAAATCGTTCGGGCTTCCCTCCATGGAGCAAGGCGCAGGGTTACTGCGAAACTGGGACACTGAACAGATGTAGGGCCTCGGGCCAAATCAACGCCATGGCCGGCAGCGGCTACCGGGATTATTTCAAGGTTCTCGGAGTTGAGCGCAACGCCGATAGCGATGACATCAAGCGAGCATTCCGCAAGCTGGCGCGCCAGTACCACCCTGATGTGAATCCCGGTGATTCTACTGCTGAGGCGAAGTTCAAGGAGGTGAGTGAGGCATATGAGGTGCTTTCCGATCCGGATAAACGCAGTAAATATGAGCAGTTTGGCCGCTATTGGAATCAGGCCAGTGGCATGGGTGGCGGAGGTCCTGCCGGCGCTGGTTTTGAAGTTGACTTTGGTCGTTATGGGAATTTTGACGACTTCATTAATGACCTTTTGGGCCGTTTTGGTGGGCCTCAAGCTGCTGCTGGTTTTGGCGCTGGTTTCCCTGGTGGCGCAGGCTTCCCTAGAGGGAGCTCTCGTGCTCCGGTGAATCTTGATGCCGAAGCCACCTTGAAGGTGAGTTTTGCTGAAGCGTTTCGCGGTACCGAACGCACCCTTTCTGTTAATGAAGAACGAGTGCAGGTGCGCATTCCGCAGGGCATTAAACCTGGTTCGCGCTTACGCCTCAAGGGAAAGGGCAATCTTCAACCTGGTACTGGCCGGCGGGGTGATCTTTTCCTCAATATTGATGTACAAAACCATCCCTTATGGCGGTTGGATGGTGATCAGCTGAGGGCCGATTTGCCCGTTGCGCTCGATGAGTTTGCACTAGGGGGTACGGCGACGGTGATGACTCCTGATGGGGAAGCTCAGGTGACCATTCCTGCAGGAACCTCGCCAGGCCGCAGTCTGCGGCTTAAAGGCAAAGGTTGGCCTTCGCCTGGGGGGCGTGGTGATTTGCTCTTGACCCTCAACCTGAAGTTACCGTCTGAATGGTCTGCCGATGAGCTGGAGTTGTTGAAACGGTTGCAGCAGTCTCGCAGTACTGACCCCCGCCAGGCGTGGCTTCAGATGGCTCCACTCTGAGGCGAGACTTACGCTCACGAGATTGTTATGCGGTTTTGATGGATCTCACTTATCGCCCTCGTCGGCTGCGTCGTACTCCTGCCCTGCGTTCCATGGTGCGGGAGCACAGCCTCACTGCTGCTGACTTTATCTATCCCTTGTTTGTCCATGAGGGAGCTGGTGTTGAGCCGATCGGTGCCATGCCAGGAACCAATCGCTGGAGCCTCGATCGCTTAATGGCAGAAGTTCAACGGGCCTGGGGGCTGGGCATTCGTTGTGTGGTGCTTTTCCCGAAAGTTGCTGAGGGCCTCAAAACTGAAGATGGGGCGGAATGTTTCAATGAGCATGGGTTGATTCCGCGGGCCATCACGCAGCTCAAGCATGAGCTGCCGGAAATGACAGTGATGACCGATGTGGCTTTGGATCCCTATTCCTGTGATGGTCATGACGGCATCGTTAGCACCGAGGGTGTGGTGCTTAACGACGAGACGATTGAACAACTCTGTCGTCAGGCGGTGGTTCAGGCTCGTGCTGGTGCTGACATGATTGGACCCAGCGACATGATGGATGGCCGCGTCGGCGCCATCCGTGAAGCTCTTGACGACGAGGGTTTTGAGCATGTGGGGATCATCAGCTATACAGCGAAATACTCTTCGGCGTACTACGGCCCGTTTCGCGAGGCGCTTGATTCAGCCCCGCGCGTGGCTGGTGGCAAGCCAATCCCTAAAGACAAGAGTACTTATCAAATGGATCCAGCCAATGCTCGTGAGGCCATTACTGAGGCTCAACTCGATGAGCAGGAAGGTGCAGACATTCTCATGGTGAAGCCTGGCCTGGCCTATCTCGACATCATTCATCGTTTAAGCGAAGAATCGGAGTTACCCATCGCTGCTTACAACGTGAGTGGCGAGTATTCGATGGTGAAGGCTGCTGCGGAAAGGGGTTGGCTTGATGAGCGGGCGGTGGTTCTAGAAACCTTGTTGAGTTTCAAGCGAGCTGGTGCCGATTTGATCCTCACCTACCACGCTTGTGATGCAGCCGCTTGGTTACGGCAGGGATGATTGGCTGCTTTCAAGTTCAGTGGGGCGCAACAGCGTTGAAATGAGCGCTGTAGTCATGAGCTCTGAGGTCTCGACTGCTTCCCTTGCCTTTCAGGACACACTCAAGCAGCTTGAATGGCCACGCTTATGTGAACACCTCGCTGGATTTGCCAGCACCTTGCAGGGCCGGCGTCATTGCCAGACTTTGTCGCTTCCTGCCGATTTGTCTGCTAGCCGTTTGCGCTTGGCAGAAACTCTTGAGATCGGTGCTTTGGATGGTCTGATTGATGGAGGCCTCAGCTTTCAGGGTGTCCATGACCTTGGCCATATCCTGGCTCGCTGTTCAAAAGGTGGTGTGGCTTCTGGGGAAGAGCTTTTAGCTGTTGCCGACACCCTTGCAGCAGCGCGCCGCTTGCGCCGCCAGATTAATGATCCAGAGCTTCGTCCCACGATCTCGTCACTGTTGCTGGATGTCGCAACGATGCCCGAGCTGGAACGGCGACTCAAATTTGCATTGGAAGAGGGTGGTCGGGTGGCTGATCGCGTCAGCTCCAAGCTCGCTGGCTTGCGACGACAGTGGCAAGGTTTGCGTCAGGAACGTCGTGATTGCCTACAGGAGGTGGTCAGGCGTCATGCGGCCATGCTGCAGGACACTGTGATCGCAGATCGCCATGGCCGGCCAGTGCTAGCGGTGAAAGCCGCCGCAGTGTCTCAACTCCCCGGCCTGGTCCACGACAGCTCAGCATCTGGCAGCACAGTCTTTGTTGAGCCTCAGGTTGTGATCACCCTGAGTAATCGTCTTGCTGAATTGGATGGTCGTATCCGAGAGCAGCAGCAGCTCGTCTTGGCGGAGTTGAGTGCGGCGGTGGCTGAGGCCGGCGTATCGATCGGGCGCCTGGCAGAGGTTCTGCTTCAACTCGACTTGGCTCTGGCTCGTGGCCGTTATGGTCAATGGCTTGGTGGGGTCCCCCCTACGTTGCATGCCGAGGCTGCAGCTCCTTTTAGCCTTCAGGAGCTGCGACATCCCTTGCTGGTTTGGCAGCATCGCCGTGACCATGGGGAAGCTGTGGTGCCGATCAGCGTTGAGGTCTCCTCCACCCTGAAAGTGGTCGCGATTACAGGACCCAACACCGGTGGAAAGACTGTCACGCTTAAGAGTGTTGGCCTGGCCTTGCTGATGGCTCGGGCGGGTCTCTTGTTGCCTTGCACAGGGAGTCCATCAATGCCTTGGTGTGCTCAGGTGCTTGCTGATATCGGTGATGAACAGTCACTACAACAGAATCTCTCCACCTTTAGTGGCCATGTGAAGCGCATTGGCTGCATTCTTGAAGCCTTGAACGAGGGGCCTGGTCCAGCTTTGGTGCTTCTTGATGAGGTCGGGGCGGGTACTGATCCCAGTGAAGGGACGGCCCTGGCCACAGCCCTGCTGCGCACGCTTGCCGACCGGGCTCGCCTGACCATCGCGACAACTCATTTCGGCAAACTCAAGGCACTCAAATATGGCGATTCTCGCTTTGAAAACGCTTCTGTGGCCTTTGATGGCGAGACGATGTTGCCCACCTATCGACTGCAATGGGGAATCCCTGGTCGCAGTAATGCCCTCAGTATCGCGATGCGGCTTGGCCTAGACGGCGCAGTGATTGCTCATGCCCAAGAGCTGCTGGGACCTTGTGGTGATGGAGAGGTGAATGAAGTGATCCGTGGTCTTGAAGAGCAACGCAGCCTTCAACAGGCAGCTGCTGAAGATGCCGCGGCTCTGCTGGCACGCACGGAATTGCTGCATGAGGAACTTCTCAGTCGCTGGCAGAAGCAGCGCAAGCAGTCTGCAGCTTTGCAGGAACAAGGTCGCCAGAAGCTGGAGAGCTCCATTCGAGAGGGGCAGAAGGAAGTCCGTCAGTTGATTCGCCGGTTGCGCGAGGGTCGTGCCGATGGTGAGTCCGCACGACGTGCAGGTCAGCGCTTGCGTCGCATTCAGGCTGACCATCGGATTCAGCCTCAACGCAAACAGCACATGGGCTGGCGTCCTGAGGTGGGAGAGCGCATTCGGCTGTTGGCCCTTGGCAAGGCGGCAGAAGTGATTGCTATCTCTGAAGATGGCAAACAACTCACGGTGCGTTGTGGAGTCATGCGCAGCACTGTGGAGCTGTCAGGGGTGGAAAGCCTTGATGGCCTGAAGCCAAGTCCTCCAGAGTTGGTGGTGAAGGTGAAGGTCCGTTCAGGTCTGGGCCGTGGCGCGGAGGTACGCACGACCCGCAACACCGTGGATGTTCGCGGACTGCGTGTGCATGAAGCCGAGGTTGCCGTTGAGGAGCACTTGCGCAGTAGCACTGGTCCGATATGGGTCATTCATGGCATCGGCAGCGGCAAACTCAAGCGGGGGCTACGCCAGTGGCTTGAGACCGTTCCTTATGTGGAACGCGTCCACGATGCGGATCAGGGTGATGGTGGAGCCGGTTGCAGTGTGATTTGGCTGCATTAGCCCAGAATGGGCAAGTGGAGTTTGCGGTCGTTTGGGTCTTGTTCAGTGTTGTCTTGAACTGTCATTGCGATGGCTTCCCCGTCGGCACCAAACAGTCGCCAGCCTCGAGGATCTGGCTCTAGATGCAGGTTGCTTCCAGCACTGAGCGAGAGTTCGGGCGAGGCCCTCACTTGAACCAGATGGTTCCCGTCAACAAGTTTGCAGGTGATCAGTTGTTCATTTCCTAAGACTTCTAGATGACTCACGATTGCCGCGAGATTGCGATTGGTGGAAGGAGCTACGCGCAAATGCTCCGGTCGAAGACCAGCGCTGAGCGGTTGCCCCTCTTCCAGATGCAGCAGCGCTTCGGCCATTGGTCCTTCAACCGCTAGGCGACGATCACCTAGTAGGAGCGTATTGGCGGGGCCAGCAAATACTGGCAGTACGTTCATGGGCGGACTGCCGATGAACTGCGCAACAAAAAGGTTTGATGGCCATTGATAGAGCTCGATTGGCGTGCCTAATTGCTGTAGTTGCCCTTGATTCAGTACCGCAATCCGATGACCCATCGTCATCGCCTCGACTTGGTCGTGGGTGACGTAGATGGTGGTGGTGCCAAGTTGACGCTGGAGGTCAACGATTTGAGTGCGCGTGCTGTTGCGCAGTTTTGCGTCCAAGTTGCTGAGTGGTTCGTCCATCAGGAATACAGACGGCTCTCTCGCCATTGCCCGGCCGAGAGCAACACGTTGTTTTTGACCGCCAGAGAGTTCTTTGGGTTGGCGATTGAGCAGTGGTTGAAGCTCCAGGGCTTCAGCAACTTCCCTTGTCCGGCGCTCGATTCGTTGCTCTCGGATAGATGAAACCTGCAGAAGTGGAGGAAAGTTGCGGGTCTTGCGATGGAGTTGGTCTTGCAGGAGTTGGCCTAAAGATCGCTGCTGGCTGCGCCGTAGGCCGAAGACCAGGTTGTCTCGCACACTTAAGTGGGGATAAAGCGCGTAGTTTTGGAACACCATCGCCACGTCCCTTTGGGCAGGTCGTAGCTGCGAGACAGGTTGTTTGCCTACGTAGATCTCGCCGCTTGTAGGGGCTTCGAGGCCCGCGAGCAGCCTTAGTAGTGTGCTTTTGCCACAGCCGGAGGGGCCAACAAGCACAAGGAATTCACCATCGTTGATTTGTAGATTCAGTTGACGAATGACCTCAACAGAGGGTTCATTCCGCCTGCCTGGGTAGCTCTTGTTGAGAGCCTTGAAGCGAACGCCGGCCACTCACAGTTCCCCGATCAAGCTGATCCTAGGGTTGGAGCTTGGCCAAGCTGGGCGCTTGCAGTGCAGTTCATAGATCAGGCACGTATCACCGTTAGAGCCGGTCGCGGTGGCGATGGGATCATGGCTTTTAGGCGGGAGAAGTATGTGCCGGCTGGCGGTCCCTCTGGTGGGGATGGCGGTAATGGCGGCAACGTCGTTCTTGAAGCGGATGGCAACCTTCAGACCCTGCTGGATTTTAAGTACAAGAGACTTTTCCCAGCGCCTGATGGTCGGCGGGGTGGTCCGAATCGCTGTACCGGCGCTTCAGGTAAAGACTTGATCATCAAGGTGCCATGTGGCACTGAAGTGCGTCATCTCTACACGGGCATCCTTCTGGGTGACCTCACTCGATCTGAAGATCTACTTGTGGTGGCTTTTGGAGGGCGTGGAGGGCTTGGTAATGCCCATTACCTCAGTAATCGAAACCGTGCTCCTGAGAAATTCACGGAAGGGCGCGATGGGGAGGAATGGTTCCTTCAATTGGAACTCAAGTTATTAGCAGAGGTGGGGATCATTGGTTTGCCGAATGCAGGCAAGAGCACTTTGATTTCTGTGCTTTCGGCAGCCCGGCCCAAGATTGCTGATTATCCCTTCACCACATTGGTGCCTAATCTCGGTGTGGTGCGTCGACCCAGCGGAGATGGCACAGTTTTCGCTGATATCCCTGGTCTGATTGCCGGTGCAGCACAAGGAGCAGGCCTAGGGCATGATTTCCTTCGCCACATCGAACGCACCAGGCTGTTGATTCATGTGTTGGATGGTGGCGCAGAAGATCCAGTTGAAGACTTGCTGGTGGTTGAAAAGGAGCTGGTTGCTTATGGCCATGACTTGGTTGAAAGGCCACGGCTGTTGGTGCTCAATAAACAGGAGTTATTGGATGAACAGCATCAAGATCAGCTGGTTGATGCCCTTCAGGCAGCGAGTGGTCGAAGCTTGATTTTGATTTCTGCGGCCATGGGTCTAGGCCTTGAGGGGCTGTTGGCGCAGGTATGGAAGGAACTTGGCGTCTGAGGTTTTCAGGTCTGCCAGACCATATCCAGACTTGTGTGTTCGCGGGTCATTGGTCATAACTGGAGTGAAACCATTGATGTCATGACCTTTTACAGCTGCTTTGATCAGCAGGGCAAGGAGATTGCCCGTTGCCAGACCCATCAGGAGATTGAGGCTCTGCGGCGGATGGGACGTCCCATTGCTGAAGTTCGAGAAATGAGGAATGAGGAAGCGGTTGTCTGCTCACTCACCAGTAGTCCGTCTGACTTCAATGAGGATGTTTGAACTGGATCAAGATGTTGATCCTCGCTCAGTTCGTTAACAAAAAAAGCGGGCTTATGCCCGCTTTAGATCATTCTGAGCCCAGTTTTCTTTTGGGGATCAACTCAGTCGTCGTAGACGCGACACTCGGGCTCATCTGGATTGGCATCGCAGAACAATTCCAGGGCATTGGGGTCGTGTTTATCTTCTGGATGGTGATCCTTGTATTCCTCAAGGGAATGGATTTCGTCGGTGAGATGGCGCACCTTGGCGTCGTTGCCTTGGGCTTTGGCGTCTTGGATCTCAGATTGATCCTTCTGAATGTGCTCGTCGATGGTTTTCATAGGGTCTTGGCCTGCGCCGGCCTCTATCACTGCCACAACATAAGCACTTTGATCGGTTGCGCCATGGGGGGAGGCCTGACTTGGTTTCCGTTACAACACCATTGCCAAGGCTTTTCACCATTGGCTCCTAGCTGATTAGGCAGATTGAGGCTGATGGCATGGTACGGATCAGAGACCGGCAGGATCGCCATTTCATCGATCAGCAGTAAAGGATGTTCTGGATGAACGGGCCAGAAACGTTTTGCGAGCTCTCTGCAAAGAGGCAAAAGCGCAGTGGCCTCAGCTTCGCGGATGTATTGGAGTGGAAGCAATGCGTTTCTTCTGGCTTTGTCAGTCAACGCTTTGGGTCCATTTTGAAGCTTGCGAGGCTTCCAATTACAACCATGTGGATTGGTCGCAAGATCTATATCTGAGACAGATTGGGGAACTGATGGCCCAGCATTGTTCTGTAGATGATTGCCGCCCAACTGCCATGAATTTGGCAGAGGTTGAAGGATACGGGTCAAACTTGTTTTCTGGATCAGTGCCTTAGAGATGCCTCCCTCTGATCAATAGACGGCAACCAGTTGTCAATGTTGTGATACTCCGACTAACTCACCAGTCTTGTTCGCAAGGACATAAGATGATGCAGAATTGCGCTAGAATCATCGACGTTGGCGCCGTCTTATGCAGTCAGTTCGCTGAGTTCGAGCCAGCGCTCTTCAGCTCTGTGCAATGTTTCGACTAGCTCGGCTAATTGTTGACTAAGAAGAGTTAAGTCTTCGTCGCCACAGGACAAAGCAGCCTCAAGGTTAGAACGCTTGGCTTCAAGCAGTGGGATGTCAATGTTTAGAGCTTCTAGTTCACGTGATTCCTTGAAGCTTCGACGTCTTGGCTTGCTGTTTTCTGTGGCTTGGGATGAAGAGCTTTCTGCCTCTTGAGAGGATCTTGTGGATATTCTAGATGGGCCAGAATCCTTCAAAAGTCTGATCGATTTGGGCTCATTTGCTTCGTTGAGACCTCGCTCTTGTCGTCGTTGCTGTTCAAGAAAGGCGCTGTAATTGCCCTCAAAACGTTTTAATTGCCCATTCTCAAAGTTGAAAAGACGATCAACTGTGCGATCGAGGAAATAGCGGTCATGAGAGACCACGACAACGCAGCCGCGGAAATCCTCAAGGAAATCTTCCAGCACGCTTAGTGTTTGGACATCTAGGTCGTTGGTGGGTTCATCAAGCAGCAGCACATTCGGTGCTTGGATCAGCATCCGGCAGAGTGTGAGTCGGCGTCGTTCTCCCCCAGAGAGCTTCCCCAGGGGGCTGTGCTGCTGAGCCGGTGGAAATAGGAAGCGTTCCAGTAGTTGAGAGGCCGTAATTTGTTCTTCTCCCAGAATGATTTGAGAGGCAGCTTCTTCGACAAAATCGATCACTTTGCGATCTAGGCCTTTGCCTTTGGTGATGTCCTCGGTGTGCTGGTCGAGATATCCCAGGTGCACTGTTTCACCTAATCGCAGTGTTCCACCGTTGGGTTGGCGTCTGCCGGCGATTAAATCAAGCAATGTGGATTTGCCACTGCCATTGGGGCCGATGATGCCAACGCGGTCTTCTGGACTAAAGCTGTAGGTGAAGTTGTCTAGAAGCAGAGGACTGTCGGGCTTGCCATTGGCCGTGACTTGCAGGGCTTCCGCCTCAATCACTAGCTTGCCGATGCGCCTGCTTACGTTCGCCATCTTCAAGGAACCCCGCAGTTGAGGCAATGGTTCTGCGCGCATCTCCGCAATTCGCTGCAGGCGTGCCTTCTGCTTGGTACTGCGTGCTTTGGGACCCTGTCGTAACCAGGCCAGCTCTCGTCTTAAAACCCCTTTGAACTTTTGAGCAGTGGAGGCTTCTGAAGCTTCAAGTTCGGCCTTTTGTTGTAGAAAAGTGCTGTAGTTGCCGGCATAGTTATGGGCTTTGCCTCGATCTACTTCCACCATGCGGCGTGTCACCCGATCGAGCACGTAACGATCGTGGGTGACAAGCACCAAAGCGCCTGGAAAGCGATCGAGCCAACTTTGTAGCCACTCCACTGCTGCCGCATCGAGATGGTTGGTGGGCTCATCGAGCAGCAAAACGTCAGGTCTGGCGACCAAGGCGGAGGCAAGGCCGACACGCTTGCGATACCCACCAGAGAGTTCTTTAACCGGCCGCTCTAGATCGGTGATACCAAGACGTTGAAGGACCTCTTGACATTGCTGTTCCAAGCTCCAGGCCTGGGCGTCATCCATCCGCTGGCTGACTTGTCCTAACTCAGCCAAAAGCGTTGCATCGTTGGGGTTGCGGGCCATCGAATTGCTGAGCTCGTTGAAACGCAGCAGAAGCTCTCTCTTTTCACCGCACCCGGCCAAGACTTCTTGCAGCACCGTATGGCCAGGGTTTACAGCGCTCTCCTGTCCCACGAGCTCTACCCGTAATCGCGCTGAGCACCTCCTTTCACCCTCTCCTAGGGGTTCCTTTCCGGCGAGCACCTTCAGTAGCGTCGATTTCCCGGCTCCATTCGGTCCGATCAGCCCTAGTCGTTCTCCTTCGTTGATGTGCAGGGTGAGGTCGGCAAACAGGGTGTTGATGCCGAAGTCTTTCGAGGCCTCTATCAGGCTGATCAGGCTCACAGAGCTTCGTTAGCTTGCGGATTGCTCAGGTAAGCAAACACACTCTTGTCACCGACGTCAGCAGCGGCGTCCATGCCGAACTTTCGCAGGGCTAACACCAGCAGCAGTAGAGCGGCAGAGCCCAGTAATCCCATCACGATTGAGCCACTCATTAACCCGCTGAGATGACCCAATAGGGCTATTGGGATGAGCAGGGTGAGACCAATTGCCTCTGGTCGGCCGAAGCAGAAGAATTCTTTGAATCCAACCCCAGTGAGTGCTGCAAACAAAGGGCCGATCGCCCAGATCCAAGCAGGCTCTGCGGTCACCGTTGAGAGCATCGTGTCAGTACCGACACTCCATGCCATCACGACGGCACCTAGGCAGCCCAAAGCCCATAACAACTTCAGTGCCTGGTGTAGCGGGCGGAGGTAGATGTGAATCCAATTAAGAGCTAAGCCCAGACCGATTGACATCGGTAGTAGCCATAGCCATGCCCATGTTGGCCCAATCATCAGCCACTGGCCCAGCCCTGCTGTGAAGGCCACACCGCAGAGCAGTAAAGCAAGGCGGTAGCGCTGCACTTCCAATTCGTCAGTGCTGGTGATCCTGTAGCGGCCATAAACACCCTCAAACTCCTTCTCTGCCATAGCGGCGATGTCTGAATTCAAGGATTGTGTGTTGTTGGTCATCGCTGATCAGGGGCTGATGCATTTACCAGTTTGGCCAGATCAGGACCGGCCGGAACAATATTGCTCGGATGTAGAGGAAAGAGTGCGCCGAAATAGTCCTGACGCCAGGCCTGCGAATCACAGGTTTTGGCTACACCTGGGAGGGCCAGAAGCCTTTGGCGCCAATGCCAGAGATGAGGGAAGGCCCAAAGGGGCTGTTGACTGCAGCCAAACAGTGGTGCATAGACCATCTCCCAGCGGATCAAGGTCGGGAACAGCCTCACGTCAGCCAGGGTGAGTTGGTCTCCACAAAGCCATGGACCCTTATTGGAGAGGCTGCGGTCCACTTGCGCAAGGGTGTCGAATAGCTCGTTACAGGCCTTGTCGTAAGCCGCTTGGTTGCGTGCAAAACCACATCGATAGACACCATCGTTGACAGCGGGCTGAAGAAGCTTTTGCCAGCCATTGATCTCACCTTGAAGATTGGAGGGGGCTAGGTCGGGAGCATCTTTAGCCGCCGGCCAAAGGTTCAAAACTTCCACGAGTTGGGCACTTTCGTTACCGAGTAGCTGCGGTGATTGGGATGTCATGGTGCCTGGATCGACCAGGGCCGGAACAGTGGCGCGATGGCTGGGTGGGGAGCCACAGCGTTGGTAAAGGGCAAGTAGAGAATTGCAGCCCAACCAGGCTGGATCTAATTGCCAACGGCCGGCCTTGTGGTCGGCGCGTGCCAGGTGCAGGGTGAGGCTGCTCTGAAGGTTGCGCAGTTGAAGCACCAGCCAGGTGCGATGTGCCCAAGGACAGCTGCGCCCAATGATCAGGCGTGGGTATTGGTCTGCTGATCTGTTGCTCAGCTCTTGCTCTGCGGGCAATCTTGCTTGCTGATGCTGGCTGGGGGGGCGCTGATAGTTCCCCTTGGCATCTGCTGGAGCAAGACCGTTCATTAATTGAATCCATTGCCAGTGCCAGCCCATGCGTGCTGCGGCAACGATTGCGGGGGGGATCGACATGGTTGTTCCCTTTGCAGCCATTTTCGGTCAGGCTGAGGATTGCGATCGAATCTTGATGTCTGGCCTTCAGGTGCTTCTGGTGGCGGGTACTCATGGCAATGAAATCAACGGTCCCTGGCTTCTCGATCAATGGTCTCAGACCCCTGAGCTGATCAACACCCATGGTGTTGGTGTGGTGCCGGTGATCGGTAATCCAGAGGCTCTTGCGTTGGGCCGGCGTTATTTGGATTGCGATCTCAACCGCAGCTTTCGGCTCGACTTGCTCAGATCTCCCAGCATCTTGGATCGAGAGGTTGTTCGTGCCAAGCAGTTGCTTAGTTTTTTTGGTCCAGAGGGATCAACCCCTTGCCAGATCGTTATTGATTTGCACAGCACCACTTCAGCAATGGGAAGCACTCTTGTGGTTTATGGCCGACGGTCGGTTGACTTGGCTTTAGCAGCATTGATTCAGGCTCGCTTGGGTTTGCCTATCTATCTGCATGATGGGGATGATGACCAGCAGGGGTTTTTGGTGGAGCGCTGGCCCTGTGGCTTAGTGATTGAAATCGGTCCTGTTCCCCAGGGCCTGTTAAAGGCCCGCATTATTGAACAGACACGACTTGCTGTTCAGGCCTGTCTCGAGGCTCTGAGCAGCGTTGCATCTGGATCGCCGACCTACCCAGATGAGTTTGTGGTGCACTCTCATCTGGGTAGTCTGGACCTGCCCCGTGATGCCTTGGGCCAGCCTGCTGCATGTGTGCATCCATCTCTTCAGGGCCGTGATTGGCAGCCTCTGCAGATGGGCGCCCCCTTGTTTCTCTGGCCAGATGGAGAGGTGTTCAGATTTGAAGGTCGAGATTCTCCCATCCCCGTTTTTATCAACGAGGCGGCCTACGTTGAAAAGCACATCGCCATGAGCCTGACCTGTCGAGAGGTCTGCCCCCTGCCTGAGCAATGGCAAGGGGCCCTGCAGCAGTTAGTCGACTGTTAACGAGGGGGACCGTTGTAGATGATCTGATTGACAGACCTTCCGTCGGGGGCAATCTGAATGACGGTTTCTGTGGTCGGTTCATTGCCATATTCCGACCAGCCTGGGGCCCCACCTAAGAAGCTATAGGTGTAGCCATTGATGGTGTTTCTGATCAGGCAATCGTTACCACCATTGCTGGTGTCAAACATGCAAGGCGCCGGTTGGTAAACCGAAAGACCGCCGTTTTCTTTGACCGCGGTGCCACGGGCCAGGTTGAGGGCGCGGATCTGGGAGGAAGGAAGCTGGTCTTGGGCGTGGGTCGGTGTCGCTAGATCGGCCAAGCAGGCAGTTCCACTAAGGGCTATGACGAGTGAGATTGTGCGAAGAGACATCGCTTTGCTCGAAGGCTCAACCCATCTAATAGCAAGAACGCGTCGCTTGGTCTGCTCAAAAACCGAAGGTTTTTATGGTTGGCGAGGGTGACGCAATGGGCCGTTGTAGGGGACGGAGAGGATGCGATCACCATCACGAGAGATGATCACCTCGGTTTCAAGGGTTGGCTCTGCTGGGCTGAGCTGTTGCCAGCCTGGAGCCCCCCCTCGGAATTGAAATCGGAACCCTTCATTGGTTGTTGAGACAAGACATTCTTCGGCTCCGGTGACATACATGCACTGATCGGCTCGATAGGCACCTAGGCCGCCATTGAGCAATTCGGCGCGCATTCGCGCCAGGTTTGCTGCTCTTGGTTGGGCTAGCGGCAGGCTGTTCTGTGCATGGGATAGACCAGATGACCCGACGACTATCACGGCAGCTGCAAGAGGGGCAGCTGCCCTTAAGCGGGAGGAAAACATCTCATCATCTGCATGTTGTTTCCTAAACCCATCAAAGGTTTATCAGTGTTTGTTTAGAGGTGTGATCGGCTGTGCCTGAAATCAGCCACATGCCCATTGAACCCGCGTCGATTGTTCTTTCGTGCAAAGGAGGTCGCTGTCACTGCCGTCGGCCCAGTAAACCCTTAGGCGGCCATCAGTTGATTCCATGCGAAAGGTGAGTGACTTCACCGGCCCGGCGGGGGTCTTGCTGTTGGTGTCGGTAGCGGAGGGGGTCGTTTGCCCTATTCGATGCTCGAGCTGATCCAGCCTGAGTTCAAGACGATTGATCGCTTCAGCTTGGCTTGTAGTCCATGAGGGCTGATTTTTTCGACATCCTGTGATGGCCATTAGTCCAGCCACCATCATGAGGGTCGAAAAAAGAGCAGGCGCAATTCTCGGCATGCAATTAGGAGTTGTAAACCACTACTAGTGGGTTCAGCTTGTCTGCGCCAGGCTTTGGCTCCAGTTGTTGAGCTCAGCTTGAGCCTCAAGCCTTTTGCGTCGAGGATGAACCATGGAGAGTGGTGCAATCTCTTTAAGGCGACGCCTTGCATGTTTGTCAGGGGATCAGAGCCAAGAGCTGCTGCAGGGATCCATCGCTAAAAAACTTAAGTTTTCCTGGGGTTTTCTGGTGGATGCCAAGGACTACATCTTTTCCAGCGCAATCCATTTACAGATTGCGCAATGTTCCTTTACAATTAGCTCTG
This sequence comes from Prochlorococcus marinus str. MIT 9313, assembly GCF_000011485.1. Lineage (NCBI taxonomy): Bacteria > Bacillati > Cyanobacteriota > Cyanophyceae > Synechococcales > Prochlorococcaceae > Prochlorococcus > Prochlorococcus marinus. The sequence continues at coordinate 1,627,049 of NC_005071.1, read as the reverse complement.
GCAGGTTTTCCTGCGTTTTTAGCTGTCCCTTCGGGGGCTCTTTTTCTTACTTAACTCAATGACCACCACCATTCGCAGTGGTCGCCTCAGTGGCTGGGAGTCCTTCTGCAATTGGGTCACCTCTACCAATAACCGCATTTATGTGGGTTGGTTCGGTGTCCTGATGGTTCCCACGCTGTTGGCAGCTGCCATCTGCTTCACTATTGCCTTTATTGCGGCACCGCCGGTTGATATCGACGGTATCCGTGAGCCTGTTGCTGGCTCTTTCCTCTACGGCAATAACATCATTTCTGGTGCTGTTGTTCCTTCCAGCAACGCCATCGGCCTGCACTTTTATCCCATTTGGGAAGCTGCTTCTGTTGATGAGTGGCTTTACAACGGCGGTCCTTACCAGCTTGTTGTGTTCCACTTCCTGATCGGCATTTGTTGCTGGTTGGGTCGCCAATGGGAACTCTCCTACCGCTTGGGCATGCGCCCTTGGATCTGTGTGGCCTACAGCGCACCGCTGTCGGCAGCCTTTGCTGTTTTCCTGATCTATCCCGTTGGTCAGGGTTCCTTCTCGGATGGCATGCCTTTAGGCATCTCTGGAACCTTCAACTTCATGTTGGTGTTCCAGGCAGAGCACAACATCCTCATGCATCCCTTCCACATGATTGGTGTGGCAGGAATGTTTGGCGGCAGTTTGTTCTCCGCCATGCACGGTTCACTGGTGACCTCATCGTTGATTCGTGAAACCACCGAAACCGAGTCTCAGAACTACGGCTATAAGTTCGGCCAAGAGGAAGAGACCTACAACATCGTGGCTGCCCACGGTTATTTCGGTCGTCTGATCTTCCAGTACGCCAGCTTCAATAACAGCCGCAGTCTGCACTTCTTCCTGGCTGCCTGGCCGGTGATCTGCATCTGGATCACCTCACTGGGTATTAGCACTATGGCCTTCAACTTGAACGGCTTTAACTTCAACCAGTCGGTTCTCGATGCCCAAGGCAGAGTTGTACCAACCTGGGCTGATGTGCTCAACCGCAGCAACCTCGGTATGGAAGTGATGCACGAGCGTAATGCTCATAACTTCCCTCTCGACCTGGCAGCTGCTGAGTCCACACCTGTGGCTCTGATTGCTCCTGCGATTGGCTGATCTGATCATCACCAATACAAGGTTTGGCAGCAGCTGAACCTCAAAACCCCCTCTCAAGAGGGGGTTTTTTTATGATTGTTCTGGTGTATTAGCTCAGATCATTTAACTCAGGGAGCTGCTGAACGAATCAAAACAACAATGTTCCAATCAGGTTTAAAGCTAAAGTGAAAGTCTTAGGTCTTCAGGGAGTCTTGGCCTCAGCTGGTTGAGTTGTCGCTTCATCAGTGCTTTGTTGCATATTTTTTTGCTCCTGATCTAGGCCTAGTTCTTGTGTTGGAAATTGTTCTTCTGTGTCTTTAATGGTGTTTTTGGTGAGTTCTGGAGTGGGATCTTTGATCAGTTTCCCTTCTTTCCCTGTGATCAGATTGGGTTCCTCGGGAGGACCTTCTACAACAACAACGCGTTGAACAATGAGTTGGTAATCCAACTCTTGGCGTTTGTTGATTTCTTTCTGTACAGCTGAAACCTGCTTGAGGCTGGGCTGGGCTGGGTTGGTGACTAATACCACAAGAAGAATCTCTGGTGGGTTCTTTTCCCAGGTGATCTCAAGGCTTGCCACTTTTGCCTTCGCCTCCTTGCCACCGAAGGTCAGGGTCTCTCGCTTCAGAAAGGTCTCAATCGTGCGTTGAATTTGGTCGCGCGTCTGCTCCCTATCCTTTTCGCCAACAAGGCTCACAAACTGTTTGGTTAGGGGGATCAGCAGTAGTGCTGTTAAGCCAAACGTCACTAAAAATTTGGCGGCGCTGAGGTTGCTTTCTCGTAGTCGATGAAGAAAGGAGGGTTCTTTCCAGGCCATCATCACAAGCCCACCGCTAAGAATACCGAGCAGGTTGGTAGCGAATAGCAATCCGGCCCCAAAGGCATCGCCCCACTTTTGATAAGAAATTAATAGACCCATCACACAGACCGGTGGAACGAGAGCCACGGCAATGGCTGTGCCTGCGAGGGAACTCACGGCGTCTCTGCGCAACTTTGCGTATATGGCCATTGCACCTGCGACTAAGGCGATGCCTAGATCGAGCAGGTTTGGACTCGTGCGGTCCCAGACTTCCGAACCCAATTTTGGGAGGTTCGCGACTTCTCCCAGCAAGGCGGAGAGCAAGATGGTAATGAACACTCCTACGAAGAGGCTTAGTAGGGCATCCATCAACAGTCTTATGTCGCCAATTAACACGGCGAAGGCACTTGCTCGTAGGGGCTCGATCCATGGGGCGACAACCATCGCTCCAATCACCACCGCAGCACTGTTGGCCTGCAGGCCCAAGGTGGCAATCATGCTGGCGCCGATCGTCAGGACGACAAACACTTCATCGATCTGGGCGTCCTTTTTGTAACTGTCGTGCATTCGCTTCAAGCGAGTGGATTCCATGCCTCTAATGACCTCGCCTAGGTGAACTTCTAGTTTGTTGGACTATTGTCCCAGATGTTGATAGCTGTAATTAGAGGAGATCTTCTAACACTTGTGTAGAATACTGAATTGGATTAACTTCTATGGCAAGGATTAATGATTGCCTTTGAATTGACAGCTATAGCAACTCAAGATTACAAGATTTGCTCAGCACTCGTCTTTGAGGATGTTCACTCTTTCGAAATTATTGAGTAGTATGATGTTCAATAAAGAATGGTGCATTTTTTAGTGATCCTTGGAAATTTCTTGTGCCTATTGCAGGCCTAGGTGTGCGAGAATGCGATGATTTAAATGGCTGCTTTTGAATAGTATTAAAGATGAGTACAGGCGATTAGTCTTGTTAGGCTAATTTCGGATGATTTATGCCTTAATTCAAGGGATTGCTATTGGGCTACTTGAACTCTCTTTGCTGCTGCTCGCTTGTTTAGGCATGTAAAGGCCACTACTGGAGGGCAGGTCTGCTTAATGTGCAGCAAAACCAATTAATTTCCAGAGGACTGTGAGGCCAATGCCTGCTTTCGCCGGCAGGGCTGATCTTCTGATATGTGATCAATCTCACAATCAGGTTTGACTCAGAACAATGCTTAGACGGCAGATATGGAAGAGATTGTTTGCAGTGATTAGAGTCACACCATGCAAAAGATGAAGCAATCTACTGAGCTTGGCAAAGGAATGATTGCCATTTTTGTAGCGACAATCATTGGTGCTTCAACAGCGATCTTGTTGGATTCAGTGATTACACAAACTGGAACTGCTTTAATGGTTTTGAGACAGGATCATGTCAGCAAAGTTTTGCTCGAGAGCTAGGCTGAATAGCTCTGACAATCAGTTCAGAAACCTGGTTTTAATTTAATTTCCTTTCTTTGATCAGCAATGATCTTTTGGAAGGTCTGTTGATTCTTCATAGGGACCTTTGATGATCTGCTTTGATTTATGGTGCATTCTAGATCGATAGCCTGGGCAGAGCAGAAGTCGTATGCGGCTGTTTTTGGTTTCTTTTGGCAAAAGTGTTTACTGAACCTCTTTGGATGATTCTAGATTTCTTCTCGTATTTCATTTTTTAGGCCATTGTTAAGTGTAATAACATATGAAGCTTGCCCTTTTGCGCTCTTTTTTAGTGATCACCCTGTTAAGGGTTAGGCGATGAAAGTATTGGATGATTCTTTAGGAATAGTGCTATACTTGCTTAAAGCTTTTCTAAGCTAGATGAAAGATTTGAAGGCATTCTCTCTAGTGGATAAGCGATGATTTGGCCAATTGTTGCTCAGATATGTTAAAAGCTGGCTGCTGCTTGAGGAGCAATCAGGTCTAAATATGCCTTTTTTAGTATTTTGCTCATGGTTGGCTTTTGGCTATAGGGATCGTATATACCTTTGGGTTTTAAAAGGCATGTTGCTCCAAGGTCTCTGAGAAAGATTGCAAAGAGTGATGCCGGTGACGGGAATTGAACCTGCGACCTACTGATTACGAATCAGTTGCTCTACCCCTGAGCTACACCGGCAGTGAGCGGAACTTAACATTCAAGCATTGCGCTTTTGAACTGTTGGGCGATTCTTCTGGTCCTGGCTCAAAGTTGGATCCTGAGCTAAGAGAACGACTGATCCAAGAGTCACTCAGCCCTTGGCGGGGTTTCCGGCGGGTGTTCTGGTTCGCTTTCTTCGCTTCCGCCTGTATCGGTCTGTTGACGATGGGCTTGCGTGCCTCTTCCGGGAGCATTGTTCCCCTCTCTGATGTCTCCATTCAGATCGGAGCGCTTCTCCTTACTGGTGGGTTGCTTTGGATTGATCGCCGTCGCGGAACTTGAAGGAGTGGTTTGGAGTGCCGGCATGGTGAGCAGACTCAACCCCAGGCAAAGTCGTTCATGCTGAAGTTGTTCTTCGCTTAAAGAGGGGGCCTGGGCAAGTTCCTGGTCGGAGCGGGTTAGAAGCCAGAGGCTCTGGGTGAGCTGTTGCCACTGCCAAAGAACGAGAGCAAGTAGGGGGATGGCCGTAAGCAGTGTGACCAGTCTAGAGCTGCCTTGTAATGGCGAGAGGTCCATTACCAAAATGGAAGATTGATCGATCCACCAGAACATCGCGAGTAGGGCTGTTGATCCAACCAAGAGGCTCAAGCGAGGGATCAAGCTCTGCTGAAGACCACTGAGCTGACGCTGGGCCTCTGAGCGTTGACTCAGTGGGCGCCGCAGTAGCAGTAGTGATCCCCAGTCGGCAGGGCGTTTCCAGAGGACGAGGGTTGGCGTTAACACCGCTACAGCCCAGGTGAGTAGACGTTCGAAGACTGGAACAGGCCCCAGATCTGCCCCGGCTAAAACCAGTCTCAGTAAAAGCATTTCTATCGGGATCGCCCCAATAGCGATGAGCTGAAGCCAGAGCAGTGGTTCGCGTTGGGCAATCACAACAAGTTGTAGGTGGGGCGAAACCTCATGAGCTACTAAGCGTGCGTCGCTTGGTGACTAGTTTGTGAGCTTCAATGATGTCGCGTTCTTCCCAGTTAGCAAAGCGATCACAGCCGATGCCGCACTCGAAGCCTGTGGCCACCTCCTTGACGTCGTCTTTATTGCGGCGTAGGGAGTCGAGATCGCCTTCGAATACCACTTGTTTGGCACGCCGTACGCGCACTCTGCAGTTGCGCTGCAGCTTGCCTGCGGTGATGTAACAGCCCGCAACGGCGCTCTTGCCGATGGTAAAGACGGCACGCACTTCTGCTTCTCCAAGCGATTCTTCCACCAGTTCTGGCTCTAGTAGACCTTCCATAGCCATCTGGATGTCTTCCAAAAGCTTGTAGATCACGTCGTAATCACGAACGTCTACACCCGTGGCATCCGCGGCCCGCTTGGCTCCAGAGGCCATAGATGTGTTAAAGCCCACAATCACAGCCCCGGATGCAGCAGCAAGATCCACATCAGTTTCGGTGATTTCACCCGGCGCGGAGAGCAACACGCGAACCTGTACCTCATCCTTCGGCAATTGTTCCAAGGATCCCAAGATGGCTTCCACACTGCCTTGAACGTCGGCTTTGAGAATCAGGTTGAGTTCCTTGAGTTCGCCATCGCTTGCTTGGCCAGACATGGCTGCGAGGGACACCCTCCTTGAGGCCATCTGTTGGGCCAGCCTGGTGGCACGGGCATCGGAGGCGCGTTCTCCCACAACGACTCTTGCTGACTTCTCATCTGGGTAGACCTCAAATTCATCTCCGGCTGTTGGCACTTCGCTGAAGCCGAGGGCCTCTACGGCACCAGACGGACCAGCTTCTTTGAGTCGGGCTCCGCTGTCGTCGACCATGGCTCGCACCTTGCCAAGCACTGGACCGGCGGCGAGTACATCTCCGGTTTTGAGGGTGCCGTTCTGGATTAGCAATGTGGCAACAGGCCCTTTGGCCTTGTCGAGGTGAGCCTCGATAACGGTGCCTTTGGCCAGACGGTCAGGGTTGGCCTGCAAATCCTCAACTTCGGTGACCAGCAGAATCATCTCGAGAAGTTTGTCGATGTTCTCGCCCTTGATGGCACTTACGGGAACCATCACCACATCACCTCCCCACTCTTCGGAGAGCAGGTTCTGATCAGAAAGTTCCTGCTTGACCCGTTCTGGAGAGGCTCCCTCCTTGTCCGTTTTGTTGATCGCCACAATGATCGGAACCTTGGCAGCGCGTGCGTGGCTGATGGCCTCGAGGGTCTGAGGGCGTACACCATCGTCAGCAGCAACCACTAGTACTGCTATGTCCGTGACCTTGGTGCCGCGGGCGCGCATGGCAGTGAAAGCCTGGTGGCCTGGGGTGTCAAGGAATGTGATCTTGCGGGGCTGACCGCCATGATCGATCTCCACTTGATAGGCGCCGATGTGCTGGGTGATGCCTCCGGCTTCAACCGCGGCAACCCTGGCTTTGCGGATTGCATCCAGCAGGCTGGTTTTGCCGTGATCGACATGACCCATCACGGTCACCACAGGTGGACGGCGGATCAGGTGGGCTAGATCAGTCTCCTCAATCATCTCCGTTGTCTTTTTGGCTGCCTCCTCGATGTCGTCCTGGAGGACAGGCACCCCGAACTCCTCGGCCACTGCTTCGATCGTGGGAAGATCTAGTGACTGGGTGACTGTGGCGGTAATCCCTTTGAAGAAAAGGGATTTGATGATCTCAGAGCTTTCAATGCTGAGCATGTCTGCCAGCTCCTGCACTGTGAGGTTGGCCTCCGGAACAATCAGCATTTCTGGCCTGACTTGCTTCGCTTCGCGTGCTGCACGCAGCTCCATTGCCCGTCGGCGTTGCCTTTGTCGGGTGGTTTCTTTTTTGCGTTTGCGTAATGCCGCCACGGGTTTGGAGGCGGGCTTTTTCTGCGATTTTGGTTTGGCGGGCCGGGCCAGGCTTGCCGTCAGAACGACGGCCTGTTTTTCTCCTGCGTAGCCGCTGGTTTCTGCGGTTAGGGCATCATCATTTTCCCCAATGATGTGCACCTTCTGGCGCTGCTTCTGGGGAGACTTGTTGCGTAGAGCTTCCAGCTTGGCGCTGTCGTCCCACTCCGGTCTACCGGGCCTCCTTGGGGCTCCGGCAGCAGGGGCTTGAGCGGGGCGGTGACCAGGCCTTTTGGGTGCTGTGGGTGCTGTGGCAGTGCGTTCCACTGGTGGAGTGGCTCCCTCGGATCCTCCGCGGGTTCCGACGCTGGTTCCGTCCGGTCGTCGTGGCGGTGGTGTGCCAGGTCGACCGGTGGGCTTTTGAAGCTGCATCAGCTCTCCAGGTGCCACCGGTTTGCGCATGCCGGTAGGCATGCCTGGGCGGGTGGGGGCTCCTGGGCGGTTGTTGCTATCCCGTCCTGCTGAGCCAGCGTCGGATCGATCACGCCGAATGGGCTTGCCCACTAATTCGAGGGTGTTGCCGGCAGAACGAGGCTGTCCTGGTCTGGTTTTGCCTTGCCGTATGGGCGCGCCGGGGCGCTGCGACGTGTTAGCGCGCTGATTTGGTCCACCGATCGGTCGTGGACTAATTCCGGGTCGTTTTTTGTCAGGGCGTTGTCCCTCTGGATCTGGTCGGCTCGGAGGGGCTACGACAGGACGCTTTGGTTTAGGGCGTCCCACCAGTTCTGGCTTTGGAGCTTTGCGCTCAGATGGGATTGATGGCTTGGCCGGGGGTGCGCTGCGTCCTGGCGCTGTTGGCGATTGGGGCCTAGAGACGATTTTGGGACGAGGGCCTCCTCCACTAACGGTGGTTGCTTTACTCGTAGTAGACGTCTGACCGGCACGTGGGTCTTTGCCCCCCGCGCTTGGAGGCACGGGGGAGGAGGGTTTGTTTGCTGATCTTGGTGTAGGAGCGGTAGGCCGGCTGGGGATTGCTGGACGACTGATAGGAGCGTTGATCGGTCGAGCTGCTGTTTTAGGTGGCGAGCTTGTCGGGGTTGGAGTGGGGTTTGCTGGGCGAGTCGGTGGAGCAGGATGAGCCACCGATTCCGTTGAGGGTCGTGCAGGGCTTGTTGGTATGGGGTTTGCAGGCGCTGATGGCTTGACGTGACTGATCTCTGAGCTGCTTGTAGCTTTTCGAATAGGTGGTGCAACGTCCTTAATGGCAGTGGGCGCTGCTTTTTTCACCGACAGAATTGTCTTTTCAGGTTCCGACTTGCTTGGTGGAGCTGAATTAGCAGCGGAGCCTTGGCGCAAAAGGCCACGGATGCGCTTTGCTTCATCGTCACTGATGGAACTGCTATGGCTCTTGGCCGCAATTGAGAGTTTCTCAGCGGCATGGAGCACGTCCTTGTTCTCAAGGCCTAGGTCCTTGGACAGCTCATAAATTCTGATTTTGCCGCTGCTGGTCATTAAAAGCTCCTGTCGGTCCGGGCACGAAGTGCCTCGGGGCTCCAAGCAAGTCGGGGCCATTGTTTATTTTGCCTCAGCGGCGGAATCAAAGGAGTGATTAAGCCGCTTTTGCAGCACCTCCACAACGCTGTTGGGCACCTGGCAACGCAGGGCTTTCTGTAGACGTTTGCGGCGGAGTGCCTCCTCTAGGCAGGCCTCGTTTGGACAGAGATAGGCCGAACGACCCATCCCTTCATCGAGGACTACACCCTCCTGATGGTCGCGTATCACCCGCCAAAGCTGCTGGCGATCCAGCAGTTGACGACAGGTCACGCAGCGACGCAGGACGGGGCGTTGGTTCACCGAGCTCTGTCCTCTTCTTCTAGTGATTCTTCATTTGAGCGTTGTTCGCTTGAGGCGTCAGGTTGGTTGCTCAAGTCGTCAGATTGGCCGTCGGATTCATTTTCGTCTTCAGCCATCGTCTTAGCAGGTTCTTCTTGGTCATACTCTTCTTCATCTTCCGGTAGGGGGTAAAGCTCTCTTAGGCGTGCATCCTCTTCTGCTCGGGTGGCTTGTTCAGCTGCCAGGCGGGCTTCGGCATCGCGTTGGAGAGCCTCTTCTTCCTCTCGCTGAGAAATCAGCTCGGCGACGGTGGTGTCCTCACTGGCCTGGTCATATTCCTGGGAGTTTTTGATGTCGATTTTCCATCCGGTTAGACGAGCTGCTAGGCGTACATTTTGTCCTTCTCGTCCGATGGCCAGGCTTAGTTGATCTGGGGGGACTAGGACGTGGGCATGCTGCCCTTCTGGATCCACCAGTCGCACCATCTCAACGCGAGCAGGGCTAAGGGAATTGGCAATGTATTGACCTGGGTCAGGTGACCAGCGGATCACATCGATTTTTTCGCCGCGTAGTTCATTAACCACTTGCTGAATGCGTGAGCCGCGGGCACCGATGCAGGCGCCGACAGGGTCCACTTCACGTTCAATGCTGTCAACTGCCACCTTGGTGCGTGGGCCCACGGAACGAGAAGGAGGATTGGCTTCACGGGCTACGGCCACAATGCGCACTGAGCCTTCTTGGATTTCGGGCACCTCGTTCTCAAATAGGTAAACCACTAGTCCGGCGTTGGAGCGGCTAACGAACAACTGAGGCCCTCGTCGGGGCACTTCGCTGACTTCCTTCAGAAAGACTTTGAAGGTGGCGTTGGCGCGATAATTGTCGTTGGGGAGCTGGTCGCGGCGTGGGAGCTCGGCCTCCACTTCAGGGCGCCCAAGACCAGAACTCACCGCCATGATCACCGAATGACGTTCAAAACGGATCACACGAGCTGTGAGCACGGGATCTTCTAGATCGGCAAATTCCTCTTGAATCATGCGGCGCTGCTGGTCGCGTAGCTTTTGCGCCAGTACCTGCTTGGTTGTGGCGGCAGCCATCCGGCCGAAGTCTTCCTTCTCGGGGGTAACGTCGAGCACCACGGTGTCACCGATCTGGGCGTCTTCAGCGACTTGCATCACTTCTTGAAGAGCAATCTGGTGGTCTTCGCTCTCCACCTCTTCAACGATGATTTTGCTGGCCAGGACCCGATAACCTTCATCTTCAAGCTCTAGTCCAACATCGAAGTTGCTGAAATACTCTTCTTCGAAAGGGTCCTCACTGATACCTAGATAAAGAGTGCGTCGGTAGCGTTCATATCCTTTGAGGAGGGCCTCACGCAGGGCTGCTTCCACCACTTGGGTAGGGAGTTTCTTCTCCTCGCTGATGTCTTCGATCAGGTTGTTGAGGCCGGGGAGTAGAACGAGAGCCATCGACGATGGAAAGAGTGGAAAGGTGCTGAAGCTGAGCTGATCGTTAAGGTGATTTATCCAGTGGGGTTTGTAAGGCGAACGCAGGTCACAGCCTTACGTGGTATGCGTTGAATGCGTCCCTTGATGTTGATGTGCACATGTTCGTCGGATCGTTTGTGCAAGAGACCGGCTTGATGAAGGTCTGAATCGTGGTCGCGGAAGCTGATCTCCACAGGGAAGCCTCTGAAAGTTAGGAAGTCCTGATCACTGTGGAGCTGATCTCCGATCCCTGGGCTGCTGATTTCCAGAACATACGCTTCAGTAAAAAGTTGGGAAGCCTCCAGGGCTTCATCCATAGAAGCGCTGAAATGAGCACAGTCGTCGAGGGAGACATCACTGCCATCTTTGCGACGGATCTGCACCTGGATGGTCATAGGAATCAGATGGGTGAATACCTGTACACAGCAAAGTTTGTAGCCTTTTCCTGCAGCCGTCGCCGAGGCGAGGGTTTCCAGGTCCGGGAGCAGAGGATGAGGCAAATGCAGGGGGTAAGGTTGGGCTTCTGGCCCGACCGGCTTCAGAAGTGACCTGCCTCCCGAAGGAGGTACCCGCCAGGCATCAAGACAATCTAGGTGATGGCCTCTTCATGCTGTGTTCAACTGATGCAAAGAAGGCCGTCAAGCCATCGAGAATCTGGAGAATTCGCTAATCAGCGCCGGCCAGCCGTTTGGCAGCGATTGGCTGATGGCACCACTAACGCTTCGCAGACAATTCAAATCTGTGCGGATGCATCTTGCTTATGCCTCTGATGACACCCCTTCCCTTCAATCTTCAGGTGCCGATTGCCGGGCTTGTTTTAGCCATTGTCAGTTGGTTGTTGCTAGACACTTTTGGCAGGCGGTTCCGCTCAGGTTCGTTGCGGCGTGGATTGCTGCTCAGTAGCAGGCAAAGCATTTCTCTGAGTTGCGCACTTGTAGGAGTGATTTGTTGGCTGTTGGATTTGTTGGATCCGTCATTGATTCAATTCCCGCGTGATGGTGTTAAGGCGTTTGGAATTCTTGTGGTCATAGGTCTTTCATGGACGCTGCTGTCTTGGAAGAAGGAGCTCAAGCAAAACCAAGACAGTTATGCCACTCAGATGCTGCAGGGCTTTGGTGAAAAAGACAGGCTGTTCCTATTCGATGTTGTTCAGAAGACCATAGGTATTGCAGCCATGCTCATTTTATGCCTGGAGGTGATGCATCTGATGGGCATTTCGCCGGCTGTACTGGTTACCGCCGGTGGGGTTGGCGCCGTTGCATTGGGTTTCGGGGCCAAGGGGATTGTCTCGAATTCCTTAAGCGGCCTTAGCCTTTACATTAACCGTCCGTTTGTTGTAAGTGATTTCATCGATATTCCCTCCGAAAACCTTTCTGGGAATGTAGAACATATCGGTTGGTTTTATACCAAATTGCGCTCCTCTGATCGCCAACCAGTGTATATACCAAACAACATCTTTACAAGTAAGCCGGTTGTTAATATTGCTGATATAGACAACCGTAGGATTTGGATTGAATTTGGTGTTAATTATGGCGATCGTAGAAAGATTGAGTCGATTGTGAGTGATCTTCAGCAGGTTTTAGTTAATCATTCAGATGTAGATCAGAGCAAGAAAATGGCCGTGAATTTCACCGGCTATGGCGATTCGAGTCTGAATCTACGCTTGGTTTGTTATTCCTCTAGTGGAAATCTAAGCGATGCTTGGGCCTTGCAGCAGAGGTTGCTTCTCAAGATTGGTGATGTGGTTGAAGTGCATGGTGCCGGCATGCCATTCCCCACCCGCACTTTGATTCATTCAGGCTCGAATCAAAAAAAGCAAACGATGAACCCTCTGATAGGAATCAATCAAGAATCGGGAGAAGGTGCAACTTGACCCTCCCCGATTTGCTTTTCAATTTCTAATGGCTCAACTGGATTATCGGCAGCCTTGAACAGAAATCCGGTAACTGAATCCTGTTGCGCCTGGATCCTTTGCTGTTCCTACCTTGAAATTCACTTGACTCACCGCTTTGCCAGGAATTGCTTGGATAGGGCCAAACATTTTCCCAGTACCCATTGGTGGCCGCATGGATTCGTTGACAACTTGAAGGTTGCTGCCATCGCTGAACTTGAGGAAGGCCTGAATTGGGTAGCTGGCAGAATCGGTTGAATCTGCAGTGAAGAATAGTTTGTAATTGCGATAGGGCTGATTAACAGCAAAGTCTGTATTCCAGTTTGTGCGGCCAAAGGCACTTCCTATTAAACCCTTTGGCCGCTCTACTCTCTTTTTGACGATCTTGTTGCCATCCCCGCCAATAGGCATGAGGAATTCACATTTGGCGATGGCTGACTGAGGGGTAAGCACTGAGGCCATCACCAGGCCTAGGGCTACAAAGCGTGATTGATACATAGGAAAGGACTATTCACATCCATAATGATGGCGGAATTGGAATTTTGCAGCGCAATTGTAATTCTAGTTAGCCCTGAGCACGTAGGTAAACACCAGTAGGTATCTGTGAAGCCTAGGGATTGCTGCAAGTGGCTCATGATTTGAGTCAATGGGTTGTTTAGTTAAGTCCATAAGTTTGCTTGCAATACTGAGCGTATAAATTAGTGCATAACCTGTTTTGACCGCTGGTGATGGTTAAGCCGCTGTGCAAGTCCCCTCCGATGATTATCATTCGTGGCATGCTGATGCGATCTCAGCAGCTTTGCTCTCGGTGCATGAAGATATTGGGGCCAAAGTTCAGTTTGCTTGATCAGTAACTTGCTAAGAATGATAACCAGTACTATGCCCTATTCAAATCAACCTCGGTTGCCTGAACGATCAACGTCTTGGCAATCCGTCTTGGCAATCAGTTCATCTTTTTAATGGCTCCCAGCTTCCAGGTTTGATTGAACCAGGGATCAAGTGGACCATAGAGCCGCAGGATCCCGAACCAACCTTTACTGGGGATGGTTTTGATCCAGTTTGTCTTTTTCCCTTCGGGTGCTTTGGGCCCGAAGTAAAGATCTACTGAACCATCATCATTCACCAGCATGTCTTGGTTGCGTTTACTGTTTTTACTTGGATAGGGCTGTTCTTTGCTCTGCAGCATGGAGCGGGTCTGGGGATCGTAAACCACAAACGACCAGAAATCCTTTGCAGGCGCATTGGCTGGAATCGTGAGTTTGTATGTGGAACTGCCATCGAGGTAATTGCCATCCGCATCGCTTGCGGTGTAGGCGTATTGCGAACCTAAGCCTGGAATCTCAAGCTGCATGGCCGGTGTATTGACTGTTGCAAGATAGAAGTAAAGGCTGCGGGCATCGATAAAGCGTCCGCCCTGCCCCTTGTCTTTAAGCCACTCATAGCTTCCACCAAGGAAACCTGTTTTCCAGCCACCCGTCTGATCTTCATAGATGAAAGTGTTGGGATCACGTGGCAAAAATGTAATTGCGCGAGCAGTAGCGTTACCAATCGCTACTGCTTCGATAAGAATATCTTTCATACGCGCATCGGGATTGAAGCTTTTACCCTTCTCGATCCCAATTGCTGCCAATACTCCAAGTAGCTCTGGAGAGAAAACAGATGATGACTCTCGCTGAATTACATCATTGAGTTCATCGTAGAAGCTGTAGTTGTTGGCGTGGATTGTATTAACATTTTTGCCTGTGAAATTCTTGAATTCCATCGCAGGAGGAGCATTCTTTTCTGCAAGAGGATAAATTTTCAGACCTTTCTGAAAGTTGTTGATAGCAGTATCAGTCTTTCCTCCCTGATCAAGGAATCCTCGTAAGATCAGCCAGTTAATTCTGCTGGGAGTTTTGGCAACAAAATAGCCCTCTGGGATAACTCCTGAATAGCTCTCAGGGACGATTAAATATTTGCCTCCTTTGCCTTTGTCGGGACCCGGTCCACCCATGTCCACAATAAAGCGGAAATAGGCATCGTTGACCGTGCCAGGACCCATCCCTGGTGGTACTTCAATGACGATCGGGCCATTATTTAGATCGAGGAAGGTAGAAGCGTAGACCGTGTCAGTATTTCCGGTGAGCCAGAGCGAGTCTGAGCTCATTAAATTTTCAAAAAGCCCTACCTGGTTACTTGATTTGATGCCATAGTCATCACGATGACCTACATACATCACTTCCATGGAAGCTGCAGGAATGAAGTTTAGAAATGCTCTTACTCCACGGCCAAGGTCAACTTGATAACGAGCGCGTTCAATCGTCTGATCATCAGGTAGACCATCAAAATAGTTGAGATCCCCTATGCGGGTTTTCACTTTGTCTGGCGTTAGAATATCTTGAGGGATCGGAGTATTGAAACCCTTGGGTATTTGATCTTTGGCTCTGGCAACTAGGCCACAGGATAATGATGTAAGGGCGAGTGCGGAAACGGCAATTTGGAAAGCATGTGAGGTTTTCATTGGAGTGAAATTCATTGTTGATGAGGTGATGATTGCTGTTATTAGTCGAGTTTTTGGATATCATTTGGCTGCCAACTTTTGTCAAACCAAGACTCAAGTGGCCCATATAGACGCAGTAGAGCGAACCAACCTTTCTCAGGGATTGTTTGAATCCAGTTAGAAGCTTTCCCGTTAGGAGCTTTGGGCCCAAAGTAAAGATCAACCGATCCGTCATCATTGATCAGGATGTCTTTGTCTCGCTTGCTGTTCTTGCTTGGTAGAGCTTGTGTGGTCTGTAGTTCCGAACGAGTTTGTGGGTCATAGACCACAAAAGACCAGAAATCCTTTGCAGGAATATTAGCTGGCAGGTTGAGTCTGTAGTTTTTGCCACCATTGAGAAATTTCTTTTGGGAATCGGTAGCAATCAGGCCATACTGGGAGCCCACTCCTGGCATTTCAAGCACCATGGCTGGAGTATTGACAGTGGCAAGCCAGAAATACATTGCCCTTGCGTCTAAGTTTCGCCCTCCTTTGCCTCCATCACGAAGCCATTCATGACTACCACCAACGAAAGGAGTAGTCCATTGTTTGCCGTCGTAGAGGTATGCCGATCGATCCCTGGGTCTTGTCATCTCTGACCTTGCATAAGCAACGCCAACTTGGACCGCTTCCTCCATCGTGCTTCGTAACGCAGGCGTAGGATTAAAAGGCACTCCTTTTTCCATCCCAATGGAGGAGGCGAGTCCCCGAATTTCTGGATCTAGGAAGTTGATGGGTTCCCTCTGAATAACTTCATTCAGCTCGACAAAAAATTGAAAATTGTTGGCATGAACAGTGTTAAATACAAGATCTCCTGCTTCAATGAATTTCATTTCAGGTTGAGAATCTTTGAGGTGATAAGGATAAATATGGAGATCTGATTTGTAACTCTGAACTGCTTTGTCAGGACTGCCATTTTCATCCAAGAATGCCCTCATTATTAGCCAGTTTGAGTATGTGGGAGAACGGAACACAAAGTAGTCTTTGCTTTCTGATGGCGCCTGATCACTGGGTCCAAGGATTAAGTATTTCCCTCCCTTTCCTCTGTCAGGCCCGGGGGCACCAGTGTCAGCGACAAAGCGGAAAAATGCATCATTGATCGTGCCTGGGCCAAGGCCCGCAGGGATATTGATTACAAGCGGTCCGGTTTTACTTAGGTCGAAGAAAACAGAACCATAAACAGTATCTGTATTGCCTGTGAGAAATATAGGGTTGGATCCTAAAGGCGACATTAGCATGACTTCATTGTAGTCATCTACCCCAATCTTTGTATGACCTTGCCTTAGCATTTCTATGCTCGCAGCAGGCATTAATGACAAGAATGTTTCGTACGCACGGATGAAATCTAGATTTTCATAGGCCAGCTTTGCACTTGCCTTGTCAGGCAGTCCATCGAAGAAATTAAATGTACCTATTCTTGTTTTAACTGTATCTGGAGTGAGGATACCTGAGGGTATTGGAGTCGTGAAATTCTGGGATACTTTTTTTGATGCAGTTGTCTCTGCAAATCCCATTGGGCTTGACAAGCCATTCGCTAATGTGCTCATTAGTATCCCCGCGATCACCGAAGAGACTCTGGGATTAAAGATAGACTGAGTGAATGGATTAATCATGATTGAATCGCTCTTTCTGTTTATTTATTGTACTGATAAATTTTTTGTGATGGATTGGGTGTTGCTCTAACCAGCATAAACTGCAACTCTTTTTTCTCGAATATTGCTTGAGTTAAAAAGGAGTTTCGTTGTCTATTGGAGGGCTAGATTTGAAGCGATCTAATAGCACATCTACAGGTATCTTATTGTTGAAGCGGCAAGCATTTGTTTCGCTACAATTGAGGCTTCCGTGTTCCCAGAACTTATTGCTTCCCATGCCGCCTCCGCAGAAGCCGAAGTAGTTGCATTCTTTTTCACAGCGTTTCACACCAGACAGCATATCCTTCCACAATGTTTGAAATCGCTCGGTCTTAGCTGCTTCCATTAGCGAAATATTTCGGATGCTACCAAGATCAAATGTGCCATAAAGCTTTGATGATACTGAAAGAAGTTCAGGGTCAAAGGTTGAAAAATTACCCTGCCAATCGACACTCAGAATTGAGTAAGGCCGATTGAGTTCATTTTGATTAAGTCGCCGATTCTCACGAATCAGACTGATCACTTGATCAAACTCCCTCAGTACAACAGGGAAACCATCCTGCTCACTTAACTGCCAAAAGCTTTCTAGGAACTGACGATATTGTTCTTCACGCTCGTAACCTTGCATGGAAGAACTTGTATGCTCACCTTCTTGCTCTTCAACATTGAAGCCAACAGAATGAATTTCATTGTCACGAAAAAATTGATACATCTCATTTGGATGATCCATTGCTGTTGCAGTTACAACAGCAATCGCATGAAATGGGATTTTGTTTCGCTTTAGTGCTTCGATGCCTCGCATTGAGTGGACATGAGAGCCTTCCCCATTACCGAAGCAACGGTTGGCATCGTGTATGTCTTTGGGGCCATCCACGCTGATGCCAACAATGATCTTATTTCTGCGAAAGCATTCACACCAAGCATCGTTGATCAGTGTGGCATTAGTTTGTACATGCTGTTCAACATGAACTGTTCCATTAGTCCATTGTTCTACAGCTTCGTTGATTAATTGTGTGGCTCTGTCGTAGTAGCTGCAGGGTAGTGTCAGTGGCTCCCCTGCATGCCACACCAGGCTTAGCTCTTCACCAAAGAAGGGGCTTTCGAATATCCTTTGCATCAGTAAAGGCAAAAGCTCAAGATCAAAGATCTTGCGGCTCTTACGATCTGGCAGATAGCAGTATGAGCAGTCCAGATTGCATAGAGAGGTGGACTGAATAACTACCAGCCCGATTGGACCGAAGCGACTGATGTCAGGACTTGTTGTTGTCATTGAGATGAATGTTGTCTGTTCACCAGTTCAAGAAACCCCCCACTACTATTTTCCCAGGAGCGTGCCTGATCATTCTCTCCAAATATTGCATTATTAGGTCTGAGAAATAAGCTCCAGCTACTGTTGCGAATGTCTTTGATGCTCGCTTCAATTGGGTTAGAAGTATTTGGTTGGCTGTAAACCGTAGCCTCTGCAGATTGCGTGATTACAGCAGGAGTTGCTAGTAATGCATATAGACTGATTAGAGAGCGAGTTGCCATGCTGTAATGACTACATTAGTGGTGCTATTTTATTCAGTACTAATGGTGATAATGCATCGATCAAAGCATTGATGAGTGTCATTGCTTTGATCGATGTCGCTTAGGTGGTCTGATTAATCGTCACCAATTAGCAAAACCACGGCCCCCGTAGCCGCCATTCATCCAGCCGCCTCCGCCATTCATCCAGCCGCCTCCGCCATTACCCCATCCTCCGCCATTACCCCATGCACGGCGAACAGCCCTGCCGCCACCATTCCCCCATGCCCGGCCACCACCGTTGCCCCATGCCCGAGCAACATTTCTTTCATTTGAGCTTAATTGATTCTCTTTAAGTAATGCTTTCCAGCTGCCAGTTCGAACGGTTTGAATTTTCGCTTCGATGGGATTTGAAAGGTTAGGTTTATTGTAAACGGCAGCTTCAGCAGACTGCACGACAACAGCTGATGAAGCTAGAAGCACATATATGCCGAGTAGAGAGCGAGGTGTCATGAGTTTGTAGAAGAGAGGATGTGAAGGATTGGAATTAGAATCTTCAAGCGATCAACGCAAAGATAGTTGAGCAGCGGTAGATAAGACCGTGGCGTAGTAGGCCTTGATCAAGTCTTGATTGAGGTTAACGGCACTTCCTGGACCAATCCAGCGATTGACCATGGTTTGAACAGGTGCAACATCATTCACATATCCCTGCAAGATCTTGCCGATGGCGATGTTGCTGTAATTCAGCATTGTGGAGTTGTTTTCTGGAATGATGCAGCCGACACCTGAGCGGCCGTATGGAACGATTGGCACGATATCGGCGTTTGCTGCCACCCTGGCTTTATTGGCTTTGAGCCAGAGACTGTCTCCACCGAGGATGTCAACAGAGCCAGAGCGCATGGCGGCAAGAGCTGCTGCTGGAGAGTCGTAGGAGACGTAATTCGCTTGTGGGGCTGCTGTTGCGAGAGTTTGTGCAGCAACGGTGTCTTTAATGACCCCAACAGTCTTGCCTGCAAGAGATGCGGGAGTGCCATCATTGCCGGTAGGAGCTAGTACCCTCACCCCGCCCAAGGCAAACGGGATGGTGTAGTCAACAAGCATTGCCCTTTCCCAGGAGTAGGCAACACCACAGGCGATGTCTGCTTTGCCGCTCAGCAGGGCATCTTTTGCGTCCTGTACTGAGTTCACCTGTAGGGCATTAAGCCTGATCGGCTTGCCTGCAAATGCCTGAAGTTCATTTTTGACAGCTGCAACAACATTGATTGCTAGGCCCTTGAAGCCGGCGTCGCTCTTGCTAGCAAAAGGCAGCTCGTCACCAATGACTACCGCGTTCAGCTTGCCACTGCGTACAACCGACTCCATGGAGGTCTCTGCTGAGACTGGCTGGGCTGTTAAGGCAGCTAATGCGAATAAAGAGCCCACAAACGCGATACTTCGTGTCTTCATTAAAATGCCAATTAGTAGATCATCCAATTTTACTTTGTATGCAAAAAAAGAGTGAGCCTATGGAATATTGTTATGAAAACTGACTGACCTGGATTCATCTTTTGTTGCGAACTGCCTACGATTGCAGTTGAAATTTGACCTAGCGATGGGGTTGATGCTCTCTAAGTGAGTCAGCAA
This sequence comes from Prochlorococcus marinus str. MIT 9313, assembly GCF_000011485.1. Taxonomy (NCBI): domain Bacteria; kingdom Bacillati; phylum Cyanobacteriota; class Cyanophyceae; order Synechococcales; family Prochlorococcaceae; genus Prochlorococcus; species Prochlorococcus marinus. The sequence continues at coordinate 1,607,734 of NC_005071.1, read as the reverse complement.
TCAAGGCCCTCCTTTTGCACAGCGAAAGCCCATGTGACAGGTGGCAGTGTCTACTGTCTGGCCTTGTAGTGCAGAGGGTCGATAACGTACGCAGTAATTATCTGCGCAGAGAAACGATCCGCCTTTGATAGTTCGCCGTTCCTGGTGGCCTGACGCCACGGGATAAACAGAGTTGGTCCATTCCCACACATTGCCGCAAACATCCAAGAGTCCATAGCCGTTGGCAGGAAAGCTGCCAACGGGCGAGGTCCAGAACCAGCCGTCTAGCTCCTCGTTGTGCCAAGGGAAAGGACCTTGCCAGATGTTCGCCATCCAGCGGTTATTGGGAGTGAGTTCATTCCCCCAGGCGTATTGGGCATCGACAAGACCCCCGCGGGCGGCTACTTCCCACTCTTCAGCAGAGGGGAGACGCTTGCCAGCCCAATGGGCATAGGCGATGGCGTCGGCATAGGCGACATGCACGACAGGGTGATCATCAAGGCCATCGATCGTGCTTTCGGGTCCTTGGGGATGACGCCAATCAGCCCCAGCCATGAGGGTCCACCAGCTCAAGGGTTTGCTGCGATCCACCGTTGCTGGAGGCGGTTGAAAGACAACTGATTCAGGGATGCGTTCCTCGGGCGCTAGATCGGGATAGAGCGTTGGATCAGGTGGTAGCTCCGAGACTGTGAGATGCTGCGTGGCGCTAACGAAAGCTCGGAACTGGGCATTGGTGACTGGCCCTACGTCGATCTGGAATGAGTCAAGCTGCACTTCTCGCGCGGGTGTTTCCTCCGGATAGCAGCGAACTGAACCATCCGGATAGCAGCGATCACAGCCAACTCGATAGAGCCCTGCGGGGATGGTTACCATCTCTACTGGCAAAGATGTGGTCACAATTAAAGTCTGCAGGTGGAAATGTGTCCATCTTTATTGTTGCCTAAAAGCCAAGATGGCTAAGTAAGAGCACATTCAGAGTGCCCAACCAATGTCACTGTGGATAGATCTCTAATGTCACCTTGTTGATGGTCCCATTGAAGGCACTGAAGCGCTGATCCCCAATCACTCGTTGAGCAACAGGTGACCCACGATCCATGCCAACATCAGCACCTTCGTCAATCGAAAAACGTGTACCAACGGTTGCATCAACCCTGCCAGTTGATGTGACTTTGTCATCAACTAGCAGGCGCACATCTGCACCCTTACCAGTGCCTCCCCCGTCGTAATCCATCTCAAAGCGAATTTTTCTGTTGCCAGAAGAGAGTTTCTCCTTGCTGCGGAAGGTATGAAGATTGCCCAGGTAGTTATAGGCATAGGCCGGATAACCATCTTCTACATAAAGTGACCATCCGCCAAAGCGGCTCCCTTGGGCCATGATCACGCCGTTGGCATCTTGGCTTGAGTCAATGTCGACCTTGGCTGTAATGCTGTTGGAAACATTCTTGACATTGAGGATGGCATCCTCAACAAGATTCCAGGAGCCTGGGTAGAGATCAAGTTGTGTCCTCGACGCGCCCATTATCGTTGGCCGGCCTGCAACAGAAGGCACTAAACGTTGCAACAGACGATCATCTAAGGGAAGCACTTGATTGGCGATTGCTTCTTTCAAGAAGAGTCGTTTCATTGCCTCGAGCCGTTCTGGATACTGAGTTGCCAGGTTGTTAGCTAGGCTGAAATCATTGCGCGTGTCGTATAACTCCCATCCATCATCTTTGGCGACGCTATGCATCTTCTTGGGTGCTTCCCATGGCAGGCCAACGGTGGCTCTTGCCATCCAGCCATCTTGATAGATTCCACGATTACCAACAACTTCAAAATATTGAACCTTGTGACGCTCAGGTGCATCAGCGTTATCGAAAGAATAAATAAGGCTGGTTCCTTGCATCGGGATTTGTGCAATCCCATTGATCTGTTCAGGCATGGGTAAGCCAGCAGCTTCAAGGATCGTTGGCGCAACATCAATCACATGGGAGAATTGATCGCGTATCTCTCCTTTTGATTTGATGGCCTCAGGCCAATGAATCACAGTGCCATTGCGTGTACCGCCAAAATCCCCGGCAATTTGTTTGGTAAATGCAAATGGAGTATCAAAGGCAATCGCCCAGCCGACTGCCATATGTGGATAGGTGTTTTGATCACCCCAATTGTCATAATGCTCTAACTGAGCCTCAAGTGTTTCAGGGATGCCGTTAAACATGTGCCCCCAGTTCCAGTTGCCGGTTTGGTTCCCTTCTGAGCTTGTGCCGTTATCACCACTGATATAAATAACCAGCGTGTTGTCAAGTTCACCAAGATCATCAATGGCCTGGATCAGTCGCCCAGCTTGATAGTCTGTGTATTCTGTAAAAGCTGCGAACACCTCTGCTTGTCGGGCAAACATGCGTTTTTGTACATCACTAAGATCATCCCAGTTCGGCACACTTGCTGGTTTTTTTGCCAGTTGTGTGTTTGGGGGTACAACACCTTTTGCGATCTGATTTGCGAGCGTTTCTTCTCGAATAACATCCCAGCCCTTATCAAACTTTCCCTTGTACTTTTTAATCCATTCAGGTCTTACATGGTGTGGTGCATGTGAGCCAGCAGATGCATAATAGATAAAGAAAGGCTTGTCTGGGCGCAGTCCCTGTTGTTGGCGCATCCAGGCAATAGCCTGATCTGTCATGTCTTCAAGGAAGTGGTAATCCTCTCGATCTGGGTAATCAATGATTGTGACCCCATCGTGAAGTGAAGGCTCATACATATTTTCTTCTGCGCCGATGAAGCCATAAAATTTTTCAAATCCTTGCCTTGTTGGCCAGCGGGTTTGTGGGCCCGCAGCAGTGGTCTCACGACCAGGGGTTTCATGCCATTTACCAAAAGCGCCTGTGTTGTAGCCATTGAGCCTTAGGATCTCGGCTACAGGTTCGGCATAGTTAGGCACAAAGGTGGTATTGCCCGCATATCCAGTCGCAATTTCAGGGATGGAACCCATGTTCATCACATGGTGATTACGGCCTGCTTTAAGAGCAGCTCGTGTAGGTGCACATAGGGCTGAAGTATGAAATCGGTTATAACTCAGGCCATTGTTTGCTAGTTCCTGCAGGGCCGGCATTTGCACCACTCCGCCAAAGGGCGAAGGAGCACCAAAACCAACATCATCCAACAAGATGACAACAACATTGGGGGCTCCTTTGGGTGCCTCGACGACATGTTGTCGTGGCATTTTGACTTGACTTGGTAAGCGCTCGTCAACTTTCTGAGGATATGGATCTGCGATCGGAAGTCGCCGGCGATTAATCTCTTCTGCGTTGGCGGCGGATGTTGCTGTGAAACTTATGATACATGCAAGCCAAAGAAGCATTCTGAATTTCATGTTTGCTTTGAAGTGGGAGATTTTTTATTGGTGATCACCATTTAACAGGGATAAGTCCATAGCTGTTTGTGGATCCAGGACGACTTGTCGCTAAATTTCAAACAAATGCAAGGCTTTGATCGAAAGAAGTCGTTCTCAAGTTATTGAACAGACTAGGGTATGCAACTTGTTTAATGATCTCATCCATGTCTGAACAATGTCAGAATGATATCACTTTTCCATGATGCCTTGACGCGCTGATGGGTTTCGTCTTATTTGCTATCAAAAATGAAGCATAAGAGCCATTTGTTCTTCGCTATTTATTGACTGGAGCATTCTGGGGAGGTGATCAGTGATGGGTTCTAGATTGCTGGTTTGATTCATCACTTTTTCTTAATACTTAATAGGAGTTTTCTTTTAAAAGAGGGGATAACATTCTCAAAATCTTTTTAATCAATGGTCAGAATTGCTCCAGTAGCATTACCACTAAGACGCTGTGTGCTGACTGCAGGAGCTGCCCTCAGTGCCATGGTCATGCAACCGTCTTTTGCTGAGCATCATGATATTGATACTGAGCAGCCATTTGATTTCTCGGCGTTAACCATTCAAGAGGAGATCGCTCAAGCAGATTCTGCAGACCCTGAATCGAGCTCACAAGCGAACCTAGAGGCTGGAGCAGATCAAGGCAACACGGAAGATTTGGCCAAGCAAGCCCAGAATCCGATTGCGAGCATGATCAGCTTCCCGATTCAGTGGAATGCTACGCCTGGAACTCAATGGGCGCCTTCATTAATTGACCCGTCGGTACGTGATAATCGCACGCAAAATGTTGTCAATGTCCAGCCTGTTGTGCCATTCAAGATTAGCGATGATCTCACCTTGGTCACACGAACGATTGTGCCAATTGTCAATCAGCCATGGGCTGACGGAGTGGACTTTACAGCCATAGGAGATATCAATCCGAGTGTTTTCTTTGTACCAACTCTTAAGGGGAATCTTACGATCGGCCTTGGTCCAACTTTGATCATTCCATCGGCGACCGATATTCGCATCAGTTCTCAGCGTTGGAGTGCTGGGCCTTCAGCAGTTGTCGTCTATACCAAAGGCCCATGGGTTCTAGGAGGTCTTGCTAATAATGTCTGGTCCTTTTCAGGACGTGGAGGCAAAGATGTGAATAAGCTTCTGATCCAGCCCTTTCTTAACTACAACATGCCGAAGGGTTGGTACATTACGAGTTCACCAGTGATCACGAATGACTGGAATGCAGATGATGGCAAGGGTTGGATGGTTCCTATTGGAGCTGGGATAGGTAGGGTCTTTAAAATTGGTAATCAACCTGTTAATGCTTCGCTAAGTGCCTATTGGAATGCTGTAAGGCCGGAAATCTTTGGAGAAAAACTTCAAGGTGAATTTACGATCCGTACTCAGGTTCAGTTCCTATTCCCAACTGGTAGCTAAAAGTATTCTTTTTATTATTCTCCCCACTAATACAAAAATATGACACCTTCACGACCTCTAATAGCACTGATTGCAATTTCTACTTTTTCAATGTTGTCCTCTGAGGCCTTTGCAGAGCAATCTCTGTATGAGCGCAATCCTAAGCAGGGGCAGGTCTTGGTTTCGATTGAACCAGATCAGCTTGAAGATGATGAGGTGGTCGAAGAGAATGAGGATGTATTGGAAGAGGATGATTGGAGAGTGTATTTAGACCTTTATGGATTCCTGCCATTATCGACAACTGGAGACATCACAATCAATGGAAACACTGCGCCTATAGACTCGAGCCTTGCCGATGTTTTGGCTACCGTTACAGGGCTTTTTACAGGAAGGGCTTCTGTTGAATATGGGCGACTGGGCTTCATGGCTGGGATTATTTATGGCACGTCATCTGAGGATCAGAGTGGTACAAATAGTTTTGATGGTGAAGAACTTAATCCTCCAATTGATGGCCTGAAGCTTAATAGTAAATCAACTACAGATTTCAATCAGTCTGTAGTTGACCTTGCTCTGCGCTATCGCCTTGGTGCCATTGAACAGCCAGTCATGAAAACAGGCGACTCCACTTTTATAGGCTTTGTTGGTGCACGAATCATTGATGCAGGTATGGACATGGATATGTCTTTAGGAGCGGATGTCAAAGTGAATGGCAGGACGTTAACAAAGAAGGAAATACCAGAGTTGGAGAAGAGCGCGAGCGGATCGATTGATCGCACCTGGGCTCAACCATTACTTGGCATGCAGGTGACTTATGCGATGAGTCCAGAATGGCAGGCTTTTATGAGGTTGGATGCGGGAGGATTTGGTCTTTCTGGCAAGAAGGATCTTTCTGGAACTGCTCAGGCAGGACTTGCTTATACAGTGGGTAATTCGGCGCAATTAACTCTTTCTTGGAAGTACTTTGGCCTTGAGTACGCCGGTTATAATACTGATAATAGCTATAGTAATTATCAGAATGGTGTTAACCTTGGCTTGAGATGGTTTTTCCCTTAATGGTCTTTAGTTGGTCCTATTCGGCTTTCGATGTCTTGTCTCTATCAGTTGTTTGTATCGATATCTCTTGATGTATAGAGATTGATATTGGTGGGAAATTAATACGAGTTTTGCTCCTTTATGCATCACGGTTGCTATGTATTATCCCTTCTTAAGTTTTGCAGTTCTTCTAATCCTTGCGTTTTGAGCAAAGCTAACTTGCCTTAATTGGTGGGAGTGATTTGTATGATCTTCTATTGCTTGTATTGTTGTTAGTATGGCAAGGTTTGATGCCAATTTTCTTCTGCCATCGAAGAACGAATGCGTTTGTCTTTAGGTGGTTTTGTGCTGGCGATTATTTGTGATTTTATTGATATAGCATTGAATTTCTGGAGTTTCTTTGCTGATCATTTCTTGTTGGAGCCGGTCTGATCGTTTTTTGGCCTCAAGTCATTAGCCACCTCATAGGCACGCAAAGTATTGATTTCAGCATTCTTCTGGCAGATCGGTTGCGCAGCTTTGCCTTGCTCCTCTGTTTCGGCTTAGCCTCGCGTTCATGATCTCTTTCAGATTGTTGCTGCAACAGGGTTGCATTGTTTTGAAGCGCTTTTGGGGATTGTTTTTGATGTCCGTGCTGTTCCCTCTTGCTGCAGGGGGTCAGCCTGTTTGGGCTTTGTCTGGTTTAGATGGCACGACTAGCCATAACTTCGTTGCTGATGCGGTAAGTCAGGTGGCGCCTGCAGTGGTTCGCATTGATACCGAACGCACTGTGCAACGTCAGCCTTTTGATCCCACCTTGATTGATCCCTTGCTCAGAGATCTCTTGGGCGAGCCAGGAATTGGGCCAGAGCGTGAGCGCGGTCAGGGTTCGGGTGTCGTGATCGATGACCAGGGGTTGGTGCTGACCAATGCCCACGTGGTTGAACGGGTGGATGCGGTCAGCGTCACCCTTGCCGATGGAGATCAACACGATGGTTCGGTTGTCGGGACGGATCCTGTTACTGATCTTGCTCTTGTGAGACTGGATGGGGGCACACGTCCTGAGGCCGCCCCTCTCGGAGATTCTGATGCCCTTGAGGTAGGCGATTGGGCGATCGCTCTTGGTACCCCCTATGGCCTTGAACGCACCGTCACCCTTGGCATTGTTAGCAGCCTGCATCGCAATATCAGCAGCCTTGGCTTCTCTGATAAACGTTTGGATTTGATTCAGACCGATGCCGCGATTAACCCTGGCAATTCCGGTGGTCCACTCGTGAATGGTCGTGGTGAGGTGATCGGTATCAACACACTGGTTCGTTCTGGTCCAGGCGCTGGTTTGGGATTTGCTATCCCGATCAATTTGGCTCGGCATGTTTCTGAGCAGCTTTTGACCAGTGGGGAGGTGGTTCATCCTTATTTGGGTGTCCAATTGGTGCCGCTGACAGCTCGTATTGCCAGGGAGCACAATCGTGATCCGAATTCGCTGGTGGAATTACCCGAACGCTTTGGGGCGCTTGTGCAGAGTGTTTTGCCGGATAGCCCGGCGGAACGCGCTGGTTTGCGGCGTGGTGATCTTGTGATTGCGGCAGCTGAAACATCAGTCTCTGATCCACAAACTCTGCTTAAACAGGTTGATCAGGCTGAGATCGGTGTCCCCTTGTCATTAAGGATCATGCGCAATGGTCAAGAGATGAGCCTTTCGGTTAATCCAGCCGCATTACCTGGCCTTAGTTGAAACCCTTGCCCTTGCTACCGTCGCGCCGATGATTCAGAAACGATGGCGGACCTTCAAACTCAGATGAAGCAAGCGGTGGCGGCAGCCGCTGTGGAGCAGATCAAAGATGGCATGGTTCTTGGTTTGGGTTCAGGCTCGACGGCAGCTCTGATGATCCAGGCTCTTGGTGCCAAGCTGGCCAGTGGTGAGCTTCGGGACATTGTTGGCGTTACCACCTCTTTCCAAGGCGAAGTGATGGCTGCGGAGTTGGGGATTCCCTTGCGCAACCTCACGGCCGTGGATCGCATCGACTTGGCGATCGATGGAGCTGATGAAGTTGATCCCTCTTTTCAGTTAATTAAAGGTGGCGGGGCCTGCCATGTGCAGGAGAAGCTTGTCGCCAGTAGAGCGGATCGCTTTGTGGTTGTTGTTGATTCCACAAAGATTGTTGATCGGCTCAACCTTGGTTTTTTACTTCCGGTTGAGGTCTTGCCTGGTGCTTGGCGACAGGTGCAGGGTCGCTTGGCTGAGTTGGGCGGTATTGCTGATTTGCGTATGGCTCAGTGCAAGGCTGGTCCTGTGGTTACCGATCAGGGCAATCTCGTTTTGGATGTAAGCATGGCCGGAGGTATTGGTGACCCTGAGGATCTGGAGTGTCGAATTAACAATCTTCCGGGTGTCTTAGAGAACGGTTTGTTCGTCAATCTCACCGATGAAGTTTTGGTTGGCCAGATTAGTGATGGTGTTGCGGGAGTGCGTCGTCTACAGCGCCGTGAGTAGAGGGGTTATTCGAAGCGGATACGCACGGATTCAGCATGGCTGTGCAAGCCTTCGCTGCTGGCCAATTCCCTTACGGCGTTAGCAGTGGCCTCAAGGGCAGATCGATTGAATTCGATTAGAGAGGTGTGCCGCAGAAATGTTTCCACGCTCAGGGCGCCGCTGAAGCGGGCCGTTCCGCATGTCGGTAGTGTGTGGTTTGGTCCGGCTAGATAGTCGCCTACCGCTTCAGGGGTCCAGGGGCCGATGAAGATGGCGCCGGCATTTTTGATGCAGTCGGCAATGGCGTGCGGGTGCTCGACCAATAACTCCAAGTGCTCAGGTGCGAAGTGATCGCTGAGTTGAGCGCATCTTTCCAGGCTTTCACAGATCACGACCAGCCCCCAGTTGCTTAAAGAGGCTCGGCAGATCTGCTCGCGAGGGTGCCCCTTAAGCTGAGCCTCCAAATGGGATGGGAGCTGTTCGGCGAGGCTTGCTTCGGTGGTGAGTAGTACTGCAGCAGCAAGTGGATCGTGTTCTGATTGGGCCAGTAGGTCGGCGGCCACCTGCTCAACACGAGCACTCTGGTCGGCGATGACTAAAACCTCACTTGGGCCGGCGAGCGAATCAATGCCCACTTGCCCGTAGACGGCCTTTTTCGCAAGGGTGACGTAGAGATTGCCGGGTCCGCTGATCACATCGACCTTTGGCACGGTTTCAGTGCCAAAGGCCAGGGCTGCGATGGCTTGGGCACCACCGAGACGCAAGACCTCACGAATGCCTGCTAGGTGTGCGGCGGCTAGAACGGTTCTGTTGATCTGACCATCCCTTCCCGCGGGTGAAGTCATCACCAGCTGCTCCACACCGGCTACTTGGGCTGGGACTGCATTCATTAGCACTGTGCTCGGATAGGCAGCTCGGCCTCCTGGGATGTAGATCCCGGCTTTTTGTACAGGGCGCCAGCGGCGGCCCAATTGTTCGCCATGGATGCCTTGCACCATCAGGTCATTCGGTCGCTGATGCTGATGGAAATCCTGGATACGGCGATAGGCCAGTTCCAGAGCAGATTGAAGTTTTTGGGGAGTTTTTCGCCAGGCGTCTTCCAACTCTTCTGGAGCTACGGTTAATGGCTCTGGACGAAAACCGTCAAAGCGCTCGGTCAAGGTGATCAGGGCTTGGTCCCCTTGGCTGCGAACGGTGTCGAGGATGTCCTCCACCGTCGCCATGGCTTGCTTTTGAGAATTGCCGGTAGAGCGGTTGGCCAGCCGCTCTAGTTCACGCTTGGCTTGTTGCCGATCCCGAACACAATGAATCAGGGTTGAGGGAGTCTCTGACTCGGCCTGGCCGCTTTGTGTCAAAGTCTGCAACCTGAATATCTGAAATCAAGTTAGGGCTTGCTCTTCTGGCTTGTCTTAAAGCGCTTGTAATGGCATCTCAAAAATTGGTGCTGGGTTAATGTGATGGATTGTTGAATCAGCGCAAGCATCTGTGGCCAATAACAAGTCTTCCAAGAAGCGTGTTCAGATTGCCGAGCGCAACCGTCTGGAGAACAAGTCGTATAAATCGGCCATGCGCACATTAATGAAGCGTTGCTTCAGCGCTTGTAGTCATTATTCTCAGCAGCCTGGCGAGACAGCTAAAGCGAATGTAAAGGCCAGCATTGATTCGGCTTTCAGCAAAATTGATAAGGCGGTGAAACGTGGAGTTCTGCATCGCAACACCGCTGCCCATCAGAAGTCTCGTCTTAGTGCAGCGGTGAAGCAGGCGATTGAACCGGCGCCAAGCACTTAGGACAGATTTGCCATGGTCCATTTTGAAAGGGCTTGTTCTTTCCCTTGATGAGGAAAGGACTCCACAATGGGGCCAAAGATGCGTTTTCGGTTCTGGTGTCGTCTCCGATTTTTATCGATAGTCATTGTCACATCGTCTTTCGCAATTTCGATGATGATCTCGATGAGGTAGCTGAACGCTGGCGACAGGCGGGCGTAGCGAGTCTGCTGCATGCGTGCGTGGAACCCGCAGAGATTCCTGCGATTCGTGCTTTGGCGGATCGTTTCCCTGAACTGCGCTATTCAGTGGGGGTTCATCCCCTCGACACGCAGCACTGGAATCCTCAGACGCAGTCGCTGTTGCGAGATGCAGCTCTTGAAGATCCAAGGGTGGTGGCTATTGGTGAACTGGGGCTTGATCTTTACCGGGATTCAAATCTTGAACAGCAGTTGGCTGTGCTGAGACCGCAGTTGGACTTGGCCACGGAGTTAGATCTACCCGTGATCATTCATTGTCGTGATGCATTTGATCCCATGACGTTGGAGTTGCGTCAGCGTCAGAAGGAGGGTCGTTGCCCTAGGGGGGTGATGCATTGCTGGGGCGGCACACCAGAGGATATGGAGGTCTGCTTGGATCTTGGTCTTTACATCAGTTTCAGTGGCACAGTCACCTTCCCGAAGGCTGAGGCCATTCACGCCTGCGCGCGCGAAGTTCCGCAGAATCGTTTTCTAGTCGAGACGGATTGTCCGTTTCTGGCTCCAGTGCCTCGTAGGGGTAAGCGCAATGAGCCTGCCTACGTCGAAGCTGTGGCTTCTCGGGTGGCTGAGCTTCGAGGGGAGTCTTTGGCCTTCGTTGCAAGCAGTAGCACGGCTAATGCAAGACGATTGTTTTCTTTGCCCTGATCTCAAGACATTGGACAGGCGTTTGGCGGTCTACAAGTGTAAAATTATTGACTGGTCTGGCCATGATGCAGTTCTTCTGCGTCCCTGCCGCCCGAAGCGCCCATTGTCTTCTGGTGCATTGTTGACGTCAGTCTTTTTGACTCGAGATCTCTGAGCCCATGAGTACGGCAGCAGCTCCTTGGTACAGGGAGCTGCTGCCGCTGCCTTTTGTGCTGCCGACTCGGATCTAGGCCCGTCGATTGTTCAGGTCTTCCAATTTCACTTCTCAACTGCAGGTCTCCGCATGAGCAGCAGCGCGATTCAGGTCGCCAAGACCGCCACCTACCTGCCTGATCTCGTTGAAGTTCAGCGGGCGAGCTTCAAGTGGTTTCTTGATGAGGGCTTGATCGAGGAGTTGGATAGCTTTTCTCCCATCACTGACTACACAGGCAAGCTTGAACTCCATTTTGTTGGCAATGAATACCGATTGAAGCGGCCTCGCCACGATGTTGAAGAGGCCAAGCGCCGTGATGCGACTTTCGCTTCACAGATGTATGTGACCTGTCGCTTAGTGAATAAGGAAACAGGTGAGATTAAGGAGCAGGAGGTGTTTATTGGCGAGCTTCCTCTGATGACTGAGCGAGGTACGTTCATTATCAATGGTGCAGAGAGGGTTATTGTTAATCAGATTGTGCGCAGCCCAGGGGTATATTTTAAGGATGAACAGGATAAGAATGGACGGCGAACATACAATGCCAGTGTTATCCCTAACCGTGGTGCCTGGCTAAAGTTCGAAACAGATAAAAACGACCTTCTGCATGTGCGTGTTGATAAAACACGCAAAATTAATGCCCATGTTTTAATGCGGGCCATGGGGCTATCAGATAACGATGTAATCGATAAGCTTCGTCACCCCGAGTATTACAAGAAGTCTATTGAGGCTGCAAATGAGGAAGGAATTAGTTCAGAGGATCAGGCTTTGCTTGAGCTTTATAAAAAGCTTCGTCCTGGTGAGCCTCCTTCAGTAAGCGGTGGTCAACAGCTTCTGCAGACCCGATTTTTTGATCCCAAGCGTTACGACCTTGGCCGAGTTGGCCGTTACAAGATTAATAAAAAGCTGCGTCTAACAATCCCGGATACGGTGCGGACCCTCACCCATGAGGATGTGCTCTCAACCCTTGATTATCTGATCAATTTAGAACTCGATGTGGGTGGTGCCAGCCTTGATGACATTGATCACCTGGGCAATCGTCGAGTGCGTTCAGTGGGTGAACTTTTGCAGAACCAGGTCCGGGTTGGTCTCAATCGCCTGGAGAGGATCATTAAAGAACGGATGACGGTGGGAGAGACCGATTCGCTCACGCCAGCTCAGTTGGTGAACCCCAAGCCTCTCGTTGCAGCTGTTAAGGAGTTCTTCGGTTCCAGTCAGCTGAGTCAGTTCATGGATCAGACGAATCCATTGGCTGAGCTCACCCACAAACGTCGTATCTCAGCTCTGGGGCCAGGTGGCCTCACTAGGGAGCGTGCTGGCTTCGCGGTGCGTGATATTCACCCTTCCCATTATGGCCGTCTCTGCCCAATTGAGACACCGGAAGGCCCGAATGCAGGTTTGATCAATTCACTGGCTACCCACGCTCGGGTCAATCAGTATGGCTTCATTGAGACTCCCTTTTGGAAGGTTGAGAACGGTCGCCTGATCAAGGAGGGAGACCCCATCTATTTATCAGCCGATCTTGAGGATGAGTGTCGTGTAGCTCCTGGTGATGTGGCCACGGACGCCGATGGACAGATTCTCGCTGAATTAATTCCAGTGCGTTATCGCCAGGACTTCGAAAAAGTTCCACCTGAGCAAGTGGATTATGTGCAGCTCTCGCCGGTGCAGGTGATCTCTGTCGCCACCTCCTTGATTCCTTTCCTCGAGCACGATGACGCCAATAGGGCTCTGATGGGATCAAATATGCAACGGCAGGCCGTACCACTGTTGCGGCCTGAGCGGCCTTTGGTGGGGACGGGTCTCGAAACTCAGGTGGCTCGTGATTCCGGGATGGTGCCCATCTCCCGCGTGAATGGCATGGTCACATTCGTGGATGCCACTGCGATCATCGTCCGGGATGAGGATGGGGTTGATCACACCCACTACCTGCAGAAGTATCAGCGTTCAAATCAGGACACCTGCCTTAATCAGCGTCCGATTGTCTGCCAGGGTGATGCGGTGATCGTGGGTCAGGTTCTCGCGGATGGTTCGGCTTGTGAAGGCGGTGAAATTGCTCTAGGTCAGAACGTTTTGGTCGCTTATATGCCTTGGGAGGGTTACAACTATGAGGACGCTATTCTTGTCAGCGAACGACTAGTTAAGGACGACCTCTACACCTCGGTGCATATCGAGAAGTATGAGATCGAGGCACGACAGACAAAGCTTGGCCCCGAAGAGATCACCAGGGAGATACCCAATGTTGCCGAGGAAAGCCTTGGCAATCTTGATGAAATGGGCATCATTCGCATCGGTGCTTTTGTCGAGAGTGGCGACATTCTGGTGGGCAAAGTGACACCTAAAGGTGAGTCAGATCAGCCTCCAGAAGAGAAGCTTTTGCGTGCCATTTTTGGTGAAAAAGCGCGCGATGTGCGTGATAACTCTCTACGCGTTCCCAGCACTGAGCGAGGACGAGTTGTGGACGTTCGTATTTACACTCGTGAACAGGGTGATGAGCTTCCCCCTGGCGCCAATATGGTCGCTCGAGTGTATGTGGCTCAGCGTCGCAAGATCCAGGTTGGCGACAAGATGGCCGGTCGCCACGGCAATAAAGGCATCATCAGTCGCATTCTTCCCCGCGAAGACATGCCTTTTCTGCCCGATGGCACTCCAGTTGACATCGTTTTGAATCCTTTGGGCGTGCCCAGCCGGATGAATGTGGGTCAGGTGTTTGAGTGCTTAATGGGATGGGCAGCAGCCAATCTCGACTGTCGGGTCAAGGTGGTGCCTTTTGATGAAATGTATGGAGCTGAAAAGTCCCAGCAGACAGTGGAGGCTTATCTCAAGGAAGCTGCCAAACAGCCAGGTAAGGAGTGGGTCTACAACCCTGACAATCCTGGCAAGCTTCAATTGATTGATGGGCGTTCGGGTGAACCTTTCGACCAGCCGGTGACCGTTGGCTATGCACAGATTCTGAAGCTTGTTCATTTGGTTGATGACAAGATCCATGCTCGTTCAACAGGTCCCTATTCACTGGTAACCCAGCAACCTCTTGGCGGTAAGGCTCAACAAGGTGGCCAACGTTTAGGGGAGATGGAGGTGTGGGCTCTGGAGGCCTATGGCGCCGCTTACACCCTGCAAGAGCTGCTGACTGTTAAATCAGACGATATGCAGGGTCGGAATGAAGCCCTCAATGCAATCGTCAAGGGCAAACCTATCCCCAGGCCGGGGACACCCGAGTCTTTCAAGGTCTTGATGCGTGAGCTTCAGTCTCTAGGGCTCGATATCGCTGTTTATACCGATGAAGGCAAAGAAGTGGATCTGATGCAGGATGTGAATCCCCGCCGTAGTACTCCTAGTCGACCCACTTACGAATCCCTTGGAGTAGCGGATTACGACGAAGATTAACGGCCTTACCTAACTGCTTTTCGTTTCCCAAACTGTTTGCGATTCGTTCATGACTAACAGCAACCTCCGTACAGAGAACCACTTCGACTACGTCAAGATCACACTTGCTTCACCAGATCGGGTGATGGAGTGGGGTCAGCGGACACTTCCTAATGGGCAGGTAGTGGGTGAAGTGACGAAGCCGGAGACGATTAATTACCGCACCCTGAAGCCTGAGATGGACGGGCTCTTTTGCGAGAAGATCTTCGGCCCTTCAAAGGATTGGGAGTGTCATTGCGGGAAATATAAGCGGGTTCGACACCGTGGCATTGTCTGTGAGCGTTGTGGCGTGGAGGTCACTGAAAGTCGGGTTCGGCGTCATCGCATGGGCTTCATCAAGTTGGCAGCTCCTGTCTCCCACGTTTGGTATTTGAAAGGGATACCTAGTTATGTGGCGATCTTGTTAGATATGCCACTACGTGATGTTGAGCAGATTGTTTACTTCAACTGTTATGTCGTGCTTGATCCTGGCGATCATAAGGAACTCAAGTATAAGCAGTTACTTACTGAGGATGAGTGGTTAGAGATTGAAGATGAGATCTATGCAGAAGATTCCACGATTGAGAATGAGCCGATGGTTGGCATCGGTGCTGAAGCTCTAAAGCAATTGCTAGAAGATTTAGATTTGCCTGATGTAGCTGAACAGTTGCGAGAGGAAATCTCATCTAGCAAGGGTCAAAAGCGGGCCAAGTTAATTAAGCGTTTGCGTGTGATTGATAATTTCATTGCTACCAATGCAAGGCCTGAGTGGATGGTGCTGGATGCGATTCCAGTCATTCCCCCGGATCTTCGTCCAATGGTCCAATTGGATGGCGGACGTTTCGCGACCTCCGACCTGAACGACCTTTACCGTCGGGTGATTAATCGCAACAACCGTCTTGCTCGACTTCAGGAAATTCTGGCCCCTGAAATTATCGTCAGAAATGAGAAGCGGATGCTTCAGGAGGCAGTGGATGCTCTGATCGATAACGGTCGTCGCGGCAGAACTGTTGTTGGTGCTAACAATCGTCCGTTGAAGTCCCTCAGCGACATCATTGAGGGCAAGCAGGGTCGCTTCCGTCAGAACTTGCTTGGTAAGAGGGTTGATTACTCAGGTCGTTCCGTGATCGTGGTGGGCCCCAAGCTGAAGATGCATCAGTGCGGCTTGCCTAAAGAGATGGCGATTGAGTTGTTTCAACCGTTCGTGATCCACCGTCTGATTCGTCAGAACATTGTCAACAACATCAAGGCTGCAAAGAAGTTGATTCAGCGTGCTGATGATGAGGTGATGCAGGTGCTGCAAGAGGTCATCGAGGGGCATCCGATTCTGTTAAACCGCGCTCCAACTCTTCATCGTCTCGGTATTCAGGCTTTCGAGCCAAAGCTGGTCGATGGTCGTGCGATTCAGTTACACCCGTTGGTCTGTCCTGCTTTTAATGCCGACTTCGATGGTGACCAGATGGCGGTTCATGTGCCGCTCGCGATTGAGTCTCAAACGGAGGCACGCATGTTGATGTTGGCCAGTAACAACATCCTTTCGCCTGCCACCGGTGATCCGATCATCACTCCCTCGCAGGACATGGTGCTTGGTTCTTATTACCTCACGGCGCTCAAGCCTGGAGCTTCTGTGCCTGAGTTTGGCGATCAATCCAGAACCTATTCAGGTTTAGAGGACGTCATTCATGCGTTTGAAGATAAAAGGATCTTGCTACATGACTGGGTTTGGGTTCGTTTTAACGGTGAGGTTGAGGACGAAGATGAGATAGAAGAGCCCATCAAAGCTGAACTACTCAGCGATGGAACTCGCATTGAGCAGTGGACTTATCGCCGAGATCGTTTCGACGAAGACGGAGCATTGATCAGTCGCTACATCCTTACAACAGTGGGCCGCGTGGTGATGAATTACACAATTATTGATGCGGTGGCCGTCGCCTGAGTTACTCCAATACCAGCTTTCTTCCCTGACCTGATTCACGTGTAGCCATGACCTCAACCTCCCCGAAATCCCGCAAGCCTTCGACCAAGACCACCAAGTCCAAGTCCAAGTCGAAGTCCAAGTCCAAGGCCGCAAAGGCTGCTGCGGCAGGCGCTTCGCCAGCACTGGCGAGGACCCCACCGCAGTTTCGTAACCGGGTTATCGATAAGAAGGCCCTAAAGCAACTGGTGGCATGGGCTTACAAGACACACGGCACCGCTGTAACCGCTTCCATGGCGGACAATCTCAAGGACCTTGGCTTTCGCTACGCCACTCAGGCTGCCGTGTCGATTTCCGTGGAAGACCTCAAGGTGCCTGAGGCCAAGCAAGACTTGCTTGGCCAGGCAGAGGCTCAGATCACGGCCACCGAGGAGTGTTATCGCCTTGGTGAAATCACAGAGGTTGAGCGTCATACCAAGGTGATTGATACCTGGACAGAAACCAATGAGCGTTTGGTTGATGCCGTCAAGAAGAATTTCAATCAGAACGACCCGCTGAACTCGGTCTGGATGATGGCCAACTCTGGGGCTCGTGGAAACATGTCTCAGGTTCGCCAGCTTGTTGGTATGCGTGGCCTGATGGCCAATCCGCAGGGGGAGATTATTGATTTGCCGATTCGCACCAATTTCCGTGAGGGTCTAACGGTTACTGAGTACGTGATCTCCTCTTACGGCGCACGTAAGGGTCTCGTCGATACAGCGTTGCGAACAGCCGATTCCGGTTATCTCACGCGGCGTCTGGTGGATGTTGCTCAGGATGTGATCGTTCGTGAGGATGATTGCGGCACCACTAGGGGCATCATTGTGAAGGCGGAAGACGGTGGTTTTGGTAGCCGTCTTGTTGGTCGCCTCACTGCAGAGCAAGTCGTCAATGTTGACGGCGAAATTCTTGCTGAACGCAATACAGAAATCGATCCACCGCTTTCTAAGCGTTTCGAAAAGGCAGCCATCACTGAGGTGATGGTGCGCTCACCGCTTACTTGTGAGGCCAATCGTTCCGTATGTAGGAAGTGTTATGGGTGGGCATTGGCTCATAACGAATTAGCCGATCTCGGCGAAGCCGTCGGCATTATTGCTGCTCAGTCCATCGGTGAACCGGGGACGCAGCTCACCATGCGAACTTTCCATACCGGTGGTGTGTCTACCGCTGAGACTGGCGTGGTTCGTTCCACTGTTGCTGGCACAGTTGAGTTTGGTCCCAAGGCTCGTGTGCGTGGTTACCGCACACCCCATGGTCTAGAGGCTCAGCAGTCTGAAGTGGACTTCACTCTCACTGTGAAGCCTTCAGGCAAGGGGCGTGCACAGAGGATCGATATCACCACCGGATCTTTGCTGTTCGTTAGTGATGGTCAGGAGATCGAGGCAGACGTGACTGTTGTTCAGATCGCGGCTGTTGCGGTGAAAAAGAGCGTGGAGAAGGCCACTAAAGACGTAATTTGTGACCTGGCTGGTCAGGTTCGTTATGAGCAGGTTATTCAGCCCAGGGAAGTTAAAGACCGTCAGGGAAATATCACTCTGAAGGCGCAGCGTTTAGGGAGACTTTGGGTGCTTGCTGGGGATGTCTACAACCTTCCCCCCAATGCCGAGCCTGTAGTCCAGGGCAATGTCAAAGTCGAACGTGGTCAGGTGTTGGCGGAGGCCAGCCAGGCCAGCGAGTTTGGAGGTGAGGTGCGTCTGCGCGATTCGATCGGGGATTCTCGCGAGGTGCAGATCGTGACCACCTCGATGACGATGAAGGACTTCAAGCTGCTCGGAGAGTCCACGCATTCAGGGGAACTTTGGCATCTGGAGGCAAAAGACGGTACCCGTTATCGCTTAAACACCATTCCGGGAAGCAAGATTGGCAATGGTGAAGTGGTGGCTGAGTTGGCTGATGACCGCTTCCGCACTCAGACCGGTGGTCTGGTGCGTTTTGCCCCTGGTCTGGCGATCAAGAAGGCTCGCTCAGCCAAGAATGGCTTTGAGGTGAATAAGGGTGGCACCTTGCTTTGGATCCCTCAGGAGACACATGAGATCAACAAGGACATTTCCTTGTTGATGATCGAGGACGGCCAGTGGATTGAGGCCGGGACTGAGGTTGTCAAGGACATCTTCAGCCAGACCGCCGGGATCGTAACGGTGACTCAGAAGAACGACATCCTGCGCGAAATCATCGTTCGCAGTGGCAGCTTCCACCTTTGTACTGAAACCAAGGCCTTAGAGCGTTTCACAGGTGATGGCCAGATCGTGAACCCAGGCGAGACGATTGCCAAGGGCATCAATTCTGAAGCCATGGTCTTTGTGCAGACCGTGGATACACCTGAGGGGACTGGTCTGTTGCTAAGACCTATGGAGGAATACACCATCCCAAATGAGGCACAACTCCCTGAGTTGACTCATGTCAAGCAGCCGAAGGGCCCTCATCTGGGGATTAAGGCCACCCAGCGACTCGCCTTTAAGGATGGAGAGCTGATCAAATCGGTTGAGGGCGTAGAGCTACTCAAAACTCAACTCATTCTTGAGACGTTTGACACCACTCCTCAGATGACTGTGGATGTAGAGGCTGTGCGTGATAAGCGAGCTAAGACCATCGAAAGATTGCGTTTGGTGATTCTCGAGAGCATCCTTGTGCGTCGCGACACAATCTCCGATTCAAGCCATGGCTCCACTCACACCGAGTTGCAGATTGAGGACGGCCAGTCGGTTAAGGCCAGTGATGTGGTTGCGACAACTCAGATCCTTTGTAAGCAAGAGGGGATCGCCCAGTTGCCTGTTGTCCAGGAGGGTGACCCTGTGCGGCGTTTGATTGTTGAGCGTGATGAAGACACCATTACGGTGACGACCAATGGCAGTCCCCTCGTGGAGGTAGGCCAGCGATTGGTCGATGGCGACTCGCTAGCAAAAGATGAGCCGTCTAGTTGTTGCGGAGAGGTAGAGGAGGTTGATGGAAAAGCAATCACCTTGCGCCTTGGACGCCCTTACATGGTGTCTCCAGATTCTGTATTGCATGTTCGCGATGGCGATTTGGTGCAGCGGGGTGATGGTTTGGCGTTGTTGGTGTTTGAACGTCAGAAGACAGGAGACATTGTTCAGGGTTTGCCGCGGATTGAGGAGTTGCTCGAAGCTCGTCGCCCAAGGGAATCTGCTGTGCTCTGTAAGAAGCCAGGCACTGTGGAGATCAAGCAAGGAGAAGACGATGAATCAATCACGGTGACTGTGATT
This sequence comes from Prochlorococcus marinus str. MIT 9313, assembly GCF_000011485.1. Lineage (NCBI taxonomy): Bacteria > Bacillati > Cyanobacteriota > Cyanophyceae > Synechococcales > Prochlorococcaceae > Prochlorococcus > Prochlorococcus marinus. The sequence continues at coordinate 1,588,064 of NC_005071.1, read as the reverse complement.
GAGGCAGATGATGCTATTGGCGAATACCCGATTCTTCTAGGTCGTAACGTCATGGTCAGCAATGGGCAGCAGGTCCATGCTGGAGAACTGCTCACTGATGGTCCGATTAACCCTCACGAGCTACTCGATTGCTTTTTCGAGGATTTACGTGGGCGCAAGCCGTTGATGGATGCTGCACAAGAGGCGATCGCCAAACTCCAGCACCGTTTGGTTACTGAGGTTCAGAATGTCTACAAGTCACAGGGTGTCTCGATTGACGACAAACATATTGAGGTGATTGTCCGCCAGATGACTAGCAAGGTGCGGATTGAGGATGCTGGTGATACCACTTTGCTGCCAGGGGAGTTGATCGAATTGCGTCAGGTGGAGGACACCAATCAGGCTATGGCGATCACTGGTGGAGCCCCTTCTGAGTTCACACCTGTTCTGCTGGGAATTACGAAGGCGTCTCTGAACACCGACAGCTTCATCTCGGCGGCTTCTTTCCAAGAGACCACACGAGTGCTCACTGAAGCCGCAATCGAGGGTAAGAGCGATTGGCTACGTGGTCTCAAAGAGAATGTGATCATCGGTCGGTTGATTCCCGCCGGCACTGGCTTCAGTGGCTTCCAGGAAGAGTTGCGAGCCGAGGCGGGGCCTCATCCGGACATCCTCGCCGAGGACCCTGCTGGCTATCGCCGAATGCAGAACTTGCGTCCGGATTACACCGTGGACATGCCTGCAGCTCCTGCGGCCAGTTCGACTGCTGTGTTGGCTGACCCCAGTGACGCTGATTTGGAGGCCACACGCAGTCGTCATGGGATCGATCCAGCGGCTAGCAACTTCGCTGCTTTTGTTCGTCCTACTGGTGAGAATGAACTCGAGGAGGAACAGCTGCCAGATCCATCCGCTCTCGAGGGTCTTCAGCAGGAGGGGCTGCTCACTGAGGAGTGAGCAGCCCCTCCTGAATGTTCGTTTCTGCTTTGTAAACGCTTGATTGAGGCCTTCATCCATGCTTGAGCCCACCATCATTCCGCAACGGCGAAAGCCTCGTTATGGCTTTCACAGCCATAACGAGAAGCTCAATGGACGTATGGCGATGCTTGGCTTTATTGCCTTAATGGTGGTGGAGGCAACACTCGGGCATGGTTTGTTGATCTGGTGAGTTCTACCCATCTGCCTGGCGGCAATCAGGCGTTACTGGGTTGTAGTGCTACTGAACTAGAGGGCTGGGCTGTGGCAGAAGGCCAGCCAGCCTTCCGGGGCCGTCAGTTGCATGAATGGCTCTATGCCAAGGGAGCCAGAAGTTTTGAGGCGATCACAGTGTTGCCAAAGTCATGGCGCCTCTCGTTGCAACAGCGAGGCATCACGATTGGGCGGTTGTTGGAGGTGAACCGGGCTGTTGCGGTGGATGACACGACCAAGTTGCTGCTGGCAACGGTTGATGGCGAAACCATTGAGAGTGTAGGCATCCCAACCCAGCAACGTCTCACAGTGTGCTTATCCAGTCAGGTGGGCTGTCCAATGGCTTGTCGCTTCTGTGCTAGCGGGAAGGGAGGGCTGCAACGATCGCTGGCCACACATGAGATTGTTGATCAGGTGTTGAGCTTGCGCGAGGCGATGGATCGCCGTCCTTCCCACGTTGTCTTCATGGGTATGGGTGAGCCTTTGCTCAACATTGAAGCGGTCTTGGCGGCGATTCGTTGCCTGAATATTGATCTAGGTATTGCTCAGCGTCGTATCACTGTGAGCACCGTGGGTGTCCCCCATACGCTGCCCCATCTGGCAGAGCTGGCGATGAAACGTCTAGGTCGCGCCCAGTTCACCCTGGCCGTGAGTCTGCATGCCCCCAATCAAGAGTTGCGTGAACGTTTGATACCTACCGCTTGCGCTTACCCCTTCGAGACTCTGCTTCAAGACTGTCGCCATTATTTGGCAGTGACTGGTCGACGGGTGACTTTTGAGTACATCCTGCTTGGAGCACTTAATGATCAGCCTCAGCATGCAGAAGAACTAGCGGATCGGGTTAGGGGCTTCCAGAGTCATGTGAATCTGATTGCCTACAACCCCATCGACGATGAGGGTTTTCAACGTCCTAATCCAGAGACGATTGAGGCCTTTCGGCGTGTATTGGAGCAGCGTGGGGTGGCAGTGAGTTTGCGTGCAAGTCGAGGGCTGGATCAGAATGCCGCCTGTGGTCAGCTCCGCCGCCAGCACGCTGCCACCGGCTGAGATGGACTAGCTGAGTCACACTGCGATCAACCGCCTAAGGATATGGCTGCCATTGATTGGATGATCCTCGTTGGTTATCTCGCCATCACTCTCGTGATTGGACTTTGGTTGTCTCGTCGCAATCGAAGTGAGGATGATTACTTTGTTGCGGGACGTCGACTCAGTGGTTGGTTGGCTGGGGCTTCGATGGCCGCAACGACATTTTCGATTGATACCCCTCTTTATGTAGCCGGTCTGGTTGGCACACGAGGATTGGCCGGCAATTGGGAATGGTGGAGCTTCGGCCTGGCGCATGTCGCCATGGCAGTTGTCTTTGCTCCGCTCTGGCGACGGAGTGGGGTGCTGACCGATGCTGCATTCACCGAGCTGCGTTATGGCGGAGCGCCTGCTGCCTGGCTGCGTGGGATTAAAGCATTTTTGCTCGCACTGCCGGTGAATTGCATCGGTATCGGCTATGCCTTCCTGGCCATGCGCAAGGTCGTAGAAGCCCTGGGCATCGTGTCTGGCAGCCCTGTGGAAGTGCTTGGCGGCACCCCTGACACTGTTGTGCTGTTGGCAGTCGTGGCTGTGATGGTGCTTGTTTACACCGTTGCTGGGGGCCTCTGGGCTGTCGTGATCACCGATTTCGTGCAGTTGCTGTTGGCTCTTTTGGGAGCGGTTGCGGTGGCGTGGGCCGCCGTTCATGCAGCCGGAGGGATGGACGCCATGCTCGATCAACTGAGGGGGTTAGAGCGACCTGAACTGCTGGCGATTGTGCCTTGGCAATGGAATGGTGATGGCTTTGATTGGATTGGTGGCGCCGAGATCAGTGTGGCCACATTCCTGTCTTATCTCACTGTCCAATGGTGGAGTTTCCGTCGCAGTGACGGTGGTGGTGAGTTCATTCAGCGAATGTTGGCCACGCGGGACGAGCGTCAGGCTCAACTGGCTGGCTGGGTGTTTCTGGTGGTCAACTATCTGGTGCGCAGTTGGTTGTGGGTTTTGGTTGCTCTTGCCGCTTTAGTGCTCTTGCCAGCTCAGGCCGACTGGGAACTCAGTTACCCAACCTTGGCTGTGACCTACCTACCGCCAGTGGTGCTTGGTCTTGTAGTGGTCTCTCTGGTGGCGGCTTTCATGAGTACGGTCAGTACCGCAGTGAACTGGGGTGCTAGCTATCTCACCCACGATCTTTACCAGCGTTTTATAAGGCCGGATGCTGATCAGAGAGAGCTGTTGCTGGTTGGTCAATTCACCAGTGTTTTGCTGCTAGTTCTCGGGGTGATCACCGCATTAATTAGCGACAGCATCGGCACAGTGTTTCGTCTGGTGATTGCTATTGGTACCGGGCCCGGAGTGGTGCTTGTGCTGCGTTGGTTCTGGTGGCGCATCAATGCTGCTGCCGAATTGGCGGCGATGGTTTGTGGTTTTGTGGTGGGCCTTTGTACATCCGTTATGCCCTTGGTGACAATTCCTGATTACGGCACCAGGTTGATGATCACTACAGCGATTACTGCTGTGGTCTGGGTTGTAGTGATGCTAGTGACTCCGCCTGAATCGCCGCAAGTGCTCGAGCGCTTTGTGAACCAGGTGCAGCCACCAGGCCCAGGCTGGAGTCGCTTGCGTCAACGCCTGGATATAACACCGGTGGATTCCCTCGGAAGTTTGTGTTTGCGCTTCATTCTTAGTGTCGGTGTTCTGTTTGGCGGCCTGCTCGGCACTGGCGCGTTTTTGTTACATCAGCAGCTAGGCGGTTGGATCGGTTTGGTGGTCACCGTGATCTGTGTGCTGCCTTTAACCCGTGGTTGGCTGCGCAGTCGGATAGGCGTCGCATGATCTCCAACAAGGTCTTGGCTTGGGAGGCAGAATGAACGAAAGTCTTCGCAAGCATTGAATTTCATACGTTCCACCGTGTTGCCTGCTCTGATTGTGGCTTTATTTGGGGTGGCTCTGGTGGCAGTGACTGCTCGTATCTGGTTGCCTGGGGACATGCTCGCGCCGGCTCCAATCGGGTGAGATCAGTCGGCCTAATGCCTCTACGATCAAGGTCATGAGTGAAGCTTCTAGACAGCTAGAGGAAGGTCTGGCCAACTTGGCCATTGATCCTGATGTCTTGGCGAAGGAGTTGGCGGCTGAACAGTTCGTTGATCCGCTTGACGAGATCAATCCTGATCCTTCAGACGTGGCGGATGTGTGCGACGCAGGTCTTAACTGGCTGAAGCTGGGCCATGAGGAGCGTCTCCAAGGGCTAAGGGTGTTTTGTGAACATCGGGATCCCAGGGCAGTGGCTTTGCTGTTGCCCTTGTTGAAGGAGCCTTGTCCAGTGGAACGGATGAGTGCTGTTTATGCGTTAGGTCGAAATCCTTCCCCGCCAGCTTTAGAGCCCCTTTTGCAGTTGCTACAGGCAGACTGCAATGCCTATGTGCGTAAGGCAACTGCCTGGAGCCTGGGGAATTACGCCGATGCCCGCGTCCTTAAACCCCTCATTCATGTTCTCCAAAATGATGTTGCTGCGGTAAGGCTATGGGCCACCGGCTCATTGGCAGAAGCCGGTGGCACCTCTCCTGCCAATGCTGATATCGCTGCAAGTCAACTACTGATGAGTTTGCAGATCGATGGAGAACCTGTTGTGCGAAGCAACTGCATCTGGGCCCTCGGACGTCTTTACGACAGGTTGGTTGAACCTCGTCGGCAGGAGTTGGTGGAGGCTTTTGTTGATTCCCTGCTCAACGATGCAGAGCTCTCGGTACGTGATGAGGCTCGCATCGCACTTGAACAATTGGAGAACTCTGAGGTGATTCAGCGGCTTCAAACTCTTGTAGATGAAGGACGCTTGACCTGAAGGCTCTCTTGATGTGATTGGTTTTACGGATCTTATGAAAATCAACACGTCAGCTATCGGCCCTGGCCGATAGCATTCGTGTCCCTTCCGATGAAGTGGATGCCTCAACAGACTGTGCGATTCCGGATCCGTCAAGACGGACGTGTTGAAGAGAGTGTTGAGGGGGTTGTTGGTGAAGCCTGCCGTCTTCTCACCGAGCGGATTGAAGAATCCATTGGTGTCGTGGAACAAAGCACACCTACAGCCGAGGCGTTTCTCCGTCCACAGGATCAATCCCAGTCCATTCCAGCCGAGCTTCTTTGATGTCGCACTTCAGCACCGTTAAGACACACCTGCGCAAACGAGAGCCCCTGTTACAGGCTCTCAAGGATCTTGGTTATGTCCCCCAAGAAGGAGAGCGTTCTGTTCGCGGCTATCGCGGACAAACAGTCACAGCTGAATTGGCTGTGATCATGCCTGAAGGTGGTGATATTGGTTTCCGTTTGAATTCGACTACCGGGGCCTATGAATTGGTGACCGACCTCGACCTCTGGCGGCAATCTGTTCCGGTGGAACGTTTTCTTGCTCAGCTCACCCAGCGCTACGCCCTTAATACTGTGTTGGCATCAACAGCGCAGGAAGGCTTTGAGGTGGCAGAGCAGCGCAATACTGATGACGGCGCCATCGAACTGGTTGTCACTCGCTGGGATTCCTGATATCCAATCTTGACCATTGATTGATCCATCGGCAGCTTTTCAAGTTTCCGCCCAGCTTGATGAGCGGGCGAATGGATCGGAGCCGCTGCTTGGTGGACAATTGCGTGAGAAGGCTGTCTGGGTTGATGAGGCTGTCTGCATTGGTTGTCGGTACTGCGCTCATGTAGCGACTAACACCTTTGTTATCGAGCCAACAATGGGGCGCTCACGGGCCATCCGGCAGGACGGGGATAGTACGGAACGCATTCAGGAAGCCATTGCGACCTGCCCGGTGAACTGCATCAAATGGGTGCAGTTTGAGCAGCTAGATGAATTGCGAGCTCAATTAGCAGCTCTGGAATTGCTTCCTCTTGGATTTCAAAGGACTTCTCGTAAGCGGCGTAATCATGGCTCCTAAGAGTTAATGAAGGCGTCTTTGGAGCAGAGCTCTCTGCCTTGCCGCCGCTTTGGCCGCACCGGTTTATCAATGCCTGTGTTGTCTTTAGGGGGGATGCGCTTTCAGCAGAGCTGGACAGATTTGGAGGCGGAGGTTATTACCTCTGAGTCGCAGCAACTGCTGAAGGACATTTTGGAGCGCGCGGTGGCCTGTGGCTTTCATCATGTGGAGACGGCACGCCATTACGGCAGCTCTGAGCGGCAGTTGGGATGGGCGCTGCGTGATGTCTTGGATCCACAGCGGCTGTTGCAGAGCAAAGTCCCTCCTCGTGAGGATCCCAAAGTCTTTGAGGCTGAGTTGGCACTAAGTTTTGAACGATTGGGATGTGAACGATTGGATCTAGTTGCCATCCATGGCCTCAACCTTTCGGAGCATCTGGAGCAGACCTTGCGACCAGGAGGTTGCATGGATGTGTTGCGTCGTTGGCAGGGTGATGGACGCATCGGCCATGTGGGTTTTTCCACCCATGGCCCCACAGACCTAATCGTGCAGGCGATCGAGACGGATGCCTTTGATTATGTGAACCTTCACTGGTATTTCATTTATCAAGACAATGATCCTGCACTGGATGCAGCTGCTCGTCATGACCTAGGCGTTTTCATCATTAGCCCGACAGATAAGGGTGGCCATCTGCATAGTCCCTCGTCTCAACTTCTGGAACTCTGTGCTCCACTTCATCCAATTGTGTTCAATGATCTGTTTTGCTTGCAAGACCCAAGGGTTCATACGATCAGCGTTGGCGCAGCGCGACCCAGTGATCTCGATCGGCATCTCGAGGCGGTGGATCTCTTGCAGAGTGCCGCTGAGTTGCTGCCACCAGTTCAGCAGCGACTCGTTGATGCGGCACAGTTGGCTTTAGGTGAGGCTTGGTGGACCAGTTGGCAGAGGGGCTTGCCGCCCTGGCAGGAGTCTCCAGGCGAGATCAATCTTCCGATCTTGCTTTGGCTCCATAATCTTGTAGAGGCTTGGGGAATGGAGGGTTATGCAAAAGCCCGCTACGGCTTACTGGGCAGTGGGAGCCACTGGTTCCCTGGAGCGAATGCCGAAGCACTGGATGCAGATGTGAGTGAGACGGCCCTCAGGGAGGTGTTGGTGAACAGCCCCTGGTGTGATCAGATCCCAGGCTTGCTGCGTAGGTTGCGCAACCGTCTTGGTGGTCACCCTCAGCAGCGACTGACCAGTGTTTAAGACCCGAGCGGGTTCTTGGCAGGTACACCGATTGGACGTGGAAAGGTTGCTGGGCAGGGGAGCGTTGCGCGCAGGCGTAATTGGTGACGCACCCCGCGATTGTCAGGAAGTTCGCGACGTTCCATCTTGATTAGATCGGCTTGTAGCAATCTGAGAGCCTTAGCGAGATCCTTTGCATCGTTGGGGCTCCAATGGCCACGAAATAGCAGGGCTTCACCGCTTGGCTTGAGAAGGGGGACGAGGTATTCGGCGACAACCGGTGCTGTGCTCACTGCGCGAGCCATCGCGAGATCAAATAAGCCGCGGCAGCAGGGATCCTGCCCGGTGAATTCTGCCCGTTCGCTACGTACCGTGACGCGGGATGTTAGGCCTAGCTTTGCCGCCATTGCCTTGAGGGCAGCTGTCTTGCGGCCTACCGAATCCACCAAGGTGATCCTTGCGCCTGGTAGTGCGATGGCTAGCACCAGACCGGGAAAGCCACCGCCGCTGCCGATATCGATGCATCGACGTGGTTGTTGGGCGTTCTGCAATTCGCTCTGCAGAGGCCAGAGACTGTCGAACACCTGCATGATCCAGTAGTCACCACCTTCGACCAGGCGGGTGAGGTTGACCCGGGCATTCCATTGGCGTAGGAGGGCTTGTAGGGCGATCATTTGCTCCAGTTGTTCACTGGAGGGATGCCATCCAAGGGCATTCCAGAGCTCCGGGCCTGGGTTGCTAAAGCAGGCCTGATTTGACATGGGCAATCAGAACATAGTTCTCTCTAGGATGGAATTGTTCACGGGGAAAGGAGATGATGTTCTGCGAGTTGCCGATCAACTTCTGGTTTTGACTCTTGCGAAGAGCCATTACGAGCGTTTGGGAGTTGCGCGCTCTGCAGATGTTGAAACCATTCATCTAGCCTTCCGCCGTCGCAGCAAGGTTCTGCATCCGGATACGGCTCCGCTTCCTGCTGAACAGGCTGCCAAGCAGTTTCAGTTGTTGTGTGAGGCCTATGAGCTTCTCACCGACCCGGTGCGGCGCCAGGCATATGACGCCAGCCTGATGGCAGAAGGGTTGTTGGCTGCGAGCTCCAGTGTTGGCACTGATGCGCTGCCTTCAAGGTCTTCTAGTGCTACGAAGGGGGTTGGCGTGCGCCGTCCTCTTTCCGGGGGGGAGTGGTTTTCTCTGCTTCTTCTGGGGCTGACTTTAATGTTCAGCTTGCTGATTGGCTTTGGAGTGGCTTGGGCTCATGGACGTGAGCTGCAAGTTTTGCCTAGTTGGCTCAATAGTGAGCAGACTACTGGCAGGATTTCAATCACAGGTGCCATCAATGTCGTCGTTGCCTCCCGAACAGATGCCTTTGGATCGCCATTCCCTCGTTTCTCTTGAGAGTTGGCTGCAGCGGCTAGGTGCTGAGCGCAGTTGTGAGGATCCCTGTCGATGGATTTGGCTCATGCCTGAATGGTCAGCTGAGATCGTTCTGGAGCAGGAAGAATTGAGGGTTGCCTGGGAGCAAGGTGGTCAGCACAGTCAGTGCTGTTTCCCTTATGGTCTGCCCCGCTCCGATGTGGAGGCTGCTCTTTCAGAAGGCCCTTAAGAACGATGGTGTTGCTTCTGTTGAGCGCTTGAACTCAGAGGGCTTCCAAGCCTAAATTGATGGCTGCATAGCATTGCTCAAGTTGAGCGTCATTGAGGCAGAGCGGAGGCAGCAGATAAACGACCTGACCAAGAGGCCGCAGGAAGACACCATTGTTGATGGCTTGTTGTTTGACGATTCGTCCTGCTGGATTGAGGTAGCCATGGGTTCCGTCTATAGCGAGGTCGAAGGCGGCGATGGTGCCGGTCAGTCTTGGTTGCTGCACCTTTGGATGTTCAGCTAGGGCTTCGAGATGAGGTCGATGCCTAGCCTCAAAGTTTTCGTAGCTTTCTGGGTTGGCCTCCAGTAGATCGAGGCTTGCGTTTGCGGCTGCGCAACCTAGGGGATTAGCAGTGAAGCTATGACCGTGCCAGAGGGTGAGAGATGGATCATCTCCTAAGAAGGCCTCAAACACCTCTTCACGGGCCATGGTGACGCCCATGGGCAAAAATCCCCCGGTGAGTCCTTTAGATAAGGCGATCAAATCGGGAGCAAGCCCTGCACGCTTGAAGGCGAATAGGGCTCCACAGCGTCCGAAACCAGTCAGAACCTCATCAGCAATCAGCAAGGCTCCCGCAGCACGTACGCGTTGTTCGACTCCTTGTAGGAATTCCGCTCGCACCATGGCCATGCCGCCTGCTCCTTGGACTAATGGCTCCAAGATGACTGCTGCTGTTGGGGTTTGAAGGCAGCGTTCCAGTTCAGTTAGAGCAATCCGTTCACGTGTTTCAACCTCTTCATCGCCCCACCAAGTAGCGGGCCAGGGCACCCGTGCTACTGGAAACAACATCTCCTCAAAGGGGGCACTGAATAGGTTGCGCTCCCCCACTGCCATCGCCCCGAACGTGTCGCCGTGGTAGGCCCCGTTGAAAGCGATGAGTTGTTGCCGAGGCTCGCCGCGGTTGTGCCAGCACTGACAAGCGATCTTGAGCGCAACCTCCACGGCGGTAGAGCCGTTGTCGGAGAAAAACAGGCGTTGAAGGCCTGTTACGGCACTGAGGCGCTCTGCCAGTTGTTCTGCTTGGGGATGAATGAAGTCAGCAAAGATCACCTGCTCCAGTTGCTGTGCTTGGGTTGCGATGGCAGCGGCGATGCTGGGATTGGCATGGCCATGCAGGGTGACCCACCAGCTGCTGATTGCATCAATCAGGGGAGGTGCACCATCCAGCATCAATAGAGCTCCATCCGCCGCGATGACACGTTGCGGCGGTGAGGCCGATGCGATCTGAGTGAAGGGAGGCCAGAGATGGGGATGCCAGTTGTTGGCGTTTGGGGCGGCGAGTGGATCGAAGCAATCCATGATCCGATGGGATTGTGTTGCCATCTTGGATCGTGATGTTGCGGCCTGAACCGATCAAGATGGCTCTTTGCAATCCTTTCAAGCAGATAACAAAGCAGGCTCTAAAACCAACTGTTAAACCAACACATAAAAAAGGAGCTAACCCATTGGAAGCTCCGTATACAAATGCTAATCCAACTAAAGCTAGCAAGCCTTCGTCAGCAGAACTCAAAAAGCAAAAGCAGGAAATGTTGGACTGGTTGAATAATGTGAGGATTGGTTAGATGGTTTGACGATTAACTGTTCTCATCTACAGACCCACTAAGACTCCTGTAATCTCAACAATTTTTGGATTACGAATCGCTCTCCGTTGTACTGATCGCTCAAGCTTGTTTTTCACGTATGCAGCACCACCAGCAATTCCCTGTAGCTGTTCAATTGTGAGTTCGTTGTCAGTCATTGGTTTGAATGGGTTGTGAGAGATCTATCCCTCTGATGAGCACACCATCTGCTAATTCATCGACTAGGTCATTGATCTCAGTCATTGCTGCTTGTGATGTTGGTCACAGCTTTTAATAGCAATTACCACAATAAAGTATATGCAGATCAAGCCTGGCTTTTGTCTAAATTGAGCATTAAAAAGCACCGCAGCGTGATTTATCTTTCTAGAATGAGCAGCTTTGGGGCGCATGTTTTGCCTTGCTTGTTCTTTAAGCTATTGCAAGGCTTTCCTCAAGCTTCTTTTTGATGGTAACTTGAAAGGTATTGGAGCCATTCTGCTGTAGATAATTATGATTTGCTTTGTAGTTGATCTATTCTGCTGATTTGGTTTTATCGCTTTTAGGACACGTTTGGACATGTGCTGACTCAGCAAGAAGGAATGCTGAATTCGCTAAGGCTTGTCGTTGTCGTTGCAGAGAGTTTTGCGATTGAATTCAATTCATCCATCTCTTTGGCTTACTTCAGGTTGTTGCATTGATGAGATGGGGCTGATTCAGCGGCAGACCTCGCTTTGTTGTTCCCCTTCTGTAGCGAGGGGGCCGCAGTTGACCCAGCGCACCATGCCGACTTCTATGTCGGTGAATAGCACAAGGATTCCTCCACAGAGAAGAACAACTCCAACTGTGGCCCATGACTGACGCTTGTTCATTGAACTTGACTCCAGGATTTCAGTAGCCGTTTGAAGGTAAGGCTCAGGTCTTGCAGATGCCACTGCTCTGCGAGTGTTGCCGCCGTCAGATTGGGTAAGTGAGGCAACTGAGCGATGACTGGAACACCACCAAATTGTTCCAGGGTTTTTGGATTGTCGGGGTGGGGTGGACCATTGAGCACCAAACCTAAGACCTTCAGATTGCGTAAGCGCAGTGCTTCAAGGCTGAGTAGGGTGTGGTTGAGAGTACCTAGGCCACTGCGTGCAACGAGGATTAGCGGTAGTTGCCAACGCACGAGTTGATCGAGTTGTAGCCATTGACGGTTGAGTGGCACCATTAGGCCGCCAGCAGTTTCGATAACTACAGGACCAGATACATCAGGCAATACAAGTTGATCGGGGTTGATGTAGCAGTTCTCTTGTTCTGCGGCCCAGTGGGGTGATACTGCGGCCTGCAGGTTATAGACCTCTGGGTGCCAACGTTCGGCGGGAAGATCAAGGAGCCGACAAACCCTATTGCGGTCTCCACCGTCTTCCTCAAGGCCGCTCTGTATTGGCTTCCAGTAGGTGGCAACTAATCCTTGCACTAGCAATGCACTCACCACGGTCTTGCCGACGTTGGTGTCTGTGCCGCAGACGATTAGAGGAGTCGTTGCCTCAGTCATCGCTGGATTAAAAGCAGTTGGATCAGCCATGTGAGTTGTGCATCTCCACTGTTCTGGCAACGTGGCCAGGCTTGTTTGAGATGGCGCCAGTTGCCAACCCCCATGGTTGAGCAAGGGCTGGCCTGGGCACCAATTTGGCGCATTGGTTTCAAGAGCTGAAAGACTTCAGGACTCTGTTGGGTGAACTGGTGTAGCTGTTGATGGCGGATGTTATTGCTGGACAGCACATCAAGCAATGACGCTTGGGAGGGGAATGGCAGAGCTGTGCAGCTCACGCCTGCTGTTGCTGCTGCTTGGTGCCACTGGGGGAAGCTTCCTTCGACTGGCAGAGCCAATGCCAGCCAGCCTTCAGGAGTGAGAGCGGCCATCCATTCATGTAGTCGTTCTAAAGGGTTAATCAGCCAGTGAAGGGCAAAACTCGAGGCCAGCAAACTAGGTAGTTGGGGCCATGAGGGAACGCCCAGATTGAGATCCCACAGCAATGTTTGGCTGGAGTGGTGATGATGTTTCAGCATCTCGTGACAGCCATCCACGCGGAGGACAGCTTGGTGGGGATTGCAGGCCTCCAGAGCATCTGCCATTAGGCCTGTACCTGAACCGAGGTCTACCCAGAACCCTGCTGGAATGTGCTGCCGAGCACACTGTCTGGCGAGCCTCCAGGCAACGGCACGTTGTAATTGCGCCTGGCTGTTGTAAGTGCTTGCAGCTTGCTCAAAGTTGCTCAACACTTGTTTTGACCAGCGATTGCTCAAGGGGCTCACTCCAGCCACTTGTGCACGCGTTCAATGAGTCCGGGTATCAGCAAGGCATGCCCCGCTTCAGGCAAGATCCAATGGCAAGGGGGGCTTTGTAGATGGTTGAGCAGGGCTTCTTTCAAGGCGATTCGTGCAGCGGGGGCCACGATTGCGTCTTGCGCCGCTTCCACCACTAGCACCCTTGCCTTGGCAGGAAGTCCTGCTGGTAAACCATCAGTTTTGATGAGTAACTCGAGATCAGTCTGCAGTTGCTTGCGGCCGTTTGCTGAGAGGCCTTGCTGGATGGGTCCCGCTGGCAAGGCGCTAACGGGCATTGGCTGGGCGGCCCTCGCCAGGAAAGTGTGGAGCATGGCGCTTTCAGTTGCTGTGCCGAGGCGTTCTTGCATGCCCTTTAGGCCAGTGCGTAGGGCACGGTTTGCTGGTCCTTTGGGCAAGAAACCCCCGAAGCTTGCCAGCAGCACCAGATCGGTGGCCTGCGCAAGCACTTCGCTGGCGAGCAGGTGTGGGCCTAAAGAATGGCCAACCACCACCCGCCTTTGTTCTGGTTGTGGTTCAGGGGCGTTATGCCATTGGGGTTTAAGCGGTGGCAGTGTTGCGTAGCCCTGTTCTTGGCTTTGCCACAACCAGCCATGGGCTTGAAAATGGCGGGCCCAGAGCTGCCAGGTGTTGCTATCGCCACACCATCCGTGCATGGCGATTACCTCTTTCATCCAGTTTCAAGGGCGCTCATCAGCCGTTCCAATGTCTCATCGGGTAGCCCCCTGCGCAGCACAAGCCGAAGGCGCGCCGTGCCTTCTGGAACAGTGGGAGGACGGATGGCCACGCTAAGGAGGCCGGCTTCCTCGAGTTGACTTTGGCGATTCAGAGCTTGTTGGTCGGAACCGATCACCAGAGAGAGGATGGGTCCATATCCAGGCGGGCGAGCCCATCCTCTAGCTGTCAATTGACCACGCCATTGCTCGGCACGCTCTTGCAGTTGCTTGCCCCATTGAGGGTGAGATTGGATCAGGTTTAGGGCAGTGAGAGCTGCCGCTGCTAAAGGCGGTGCTAGTGCTGTGGTGTAACGAAAGGCGCCACTGGTTTGCAGAAGGTGATCGCCCATGGCGCAATCACCAGCCAGGAAGGCACCACCGCTACCGAATGCTTTCCCGAAAGTGCCGCTGATGATTGAAACTGGTGCAGAGAGCCCATGGCAAAGACCTCGCCCTTGAGGACCGATGACACCCAGGGCATGGGCTTCATCCACGAGCAGCCTGGCACCATGCACTTCGCAGAGTTCGGCCATTGTTGAGAGCGGTGGACTGGTCCCCTCCATGCTGAATAGGCTTTCGGTGACTACAAGCGGCCGTTGATGCGGTTGATGATGCCGGCAGAGCTTGAGGCGCCGCTCAAGGTCTGCCAGGTCATTGTGGCCATAACGCTGCAGCCTGGCGCCACTTGCTTTGACACCCATCAATAGAGAATGGTGAGCTAGGCGATCAGCCAGTACTGGGGTATTGCGGTTGGCCAGTGCGATCACTGCGGCCAGGTTTGCTTGGAACCCGCTTGGGAAAAGTAAGATCCGCTCGCGACCTAGCCAGTCGGCGAGTGCTTCTTCCAGTGCAACATGCACTGGCCGGCTACCAGTGACTAGCCTGGATCCACCTGCTCCAACACCTTCTGAATGCAAGGCCGCTCCGGCGGCTTCGATCAGATCAGGATGCCGACATAGGCCTAGGTAATCGTTGCTTGCCAGATCTAGTAGAGGTTTTGATTTCCCCTGAGGTGACACTGGTTTGAACTCAGCTGGCCCTGGCCCTGGCCGCCAGGTGCGCAGCTGGCGGCGACGTGATGTGGGCTGGCTTTGCATGGCTCCAGTCTGCAAGCCCTGCGCAGTTCAGGATGGCTTCTTTGGCTTGATTTTGCCTTGTTGGCATGCTGGCTGGGGCCAATGCCAACGATGGCCAGAAGTGGATTGCAGGGCTCTTTAGGATTGAAACTATGAGTTCAGTGGCGCACGTCACGACTGCTCCCGACGTCGCCAAGCTTGAACCGGATCCATTTGCGATCTTTTCTTTTCCGCTGGATGAATTCCAGCTTGAGGCCATTGCCGCACTTAACCATGGACATTCTGTGGTTGTTAGTGCTCCTACGGGATCCGGTAAGACATTGGTGGGCGAATATGCCATCCATAGGGCGATTGCCCATGGGCAGAAGGTTTTTTACACCACGCCCCTGAAGGCTCTTTCAAATCAGAAGTTGCGCGATTTCCGTGAACAGTTTGGTTCGCAGAATGTGGGGCTGATGACCGGTGATCTGAGCGTCAATCGTGAGGCTTCGATTGTGGTGATGACCACCGAGATCTTCCGCAACATGCTTTATGCGGAAGCAGACCAGGCTGACGATCCGTTGGCTGACGTGGAAGCGGTGGTGCTCGATGAGTGCCACTACATGAATGATTCTCAACGGGGCACGGTGTGGGAAGAGTCGATCATTCACTGTCCAGCGTCTGTGCAATTGGTGGCGCTTTCTGCAACGGTGGCCAATGCTGGACAGCTCACCGACTGGATTGAGCGGGTGCATGGCCCTACACAGTTGGTGTTCAGCGATTATCGGCCGGTACCACTGCAGTTCAGCTTCTGCAGTGCTAAGGGATTGCATCCTTTGCTCAACGATGCGGGCAAAGGACTTCATCCCAACAGCAAGGTGTGGCGTGCTCCTAAGGGGCACAAGCGCAAGGGGCGTTCCCCTAAGCCCCCTCAGCCAGAACCACCGCCCATCAAATTTGTAATTGCGCAGATGGCGGAGCGCGAAATGTTGCCGGCGATTTATTTCATCTTCAGCCGTCGTGGTTGTGATAAATCCGTTAAGGATCTTGGCTCTCAGTGTCTGGTCTCACCGACTCAGCAAGAGCAGATTCGCCAGCGTCTTCGAACCTATAGCGAGACCAATCCAGAGGCTGTTCGTGATGGCATCCATGCTGATGCCCTGCTGCGGGGCATTGCTGCTCATCATGCTGGTGTGCTGCCTGCGTGGAAGGAACTGATCGAGGAGTTGTTTCAGCAGGGGCTTGTGAAGGTGGTGTTTGCTACTGAAACGCTCGCGGCAGGGATCAACATGCCGGCACGTAGCACTGTGATTTCAGCGTTGTCGAAGCGCACTGAGCGTGGCCACCGACCACTGATGGGCAGTGAATTTTTACAGATGGCGGGCCGTGCCGGGCGGCGCGGGTTGGATTCTCAGGGTTATGTGGTCACAGTGCAAAGTCGTTTCGAGGGCGTGCGTGAGGCAGGCCAGCTGGCCACCAGCCCAGCAGATCCTCTTGTGAGTCAGTTCACCCCTAGCTACGGCATGGTGCTGAACTTGTTGCAGCGCCATGACCTCAAGAAGGCAAGGGAACTTGTAGAACGCAGTTTTGGTCGCTATTTAGCCAGCCTGGATTTGGTGTACGAGGAGGAATCGCTGGAACAACTGCGGCTACAGCTGGGGCAACTGCAGGGAGTTGCTGGTGATGTTCCCTGGCAAGACTTTGAGGATTATGAAAAGCGACGCAGTCGATTGCGTGAGGAGCGGCGTTTGTTGCGGATTTTGCAGCAACAGGCTGAGGAGACCTTGGCCAATGAGCTCACCCTGGCTTTGCAGTTTGCCAGTGTTGGCACGTTGGTGAGCCTAAAGGCTCCCCAGTTGCGGGGACGTGTCACTCCAGCTGTGATCGTCGACAAGCTTGAGGGCCCAGGTCAGTTTCCACTTCTGCTTTGCCTAACCGATGAGAACGTTTGGCTACTGCTGCCCTGTCCGGCGGTTGTCAGTCTGCATGCGGAATTGAGCTGCTTGCAAGTGACTGAAATGAATGAGCCGGATCTGCAGCGCTCTGGTGAACTTCGCCATGGGGATCAGCACAGTGGAAGCCTTGCTCTTGCTGTCGCCCATATGGCCAAGCGTCACGACATGACGACTCCCCAGTACGACCTGGCCGGTGAGGTGTTGGCCCAGGCGCAGCGTGTTCGTGGTCTTGAGGAAGAGTTAGAGCAGCAACCGGCTCATCGTTGGGGGGATCGCAAACAGCTCAAGAAACATCGCCGTCGTATGGAGGAGCTGGAGCTTGAGATCTGCGAACGTCAGCAGTTGCTGCACCAGAGGGCCAACCGTCATTGGGAGACCTTTTTGAGTTTGATCGAGATCTTGCAGCACTTTGGTTGTCTGGATGATTTGGAACCCACGGAGATTGGGCGCACTGTGGCTGCGATGCGGGGCGACAACGAACTTTGGCTGGGTCTTTCATTGATGAGTGGCCATTTGGATGACTTGCACCCTGCCAATCTGGCGGCGGTGTTCGAGGCGATCAGCACGGAGGTCAATCGTCCTGATCTTTGGAGTGGCTACCCACCACCGGCGAGTGCGGAGGAGGCCCTCCATGATCTAGCAGGTATTCGCCGAGAGCTCTTGCGGGCACAGGAGCGCTGCCAAGTGGTTGTTCCCGCTTGGTGGGAGCCTGAGCTGATGGGTTTGGTCGATGCCTGGGCCCGTGGTACAGCCTGGAGTGATCTGATTGCTAATACGTCACTGGATGAGGGCGATGTCGTGCGGATCCTCCGCCGCACGGTGGACCTGCTCGCACAGGTGCCTTACTGCGAGGCGATCAGTGAGCAGTTGCGTCGTAATGCACGTTTGGCACTGAAAGCGATCAATCGCTTCCCTGTGTGTGAGGCAGAGGATCTGTTAAATGCGGCTGCAGTTGACGAAGAGCTCAATCCTGCTACAGAGCGGGTGGCTTGATCAGGCGAGTTCTGGTTGGTTAGTTAGTGGGCCATGACAAATTTCTCCTTGCGCGGTTTCGTATCTTTCACGCAGAGGGAGAGCCCTGTTGATATGAACATCAGCACCACAACGAGACCATAGCCTTGGAGCTCCTGGCCCGGGGATGGGACCAAGCTCTTAGCAACCCCTACTTGAGCAAGGAAGCCAACAGCGGGCTGAATGAAGACTGGCAGCACCATGACAACGAAGTTCACGAAAGCTAGTTTGACCGCACGGTTATGACGTTTTGCCACGTCGGCCGTCATCACGAAAGCCAGCAGCTGGGAACCTGTTGTCAATCCGAGTGCGATCATCAACATCGCGGTCAACCAAAGCGGGGCTGAGTTCGTCAAGGCAATTGCAACGGCGATCACGGACGACAAGATTGCTCCAGTGATAAAAAGAATCTTGCGGCGCTTCAAGCGATCGGATAAGTGCCCAGTTGCAATTCCTCCGGCGGCGAAACCAATGAAGATGAGAGTGGTGAGCAAACTCGATAGCCCTGTCGACAAACCTGAGTGGATGTGCAGGAAGGTCACTCCCCAAAGATCGCCAATCACTGAGATCGGGAGATATAAACCTGCTGCGGCGAGAGAAAGACACCAGATATTCCGGTCGCGCATGATTTCCTTGATCAGACTCGCGAGTGGCTGCGGACTCTTTGGATCAAACCCGTCTTCTCGCATCAACTCCACGAACCAATTGGGGCGCTTGGGTAGGAGTTTCCACAGCATGAGAGCGATGATCAGACCCGCCCCTGTACAAACCAGCAAAGGGATGCGCCAACCCCATGACTTCGTCAGAATCAGAAGTGGGTATTGAGCGAAAGATGCGCCCAGAGTGCCCATCGCTACGGTTAAACCCGGGACCATCCCATGGCGTTTTGGCGGGAACCAGATCATGGCGAGATAGATGACGCCGAGATAAGCAACTGAACTGCCCAATCCCTGCATCAAGCGCCCTAGTCCCAGCACCACCACATTGTTGGTGCTGGCAAAGAGCAGACAACCCAGGGCTACGACAAGTGCCGCTGGGGCAACGACGGCACGGACTCCGAAGCGATCGAGAAGGCGGCCTACAAGAAGCTGTGAAGGAGCGTATGCGAGAAAATACATTCCCATGGCGAGACCAAACTCTCCTTGGCTCGAGCCGGTGACCCGCATCAATTCGGGTTGTAGGACGCCCGGTGCGACTCGTGCGAAGAACTCGTAGAAATAGAAAAGGGAGCAAACTAGAAAGAGCATCCAGGGTCGCCAACCCCGGCGGGCGTGCTGGGCTTGACCATGAAGATTGCTGATTCGTTGCTGTGCGGAACTCTGACTCTGGATGCTTCTTGATTCGCCAGAATTTGATGTCATCGGGGGGTCACAGCCGAGCAGATGTCATCAATGCCGGATTAACAATGCGATCGAAGTCTTCTTTGCTCACATAGCCGAGTTTTAGTGCTGCTTCACGCAGGCTGAATCCCTTCTCATGGGCGAGGTGGGCAATCTCACTGGCTTTGTCGTAACCGATTTCTGGGGCTAAAGCAGTCACTAGCATCAGCGATTGCTCTAGATCATGCTGGATCTTGATTCGGTTTGGTTCAATCCCTTGCACCATTGCCAGCCGGTACTTGCGGCAGGCGTCATGTAGCAATTCAATGCTGTGAAGCAGGTTGAAGCCAATCAGGGGTTTGTAGACGTTCATTTGGAGATGACCACTCCCACCTGCCATGGTCACGGCTGAATCAAGCCCGATGACCTGTAAACAGACCATGGCCATGGCCTCGCATTGAGAGGGGTTGACTTTCCCAGGCATGATCGAGCTTCCCGGCTCATTCTCAGGTAGATGCAGCTCTGCCAGGCCGGCCCTTGGGCCACAGGCCAGTAGGCGCAGATCATTGGAGATCTTGAAAAGGGCAACCGCCAACATGCGCAACTGAGCCATTGCATTCACTAACCCGTCATGGCTCGCCATCACGGCGAACTTGTTTTTCGCTGAGCTGAATGGCAGGCCTGTGATGCTGGCAAGTTGCGCAGCTGTTTCTTGACCGAAGCGAGCTGGGGCGTTGAGGCCTGTTCCCACGGCGGTGCCTCCAAGCGGCAGGGGGTAGAGCTCTATCAGGCTTGACTGAATACGACTATGGGCTGAGGCAATTTGATCCCGCCACGCAGAGGCCTCCTGACCAAGGGTGAGAGGTACGGCATCCTGTAGATGAGTGCGACCGATTTTGATGATGTCACTCCAGGCATCGCTTTTTCGGGCAAAGGCTGCGATCAATTGCTCCAGTTCAGGCAGCAAGTTGTTGGTGATCCCCTGGACTGCGGCGATATGTATAGCTGTAGGGAAGGCGTCATTGGTGGACTGGGATCGATTGACATGATCGTTTGGATGCACCGGCCTATGGCTACCTAGGGGTTCGTCGTTTGCCTGAGACGCCAGGTTGCTAATCACCTCGTTGACATTCATGTTTGTGTGGGTACCGCTACCGGTTTGCCACACCCTCAGTGGAAACTGATCGTCGTGAAGACCGGATGCAACAGCAGAGGCAGCCTTGATAATTTGATCCCGCTGGACTTCATCGAGCACACCCAGGCGACAGTTCACGCTGGCGGCAGCCTGTTTGATCAATGCCAAGGCATGGATCAGTTCGACTGGCATGCGGTCTGTGCTGATGGCGAAGTTAAGGAGCGATCGCTGGGTTTGTGCACCCCAGAGAACCCCAGCGGGCACCTCAATAGTGCCCATGCTGTCGTGTTCGATACGCATCAGGTCAGCCATCAAGTTGTCGGCAAGGGGTAGAAGCAGATCAAATTGACCTTCACTGGTTTTGTGGGGTTTGAGAGCGCGTTAGAACCCATTCAATGATGGTAAAAAGTCTGGCGAGACTTAAACGACTCAAATCATTCCAATCGGTTTAGACGTCCAGAACATCGGATTCAGAGTCCGAGCCGTTGCCAGATCACGTCCAGGTTGGCTTGGTGTAGCTCTGTGCTGAAGCATTCGGCTAGCGCCTTGGCATTGAGAAGGGTCGATACTTCAGGATCGGCCTCAAGATTGGCGCGGAAGTTACCCCCTTCGGTATTCCACGCAGCATGGGCGTTGCGCTGGACAACACTGTAGGCATCTTCTCTGCTCATGCCGTTCTCAACAAGCGCCAATAGCACCCGCTGACTGAACACCACGCCGCCATAGATATTCATGTTGCGACGCATGTTTGCTGGGTAGATACCAAGGCCCTGCACGACTTGGGTCATCTCTCGCAACATGAAGTGGAGTGTGACGGAGCAATCCGGCAGCATCATTCGCTCAGTGGAGCTGTGACTGATATCACGCTCATGCCAGAGGGCCACGTTTTCGAGTGCTGCGACGACATAGCTGCGTAGGACCCTTGCAAGACCACTAATCCGCTCAGCCCGAATCGGGTTGCGTTTATGTGGCATCGCCGAACTTCCCTTTTGTCCTTTAGCAAAGCTCTCCTCCACTTCCAGTACATCGGTTCGCTGCAAGTTGCGGATCTCTGTCGCGAATCGATCTAGAGACGCCCCCACTAATGCCAGGGTCTGTACATAGTCCGCATGACGATCGCGAGAGATGACCTGGGTACTAGCGGTGTCTGGGATGAGGCAAAGGCGCTCGCATGTGAGCTGCTCAACCTTTGGATCGGTATTGGCGTAGGTGCCCATGGCGCCACTGATCTGGCCTACAGCCACATCCCTCTCCAGCCTTTCCAGTCGCTCGGCATTGCGCATTGTTTCTGCTAGCCAACCGGCCAGTTTGAAACCGAAGGTGATGGGTTCGCCATGGATGGCATGGGAGCGGCCGATCATGACTGTGCCCTTGTGCTCCACTGCCAAGCTGCGGATCGCTTCTTGAAGGCTGCCCAGTTCTTGTTTTAGCAATGCCACAGAGTTTTTTAACTGCAGGGCCAGACCCGTATCCAGCACATCGCTGCTGGTCATGCCGACGTGGATGTAGCGGCCGGCATCCCCTACGTGTTCATTAACGTTGGTCAGGAAGGCGATGACGTCGTGGCGAACCTCTGCCTCAATCTCCAAGATGCGCTGTGGCTCGAAGGTTGCGCGTTCACGAATCTGCTGCATTTCAGCCGCTGGGATCTTCCCCAGTTGACAGTTGGCCTCACAAGCGGCGATCTCTACATCTAGCCAGCTTTGATACTTGGCCCTGTCGGTCCAAATCTCGCCCATTTCGGGCAGTGTGTAGCGCTCGATCAAGGGCTCACAGATGGGCGGTTGATTCTTGAACTTAAGTCTTTGGATTCAGGCTGACTTGAGTCGGCGGTGTTCAACTTCCCAATGAACATGTTGCCCCCAGGCCTGTTGCCGTACCCAGCAACGGCCACCTTTGCATTGGATCAATTGGAATGGCGGTAGATCGTTGGGTTGATTTTCAAGGGTCACAAAGCTGCCCGGCGGAAGTAGCTCCAGCACTGTGGCGAGTTGCTTTTGAGGAACAACATGGTGATTGCTGCGGCTTTGGTACCGATGGAGAGCTATGGGTTGTGGAGGTTGGCCTTGAGACACGTCCTTGCGGGCGAGTTGCGGTGATCTTCTCGGAAGCTTTCGCTTTTTGCGGTAGTTAAGAGGTTTTTGTTTCGTTTTCAAGTCTGCTTTTATGACGAAATGTCCCACAAACAGCGTCTTGATCTGCAGCTGCTGATGAAGGGCTTGGCGAGTTCTCGCCATCAGGCTCAGCAGTTGATCCGCGCCGGCAAGGTGCGAGATGGTAATGGCCAGCTGCTTGATAAGCCTGGTCATGAGGTGTCGCAGGAGCTTGAGCTTCAGGTGGAGCAGCCACCGAGATTCGTGTCTCGTGGCGGGGAAAAGTTGCTTGGCGCTCTGCGGGAGTTTCCTCTCAATGTTGAGGGACGAGTGTGCCTGGATGGCGGCATCTCGACAGGAGGTTTCACCGATTGCCTGTTGCAGCATGGTGCCGCTCGGGTTTATGGAATCGATGTGGGCTATGGCCAGACGGCCTGGAATTTGCGCAACGACTCTCGTGTGGTGCTCAGAGAGCGCACCAACCTGCGCACCCTCAGCCCTGATCAGCTCTACGGGGCTGAGGAGCCTTTGCCGAGCCTTGCTGTTGCTGATCTTGCCTTCATCTCCTTGCGGCTTGTGCTGCCTGCCATCAAGAAACTACTTAAGCCAGACCACTCGGAGGCAGTGCTGCTGGTGAAGCCCCAGTTTGAGGTTGGGCGTGAGCGGGTGGGTAAAGGTGGAGTGGTCAGGGATGCCTTGGCCCATGTGGATGCCTTGAAGAGCGTGATCGATACATCAAGGTCCTTGGGTTGGTGGCCCAAGGGACTTATCGCCTCTCCGATTACTGGGCCGGCGGGTAATCATGAATACCTGCTCTGGCTGGGTGACGAGATCCTCGTAGATCTTCCAGTTCTTGAGAGGCTTGTGGCTCAGACGTTGGCCTAGAGGGCCTTGCTGTCACGCTCGCCGGTACGGATACGTACTACGGAATCCACTGGAGAGATGAAAATCTTGCCGTCACCGATTTCGCCTGTTTTGGCAGCTTCTGCAATGGCGTTCACGACAGCTTCCACCTTGTCGTCGTCGACGACCACTTCGACCTTTAACTTCTGCAGGAATTCAACGGTGAATTCCGAGCCCCGATAGCGCTCAACTTGGCCTTTCTGGCGTCCGAAGCCTCTCACTTCACTCACAGTCATGCCGATGATCTCGGCATTGACTAATGCAAGCTTGACGTCCTCAAGCTTGAAGGGACGGACAATCGCCTCGACTTTCTTCATGACGGCTTGATGTTGCTCGTTCAGAGATAAAGGAAGTGTGTCAGAAACGGCCTGGAACTGATAGGGCAGATAGATGTCCGAGGCTCATTCCTGCGTTCTTTGCATCCTGGGAAAGGGCTTCCGCGTCCAATTGAGGAAGTCTGACTTGGCTTGAAGCAAGCGCATCCCAGTGGGCATCTTCAAAATGGGTCTGTAGCCAGAGCATTCCGTGGATGCTGGCAGGGCGGATCTGGATGCTGTCACCAGTACCGATTAACCAGATGTCCATGAACTGGGCCCGTGAGTGCACCCATTAGGGCTTTTTCAACGGGCCTGGGTTGTGGCTGTTGTTACCGATTTAGCTGTTGCAGCTTTTTGCGGCGTCATTTTGGCGGTGATGGTAGACCTGGCCGCGATAATTGAGTTCCACCTCGGTATCAGCAGGTCGTGCGTCATGCTTGAGGGGAGCCTCATAGCGCTGTCCGCGGTAGACATGCTTCACGGCGCTATTACTGGGCTGCTCGTGGTCAGCAGTCTTGTAGGTGACGCCGCGATAGGTGCGTTCTTGAGTGGTCATGGGATGAGCCTCGAAGGGATGGGGTTTCTTGCCTTGATGGCAGAGGTGCCGCTTCGTGGAAAGGAGCGTTGCTTCGCCTTGCGGAGGGCTACTTCCGGCTGATGGATCAACGACGATGCGATGACCTAGCTCAACGTTTTGTCCTTCAATTCCTTTTTACAGCGATCACGCTGTTCATGGTGAACGTTTTCGACTTTGTCATCTGAAGAGTTTCTTAAATTGGGGCTTTGATGAGCGTTGCTGCGGTTTGCGTTGACTCCGAAGCAGATTCTTTCTCCTCTAAGGCCGAGCTAGGAGTCGAGAGCTAGGGTCCGTTTTAGGCATCGTTCCATCCCCGTGAGCAGTACTCAAGCGCAGGCATCTAAAACCCTCTATGGCGAACGGGTGATTGCTGAGGGTGAGCTGATCTGCTTTGACAATCCGAGGCCTGAGCGGCCCTATGAGATCTCAATTGAGTTGCCTGAGTTCACCTGTCAATGTCCGTTCTCTGGGTATCCCGACTTTGCTGTGCTACGTCTGCTTTATCAGCCAGGCTCGAGAGTGATTGAGCTCAAAGCGATCAAGCTCTATGTGAATAGCTATCGGAATTGCACGATTTCACATGAGGAGGCCGCAAACAAGATCCTTGATGATTTGGTTGTCGCCTGTAATCCGGTCTGGATGCAATTAGAAGCAGATTTCAATCCGCGCGGCAATGTGCATACGGTGGTGCGGGTTAGCCATGGCAGTCGCCAGCCCTGCTAGTCACTTAGGCAATAGAGATGGCTGGTTTTATGCCCAGTCAGATTGATAGCGTAATTTTGCTAAAGAGTCTTATGGCTTGAAGATGGCGAGCAAGCCACTTATGCCTCATCCAAATGATGCTGGCAGTACAATTAATACTGATCCAAGTGTCTCATGCGAAAATGCTTATTGCATAGAATGCTATGTAAATCATGACACAATAGAACACTCGGGCAGCAGAATAACTGTTCTAAAACATTAGTAATCCCTTGTTGATCAATGATGGAGTAATTAATAACGACTACAATGCAGGGCTTCATAATATTTGCACCTTGAATCACTATGGTGATGGCACGAATGGTGATAATGGATTGATAGAAAATAAGATTGGCGCTGAGGCGTTTTTGAATGCAAGAGTGTGATTTGAAAATCATCAACTAAGAAGAATGCTCCTTTAAGGCATGCTTAACGAAAGCCTGAAGCCGAGATTTAAATGGTTTTGGAATAGCTATTTA
The DNA here is from genome assembly GCF_000011485.1 of Prochlorococcus marinus str. MIT 9313. Taxonomy (NCBI): domain Bacteria; kingdom Bacillati; phylum Cyanobacteriota; class Cyanophyceae; order Synechococcales; family Prochlorococcaceae; genus Prochlorococcus; species Prochlorococcus marinus. The sequence goes on along the minus strand of NC_005071.1, from coordinate 1,562,915 downwards.
AATGAAAACTGTTTATACTAATTTAGGTTTATTTGACTTTCCTTGTGCTGGTTGATTTAAGGCCAGAGAATTAAAAAAATATTGGCAATATTGTAAATATAGATTCTTATTGCTGTGGTACTGCTGCTGCAAGCAGGCTGGGCAGCTCATTAGCGAAGCCGGTCAGATTGCGGTTGCAGAGACCGCCAACGTGTAGGCATTCATTTTCAGGGTCGCCTACCGCCCAGAGTTGGCGCGTGGCAATCATGCTCAGCCCCCCACCCACCAGGGTGATCAAGAAACCGATGTAGACCAGAGGCACGCCCGGATCGCGCTTGAGAAGCAGGCCGCTGGCGGGTAGAACATCGACGATGCGGATTGGTATTCCCTTCACTTCTGCGGTTGGACCTGCTGGTCGCAGGCTGGCCAATCGCTCACCGGTGGCATCGAACACTTGTACTGGCCCTGCTTCGCTGGTGAGGCTCAGAAGGACTGGCTCGCTGCCATCAGGATTGGTCGGTAGTACCAGCCCCCAGACCTGTTCACCAAGCTCTGGGAAAGTGCGCAGAGGCAGCTGCAGCTGAGGGCTGCGGCCAAGTTGCAGTGTGATGGCAGCTAGAGACCAGTCTGCTTGATAGACAGTTAAGCCATGGAAGCGCAGCGGATGATTGACACTGACTTCGTGCAGCTTGGCAGTGTCTTGACCAGGCTCAAGCAGCTCTAGTTGTGAGCGGAACTGTTCAGGTCGACCCGCTGGGTCTCTTTCAATTCCAAAGTTTGTCAGGGTGAGTTTGAGATGGCTGTTCCCATCACGGTTTAACAAGTCGAGGGAACGCCCCGGGGCGAGGAATTGCTCCAAACGATTTCCACCCAAGGAACCCCAGACGGCCCCTAGCATCAGCAGCACTAGGCCCAGATGCACAAGCATTGGCCCTGCTCGGCCGATAATCCCGCGCCGCGCGGCAAGCCTGCCAGGCTGTTGTTGGACTTGCCATCCCTGTTGATGGAGATGGGCTGCCAGTTTGTCGATACTTTCGTTTTTGGGTGGGCTTGAGATTGTTTCGGCGATGGCCAGTTTGCTTAATTGACGCGGCTCCTGGTAGTCGATCCATTGCAGCGCTGCTTGCAGAGCAGGCCATTGTCTTCGCCAGCTGCAGAGGATCAGTGCAAGCCCAAGCCAGGCCAACAGCGCTAAAAACCAGCTGCTGGTGTAAACGTGATCCAACTGCAGGCGCAGAATCATCGAACCGTTGACAAAGCCCAGCCAGGGTTTGTCGCTATAGCCTTCCAGGTAGCTCTCTCGGAGTTCTCCTTGGGGTATCGCAGTACCTAGGGCACTTGCGAGTGCGATAACGAGTAGCAAACCTATGGCTATTCGTAGGTCGGAGATCCAGGCAAGAAGGCGTTTAAAGGTGGCCATAGGTTCAGCTCCAGCGGGCCAACAGAGTGAGAACGCCCGTCGTGAGTAGAACGGCTCCGCTCATGGGGGGGATCCAGCGGCCTAATGGTCGCAGTGCCAGTAATTTCGGCAGGATGGCAGCTGCGCTTCCTGCTAGTAGCAGTGGTAGGACCTGCCCAATGCCAAAGCAGGTGAGTAGCACGATTCCTACCAAAGGTTGACCACTCTGGGCGATCCATCCCAGTAGTACAGCCAGCACAGGTGTCGTACAGGGGGAGGCGGCTAGGCCGAAGGCCAACCCGGCGGCCACTGGGGCAAGTGGAGCTGGAACGCGTTGCCGCCAAAGATCTGGATCTGGTCCTGCAGGCAGGGGCAGTTTTAGGAGGCCTAGCAGATTCAGTCCCATGACTACCGCCAGCAGTGCTACCAAGGTGGGCACCACTCCAGGTACCTGGCCGTAAATCCGTCCGATCAGACCACTAAGACTGCCAAGCAGTACCAGGGAACCCACAATGCCGCCACAGAATGCGATGCTGCGGCGCCAGGGGGCCTGATTGCTATCAAAACCTGCCAGATAGGCCAGGGTGACGGGTAGTAGGGAAAGGGAGCAGGGGCCTAGGCTGGTTAGAAAGCCGGCAGCAAAAACGAGGGCCAGGGTGAGCGGACCTTGATTGCTTAGCCCGTGGCTGAGCATTTGCTCACCGTTGCGGGCTAGATCTGAGAGAACCAGGTCCAGAGCAGGGATGGGTAGAGCCGGTTCAGCCGGATCAAATTACGGTATTTACCCTATCGACTGACGTCGCTGTCTAGGGGATCTGCCACCAAGGAGCCCTGTTGATTCAAGGGAACAACGGATCAAAAGACCGGCAATCATGACGCTTGAGAGCAGTGAATTGCCTCCATAACTCACCATTGGCAAGGGCAAGCCGGTTGTGGGCATCACGCCGGAGGCCACGGCCACATTGATCACGGCTTGACCCACCAGGATCGTTGTGCAGCCGATAGCAACCAATCGCGACTGGTTGGTTCTGCAACTCAGAGCTACCCTTAGGCCGAGGAAAGCAACCAACATCAGGAAGAGCAACATCATCACCGAGCCCACGAAACCAAATTCCTCGGCAAAAACGGCATAGATGAAATCAGTGCTTTGTATGGGCAGGTATTGCAGTTTTTGGGTGGAGAGGCCGAAGCCCTCGCCAAACCACCCCCCGGAGCCGATGGCAAGCAGGCTTTGTACGAGCTGATAACCACTCCCTTGTGGGTCTTGCCATGGGTCGAGGAAGGAGATCACGCGTATGCGCTGATACTCATTGATCAGAATGCTGGTTGTGCCAAGCAGGCCGCCTGCCATGGCGGTTGCCAGCAAAGTGCGCAACCTCAGACCAGCGGCCAGTGCCATAAGCCATAACAACATGCCCGTCAGTGCGGCAGTGCTGAGGTTGGGCTGTTTGAGAATCAGTAGAAGTAGGGCCCCGAAGATGCCAAGCCAGAGCAATTTCTCATCTGATCTGATGCGCTGCCAGTGGGCAAACAGGTTGGCGGCTTGCAGCACCACAAAGGGTTTGACTAGTTCTGATGGTTGGATCTGGAGAGGGCCGATCACTAACCAGCGACTGGCCCCATTGACGGTGCTACCGATGACTAGGGTCGCTGCTACGAGGAAGCAACTGAGCCAGAGGGCTGGTCCTGCAAGTTTTAGCCAACGGCGCAGACTGGTAGAGACAGCCAGGCCAAGCAGGCTCCAGCTGGCAGCCATCCATATCAGTTGTCGTTTGAGGTAATAAGCACCTTCTCCCATTTCTCGAGTGGCTACCCACCAGCTAGCCGAGCCAAGCACCATCAGCCCTGCCAGGCTCCAGAAGGCAAAAAGGGTAAGTAGTAAACGGCCTTCAGCGGGCCAGAGTGCCCAGGGGAGGGGGAGACGTTTTTGCCAGAAAGACAACTGATCGCTTCCATCATTACGGCTTAGCCGTAATGCCCCTTGCCGTTGTTTTTGACTCCGGCGGGATAGGACGGAGGAGCTGCTCAAGAGGGGAGGTCTTAGTCAAGTTGACCTATTGAGACGTGTTAATAGCACTTTGCCAAGTCTTAATTGACAACAAAAAACTGCTTAAAACATTATTGGACAAGAGAAGTTCAAGGGCATTCAGGAGATGTCATAGGTTCGATTTTTGCTCTTCACAATCTTCTTTCTAGAAACGAGTTTGATTTTGTCGATTCAGCTTTCTTCGCTTTGGGATATGTGCTGTAGGGGATGTCCTGACTCCCCTCGGGGGAGGCCATGAAATGCTCGCTTTGTTGCCAGCTCCCTTTCGATGTCCTCTGTTGCTCAGCCGTGCGATGAGGCCACACCTGTTGTCAGTGCTTTTTATGACCGCTTCCCTTACCCAGGAGATCCTTTGCAGGACGGGCCGCCGCCTGGATACAACTGGCGTTGGTCTGTGGATATGGCCTATGCGGTCTGTACCGGTTCTGTTGTCCGAAAATGTGCTGGTAGTGAGCCTCTAAAAATCCTTGATGCCGGATGCGGTACGGGTGTTAGTACCGATTACCTAGCCCATCTCAATCCCGGCGCGGAGATTCTGGCTGTGGACATTTCCCTCGGCGCGCTGGAGGTGGCTCGAGAGCGTTTACAGCGTTCCGGAGGTAACGATCAGGCGCATGTTCGTATCGAGAACCAAAGCTTGCTCGAGCTTGAAGATGAGGGGCAATTTGACTACATCAATTCCGTTGGTGCGCTGCACCACTTGCGACAGCCAGAAGCTGGACTCAAAGCTCTGGCATCCCGTTTAAAGCCAGGGGCTTTGCTGCACCTTTTCCTTTATGCCGAAGCTGGTCGATGGGAAATTCATCGCATTCAGCGGTTTCTTTCGTCCCTGGGAGTGGGCACTGATGAGCAGGGCCTGAGATTGGCCCGGCAGCTGTTTGAAATCTTGCCTGAGCACAACCGCCTCAGGCTTAATCATGAACAGCGCTGGGCTATCGACTGCGTAGCAGACGTGAACTTTGCAGATATGTATCTCCATCCCCAGGAGACGAGTTACAACCTTGAACGACTTTTTGCTTTTGTCGCTTCAGCTGATTTGGAGTTTGTGGGTTTTTCTAATCCCAAGGTTTGGGATCCAGTAAGGCTGTTACAGGGTGAATTGCTTGAGATGGCTTTGGCGTTACCGCAGCGTCAGCAATGGCAACTGATAGAACAGCTAGATCCAGACATCAGTCATTTCGAGTTCTTCCTCTCCAAGGGGCCACAGGCCTCCCTGGGTTGGACAGATGATCAGGAGTTGCTTGCTGCTACGGGAAAGCTTTCTATCTGTCTCTGGGGCTGGCCTGGCCAGTCTTTGCTGGATTTCGAGATGGCTCCTCTAGAGCTAAGTGTTGAGCAAGTTGAGTTGCTTAAGGCAATCGAGGCGACGCCTGATACAGCTCTCGGATGTTTGCCGCTTGGCTGGGATTCGAAGCGGATCAGCTCTTTGGCCAGGGATTTGCAACGGCGGCAGGTGCTCTTGCTTTCGCCTGGAAATGTTGCATCTACATGATAGATTCCGCGGGCCTTTATCCAAGAGCCTCGGCGCCCTTGCTGGCATCCCCGCTGCTCCAGCCTGAAATTGACCCTCCAAAGGAGGGACAGGGTGGACTGGAAACAGCTGTGGAGGCTAGCCCTAACACTGAGCTCTCTATGGATCCTGAGTTGTCAGCTGTGGTTTCTACGGCTTCATCTGACGACTATGCGCAGCTACAGCGGCGCTACATCCTGGCAACGTTGACCGTCTCCGCTTTTGCGGTGGCCGTCACCGCACTTTTCTTCGATCTTCACATCGCTAGCAGTGTGCTAGTCGGTGCTTTGTCTGGAGTTCTCTACCTGCGGCTTTTAGCTCGCAGCGTTGGCAAGCTCGGCAACGGATCGAAGAGTGTGAGCAAGTTTCAGCTTCTCGTTCCCGTTTTGCTTGTACTTGCGGTTTCTCGTTTGCCTCAGCTTGAGCTTCTGCCGGCCCTGCTCGGTTTTCTGCTCTATAAGCCCGCCATGATCCTGCAGGTTTTGCTTGAGTCATGAACTTGAACCAAACCTGAATCAACTGAATTGCCGGTTTGCCGGCTTCTCCTCAAACCGTCGTTTTCTCGACACCGAATTTCCAGCCTGATGGGTTTCTTGCCAATTGCTCTTCCCTTTGCCGAACTGGAGGTGGGTCAACACCTTTACTGGCAGATTGGCAATCTTCAGCTCCATGGCCAGGTGTTCATGACATCCTGGATTGTGATTGGCGCCATTCTTGCCCTTGTTGTTGTGGGCACACGCAAGATGGAGCGTGATCCACACGGTGTTCAAAATCTTCTCGAGTTCCTCTGGGATTACATCCGTGATTTAGCTCGCACCCAGATTGGTGAGAAGGCTTATCGCGATTGGATGCCGTTCATTGGCACCTTGTTCTTGTTCATCTTTGTAAGCAATTGGGGCGGGTCTTTGGTCCCATGGAAATTAATCCACCTCCCCAGTGGTGAGTTGGGTGCTCCTACGGCTGACATCAATACCACCGTGGCACTTGCTCTACTTGTGTCGCTCTCTTACTTCTATGCCGGTTTGAGTCGCAAGGGATTGCGGTACTTCGAGTACTACGTCCATCCAACCCCGATCATGATCCCCTTCAAGATCGTGGAGGATTTCACCAAGCCTTTATCACTCTCCTTTCGTCTGTTTGGAAACATCCTTGCTGATGAATTGGTTGTGGCGGTTTTGGTTTTCCTTGTTCCCCTCTTCCTGCCAGTCCCGGTTATGTTCCTTGGCCTGTTCACCAGTGCAATTCAGGCTCTAATCTTCGCCACCCTCGCCGCCTATTACATCGGTGAAGCGGTAGAAGAGCACCATTGATCAAACTCTGATCTAGCCAGGCCTAACCCCTCGGTCTGGCAAACTCCATGCGCGCAGGTCCGGCTTGTTCGGGCCCATCTCACAATCTCCGAGATGTCCCTGGCGCTGGTATCAACCTCTCGGTCCCCATACGCGCTGTTTTAGCGCCCCACACCTTTAGTTCAACCATGGATTCCATTACCACCGCCGCGTCTGTTGTTGCCGCTGGTCTAGCTGTAGGCCTCGGGGCCATCGGCCCAGGTATCGGTCAGGGCACCGCTGCAGGCGGCGCTGTTGAGGGCATTGCCCGCCAGCCTGAAGCTGAAGGCAAGATTCGCGGCACCCTGCTGCTCTCTTTTGCCTTTATGGAATCTCTCACCATCTATGGCCTTGTGGTCGCCTTGGTGTTGCTGTTCGCCAATCCCTTCGCTGGTTGATCCAGACCGGAGTCGCTAGCTGGCTGCTCTCATCACCTCACGGCCATGGTTGTGAGTTGATCGGAACTCTTCCCAGGGGCATTCATCGCCCTCCAGCCTTCACTCCGTTCTGAGTCCTGCTTCAACTGCTGTCACTCTCGCCTCATGACCAGCTTGCTTCTGTTCGGTGCTGGAGGTCTATTTGACTTCGATGCCACTCTGCCGCTCATGGCGTTGCAGGTGGTGCTCCTCACCTTCATCCTCAATGCTCTCTTCTTCAGACCCGTTGGTCGGGTCGTTGAGGAACGAGAGGTCTATGTCACAACCAGTCGCGCTGAGGCAAAGCAAAAGCTTGCGGAGGCGGAGAAGCTGGAGTTAGAGCTTAAGGAACAGCTCAAGTCAGCCCGTATCGCTGCCCAGCAGTTAATTCAAGAAGCTGAAAAGGATTCTGAACAGCTCTACCGAGAAGCCCTCGCTATTGCAAATGCTGATGCGAATGCAGCTCGGGAGAAGGCTCGTCGTGAGATTGATGCTCAGAGGGATTCGGCCCTGAGTCAACTTAAGGGTGATGCAGAAAAGCTTGGTGATCTCATCGTTAACCGCCTGCTGGCAGCCAAATGATTAGTCCTTTGTTCTTTGCCAGTGAGGGTGGTTTCGGCCTGAACCTCGACTTGTTTGACGCCAACATTGTCAATCTGGCGATTGTTATTTTCGGTCTCTACAAATTCCTTCCTCCTTTTATAGGGGGGATCCTTGAGCGCCGCCGTGTCGCCATTATGGCTGATCTTCAGGATTCTGAAGATCGTCTGCTTAAGGCCACCGAGGCTTTGGCAGCTGCCAAAAAGGATTTGGCAGCTGCCCATCAGAAAGCCGAACAGATCCGCGAGGATTGCAAGCTTCGTGCGGAAGCCATTCGTCTTGACAGTGAAAAACGCACGGTTGAGGAGATGGCACGTGTTAAGCAGGGTGCTACAGCAGATCTCAATGCTGAAGCCAGTCGTGCTAGCGCTCAATTGCGTCGAGAAGCTGCCCGTATGGCGATCGAGAATGCACTATCTGCTTTACCTGGAAAACTCAATACCGAGGCTCAATCCAAGTTGGTGAGTCAGTCCATCAAAAACCTTGGGGAAGCCTGATGCCACTGCTTAACACCATCACCACCCCCTATGCCGAGGCCTTTCTTCAAGTGGCTGAAAGCCGCAAGGAAGTCGATCAGGTGGTTGATCAGGCAAAGGCAGTTCTGGCCTTGTGGAACGACTGCCCTGAGCTAAGTGGGGCAATGGCCTCACCCGTTTTGGAAGTGGAGGCCAAGAAGGCTGCCTTGCAAAAGCTGTTTGCTAATCAGGTCACACCTTCTTTCCTCAACCTGCTGAAGCTGCTCGCCGATCGTCAGCGAATCGGCGTTTTGGATGCGGTGCTTGAGCGCTTGATTGAGCTCTATCGCGAGCAACGCAACATCGCTCTCGCCACAGTGACCTCTGCTGCTGAACTCAGTGAGCAGCAACAGGCTGCGCTGCAAAAGAAAGTGCAGGCTGTGGCCAATACCGACAAGTTGGAGATCAACCTCAAAATTGATCCAGATTTAATCGGTGGTTTCGTTGTCAACGTCGGCTCCAAGGTGATCGACGCCAGCGTTGCTGGACAGGTTCGACGTCTTGGCCTGGCACTGGCCAAGGTGAGCTAGCTCCCTACCTTTTTCTCTTTCTCACCCTCTTCCTCAACACCAACGCCTCCCATGGTTTCCATCCGCCCCGACGAGATCAGCGCGATTCTTAAGCAGCAGATCTCCGACTATGACAAGTCGGTTTCCGTCAGCAACGTCGGCACTGTTCTGCAGATTGGTGACGGTATCGCTCGTGTCTATGGCCTTGAGCAGGTCATGGCTGGCGAACTGGTGGAATTTGAGGATGGCACTGAAGGGATCGCCCTCAATTTGGAGGACGACAACGTTGGTGCGGTGTTGATGGGTGAGGGTGTTGGTATTCAGGAAGGCAGTACCGTCAAAGCCACTGGCAAGATTGCCTCAGTGCCCGTCAGCGATGAGATGCTGGGCAGAGTGGTGACTCCTTTGGGTCAACCGATGGATGGCAAAGGCGACATCCCCAGCACTGAGAGTCGCTTGATTGAGTCGATAGCTCCAGGCATCATCAAACGTAAGTCGGTGCATGAGCCACTGCAGACAGGGATTACATCAATCGATTCGATGATTCCTATCGGTAGGGGTCAGCGTGAGTTGATCATTGGTGACCGTCAGACAGGTAAGACTGCGATCGCAATCGACACGATCATCAACCAGAAGGGAGAAGATGTTGTCTGTGTTTATGTAGCTGTCGGCCAGAAGGCTGCCTCTGTGGCCAACGTAGTTGAGGTGCTTCGCGAGAAGGGCGCTCTCGATTACACCGTGATTGTGGCAGCTAGCGCTTCCGACCCAGCTGCTTTGCAGTACCTGGCTCCTTACACGGGCGCAGCTATTGCTGAGTCGTTCATGTACAAGGGCAAGGCGACTTTGGTCATCTACGACGATCTAACTAAGCAGGCCCAGGCCTATCGTCAGATGTCACTGCTGCTGCGTCGTCCTCCCGGTCGTGAAGCCTATCCAGGAGATGTCTTCTATCTCCACAGCCGCCTTCTTGAGAGGGCAGCAAAGCTTTCTGATGCGATGGGTAGCGGTTCGATGACGGCACTGCCGATCATTGAAACCCAAGCAGGAGACGTGTCGGCTTATATCCCTACCAATGTGATTTCAATCACGGATGGTCAGATTTTCTTGAGTTCAGATCTTTTCAACTCAGGATTGCGTCCTGCCATCAACGTTGGCATTTCAGTGAGCCGGGTTGGTGGTGCTGCGCAAACCAAAGCGATCAAAAAGATTGCCGGCACGTTGAAGCTTGAGTTGGCTCAGTTTGATGAATTGGCTGCTTTCTCTCAGTTCGCCTCTGATTTAGATGAAGCAACTCAGAAGCAGTTGGGGCGTGGTAAGAGACTGCGTGAGCTGCTTAAGCAGCCTCAGTTTGCACCGCTGAATTTGGCTGAGCAGGTTGCGATCGTTTATGCAGGAGTGAAAGGCTTGATTGATGAGGTGCCTGAGGATCAGGTCACTCAGTTTTCACGTGAATTGCGTGATTACCTCAAGACCAACAAGCCCGAGTACATCACCAAAGTTCAGACTGAGAAGGTGCTCAACGAGGATGCTGAGACCATTCTCAAGGCCGCCATCAACGAGGTGAAGTCGTCGATGCTGGCCTCGGCCTGACCCTGAAGGTAAACCCGGAGAACCCTATCCATGGCGAACCTCAAGGACATCCGCGACCGGATCGTTTCCGTTAAGAACACCAGAAAGATTACTGAGGCGATGCGTCTCGTAGCGGCTGCGAAAGTGCGTCGAGCACAGGAACAGGTGTTGCGAAGTCGCCCTTTCGCCGACCGGTTGGCTCGCGTGTTGGAGAACATTCAATCGCGAATGAGTTTTGAGATGGCAGATGCGCCTCTCTTGAAGACCAGCGATCTCAAAACCATTACCCTGCTTGCTGTTACAGGTGATCGTGGCCTTTGCGGAGGCTACAACTCCAACATCATTAAGCGCACTGAGCAGCGCTATGCCGAGTTGAATGGCCAGGGATACAAGGTTGATCTTGTCTTAATTGGTCGCAAGGCAATCACCTATTTCAGCAATCGATCAAGCCAGTACACGATTCGGGCTACCTTCACTGGCCTTGAGCAAGTTCCAACCTCTGACGACGCAGAGTCGATCACCACTGAGGTTTTAGCCGAATTCCTTTCTCAAAGTACAGATCGAATCGAGGTGATTTACACCAAGTTCATTAACCTTGTGAGCTGCAATCCTGTGGTGCAAACCCTCTTGCCGCTTGATCCCCAGGGCATCGCCGAGGCCGATGATGAGATCTTCCGGCTGACGACAAAGGATAGTCGTCTCACAGTTGAGAAAGGTGTTGGGCCTGCTAATGAGCAGCCTCCTCTGCCTTCGGACATCATTTTTGAACAGAGTCCTGAGCAACTGCTCAATGCTTTGTTGCCTCTCTATCTGCAAAATCAGATGCTGCGTGCCCTCCAGGAATCGGCGGCTTCCGAGTTGGCCAGTCGGATGACGGCGATGAACAATGCCAGCGACAACGCCAAGGCCTTAGCTAAGACTCTCACGCTTGACTACAACAAAGCACGTCAGGCAGCAATTACTCAGGAGATTCTGGAAGTTGTAGGTGGGTCTTGTACCTAGTTTTGCGCTTGATTTAACTTCAGTGAGCCGGTCTTTTGAGACCGGCTTTTTGATGCTTTGAGTTTTTGCGATGCAGAACGGGTGAGCAGTGATCTTGGCGGTGTTTTTCGAGAGTGACTTCAACGGTGGCCTGAGTGTTGAGCCTTTCTCCTGAGAGGCTTGAGCAGCATGATGCATTTTGATCTGGATCTCTGTCACAGCTTTTGGCGTAGGTTTGCTGACACCAATGAGATTGATGGCTCGGAGCACAGCGTTTTTTGCCAGTTTTGTGGTGGCAGGATGTCTTCAATGAAGCCCAGTTTGGTGAGCATCTGAAGTGAGCTTGAATTTGTGTGTGATGCAGCTTGAGCTGGTCTGGTCTGCGCAGTTGCCTTTGCATCAGTTGCGGCCCTGGTTACGAGAACAGCTCGCTGCACATGGCGAGCCCTTGCGATGGGCGATCACAGCAGTTGAATCCACTGGTGACCACTCTCGCAAGTTGAAGATTGAGGCGGTTGTGGTTAGTTCTGACACGTAAGGGGATGACGTTTTGATCCCTTCTTTTCTTCTCTCTGCAAGCGTATCGATCCCGCCTCCATTGCCTACCTTGCTGGTGGTGCCTACGGGGATTGGCTGTGAGATTGGTGGCTATGCCGGTGATGCTTTGCCTAGTGCTCGGCTGTTAGCAGCAGCTAGCGGTTGCTTGATCACCCATCCGAATGTGATCAATGGAGCGGCGCTTTATTGGAGCGACCCGCGCATTCAATACGTCGAGGGCTACAGCTTGGATCGTTTTGCTGCTGGTGAGCTTGGCTTGCGACCTGTGCGTCAGCAACGGATTGGTCTGTTGTTGGATGCTGGCATCGAACCGGAGTTGCGGCAGAGGCAATGGCAGGTTGCTGAGGGTTGTCGCGCCAGTCTTGGCTTGAATCTCGGGCCAGTGGTCACCACAGACGTTCCCTTGGAGGTGCGCTTACGCGAGGGGAGTAGTGGGGCGAGCTGGGGTGAATTAGGCCAGCCCGATGCGCTGCTGCGGGCTGGCGAGCAGCTTCGCGATGCCGGTGCCAGCGCAATCGCTGTGGTTGCCCGTTTCCCGGAGGATCCTCAAAGCGAGGCTCTGAGGGCCTATCGCCAGGGCAGTGGTGTTGATGCGCTTGCCGGTGCCGAGGCGGTGATTAGCCATTTGTTGGTGCGTGAGCTCGGCTTGCCTTGCGCTCATGCGCCGGCTTTGTCTCCACTGCCATGCGATCCACTTTTGGATCCACGTGCTGCTGGTGAGGAGTTGGGCTATACATTTTTGGCCTGTGTATTGGTGGGATTAAGTCGCGCACCCGATCTGGTGCCACTCACAATTGAAGAGGCATTGCCGGCAGGAGCAGAGCTGTTGCATGCTGAGCAGCTTGGTGCGGTAGTGGCCCCGGAGGGTGCTCTTGGCGGTGAAGCGGTGTTGGCGTGCTTGGAGCGGGGTGTCCCTTTGATCACCGTGACCAACCCGAGCGTGCTGAAGGTGACGCCAGAGGCTCTGGGAATCACATCCGGAGTGCAGAGAGCTAGTAGTTATGCGGAAGCGGCAGGATTACTATTGGCTCTCAGGGAGGGGATTGCGAAGGACTCCCTGCAGAGGCCTTTGGATCGGTTGAGTGAGATCTCATCCAGCCCTGATACGCCAATGTCGTGAGGCTGATTAAAAGCGTTGCGAAGCGGTGTTTTTGAGAGCTGGTTTTGTGGTGCAGGCTGTTTAGCGTAAGCATGCCATTGGGTGCCTTGGTGGTAGCCCTAGGGCCTTGGCGACACCCGGATGACAAACGGAGCCTTGAATTGTGTTGAGCCCGGAAAGAAGTTCGGGACGTTCGGTGACGGCCTCCTCAAGGCCCCGCCCGGCAATGCCAAGGATGTAGGGCAGGGTCACACTCACCAGAGCTTCAGTGGAGGTAAAAGGCACCGCACCTGGCATGTTGCCGACGGCGTAGTGCTGGACGCCGTGGATGGTCACGGTGGGATGGGTATGGGTGGTTTCTTGGCTGGTGGCCACACAACCTCCCTGATCGATCGCTACATCCACGATCACTGAATTGGGCTTCATTTGTTTCACCATCTCTTCATCGACGAGGGTGGGTGCTCGGCCTCCGGGCGTCAGGACGGCACCGATCAAAAGGTCTGCAGTGGGGATGAGTCGCTCCAGCAGGCCACGGCTGTTGACAACGCTAATCAGCCTGCCGCGGCGCCTTGCCTCAAGGCTGCGCAACCGTTCAGGTGAGCGGTCTAGCAGCATCACTTCGGCATCCATGGCGGCGGCCAGCCTGGCTGCATTCCAGCCCACGGTGCCAGCGCCCAACACGACCACCCGGGCTGGTTGCACGCCGGTGCAGCCTCCGATTAGCAAGCCGCGTCCGCCATGAGGTCGTTCGAGCAAATGGGCGCCCACTTGTGCGGCTAGACGGCCAGCGATTTCGCTCATTGGTGCCAGTAGCGGCAGGCTGCCGTTTTCTAGTTGCACCGTTTCGTAACCCACGCCGGTGGTGCCAGCATTGAGTAGCGCTTCACCCACCTTCGGGTAGGCGGCTAGGTGTAGGTAAGTGAAGAGCACCATGTCTTGCCTGAGTAGACCGAATTCCTCTTCCTGAGGCTCCTTCACTTTCACGACGAGATGGGCTGCCCAGGCCTCCTCGCGTTTAACAAGCTTGGCACCGGCATCAGCGAAGGCCTCATCACCAATGCCTGCTCCAGCCCCGGCGCCAGCCTGAACCCTTACTTCTAGCCCCTTGGTGACCAGTTCTTTCACCCCGTCAGGAGTAAGAGCCACTCTCAGCTCATCGGCTTTAATTTCGGTCGGTACCCCGATGCTGGCTATTGGGGCCGAAAGAAGAGAGGAGTCCATGGACGCCAATGACTTCTTTTAGGTTGGCGACATCAGGACAGCCTGACCAGGTTTTGTGGTGATTATTCGGCGGCGATCGGTAGCCGCCAGCCGCTGCCAAAGGCCTGTGAACTCACCTTCAGCAGGGGTGGGGCCTGTCGTCGTTTGAATTCGGCCCGTCGCAGTAATTGCTGCACCCTCCCAATTAGGGCAGGGTCATGTCCTCTGCTGACAAGTTGCTCCGTACTGAGGCGTTCTTCAATCAGAGCTTTAAGCAGAGGGTCGAGGAGGGCGTAGTCGGGTAGTGAATCGCTATCGCGTTGGTTCGGGCGCAATTCGGCGCTGGGAGGCTTTTGGCGGATTGTCGTACCGATCAGTTCGCCTTTAGTTGGTAGTCCTACCTCTTTGCGGCATGTTTCGGCGGCAGGGCTGTCAAGCCAATCACAGAGCCTAAAGACGTTGGTTTTGTAGACATCTCCAATCACGGCTAGGCCGCCGTTCATATCGCCATAAAGGGTGCAGTAGCCCACTGCTAGTTCAGATTTGTTGCCAGTGGATAGCAGCAGCTGGTCTTGTTGGTTGGCCAATGCCATCAGTAAGGTGCCGCGGATGCGGGATTGGAGGTTCTCTGCAGTAACGCCCTCGGGTGGCTTGCCGAGAGGAGGGATGAGGGCGGCCTCAAAATTCGTCATCAAGGTCGCAATCGACACAGTGTGGGTAGCCATCCCTAGTCGTTTGGCGAGGGCTAGGGCATCATCAATTGAACCGGCTGAACTCCAGGGTGAGGGCATTAGTAGGGATGTCACCTGATCGGCACCTACCGCCGCTGCAGCGATCACGGCCACGAGAGCCGAATCGATGCCACCGCTGAGGCCAAGCAGTGCACGCTTAAAGCCACATTTGCCGGCGTAGTCACGCACACCTAGAACCAATGCCCGGAATAGTTTCTCCAGTGGTTCGATCGTAGGGATGTCGAGATGGGTGGCTGTAGAGGTTGCATCCCAGATGGCTAGTGCTTCGCGACAACTGGGCAATTGCAGGGCAAGTTCAGCATGCTCATCGACGACGAAACTGGCGCCATCAAAGACCAGCTCGTCGTTGCCGCCCACTTGATTCACATAGATCACCGGAGCGCTCAGTCTCTGCGCAGCCCTAGCGGCCAAGCGCTGGCGCAGAAGTTCTTTGGATTGGCTGAATGGCGAAGCTGAGAGATTAAGCAGTAGGTCGATGTTTTGTGGCAGTAGCGCTGCGATGGGGTCAGGGCCGGCAATGCGCTTGCCCTGCAGTGCTTCTTCCACCCAGAGGTCTTCGCAGATTGTGAGCCCAAGACGCCAGCGACGCCCATCGCGTTCAAACTCCAAGACAGCCGGAGTTCCTGCCGGGCGGAAATAGCGTTTTTCATCGAAAACGTCATAGATGGGTAGCAGTTGCTTGCGAGCTACCACCTGCCATTGGGAGCTTTTGATCAGGGCTAGAGCATTGAAGAGCTGGGGCAGTTGAGGGTCATGGGCTTGCTCAGCTAGGCCAACGAGCACTGCCAGATCAGGGACTTCGCGGGCCAGGATGCTCGCCATCTTGTTGAGTACATCGCTTTGTTGAACGAGATGGTTGTGGCTAAGCAACAGATCTCGGGGTGGATATCCCCACAGGGAAAGCTCAGGCGTGAGTACCAGATCTGCACCGAGATCAGCAGCCTCACGGCAGGCAGCCAGAATCTTTTCGCCGTTGCCAGCCAGATCGCCTACAAGTGGATTGAGCTGGGCTAGAGCAAGGCGCATCAGGGACTGGTGGCGAGGCCGTAGAGGTTGTGTTCCAGAACCAATGGCCATAATGCTGCAGGGATCTGGGCCGGCTTGGGTTGACTGCGCACCTCAGAACTTGAGGTGGCGGGGATTTGCATTGGTAGCAGCTCGATACGACCACCCAAGCATTCCAGGGCTTCGAGTTGCTGTAGCTGTAGTGGCCAACCTTGACGAGGAGCAATGGCGAGGCGGGCGAGTTGCAAGACAGCTCGAGCATCTTTCCAGTGGGGGATTTGGCCGGCCAGATCACTGCCAACCACAAACACCAATTCGTTGCTAGGCCAGCGTGTGTTTGCACGTTTCAGAGTCGTGATCGCCCATGGACTGCTGAGTTCTTGCATCAGCTCTAGCTGCGGATTAGCGATCGCCTTCACCAAAGTAGCCAACAGAGCTTTTCGCTTCTCCAATGGGGCGCAGTGGCGTTTCATCGGGTTGTCGCTAGCCCAGGTGGCGACCTTTGGGAACATCGCCACCAAGCCTTCCAACAGTGCTTGGTGGCCGCAGGTTGGGGGGTCGGCGCTGGTGCCAAACAGGGCGATGGTGCCCTGTTGCTTGCTCATGGAAGCAGGGTCTGAAGTTGGCACGCTTCGTTGGCCGCCAGCTCTGGCCAATCGATCAGCCAGCGCCGGACTTGAGGGTCGTTGGCAGCCAGGCGCCTTAGCAGTGCAGCGGGTTGGGCCTCGCGTCGTTGGCTGCCAAGCAGTAGTTCTCGTGCTGCGAGGCGGCCGGTGCGTCGTGTTGTATGCACGGCGAGGGCTGCTTGAGCGAGGGCAACTGGGGCTGCTGGCGCCAGGCTTAAACCGCCAGTGAAGGGAACTGCCAGCAGCAGCAACTGACGCACTGCGCTGAGCGCCAGTTGAATGCCCAACTGAGCACCTCCTAGAAGGGCATTGTGGCTTGAGAGTCGGCCGAGTAGTTGCCGGGCTGCAGGGCCGCCGATCTGCAGGCCATAGAGCTGGCAAAGCTTGACGACCAGAGCAGTGTCACAAGCCATACCTCCGGCTAGATCCAGCAGCATTAGAGGATTGGCCGCCACACCGGAAGCTTTGATGGCGGCAAAACGGCCGATTAAGCCTTGGGCTGCAGCCTTGCTTCGCTGCAACCGTCCTCGCTTGAGGACCTGGTAAAAACGATCGGCCTGGCGTAAGGCATTGAGAGCCAAAAGCAACTCACCCTGCTCCATCAGCAGCTGAATCAGGGCTTTGCGCAGCGGCTCCACTTGAGGGGGGCAGATCTTGCTACGCACAAGGCCATCAGCACGAAGCTGGGGCTCACGTGGCGCGGCGGCCACAGCATGGAGTTGTAGTTGGAGAGCTGCAGCGGGTAGGCGGCTGCGAATACTTGCCAAAAGTGCATTGCGCTGCTCTGGCGACCAGCAATCGCAGCGGTTGAGCACAAGCACGATCGGCCTGCCACTTTTGAGCAGGGTCTTGAGGGCAGCTGCTTCGACGCTGGTGAGGTCGCTGTCAAGAACCAGCAGCACCAGATCGGCCTGCAGAGCTACCCTCGCCGCTAGCCGTGCCCTGCCGGCAGCAGCGATCTCATCGATGCCTGGAGTGTCGACCAGCTCTACAGAATCAAGATTATTAATCGGTTGGCACCAATCCACCGCTTGTTGGTGACGGGTGCAGCCATGGGCTACATCGGTGGCAAAGATGTTCTGGCCCAGCAGTGCATTGAGCAGGCTTGATTTGCCGACTCCTACTCGACCAAACACTGCGATGCGCAACCGACGCTGCTCCAATCGCTTGAGTTGGCGATTGAGTGCGATCAGCTCCCCAGCGAATTGGTTGTATTCGCGGTTACTCAGCGATAGTTGTTTGACCCACTGGCTGAGTAGAAGGTGACAGCGCTCGGGTGTGGAGGGGGGGGGGGGCGTCATCAGCTTGATTTCCTCCACCAGCCGGCCAGTACGGCCAAGACAGCTTCGGCACCGATCACGCCCACGAAACCGCCGAACTCATCAACCACCACTCTCACGCCGCTGTTGTCACGACGGAAGCCAGTGAGTAGTCGATCGGCGCGAATCATTTCAGGTACAAATTCCACCGTTTCACTGAGGTCTGCAGGGGTGAGGTGACCCTGACCCTGCAGAAGGGCGGTGAGCAGCCTTTCGCGGCTGGCCACGCCCAGAACTTTATCGACTTCTTTGCCAAGCACGACCCACCACTCGGCGTTGTGGGTGAGCAGTTCAGGGCGAAGTGTTTCAAGGTTGGCAGCAGCATCGAGGGTGGGAGCTGCCACCCGGGGGATCATCAGGTCGCGGGCTGTGAGGTCGTTGAGTTGGAACACCTTGGCGATCATGGCAGCTTCATCGGCTTCGATCTGCCCTTTTTGCGACCCCAGCCTTGCCAGCAGCCTGATTTCATTCTCATTCGTGCTCAGTTCGTTCTCGGCGGTAATTGCTGGCAATAACCGCTCGAGCAACACCACTACAGGACGCATCAGCAGGCCAAGCAGGTGCAGCACTGGGGCACTGGAGAGGGAAACCGAGAGGGCCAGGCGGCTGCCGAGGGATTTCGGCAGGATCTCGCCCAGCACGATCACGAGCAATGTGAGACCTACCGAAAACAACGGCAAGGCCACATCACTGATGTTGTGCTTCTCAAAGACATAAGCCGCAAAGGCGCCAAGCATCAGGCTGCCGAAAATGTTGAAGCCGTTGTTGGCGATCACCAGTACAGACAGAGTGCGACCCAGCCGTTGACGGAGTTGGGCTAAGCGTCTGGCGCCAGCGATTGGTTGGGGCCGTGCGGCCAGCTCATGCACTTGCACAGGATTCACTGTGAGCAGTGCTGCCTCCACACCTGAGCACAAGGCAGAACCGGTGATAACGACAACGACCAATAGCGTTAAGACCAGCAGGTCGTTGCTCATGCCTGGCGGGGGGGAGTAAGGATGTCGTGGTTGATCACGACAAGTCGTAAATGCTTTTGCCACTCCTGATCATGGCCACGCAGTGTGACCGTCTTAGGCATCAGGATTAGTGGTGATCCGCTAATGGCGGACGATGGCATGGAGGGTTCCCCCTGCATGGTGTTCTGCTGCCATCCTGACGTCCAAATGCTGTTGTGTCTCTTGCCGTGACCGATCTGTGTATCTTCCATCAGCGTCGCACTTGCTTGATGGCGCAATTGGGGGGAGTGGCAGCGGTAATTCCAGCGGCTTCGTTCGTGACGCATCACGCCGATTGCGAGTATCCGTTTCGTCAAAACAGTGACTTCTGGTATCTCACGGGTCTGGATGAGCCTGATGCGGTGGCTTTGCTTTTGCCCTATCGGCCCGAAGGTGAGCGTTTTGTGCTGTTTGTGCAACCCAAAGAGCCAACTACTGAAGTATGGAATGGCTTCCGTTGGGGTGTCGAGGGAGCAGTGGCGCAGTTTGGCGCTGATCGTGCTCATCCAATAGCTGAATTGCCTCAGCTGTTGGGCGATTACCTCAAAGGCGCCGAAGCGATTGGCTTCAGGGTGGGTAAGCACCCAAATGTGGAGCCACTGGTTCTGCAGGCCTGGGCTAAGCAACTCGATCAGGCCCCACGCAGCGGCGTATCAGCGCTTGGTCTTGTGGCCCCTTGCCCTTTCATCCATCAGTTGAGATTGCGCAAGGGAGCAGAGGAAATCGAGCGCATGCGTGAGACGGCTCGGATTTCTGCGCAAGCTCATCAGCTGGTTCGGAATACGGCGCGTCCGGGCATGAATGAGCGACAGCTGCAGGCTGTAATCGAGCAGCATTTTCTTGAGCAAGGCGCGCGCGGCCCTGCCTATGGATCGATCGTGGCCGGCGGCGATAACGCCTGCGTGTTGCATTACACCGCTAACAATGCTCCGCTTGTTGATGGCGAGCTGGTGCTGATCGATGCAGGCTGTTCGCTCGTTGATTACTACAACGGAGATATCACTCGTACATTCCCTGTTAACGGACGCTTTAGCGCAGAGCAACGCGCTCTGTATGAGCTGGTTTTAGCAGCGCAGCAGGCAGCGATCGCTGAGGTAAGACCGGGTGGCACTGCTGATCGCGTGCATGATCTTGCGGTGCGGGTGCTTGTCGAAGGGCTTGTGGAATTGGGTTTATTGCTTGGCAGTGTTGATGGACTGATTGAACAAGGGGCCTACCGACACCTTTATATGCATCGCACTGGCCATTGGCTGGGCCTTGATGTTCATGATGTAGGCGCCTATCGCCTTGGTGAGCATCCGGTGGATCTTGAGCCCGGCATGGTGTTAACAGTGGAACCGGGTTTGTATGTCAGTGACCGTTTGCCAGTGCCGGATGGGCAGCCTGCGATTGCTGATCGTTGGAAGGGGGTCGGCATTCGTATTGAAGATGATGTGTTGGTAAGTGAGCAGGGGAATGAGGTGCTCACATCGTTAGCGGAGAAAAGTGTTGAAGCAATGCAGCGATAAGGGAGTCACTGTTGCTCTGGCGAGATCCATTGCTGCAGTTGTTTTTTAGTGCCGGTCAACGGAGTATCTTCAGCGAAGATGCAGAACTATTAATTACCAGCAATATCTTCAAATTATTTTTTTAACCTTAGTGCAGAGTTTCGTTCGTTTGTCCTTATCTCTTGCTGGTGCTGCTGTTCTAGCCCTTCCTAACTCTTCGATCCAACCAGTAGCCGCTCAAGAAAAAGAAGAGGGCAATGCAGCAGATCTGGGCGTGATGGAGATCAATCTCAAAGATGCTTTGAAGTTCAGCTAGGGTTTTCAAGGTGCACTGCAACTAGCAGGAACATTGGGTCCAGAGTGAGCGCAAACAAAAGTTGGCATTAGCAACAAACACTGATAAGTACAACTGCTCAGTCAATATGGGTAAGGATATTTATTGGATCATTAAAAATAAGAGGCTATCGGCGAGAATGCCAGAATGGTCTTCTGTAGAAGATTTAGGGATCTCGATTAATAAACTAAACTATAGCGAAGCGCCTTTTACTTGGAAGGAGTAGAGATTTAAAAACGACCCTCTAGTGGTATGCAAAGAGTGCACACGCACATCATTCCTTGAACATGAGGATTTTCCATATTCGCAATAGTGCCCAGCTGATTCTCATTTAAGTTTTTATGTGCCTTAAGTTTGGCAAGATTCGCTTTATGGCCAGTGCCGCCATTGATTTGCCTTAATAAGGCTTGCGAAAGAGGTTGACCTAGAAGATTGGTAGACATGGTGTTTAAGTTTTTGTGAGGAGGCTTCTCCTCTTGACGACTTCACTATCTTTCTAATCAAAATCCTAGATGATGATCGTTCTCAAGTGTTGCTGTGACATTGATCACTCCTCTAGGGAATGAATCCAGCTCAAGTCTTTGTAGCGTCTTCAGGTAACTTTGTTGGTGTTTATTCGGTTGTGTTCACATCGAACGCAAATTTCTGCTTGGTTTTATTGAGCACTGCCAATAAGATATTTAGGCATTAGAGCTAAGCCCTTTAGCAATCAATAACTGACGGCTGTTGCACCTGAGCGTGATGTTCAAACTGCAGCCAGACGGCAGTAAGCGTTTGGCTCGAGCCATGGGCTGATGGCATCAGCTCTCAAGCATTAGCCATGCTTCCAACCAAATCCCTGAGCAGCATGTTTACCAGTTTTTGAGGGTCTCGATCGCATCGGTTGTGCAGCTCAGAATGTGATCGGCGCCGGCCTGCTTCAGTCGATCTTCATAGGCGTTGCGTGCTTCTTGTTGCTCGATCCCATGTAAATGGGGTGGCGCGACTGCCAAGCTCATCCATTGCTGCTCGGGTTGTTGCTGGCGGGCATTGATCACTGTGCGCACATCGGCCACCGTGTCGCCTAGGTAGGCGACTGTTGGAACGCCTTGACCCAATCTCCTACCAGCAAGTTGGCTGGCTAGTTGAAGCAGGCCAGTGGGATCTGGTTTATCAGGTGCTTCGCCCATGGCGATCAAGGTTGGATGCTTGAGCCCCAAGCGTTGTTCCAATACAAAGCGGGCAGAAGGAGGCTCAGCACCGCTAACAAACCCCCAGGCGAAGCCGAGCGAACTTAGCTCCTCAAAGAATCTGTGATTCACCAGCAGTGGCTCATTGCGGATAAAGCCCTGCCAATTGCTGGGGTCGCCATTGGGATCACCGCCAAAATAAAAACGACTAAACACCTCTATGAGCTGCTCGCGGCTCGGTAGCTCTAGGGCTTGGTTACGGCTTTTCTGATCACGTCTGAGGAGCTCCAGGCTGGCGTCCCAGTCGTTATTCCAGATGCCTTCTGTTTTGAGTGCGTCGATCTCAGCGACGCTGGGCCGCCAGCCGCTGTAATGGTGCACTGTTTCCTGGATGGCACGGCGGTAGCTGGCTGCTACATCGCGGATCACGCCGTCGATGTCAAACAGCAGCAGGCCTTGCAGGTTCAGTGGATAGAGAGTGTTGAGCGACTGTTAGGTTAGTTGTTTGTTCAGATTCCTTGAGCGCAGAGAGCATGACGGTTTCCGAAGGCGCTGCCGCTGATCAAGAGGTCGCGAGCACGGCCGCTGCGGTGGCTGAGGCACATCCACAGGCCACGACGGAGGTCGTTGAGGATCAGGCGCAACCCAAGGAGGAGCCCAAGGAAGGCCGACCTGTGATGCGTGGTGGCAGTGCTGCTCTAGCGACTGCAACGATCGATGCTGATGGTGTGCCTTCTGGATATACCCCAAAGGCCGATGAAGGTCGTTTCTTGCTGAAGATTCTGTGGCTGCCAGACAACGTTGCTCTGGCTGTTGATCAAATCGTTGGCGGTGGCCCCAGCCCTCTTACGGCTTACTTTTTCTGGCCTCGCGAAGATGCATGGGAAACACTGAAAGGTGAGCTAGAAGGAAAGAGCTGGATCACCGATAACGAGCGCGTTGAGGTGCTCAATAAGGCCACGGAAGTGATCAACTACTGGCAGGAAGAGGGCAAGGGTAAGAATCTCGAAGAAGCCAAGCTCAAGTTCCCAGATGTCACCTTTTGCGGTACGGCTTAATCAAGCCAGCCGAACGAATTAATTCTGCAGACCGGCTCCGCCTTTAAGGCGGAGTTTTTTAATGGGGAAACTGAAGCGGAGGCTGCATGGGCGAGCGTGTAGTTCAGGCTCCAGAGCATGCGTCTTGCTCAAACGCAGCAGCAGCATCCAAGGTGGCCTTAACCTCAAACAGCTCCTCAGCCAGCTCAGCACTGATCGTGAAGGTGTCGATTCCTGCTGCCGCCAAATGGCTGAGATCACGACGACTGCGCAAACTAGCCACCAGGAGTTTGCAGCTACTGCCAACTCCTTCTAGGGCTCGTTGCATTGCTATCAATTCGGTGTAGCCATCACGGCCTTGATCGTTAATCCGTCCGAGGTAGGGGGCGATGTGTTGAGCACCCAAGGCTGCAGCGATCAAGACCTGGGGAGCTTCAAAACAGGCCGTGAATGTGATGGGGATTTCTGCTGCGATCAGGGTGCTGGCTGCTTGGCTTCCTGCTTGGGTAATCGGCAGTTTGACGTGAATAGTGAGAGCTGGTGTCGTCAATTGGGCCAAGGCAGCGCCGCATTCTGCTAGCTCGATGGCATGCTTTCCCCATGCTTGAAGATGCAGCTCTAAACAACCCAGTCGTTCGGCGGCAGCAGCCAAGCTCTTGAGATGATCAAGTTGGCAGGGTTGTTGGGCTCGTCTCAGTAGTGTTGGGTTGGTTGTGATGCCAGCAAAAAGACCTGTGGGAAGCCATGCTTCCCATTTGCTTGGGTCTGCGCTGTCGAGTAAGAGCTGCAGCGTCAACTCAATGTCCTCAGCAGCTGCCTATGGATTTGCTTATTTAGTGGCTTGAACTCGTGCTCGGGCGCGATTGAAGTTCTGTTGTGCCTTTATTTTTTCGGTTGAGGGTTCCTGGCCTTCCATTTGGCTCACTTTGGCCTTGGCTTGTTCCAGCTCTGCTTCAGCAGTTGTTGCATCAATGCTCTTGCCGAGTTCGGCACCATTCACCAACACTGTGACATCGTCTGCTTCAACTTCGGCGAATCCACCCATCAGGGCAATGGAGTTCCAGGCCCCATTGGCTCGAACCCTCATCACACCGATATCCAGGGCCGTGACAAGCGATATGTGGCCTGGCAAGATGCCAATCAGGCCTGTGGTGCTAGGAAGAATCACCTCTTCAGCAGTGCCGTCGAACACACTCTGGTCAGGTGCCAGAACGCGGAGGGTGAGAGACATGGTTCGGAGGCTTGGGTTTGACGTGGAGAAACTGAATGGGGATGAAAGTGATTAGCGGGGAGATGTCTCACTCCCCGCTGGGCTTCAACCCTTTGCTTCTGAAGCCATCTTCTCGGCCTTAGCTTTGACCTCGTCGATGTTGCCAACCAGGTAGAAGGCTTGCTCAGGGAGATGGTCTAGTTCACCGGACATGATCATATTGAAGCCGGCGATGGTTTCTTCCAGCTTGACGTACTTGCCGGACATGCCGGTAAAAATCTCGGCGACAAAGAAAGGCTGGGAAAGGAACTTCTCAATCTTGCGGGCTCGATCTACTGTGCGGCGATCATCTTCTGAGAGTTCGTCGAGACCAAGGATGGCAATGATGTCTTGCAGTTCCTTGTAGCGCTGGAGTGTGGCCTGCACGCTTCGTGCTGTGCGGTAATGCTCATCACCAACAACTGATGGCTGAAGCATGGTGCTGGTGGAATCCAAAGGATCCACAGCTGGGTAAATGCCCTTGGCGGCCAATGCACGAGCCAGCACAGTTGTGGCGTCTAAGTGGGCAAATGTTGTGGCTGGTGCGGGGTCGGTGAGGTCATCAGCGGGAACGTAGACGGCCTGAATCGAGGTAATCGATCCCTCTAGGGTTGATGTGATGCGCTCTTGAAGTGCACCAACGTCGGTGCCAAGGGTGGGCTGGTAACCCACGGCGGAAGGCATGCGACCCAACAAAGCAGAAACTTCTGATCCGGCTTGCACAAAACGGAAGATGTTGTCGATGAACAGCAGCACGTCTTGCTTGTTCACGTCGCGGAAGTGCTCAGCCATGGTGAGAGCTGAAAGCCCAACGCGCATCCGGGCGCCAGGGGGCTCATTCATCTGCCCGAAGCAAAGAGCTACCTTCGACTTCGATAGGTCGTCGGAGTTGATCACTCCGGATTCTTTGAATTCCTCGTAGAGGTCGTTGCCTTCACGAGTGCGCTCGCCCACACCACCAAAGACAGACACACCACCGTGTTCTTTGGCGATGTTATTGATCAGCTCCTGAATCAGCACGGTCTTGCCAACACCGGCACCACCGAAGAGGCCAACCTTGCCGCCTTGACGGTAAGGAGCCAGGAGATCAATCACCTTGATGCCAGTTTCAAAAACTGTTGGTTTGGTCTCTAGCTCAGTGAGTTTTGGTGATGGTCTGTGAATCGGGGCAGTTGCATCGGTTGTAACAGGACCCTGCTCATCAACTGGTTCGCCGAGCACGTTGAAGATCCTGCCCAGAGTGGCTTCACCAACGGGCACGGAAATTGCAGCGCCGGTGTCGAGGGCTTCCATGCCACGAACCAGACCATCCGTGCTGCTCATGGAGACCGCACGCACTCGATGGTCGCCGAGGAGTTGCTGCACTTCGGCAGTGATGGCAACATCCTGACCGGATGGGTTCTTGCCCTCAATGCGAAGGGCATTGAGGATCTTGGGCAGCTTGCCGGCAGGGAATTCCACATCCAGAACCGGGCCAATCACCTGACGAATGACGCCCTTGGTGCCGGCGGTGGCGGTAGCTGCAGCGGCCATAAGAAAATAGAGTTTTGCAAGGGGTTGCGTGTCTAACGCATTCCCTTTCAGAGCGGCGCAACATTACCACTGCATGGCGAGATCTTCTCAGGGTTCGGTGACCCGCACAGGTATCCACTAGTCGGCACAGCATCAACACACATAGGGTTGGCACTCAATGGCCACGAGTGCTACTCCAGGTCGTTATGTGGTGCTTCGGCGCCCTGTTCTTGCTCTTTCAATACACCCATGGCAGCTGTTTCTCTCAGCGTCTCCACCGTTAAGCCTCTCGGAGATCGCGTTTTTGTGAAAGTCTCTGAATCAGAGGAGAAAACTGCGGGCGGCATCCTTTTGCCTGATACCGCCAAGGAAAAGCCCCAGGTGGGCGAGGTGGTTCAAGTTGGCCCTGGAAAGCGCAATGACGATGGCTCCCGCCAGGCCCCCGAAGTGGGAGTTGGTGACAAGGTTCTTTACAGCAAGTACGCAGGTACAGACATCAAGCTCAGCACAGATGAGTACGTGCTGTTGTCCGAGAAGGACATCCTTGCTGTCGTCAACTGAGCTTTGCGGCTGACTCTGACTTTCAGCTGCCACCGGCTTTCAACTGACCAAATCCATCATTTTTAAAGGACAACGCCTCCCATGGCTAAGCGCATTATTTACAACGAGCAAGCTCGACGTGCCCTTGAGCGCGGCATTGACATCCTGGCCGAATCCGTGGCCGTCACACTGGGGCCCAAAGGCCGCAATGTGGTGCTTGAGAAAAAGTTTGGTGCACCCCAAATCATCAACGATGGCGTCACCATCGCTAAAGAGATTGAGCTTGAAGATCACATTGAGAACACTGGTGTTGCTCTGATCCGTCAGGCAGCTTCGAAGACCAATGACGCTGCAGGTGATGGCACGACAACAGCCACTGTTTTGGCCCATGCCATGGTGAAGGCCGGCTTGCGCAATGTGGCGGCTGGTGCCAATGCAATCTCCTTGAAAAAGGGGATCGACAAGGCTTCCGACTTCCTCGTGAGCAAGATTGAGGAGCTCGCCAAGCCGATCAGTGACAGCAACGCCATCGCTCAGTGTGGAACCATTGCTGCCGGCAACGACGAGGAAGTGGGTCAGATGATTGCTGACGCCATGGACAAAGTTGGCAAGGAAGGTGTGATCTCTCTTGAAGAGGGCAAGTCGATGACCACTGAACTGGAGGTCACCGAGGGGATGCGTTTCGATAAGGGCTACATCTCCCCTTACTTCGCTACTGACACTGAGCGGATGGAGGCTGTGCTGGATGAGCCCTACATTCTCCTCACTGACAAGAAGATTGGCTTGGTACAGGATCTGGTGCCTGTGCTCGAACAGATTGCCCGCACTGGCAAGCCCCTGCTGATCATTGCTGAGGACATTGAGAAGGAAGCTCTCGCAACCTTGGTGGTCAATCGTCTTCGTGGTGTGCTGAATGTGGCTGCCGTGAAGGCGCCTGGGTTTGGTGATCGCCGTAAGGCCATGCTCGAAGACATGGCAGTGCTGACCAATGGTCAGTTGATCACCGAAGACGCCGGTCTTAAATTGGACAATGCCAAGCTGGAAATGCTTGGTACAGCGCGCCGTGTGACCATCAATAAGGACACCACAACGATCGTTGCCGAAGGCAATGAGACGGCGGTGAAAGGGCGTTGCGAGCAGATCAAAAAGCAGATGGACGAGACTGACTCGACCTACGACAAGGAGAAGCTGCAGGAACGACTTGCCAAGCTGGCCGGTGGCGTTGCTGTTGTGAAGGTTGGTGCTGCCACCGAAACCGAGATGAAGGACAAGAAGCTCCGTCTTGAAGACGCCATCAACGCCACCAAGGCAGCAGTTGAGGAAGGCATCGTCCCAGGTGGCGGCACCACACTGACTCACCTCGCTTCTGATCTGCAGAAGTGGGCTAATAGCAACCTCAGCGGTGAGGAGCTGATTGGTTCCAACATTGTGGAAGCTTCCCTGGCTGCTCCCTTGATGCGCATTGCTGAGAATGCAGGCGCCAATGGTGCTGTCGTGGCCGAGAACGTCAAGAGCAGGCCTATCAGTGACGGCTATAACGCTGCTACTGGGGATTACATCGACATGCTTGCTGCAGGCATTGTTGACCCTGCCAAAGTCACCCGTTCTGGTTTGCAGAATGCGGCCTCGATTGCTGGCATGGTGCTGACCACTGAGTGCATCGTTGCTGATTTGCCCGAGAAGAAGGAGGCAGCTCCTGCAGGCGGTGGCGGCATGGGTGGTGACTTCGACTACTGATCAAAGCCGGGACTCTTCGGAGTCCCACAAGTCACATGTCATCAAGAACAGATCAAAAGCACCCTTCTGGGTGCTTTTTTTCGATATGAAGGACAATCACTGGTAGCAACTATGAGCGAGTTGTGCTGATCAATAGGCATGATCATTGCTGCCTTGATGCTTGCATTGCAAGCATCAATTTGAAGCTAAATTTACTCTAGATATGTTCATGATATCGCTTTCCTTAATGCATAGACAGCGGCACCAGTGCGTTCGTAAATGTGCGCTTTTGGGCGCTTCATTTCGATGCAATATGGATTAGTAAAGATCGCAAATAGTATGCGTGCAAATCTAAATAAATTCTTCTTTGTTGATGTTTTGCTTGCGTCTTCCTGTTTGACCAGCAACAGTATCTCTTCGGTAATAATTTTGTGGTCGGCAAATGCTTTCAGCATCTTTTCTTTCTCTGAACTGTTGATCGTATCTAGGATGACCCTTAGGCCTCTGATTGAGTCTCGGTCACCTCTTGTAATCTCCCTGGTAATACTTTGATAGAGATTCTCCCATTTGTATGGCTCTTCTTTAAATAGATATGCAGCCCGATTGCTTGAGCTTGCCTTTGACAATCTCGCCTTTTCATCTTCTTCATTTTGTTGTGATTTCCAGTAATCATATAAAGGAGAAGCCTTCTCTATGATTGTTGCAAGTTCTTTTCCTTTGGGAGGCATTTGCTTTTCAGGGTAAATGATTTTTTATGGAGCACTGATTTTTGGCAAGAATGCCACTGAATGGGTTGGCAGCCTCTCGCTGAGCTGCAGACTGGCTAATTATTTGACGCTTTGATGGTCAATACCTGTTTCTTTCTCATAGGCAATGACTAGGTCGACCAATTCTTTCTTGAGTAATCCTTTTAGCTTATCATTTGACTCCTTGGCGGGAACTATTTGCTTTTCATCCGTTTGTGTGTCTTTCGTTACCCCAGCATTAAGCAGAGAGACAAGCCTTTTCAATGAGTCAAAAATAATAAAAGTAATCCTGATAAGAAGTAAGATGATTGTATCGGTTGTGATCTTTTCTTCTGGCGCCTTTGATGTTTTCTCCTCTGGTGCCTTTGCCATTTTGGGTTTCCGATAAATGTCTTGTCGATAAGAAATCAGTAGAGCAAGTCGCCATTGCCGACGCTTTGATTATAGCTTGAATCCCATTTGTGGCATAGTCTTTAGCCTCTTGATTTTAGCAAAGGAGTTTTGACTTGCTTTTGGGTGCCAGAAGCTTTGATGCTTGATTTTTTCATCCCTTCGCTTTGTTGTTGTATTCATTGTAAGCCGCAGAAGCGTATTGTAATTCTTCTTCTATGCATCAGAGATCCTCTCTTTATTGTTTTTGCCGCTTATCGTATACAACATAGCTTGATGTTTTATTTGAGCCATCTGTGCTTGCTTGATCATCACTAAAATTGCTTTGTTGGCTCAGTGATGAGATTCTTGTTGTGCTCAAGATCACCTTTGCATTGCTACTGCTGCTTTAGGTCAGAGCATGTTGTTGATCGATGACAATTGCCTATTTTGAATAATAACTTAAGGCAGGCAATCTTTTGAATAAACTATGTCTATGCTAAATCGCGGTGAGTTTGGATAGGCCTGCTTCCCTTCCTGTCGCCATCCTCAAATTTCTTTTTTGCTTTGAGGTGTATTCCACTAGCTTCCTTACTTCTGAGTTATGCAGGAGGGGTTAAGTTGTAGTTTGGCATGCAAAAACATGGTGATGAGTTCGATCTCGATTGGCGAGGTTAATCACATGTTTGTTCAATCCTTTTGGTAATGATCTTGCTTGCCTACGGAGGAATCAAAGCTCAGCTCAAGTGAGCCAGCCAGCGCTAAGGATCACTGCAAGAGTGAGGAAGATGGCTAGGCATGTCCAGGTGATCCTGTCCAAGGTTGCCTCGGCGCTGCTGGTGCTTGTGAAACTGGAGCTGCCGCTAGCGGATATCCCTCCCATGCCACCACCCTTGGGGCTATGCAACAGGACCAACAACATCAAGAGAACGCCAGAAGCGACCCAGACCCAGGAGAGAACAGAGATAATCATGGCCTCAGTCTAGGGATGTGTTGATCATGCTCTGACTTCGGCTCGCGATCGTTCGCCTCAAACGGGTTGAGGGAGTCGTGCAGAGGGCGTTGGTGAATCAATGGCTTGAATCAACGATAAGCCTGACATGGCATCGGGCTTAGGTAAATCAAGCAGTTGCAGCAGCGTAGGTGCGATGTCAGCCAGGCCACCACCTTCACGCAGCTGGATGTCATTGCCGTAGCCAGCCAGCTTGCGTTTCTCTCCTTCTACCAAGATCACAGGTACGGGATTCGTGGTGTGAGCCGTCCAAGCCTGACCATCTGAACCTTGCATCAGTTCGGCATTGCCATGGTCTGCCGTGATCAACAGAGTGCCGCCCATTCGTCCGGTCGAATCCAGCAAGCGGCCGATGCAGCGGTCCACGGTGCTGATGGCTTCCTGAGCGGCTCCCATCACACCGGTGTGCCCAACCATATCTGGATTGGCGTAGTTGATGACGACCAGTGAATACACACCACTCTCAATCGCGTTCACACAACTCTCGGTCAGCGTGTCAGCAGCCATCGCTGGAGCCAGGTCGTAGGTAGCCACGCGGGGGGATGGCACAAGATGACGCTCCTCGCCTGCTAGTGGCTGTTCGATGCCACCATTCATGAAATATGTGACGTGGGGATACTTCTCTGTTTCTGCGGTGCGGTATTGGCGTAGGCCGTGTTCAGAGACCACCTGACCGAGCAGATCGTCGAGTGATTCGGCAGGGAATGCTACTCCTACAGGGAGATCGTGTTCGTACTGGGTGAAGGTAACGACATCGAGGCTGGGCTGATTGGCTCGAGGGAAACCATCGAAGTCTGGAAGAGTGAGGGCTTGCACCAATTGCCTGGCGCGGTCAGGACGGAAGTTGAACATCACGAGGCCATCCCCGTCTTTGAAGTAGTTATTGCTAAGACGTGTGGGTTCTAGGAATTCGTCGGTGGTTCCGTTGGCATAACTTGCGCTAAGAACGTCTTCGGCAGTGACTCTGCTGATCGATTGATTTGGGTCGGTGAGTACCTCATAGGCCCTGATCGTGCGCTCCCAGCGGTGGTCACGGTCCATGGCCCAATAGCGGCCGCAGAGGCTGGCTAACTCACCTACTCCACTGGCGTTGATGGCGTCTTCGATTTGGTGTAGGTATTTGCTTGCACTTTGAATCGGGGTGTCTCGTCCATCGGTGATGAGATGCACTGCCACTTTGTTGAGCCCAGCGGCGGCAGCCCAGTGCAAAAGACCGCAGAGATGGTTGATATGGCTATGGACTCCGCCATCGGAGCAGAGTCCCAACAGGTGAAGCGTGCCGTCAGACTTGCGCAACCGTTCGGCTAGGGCAATCAGGGCAGGAGTTTGCCCCAGCCTTCCGGCTTGTACGGTTTCACTGATGCGAACGAGTTCCTGACGGATCACCCGGCCAGCACCGATGGTGAGATGACCGACCTCAGAGTTGCCCATCTGGTTGTCTGGCAGCCCGACAGCGGCACCACTGGCTTCGATCAGGGTGTGGGGGTAGGCATGCCATAGGGCATCCATGATTGGAGTCTCAGCACTACGGATGGAGTTGTGCTCAACTTCCTCACGATGTCCCCAGCCATCAAGGATCGCCAGCACTACAGGTGCAACTCGGCTGAAATGCCTTGAATTTCCGGAACTGCTGCTGGGCATGTTCACACGGGGCTATTGCTTATTAAGGACTTCTCCAGATTGAAGTTACTTCCTCCTTTGGTCTTGGTCTGCATTTGTGCTGACTTCCGTCAGCTTTTACGCATTGATTGATGTTGGAGGCAAGAGAAGATCGGCATAAACTCACGTCTTAATCGTCACGACCATGATCGACAAAGGTAGTGATGAACGGGTTGAGATCCTCTCTGAACAGGAGCTCGGTCGCACCCTTTCGCGCCTTGCTTCTCAAGTACTCGAGTCTGTTGCTGATAGCCGGGAGCTTTTGTTCCTGGGAATTCCTACGCGAGGGGTGCATCTGTCTCGTGTCTTGGCCAAAGAGTTGGAACCCATTGCTGGCCATAGCATTGATCAGGGAAGTTTGGACCCCACCTTTCATCGTGATGATCTGGGTCGAGTCGGTACTCGGATGGTGCAACCCACCGATCTCCCCAACAGCGTTGAGGGGCGAGAGGTTGTGTTGGTGGATGATGTGATTTTTACCGGACGCACAGTGCGCGCTGCTCTTGAAGCTCTTCAGGCCTGGGGCAGGCCTCAGCGGGTGATGCTGTTGGTGATGGTGGATCGCGGGCATCGGGAAGTGCCGATTCAACCAGATTTCTGTGGTCGCAAAGTTCCGACTCGTCGCACGGAAAGCATCGAATTGCGCCTCTCTGATGTGGATGGAGAAGAGGGTGTTTACTTGCGCCAGTTGCCTTGATGAGGACAACACGCTGAGCTGGTGAACTTTGTGTTCATGCATCTGCGTTGTTCGTCTTGATGACAGAGGCCAGTTCAGCCCATGGTCGTCTTGCCTTTGGATTGCGTTGAGGTTGGCGTGGATGAATCAGTTACTGCACGGTGCCAAGCTTTTGCTTGCCTAGCCGCTCACCACTGCGTAGATCTAGCCCCTCCATCTGCAGCTGGGCATCGTCATCGATGGAGAATTGCAACCTCAGGCAGTCTTGCCCCGGCTGACCGGGTGGTTGTAGTGCAAGCGAAGCTGAAGGGCAGGTTCCTGGCCAGGGATGTAGTTTGCGCTCTGCTGGCTTTGATTGCAGGGTTGGCATTCCATCGATGTAGATGACCTCATGGCTCTCGTTGATGTCTGGCTCAGCAAGCACCACCTCTAGCTCCAGTTGATCGATCCGGCTGGCGGCCAGCACAAGCTCAAGGGGGGCGGTTGTTGGCCAGGGCTGACCAGCGAGGAACAGCGGATGCCAATGATGTTGGCCACCTCGCTGATCCCAGCAGCGCAGAGAGACTCCGCGGTGCAGTACATCCTGAACTTTGACCCCCGGTGTGAGTTGCAGGGCTCCAACAGCAACGGCCTCTATGGGGGGAGGCGTGAGGAGTGGGGCTGGTTGTGTTTGCTGCTGCAACCAACTGCGAACGAGGGGGATTTGTGCGCCGCCGCCGACGGCTACGACCCCCTGTAGGTCTTTGAGTTCGCAACCATTGCCACGCCCCCTTGCCAGGGTTTCATTGAGCAGGCTGGCCAGGCTGTTAAGCAAGCCTCTGGCGATGAGCAGCTCTTCCAGCTCCCTGCGGCAGAGACGTAGAGGCAGGACTTCATTGCCTTCTGAATCGGCGGCAATCTCCAGCTGGGTGGCCTCAGCGCGAAGATCCACCTGGCTAAGGCGGCATTTGAGCCTCTCTGCAGCATTGAGGAGTGTTTCTGAGAGCGGAACGTCGGGATAAAGATGATTGGCAATCCAATGATCGAGGTCCCGTCCACCCAACTTCAGTCCAGCCTTGCCAAGCACGCGTGCGCAGCGCAGGGCTTGTTTGCTGCTGTCCTCAAGATCTTGGCCAGCAAATCGAAGTAATTGGGCGATTGGAGCCGCCCGTCCTTCACCACCTTCGAGGGCCACGAGGGATAGATCAATGGTGCTGCCACCGATGTCCATCACCAACAGCTTGGAGCCTGGGGGTAGGCCGGCACCCATGGCAGCAGCGGTGGGTTCATCAACCAGGGCGATCTCTTCAACCGGCAGTGTTGTGCAGACCTGATTCAGCCAGGTTCTATAGGCGCGATAGCTCTCCACTGGCGCAGTGAGCACAAGACGTCGCACCTCGATATGGGGAGGGAGTCGGCGCCAGATCTGCTGCAGCAAGATTTCTCCGGCCTGTTCTGGCGAGAGGCAAGAGCCATCGCTTTTGCTTGGATGAGGTGCACCGATCCAGCGCTTGAAGTCTCTGCTCAAGCTTGTGTGACCCTGCCCCACCAGGCCTGCTTCGTCCACTTGCTGCCCCACTAGAGGGTTGGGGTCATTGCCTTGGCCGGCCCAGATCAAACTTGGGACTTCTCCTGGGCGACGGCTGATTGGTGGGAGATCGAGGAGTTGAGGGCTGGCAGCACGTTCAGCCTGGAAGGCCACAACCGTGGTGGTGTTCCCAAGGTCAATGGCAAGGGTGCCAACTTGTTGGAAAACCTGAAGCTTTTCTTCGCCCTCTGGGGGCATGTCCATGGCCATGGCCAGGTTGTAGTCATTACTAGGCTAAGAGACAATGACGATGGATCGGTTGCAGCGCTTGGTGCTCTCTTTTTATCGAGAGGACCCTTGCATTGAGGTAGAGCTCGAACCGCTGCTCGATTGCCGCATGACCCGCAGTTGGGGGAGCATCCGGATTGAGTGTGTGGATGCAGAGCACTTGGAGGAAGTCAGCGCCTTGCTGAGCCATCTGAGGCTTCCCTTGGCGGCCTTGGGACTTGGCAGGCAGATTGTTTTGCGGGTGCCGGGTTCTTTACAACGGAGCTATCCCATGCATGTGCCCTTTCACAGTGATCTATTGGCCTAATGCTGAGCAGCGCTCGCCTACAGTGACCTTGATAGATAAGAAGTTTCTGTGATCACATCGGGAGTGGAACCCAAAGACCTTGCCAAGCGTGGGGAGAGTCTCATCCGTCAGTCGAGCAACCGCTACCTCACTACGGTTCGAATTGCGTTTCGGGCGAAGCAGCGCCGTTTCGATGATTTTGATGGCCTTTTGGAGGAATCGAGTGTGAAGCCGGTTCAGCGAGCCATCGTTGAACTAAGCGACGAGCAGGACCAACCGGATCTGCTGCCTGGCTGAGGTGATGATTCAACAGGAGGGCCCTGGCTGGCGACTTGCCAGGGACCCTGCTAGGAAAGCCTTCCCAGTGTTGATTGGAGGGGAAGGCTGGGCTATCGAGCTCACTCAAGATGAGTGGCAGTGTTTGCAGTCTCTGGTTGTTGAACTCACTGATCAACATCAGCAGCTTGTTGATCAGCTGCTGGCAGAGGAATCTGTCTGCCTGGAGATGGAACGTCAGCCGTGGTGGGCTTGTCTGGATGGTGATCGTCACAGCTGGAGCTTGCAGGTGATTTTGCAGGGCGATGGCGAGAAGGCCCGTGGCGCTGAAGGATGTTGGTCGGTACCTGCTGCGCAAGCGATGGCCACTGCGATGAGAACCACCTGGGACTTTGATCAATGATTAGAGAGGCTGATCGATAGCGGGATCATTGATCTTTCCCCGAGCTTGCACAAGGTAATTCACAGTTTTTCCACAGCTTGCAGGTTCGAATCGCCCTCTCGGCTCAAGCATGTGGAAAAAGGTCTGTTTAGATGCTTGCCCCCTTGACGTGGATCGTTCTTGCTTCCCATCGAGACTGCATGCTGACAACCTTGCTGAGGAAGGCTGTCAGGGCGTTGTTCTCGCCATGAGATTGATTGAGATGAGGTCTTTGGGTAGGTCTTGACGGGAGTGGTTCAGGTGTGGAGAACTGGTGTCGTGTTCTGGAGCCAAGATGCACTTGAGGGATGTCCAAGAGATCGCAGAAGAAACTGTGAGACAACCGATGGTGCAAGCTCAGAAGGTGCAATCCCAGGAGGTTGTGCAGGATGGCGTGGTCAGCTTCCAGGCCGAACTGCCTCTGCCTCTGCAAGAGGCCATGGCAGGCTTTATCGAGACATGTCCCAATTGGGATCAGTATCGGTTGATCAAAGCAGCTTTGGCTGGCTTCCTTGTGCAGAACGGGGTGGATTCAAGAGAGATCACCCGTCTTTACGTGGCCAACATGTTTCGCAGCGATTCTCTGATGCAGGGATTTTGAATGCTGCTGCTGGCTTATTCGTTAGTGGCAGCAGGGTGCGCCTTACTTGGCTGAAGCGTCGTTAGTTTGGTTGTGGTTCGAGCACCAGATATGTTCTTGGTATCTGGTCTGACGACAAGAGCAGCTCTTTAGTGATTGGTTTTTAGGAAGGCTTAGTGAAGTGGTCCAAGCCATTGCAGCAGATCATTGGCAGTGCTTTTGGGAATCGGCAAGATTGAGAGGCGATTGCCCTTGCGAAGCACTGGTAGTTGCTCAGCGCTGTATTTGTCCCGCAGACTTTCTAGAGTTAGGAGTTCGCTAAAGCGTCCGAGATAATGCAGTCGCACGCAATCCCAGCGCGGCTTGTCTGGTGATGACTTCGGGTCGTAGTACTTGGCTTTTGGATCAAATTGTGTGGGGTCCACCAGGCCGGTTTCAATGACCTCCATGAGCCCTACGATTCCAGGAGGCTTGCAGTTTGAGTGATAAAAGAATGCCTTGTCTCCTATGAGCATCGAACGCATAAAATTGCGTGCTTGGTAGTTGCGAATCCCATCCCAGAGGGTGCTGCCTTCTTTTTGGAGGTGGTCGATGCCGTAGGCATCGGGCTCGCTTTTCATCAACCAGTAGTTAGGGTCTTGTTTTGCCATGGGATCTCAAAAGAAAGTGGTGGTTTGGATAAAGTTTTGCTAGCCCCCTTCCTCGGGGTCTTATTCGTTATGAACCTTTCTAGCTAATCGAGCTATAGAGGCATTCCTTTGAAAAGGTAATTAACTTGATGCCAATCCCTATTGAAAATCTGTGTCTTTGGATCTGATTGCTTGCTATCGCAACACTGGTTTCGAGGCTGTTGCTGATGGGGTGATGTCATTCTTTGATCGGCGCCTTGATCTTCAACATAGTGGAGTCGCATTCGGCAATAACTCATCTTCATCCGAGGCAGAACCAGCCAAAGTGTCAACCGATATCAGCCTTGTTGCAATTGATCGCTCAGATCCAGAGGCATGTGCTCTTGCAGATGTGATTGTTCGAGGTGTTACTGCTGCTCTCGATCAATATCTTAAGGATCGTCCGTTATTTAGAGACTGCTCTCCAGAACAGTCTCTGTTTGTTATTCCGATTTTTAATATCCAACGTTATGGTCCTGGGGAAGGTTTCAAACGCTGGCATTGTGATTGGACTATCAGCGATGAGGCAACAGAGCCTGTTCATAGAATGCTTGCTTGGATCCTTTATTGCAATGATCTTGATTCGGCTGGTACTGAGTTTTATTGGCAGCAACATCATGAACCTGCAGAGCGAGGAAAGCTAGTTATTTTCCCTGCAGGCCCATCTCATATTCATCGTGGCCGAGTGAATCATAAAAGCACTAAAACGATTGCTACAGGATGGATTAATGCAGGCAGTAGAGACTCTTATCTTTCACGTTTGACAGCCTCTTGAAACTTTGGTTCAAAAGCAAATTCTCAGCCCAAGACTCATAAATTTTTTTACACTGAGTTCGTTAAATGTTGATTCTGCGACTCTTTAGTGAATTGTTGCCTTTGCTGGCACTCGGCTATTTGATTGGTCGCTTTAAGGCAGAACTTGCATCTCAAATAGCGTCACCTCTTATCAACTTTGGTATACCAGTAAGCCTGATGGGTCTTCTGCTCAAGAGTGGGATGGATTGGCGCCTTTTTGAGGCCCTTGCGATGTCATTTCTTGCGATTGGATTGCTGATAGTTGTCATTAGAACTTTTCCGAAAATCAGAACTATTATTGGTAATCGAAGTTTGCTTTTGGGTAGTGTCTTTGGGAATTCAGGCCATTTAGGGATTCCTGTTTCATTGGCTCTTCTGCCAAGTCAAGCACTCAGTTTTAGTATTGGTTATGACCTTGCCTCCACGTTACTTGTATGGAGTTTAGGACCCATACTTTTCGCAAACTCCTCATCCGAATTGAAGGGCAGAGCTGCTTGGACTAATCTTTTAGGTGTTCTGACTAGTAGTCCTGCGGCGAAGGGATTGGTTGGGGCGTTTTTTGTTCAGTTGACTCCATGGAATGATCAAATCACCTCTGCTCTTTGGGCCCCATCCAGAATTGTGATTGTTCTAGCTCTAATGATTGTTGGGATCCGTTTGGGCTCTTTTGGGTCTGTTAATAATCAAGGAATTAGAAACTTGTTCTCAATATTTGGGCCTAGCTTGCTTATAAAGTTGATGTTTCTTCCTGCCTTAATGTTGACTCTTGCCAAGGCTTTTGGCTTGTCAACTTTGATGTCTAATGCCCTTGTCTTGCAGGCGGCTACACCCACAGCTATCTCTGTTTTGTTGTTAGCGGAAGCAAGTGGTCAAGAGCAACACGTTGCGGCTTCTTTAGTGGCTTGGAGTACTTTGATTTCATTGGCGACAATCCCTATTTGCTATTTAGTTCTTCAATCGATTAATTGATTCAAGAATTGAAGTTATTCTCAAAAAATTATAGAGGCGACTTCTTGTTAATGAATTGCCTGATCTGGCTAACGATTTTTGATTCCCTAAGTATCTTGGCTCTCTTTCAACAGGAAGTTTTCACTGCTTACTCGTTGCTGGTCTGCCTTGTGTTGGCCATGGTTGAGATTTTAGGACTTGATAGTAGTGCTGCTGCTAAGCTGTATTTTGAAAGCATTTCTCGATGAGTTTTAGAGAATGCTAATTGTGGTAGCAGTGATAAGCCCTGGGTCTACAGCTTATCAACAATGAGTTTACATCAACGATGTTAAGTTGTCTCAGCAACTGCAGTGCTTGAGTAGAGCGGGAATGAGACATACCCATCTGGGCTTTTACTTGCTAAGTTCTTCGCGCTTGCAAGTTCTAAGCGCACTATGATGAGCGCGAGCAGTCTGCAAATCTTACCGATGGATTTTTCTGGTCCGGGTGCAATTGATCAAGCGATTGAGGCAGGGATAGATCTTGATGGCAGCCCCATTCCTGTGGAGATGCTCAAACTCTACAAGGAAGTCATGGATCAAGAAGGTGCGAGAAAGAGAAGTGGTGTTAAGAAGTCAATGCGTAATCGAATTGTCCGTTCAGGAGCCAAGCATTTCGATCAAGAGACCCTCAATCAACGTCTTATCGCCGCTGGATGGGAAGGCTTGAAGTCAAAGGAGATTGAGTTTTTCTTTGGCTGATTGAGACTGCATAAGTGCGATATCTTTGATAAACCATTTGTCGCTCGTTAACCTTTTGCTAGCTACCTCTAGGCCGAGAGTTGTTATCAAATAGACACTTGTATACGTCAATAGATTTTGATTTGACTATTGCTCTAGACGTTGGTGTGATTAAATTGATTAGTATGAGGGTGATTGTTCTTTGTCTAGCCGCGAAGCCAAGCATGACATCAGAATGAAAAGTCTCCCTGCTTCACAGGAGCTTTTAAAGCTTGAAGCCTCGGCGAGAAAGCAAGGCAGCGGGATTGAGATTAATTCACTCAATGGACTTTGGAAGTTTGTATCTGTTTGGAAGCAAGGCAAAGAGAAAAAAGACTTCTTCTCTTCATTGATGCTTCGATTTTTCTCTGCGAGCCTAGAGCTCAGGCAAGAGAATGGGAGTCATGAATGCTTGCCTTTGGTGATTGCTAACTCTGTTGGCATTGGCTTGCTAAAGCTTGAATTCACAGGTCGAGGAGAGCTCAAGGGATCGCAGCCTCTACTGCCTTTCTTTTTTGATCGAATCACAGTTAGTTTTGCTTCAAGGGTTTTATGGAGCCGCTCGCTTGATGTTCCCGAAGAGAAAGAAAGGCCTTTCTTTGCTCTGATCTCAATGGCCTCGAACGGAGAGTGGCTTGCGGCTAGAGGTCGTGGGGGCGGCCTTGCTCTTTGGCTCAAGGGCTAAATCAATCAAGCAGCCCATTAAGGTTTAATATTGTACTGGCTATTAGTAATCGATAAACTAGTAGGATTGACGTTATAAATAGAGCCCCAGTCGCATCATTATCGAACAAAGGAATGAGCATGAAGTTGAAGCTAGTGATCAGTTAGCCGTAGATTAGGCCGTTAAATGTGATGAAATCAGGCTACGGAAATGTTCGCCTCGGGCTTCGAAGTCTTGGTATTGATCAAAACTTGCGCAGGCAGGTGAAAGCAACAGGCAAGCGGCTTGTCGCTCTACGCCCAGTGGAATGGCCAAAGTCACAGCAGCGTTGAGGTTGCTGCAGCAATGCAACTCACCACTGAAGCCAGACGTTTTGATCAGCTCTTGCAGTTCTGAAGCGCCTGCACCAAACAGGATTACAGCGCAGGCGTTCTGATCCAATTGCTTGAGCCATCCAGAAGCATCGCCCTGTTTGGTTTGCCCACCTGCAAGCACAACGGCAGGAGGAGGGACGGCCTTGAGGCCCACACAGGCGGCGTCATAGTTCGTGGCCTTGCTGTCGTTGTAGACGCTCATTTGCTGGATATGCCCAAGCTGTTCGAGTCTGTGAGGCACGCCTGGGAACGAGCGCAGGCTGGCTTCGATGGCCTTTGCTGGCAAACCCGTTTGCCGGGCTGCGGCTGTCACTAGCAGCAGGTTTTGAAGATTGTGTTGTCCAGGCATGGCCAAAGCCGAAGCGGCAAAAAGCGCTCCTTGCGGTTCCCTAACCAGCCCCTCAGCGTCAATCCAAAAGTCGGCGCGATGGTTTGCAGTACCAGGCCCTTCGCTGCTCACCCACAGCCCCTTATCCCAGCTGGATCTTTGGCTGCGAAGATCTGGATCATCGCCATTGAAGATGCGGATCTCTGAGCGCTCCAGTAGGCCACGCTTGATCGTTCGGTAAGCATCAAGGGTGCCGTGGCGTTCGAGGTGGTCGGGGGTGAGGTTGGTCCAAATGCCCATGCGTGGGGCAATCTCAGGGGCGGCTTCGATCTGGTAACTGCTGAGCTCCATGACCAGCCAGTCGGGGCGCTGTGCGTTTGGTTGCCGCCATTTGAGTGCGACTTCAGCCGCGGCATGGCCAACATTGCCGCCCATTGGTGCTCTGAGGCCATTGCTTTCAAGCACATGATTGAGCAGGTGGGTCACTGTTGTTTTGCCATTCGTGCCTGTAATGGCGATCCATGGCAGATGGCTCAGGCTTCGCCAGGCCACTGCCATCTCTCCATCGATGTCGATGCCGCGTTGACGCAGTGCAGTCAGTGTTGGGTGGTCCCAGGCGATGCCAGGGCTGATGACCACGGCATCAAGTTGATCAAGCAAAGGGATGAAGCTGTTCAGCTCTAGAGGTTTGCCTAGCTCGACAGCAATTCCCTGCAGACGTAGATCAGCTGCCAAGCTTTGGAGATGGGGCTCGATGCTGCGCTCAAGCACTGTGACTTGATGTCCCTCTGCTTGCAGAAGTCGTGCCGCACCGATGCCGGAGCGTCCAAGCCCCACGACCACAGTGCGTGCCATCGATGAGTCCTGTGTTTGTAAGGGGAGTGGGCGATACTGGAATCGAACCAGTGACTCCTACCGTGTCAAGGTAGTGCTCTACCTCTGAGCTAATCGCCCGCGGGGCCCTTCGATCAGAGTGAGTGGTGACCGGTGGCTTTTCAAGAAGCGAAGCTAGCAGCCTGGCGATACGAATCTTCAGTGCCGCAGCATTTCCACCCGCCAGCGCTGACGCTTGGTCATTTCCAGCGCCAGTACTTTGAGCGTGCCTCGACCCTGAAGTTGCAGGCGATCGCCCACTACAAGTTCTCGACTTGTTTGTCGCACTGGTTCCCAGTTCAGGCGCAGATGACCTTGCTTGATTTGATTGACCACCTTGGCCCGCGATAGACCAAAGCCGGCCGAGGCGATTGCATCGATCCTGCAAGAGGCCTCAACACTGTTCAATCGGCGGGTCAGGCGATGAGCTGGTGGCTGCAGTTGAGCTACTGCCACGGCTTCACAGGTGATCTCTACCTCTCGCACCCTGCTGCTGCGGCCGTCGAGATTGACGGCTAACTCAGGAGTGCAAAGGGCTTGTGCACCGCGATCACCGCGAATCCACAGATCTCCAAGTTGTTCTGGTTGAGCGTCGATCGCCTCTAGGGCTTGGCGGAGATCTGTTGGGCTGGGGGAATCAAATAAAAAGTTGCCATGCAGCAGCAGACCATGAATCGGGGCTGCTTGTGAGGGAGTGGGGTGATGGTGATCTTCGCTGCGCCAGCAACACAGCCGCTGGCGTTCAGCGCCAGGGTGACCACCGTCGGCGTGCCAGTGCAGATCAGTGAGGGTGGAAAATCGATGCAGGGCTTCTTCCCGCAAGGGAGCAGAAACAAACGCACTCCAGCTGGGCTGCCAGGTCCGTAGCACTGTGTCTGCCTGGACCAGCAGGGCTTCCATGCCTTGTGGATCCAGGCAACCTTTGAGCAGCTCTTGCCGCGGCAAGATCACAGTTCGCTGAGGCTCGTTAATGCGAGGGGATTGGCTTCTCGTAGCACTTTCCAGGGCAACTCGATGCCCATTGGGGTCTCTAGCAGCAGCAGCCACTGGCCTTGGTCATGGCGATTGCGCAGGATGCGAACGTCTTCAGCGTTTGGAATTTTGACGCTGATTGCGGCTGCATAACTACCCATCCAACCTGAGACGAGGCCCAGCAGTCCTCCGATGATTGATGCACCCAGGGTGCCGTAACTGGCAAAGGTATCCATATCTGTACTGAGCGTGATGAAGATGCCGAAGATGAAGCCAAACGGCAGCAACCAGACGGCCATCAGTTTTTGACGACGGCTACGGGTCAGCTTGGGGCTCAGCCTCTCGATTGAATCAATGTCCATCGATTGGAGTGGGTTGCCATTTCCCTTGGGCTCTGAGGCCGTTCTCTCAGGTTGTGTTTCTGAGTTGGTTGCCGGCTGAATCAGCTCACAGCGGGTTAGCGGGGTCTCTGCTGCCTTGAGTTGTTCATTCAATTGATCTGCGTGGTCTCTTTCGGCGAGAACAAGAACGCAAATAGCCATACAACACACCTCAATCGTTTGAATTCTGAACCCTGTTTTGTGATCTGCAGGGCTTGGAGCATGTAGATCTCTACAGTGCCCTGCTGCAGTCTTGCGCCGGTTGATGACGAAAGTTCTGGTTTCAGACCCTATCGACCAAGCGGGAATTGACATCCTCGCTCAGGTTGCACAGGTGGATCAGCGTGTGGGCCTGTCAGAGGATGACCTCAAGGCGATGATCGGCGACTACGACGCGCTGATGATTCGTTCTGGCACGCAGGTCACGGCGGATGTGATCAAAGCCGGCGCACGTTTGCGCATCATTGGTCGGGCGGGTGTTGGCGTCGATAATGTTGATGTGCCGACGGCCACCCAACAGGGTGTTTTGGTGGTGAATTCGCCGGAAGGCAACACGATTGCTGCTGCCGAACAAGCGTTGGCTTTAATGCTTTCGCTCTCT
The DNA here is from genome assembly GCF_000011485.1 of Prochlorococcus marinus str. MIT 9313. NCBI lineage: Bacteria > Bacillati > Cyanobacteriota > Cyanophyceae > Synechococcales > Prochlorococcaceae > Prochlorococcus > Prochlorococcus marinus. The sequence continues at coordinate 1,520,283 of NC_005071.1, read as the reverse complement.
CGGCATGTGCCTCAGGCCCATGCCAGCACGATGGCTGGGGGTTGGGATCGCAAGAAATATGTAGGGAACGAGCTCTATAAGAAAGTTCTTGGCGTGGTTGGGCTCGGCAAGATTGGCTCCCATGTGGCCCGAGTCTGCAATGCCATGGGTATGGAGGTCATCGCTTACGACCCCTTCATCTCTGCGGACCGTGCTCAACAGATGCAGGTGCGACTCTCAAGCTTGGAGAATCTTTTTGAGCAGGCCGACTACATCACCTTGCATCTCCCTCGTACTCCCGATACCGAGAATTTGGTCAATGCGGAATTGCTGGGCAAGATGAAGTCCACAGCAAGGCTCGTGAACTGTGCTCGCGGTGGCATCATCGATGAGTCAGCCCTTGCTGATGCCTTGACGGCTGGAGTGATTGGTGGGGCTGCCTTGGATGTTTATGCCCAGGAGCCATTGGCTACCGATTCGCCGCTGCGCTCTGTACAGGAGCGCTTGATCCTTACGCCCCACCTTGGAGCTTCGACGACTGAGGCGCAGGAGAACGTGGCTGTGGATGTGGCGGAACAGATCCGAGACGTCCTGCTTGGCCTTCCTGCCCGCAGTGCTGTGAACATCCCTGGCCTCAGTGCAGAGATCATGGAGCGGCTCAAGCCTCATTTGCAATTAGCCGAGACCCTGGGGCTGTTGGTGAGCCAGCTCTCCGGAGGACAGTTGCAGGAGCTTGAAGTTCGTCTTCAGGGGGAGTTCGCTCAGCATCCCTCTCAGCCTCTGGTGATTGCTGCTCTCAAGGGGGTGCTGAGCAGTGCCCTTGGCGATCGGATCAATTACGTGAATGCGTCCTTAGAAGCCAAGGGCCGTGGCATTCGTGTCTTGGAGGTCAAGGACGAGACAAGTAAGGATTTTGCCGGAGGGTCCTTGCAACTGACGACTCGTGGTGACCAGGGCGGTCACAGCGTGACGGGTGCGGTGTTTGCCAATGGCGATCTGCGCATCACCACCATTGATGAATTCCCGGTCAACGTGTCGCCTAGTCGACACATGCTGTTGACCAGGCACCGCGATATGCCTGGGATCATCGGTCAGTTGGGCTCCGTGCTTGGTGAACACAACGTCAACATTGCATCGATGCAGGTGGGGCGTCGCATTGTGCGCGGTGATGCGGTGATGGTTTTGAGCATTGATGATCCAATTCCGCCCAGCTTGCTGGTCACCATCCATGCGATCAATGGCATTAAGGAAGCCCATCCGGTCACCCTCTGATCAGGGCTGATGAGATGAACTTTGCTGCTGCTCTTCGCTGGTGGCGTCTTTCTCTGCCTATTGCAGATGAGCTGGAAGAGTCGCTCATTTGGAAGCTGACAGATCTGGGTCTCTGCCGACTTGCTGTTCAACATGCGCCTGAGAACTCTGAGCGCACTCTTTTGGCATGGTTGCCATCGTCTGAGTGGTCTGAGTCGGACAGAGATCAGCTGATGGCCAACCTGCGTCCTCTGGCCGAACCGTTTGGCCTGAAATTAGCCAACCCCACTTGGTGCGAGGTGGCCGATGAAGACTGGAGTTTGAACTGGAAGCAAGATTGGCAACCCGATCCGGTGGGGCAGCGTTTGTTGATCTTGCCGGCTTGGTTGGATCTGCCGCAGGAGTATGCCGATCGGTTTGTTGTGCGACTAGACCCTGGCAGTGCTTTTGGCACTGGCAGCCACCCAAGCACTCGCCTTTGTCTGGAGGCGCTGGAAAGGAACCCACCGCTGGGCTTGAGGGTTGCAGATCTCGGCTGTGGCAGTGGGGTGTTGGGTTTCGCCGCACTTGCTTTTGGAGCTAGACAGGTGCTGGCCGCTGATACGGATTGCCAGGCTGTCTGCGCCTCTAGAGCTAATACAGAGCTCAATCAGCTCGATTTAGATCGTTTAAGGGTTGTGCATGGTTCTGTGGAGGCTTTGTCAGCGCAGCTAGAGGGACAGACCGTCGACCTGCTGCTCTGCAACATCCTGGCGCCTGTGATTGAGGTTTTGGCTCCAAGCTTTGATCAGTTGTTGAGTGCTAATGGTCGAGGTTTGCTCAGTGGTTTGCTGGTGAAGCAAGCGCCAAGGCTTCAGATGGTTTTGGAGGCGCTGGGATGGCGGGTGAATTGCCTGACTGAGCAGGGCTGCTGGGGGCTTTTAGATGTGTCTAAGCGGTAATTCTGCGCAAATTTTTATATAAGCCAGAGTTATCAGTACTCGTTCTTTGATTGGCCTTGGCCGGGCAGATTGCACGATCAGACTGAATTTTTGCCGGGAGGGTGTTAGAAGGAGCGGTCCAGGGGCGTTTTACTTCTGGATTTCTATGCGTTTCCATCCATTCCATGGCTTCCTACAAAGTCACCTTGATCAGCGAGAGCGAGGGCCTGAACAAGACCATTGAGGTTCCCGATGATCAGTACATCCTTGATGCTGCTGAAGAGCAGGGCATCGACCTGCCCTATTCCTGTCGTGCTGGGGCCTGCTCCACATGTGCAGGCAAGCTCACAGGTGGTTCTGTGGACCAGTCTGATCAGAGCTTCCTCGATGACGATCAGCTTGAAGCTGGTTTCGTGTTGACCTGCGTTGCTTATCCAACCTCTGATTGCACCATCAAGACCCATGCTGAGGAAGAGCTCTATTGAGCTCAGGGCAGTTGTCTCTGTTCCCGATCAGTGCTTGCGAATCGGGATCCCATCAGCCACCCTCAGCGGGTGGCTTTTTGCTTCAAGGTGGTGCTGATGACTCTGTTTTAGATGTGACGTCTGTTGCCCCTGCCAGAGCGGATGTCGATGTTGTGTTGGCGCACGGCAGCATTCACACCAGTCCTGGTGGGCAATACAGTTTTCGTGTGATCGGTTCTTGTTGCCGGCTGTTTGATCGCGAGGAACTGCCATGGCCTTGCTGTCGCCTTGCCTGGCGGAGCAAGGAGCCCAGTTGGCGGCGAGTGGGCCGGCGCTTTGTTGCTGATCTAGCGGCTCGTCGTTGTCCGTCTTATGTCGTCGAGCTATTGCAACCTGGTTCAAAGCCCACAGTCACAGTGCTGACGTTGTTTTCTCAGCGTTTGACGCCGGGTTTGCAGGAATGGTGGTATAGCCGTGGGCAGCTCTCCAAGGACCCCGCAAATCTGCTGCCAGCTTCGATGCTGAATGCAAGCGAAGAGGCCCCATCGTGTTGATCGGCTAAGGGCTGATTGGCTACTGGCTTGGCATTTTGATCAACGGCCAACTTGTTATGAGTGAGATGCGCTTAGAAAGCTGATCGAAGTTATTGATAGAGGATTTGCTAGCTTCGGATCACATCAACCAGAAGCCAAAGCAGCTTTCTTTGAACGAGGCTATGCGGATAGAAGCAGTAAATGATTTGCTAGGAAGGGACGTATTGATAAAATTATAAGCCTGGGAATTGCTATTGATTGTGTTGACCAGGCTGCGTAAAAGCCTTGTTGAAATATGATTAGGTTATGAGCAAAGCCAAGCTTCGATTCTCTTCTAAAAGTTAAAGCTTGGATCATGAGAAGCTTGCCTGTTAAACACAAGAAGAAATGAGATCACTTGCCTCATAGCTTTCATTTGCTTGGATTGAATGGGAGTGGGATGATGTTTATTTGTCTCCATCTCTCAATCCTAGCGGTTGCAAGTACAGTCAGAAATGCCGAAGTGAGTTCATCCATTGATGCAAAATCAGTTGGCGGCTGAAGGTATTATTGCGCCATGCTTCGCCTTGCGATTGACGGCTCATTTTTGTTTTACCTGGTCATAGATGACAAAGAATATTGTTGATAACTGCAGGCCATGCTTCTGCTAGAAGTGATGCTGGCTAGCTGATTAGTCGCTTCAATGAGAGGTTAAAGAGAGCCCTCTTTGAAGGGCTCATCTTTACTTGGAGTTCTGCAATCCAAATGCTTAAGCAAGCTGTTAATGAGCAAGCTGTTGAGAAGGCTTGATTGCTGTAAGTCTTGTCTTTTGCGGCAACCCTTGACGATAAGCAGCAGATCTTTGTTTAGTGCTCAGGCGAAGCCTTTCAGAGGCGATTGTTCTGAAGATCGGCGCTTTATTTAGGCCAAGCCTTCAAGCCAATCATTCCACCCCGCTCGAGAGCCACAGGGCAGGCTGCATCAGCCTTTTCGCAGCACTTTCTCCTGCGACCTCGTTATTTGTTATTTGGTCTAGTGCGAGTTGCTAGTTCCCCTGGGGGGTTGAGAGTGAGCAATCGACAAGCCTTTTCTCTTAGAAGAGATATCTCTCAATCAGCTTGTTCAATCAGTGATCACGACAGCAACAAACACTGGAGTTTTAGATCGCTATTGATTTTCAATCGCGATTGAAGATAAGACTCTGGCGAGCGAGCTCACTGCCAATTTTTTAGGCAAAAAAAAGGACCCCAGCTTTAGCTGAGATCCCATGATTGTTTTTGCTTCTTAAGCGATCAGAAGTAGATCTTGCCACCACCCCATTGGTCGCCCTGTACTTTCTCAGCCGTGAGGATGTAACCGGCGATTAGGCGCAGGTCTTCATCGTTGAGCGTGCGCATCTGAACGTAGACATCGCTGCTGCTGATGCCTGGGTGGGTGTCGGCAATGCTGTATTCCCCGTCATATGACATGGGATTTTTCAGGAATTCGACCAGGCCGTCCACGTTGTCACGAGCAGGTGATGCCAGTGAGAGAGCCTCAAGGTCGAGACCAACGTTTTGATTGGTCTTGGTGACGCCTTGGTTATGGCAGGTGGCGCAGTTGCTTTTGAAGAGCTTGCTAGCGCTCTTGATTTCTGACTCGGTGAAGGTCACCTGCTGTCCGCCTGAGCCTGCGGGAACGGTGAGGGTCTCGGCATCCCATTGGGCAGCCATGGCCGGAGAGCTAATGCTCAAGCCAATTATTACGGGCAACACGATCAATAGTTTGATCAGGGACCGTCCCAGGGATGCAAAGAGAGAGGCCATGGAATACGCCAGTTACTGACAGAAGCGACAACACCTTGTATCACGGGGCGGGAGCTCTAAGGGCCGTAATCAAGAACTGTTGCAGCGCGGAGCGACTTCAAAACTGAGGAAATCCTTGGCGAGGATGGTGTTCGAAAAGATCGCTTGAGCTTCTCGTAGCAGGTCATTTGGGGTGACCGGATTGCCTGGCGCATAGCGGGGACTGAGGTGGGTCAATACGAGTTTCCCGACGCCGGCTTCGGCAGCTGTTTGGGCCGCCATGGTGCTGGTGGAGTGCTGCTTCTGATAAGCCATTTCTGCTTCGCTATGGGCGAAGGTTGCTTCGTGGATCAGCAGGTCTGCTCCTGCGGCTAGCGAGACAGCAGCTTCTGAAAACACCGTATCGGTGCAGAACACGATGCTGGCGCCTGGGCGATCTGGTCCGCAGAAGTCCCGGCCATCCACCACGCGACCATCATCGAGGCTGACCTGTTCACCACGCTTTAAGGCGGCATAGACGGGGCCTGGCGGGATGCCGAGGCTTTGGGCTCGTTCAAGGTTGAAATGGCCTGGCTTGGGTTTTTGCTCCACGCGATAGGCGTAGGCCGGCACGCGATGAGTGAGCGGGGTGCAGCGCACCAGGATGTCTTTGTCTTCAAAAACAATCAGGTTCTGCTCTGCTGCGTCTCGCACGCGATGAACCTTGAGGGGGTATCCGATCCTGGTGGAGCTATTGCGCAGCACGCCTTGCAGATAGCTTTCCAGTGGATCGGGGCCGTAGAGATCCACTCCGTTGCTGTTGCCGGATAGGCCGAGGCTGGCCAACAGACCCGGCAGGCCAAACACATGGTCGCCATGCATGTGGCTAACAAACACTCGTCTGAGTTGAGAAAGACGCAGATCGCTGCGCAGGAATTGATGCTGAGTACCTTCTCCGCAATCAAACAGCCACAACTCAGCACGTTGGGGCAGCCGCAGAGCCACGGCAGAAACATTGCGGGCTCGTGTCGGTACGCCCGAGCTGGTGCCGAGAAAGGTGACCTGCAAGGCCTTGCACACCCCAAAGACCATGCTGCCATGGCTTGGGGCCTGGCCTGGTTGTTGTGATCGGGGCACACTGAATGTCCTTGTTGAACATGTTGATTGGCTTTGCCAGCGCCGCTATGGGCTATGGGATTGGTCGGTGGGGTCACACTCACGGCCGTAAGCCCTGCTGCCCAGGTGATTGCTGTGCAGGAGCCAGTGATGCGGGTGCTGGTGCTGGAAGCATCAGCTCTTCGTCTGCGGGCTGATGCTGAGCAGCCTTTGCTTGTGGCAGGCCTGGGTTCGAGCGAGCAGAGGCTGAGGGCGCTTTCGGTTCGCAAGCAGCGCGGTCAGCTGCGGCTGACCCTTGAGGGGCGGTCGCGGCGATCGCTATCGCTTGCTTGGCAGCGTGAGCTCAGGGTTCGCAGTGCCGACCCACGCGGGATATGGCTGGGCAAGCGTCGCTATCGCGGTGAGTTGAGGGTTCGATCAGTTGGTGCAGGCTTGCAGGTGGTGAACCACCTGCGCGTGGAGGACTATCTAGCCAGTGTGGTGGGCAGTGAGATGCCGGAATCCTGGCCACTGGCTGCACTGCAGGCCCAGGCGGTGGCCGCTCGCACCTATGCCCTCGCTCAACACGGCAAAGCAGGTGGTTTTGATCTCAAGGCCACCGTTGCCAGTCAGGTGTATCGCGGTGTGGAATCTGAAACCGCCAACACTCTGAAGGCGGTGGAAAGCACCCATTCGCTGGTTTTAGTGCATGGCGGTAAGTTGATCGATGCTGTTTTTCACAGCAGCTCTGGCGGGGCAACAGAAGCCAGCGGGGCGGTATGGAGCAAGCAGCTGCCTTATCTGGTCAGCGTGCCGGACCACGATCAACACAGCCCTGTGCATCAGTGGGACGTGTGGTTTGAGCCGCATCAGTTGCGAAGAGCGTTCCGAGAAACCGGTGGTGTAAGCAGCATTGATGTGTTGGGCACCACGGGCACGGGCAGAATTCGCCAGGCTCGTGTGCAGGGCCCTCGTGGTGATTTGCTGCTGAGCGGCAAGCAGCTGCGCCAGCGTTTGGGCTTGAAGAGCACCTTGGTGCGCTTTGAAATGCTTGCCTCGAAGTCTGCAAAGCCTGGCGCCGGCGTTGGCTTTAAGCGCTTTGAGCATAGCTTTGGAAAACGTAACTCTGCTGGCGCTGGCACGGTATTGATGGGGTCTTGGCGTGATGGCGCAACAGGCAAGAGTTTGTTTGCACCCAGCGTTGATGCCAATGCCAGTTTCATGGGCCTGACCCCGCCGCCGCCTTTGCCACCTCTGCCGGTTCGCTCAACACGCCGCTCGCGCCATCAGCCGCTGATGTTGCTTGCGATGGGGCAAGGTTTTGGCCATGGCGTGGGCATGAGTCAGTGGGGTGCCCATGGCCTGGCGCAACGGGGTGCAGATTTCCGCCAAATCCTCAATCACTACTACCGAGGCGCAGAGATTGTTCCCTATCGGCAGCTGCAGAATTCATCTTTGGCCTTCCTGTGGCGCTCTCGCCAGCCTGGAGGAGTTGAGAGCATGGGAGACGCCTAATTGAACCTCTTGCGGCCTTCTGTGGCCTCTGAGCAAGGGTTCGCGAGCACGATCACGGTGCGAGAGAACCTACCAAGCCTTGTGGAAGCGGTTGTTGATGCGCTGGAGGGGCATCTAAGGCAGCGGCTGGGGGAGCAGAGGCCGAAACCGCTTGGCTTGGCCACTGGCCGCACGATGGTGCCGATCTATGGCGAATTGGTGGCCCGTTTACAGCGTTGGCCAGCTGATGAGCTCGAGCATCTGCGGCGCAGCTGGTGCAGTTTCAATCTTGATGAGTATGTGGGCTTGGGGGCAGCTGATCGGCGCAGCTTTGCGGCCTATATGGCGCGTCATTTAGGCAAGCCGTTGCAATTGAGCCCGCAGCAGTTGCATCTTCCCGATGGCGAGGCGACTGATCCAGAGCAGCAGGCTGGCAGTTATGCCGCTCAGTTGCAGAGTTTTGGTGGTGTTGGCGTGCAATTGCTGGGCTTAGGCAGCAATGGCCATGTGGGTTTCAATGAGCCGCCTTGTGGCCCAGAGGCGGCTTGCCGGGTGGTGGCGTTATCGCAGTCCACCCGGCAACAGAATGCTGCTGCTTTTGGTGGTGATCCAAGCCAGGTGCCATCTCAAGCACTCACGCTTGGATTAAAAGAAATACTCGCGGCTGATGAGATTCATCTGATCGTGACGGGTTCAGCCAAAGCAGAGATTCTCAAGGCGTTGTTTGATTCGCCATGCACGGATCAGTTGCCGGCAAGTTGGTTGCGCAATCATGCTCGGGTTTCACTTTGGCTAGACCAATTAGCTGTTACTGGAGAGATCGTTACTGAAGCGAATGACAGTTCAAAGTTGATTTGAGTTTTACCTTTTGGTTGCTTATAAGGAAGCAAATTATTGGTAAAAGCAGGTAATTTATTGCATCGCAATAGGGTGCTATTGGTATAGCATTTTGCCTTGTTGAAGGCATGAGAATAGGATCAAGAGGTGTTAGGTCTTAAATGTCTACGCTGGGGTTGATTACACGATTAACAATTTCGGAACCACCTCATTCAAGCTGTTTGGCCGTGGCGGTCTTGAGTTCTGGGATTTAAACCGCGGCACTGATTGGCGTGCCTCCGGTGGTGTCACCTACCAGTTCTAAGAATCACTGTTCAGCATTCAACTGAAACCGCTGGGGTCGTAATCACGACCTCAGCGGTTTTTTTGGCCGTCTCATCCCCTTCGCTTGTCGCCATAGCCGTCGTTGTGCTGCTGCTGCCTCAGTCATCTCGCCATTCTGTCTTGTTAGCTCTCCAGGTTTGAGCTGATGTGATGCACGTCATCGAGCTCATCAAGTGCCTCCAGCAATTGCAGGCATTGGTCTTCGCTTTTTTGATCTGCTTGGCTGATCGTGGTGAGTGGTCTCCAGCAGTGTTCCCATCCTTCAACAATCCAGCCTTGATCTCTGAGCCCAGCCTGCAGGCCTTCTAAAGCTTGAAACGGGCCATAGACCACAGCGCCATCGTCGATCAATTGATAGCCATCAGCTTCAAGCTCCAGCAGGTTTTCCAGCAGTGCATCTTCTGAAACCTTGCCCCCATCTTGCGCAGACTGCGCACTCAAATACACTTCGCTGCGTTGCTCAAACAAGTAGGCCACGCAGCCGCTTTCGCCGAGCTTGCCGCCGTGTTTATTGAAGGTTAGGCGTAGGTCTGCAGCTGTGCGATTGCGGTTGTCGGTGAGCGCTTCGATCAGCACCGCAACGCCACCAGGGCCATAGCCTTCATAGCGGATGGCTTCCAATTGGCATGCGCCGTTTTGGTCTTGGCCGGAGCCTTTTGCAATCGCGCGCTCAATATTGGCCGCAGGCATTCTTGCGGCTTTGGCTTTGTTGATTGCGGTGCGCAGTTGAAAATTACCGTTGGGGTCGCCGCCGCTTCTTGCTGCCACACTGATCTCGCGTGCCAGGCGGGTGAACACAGCACCTCGCTTGGCATCCACCACAGCTTTGCTGCGTTTGATTTGAGACCATTTGCTATGGCCGGCCATGGCGGAGGCTGATTAGGTTGTTGCTTGACCATCAACGCTAGGGGCGTTCGCGTTGAACGACAGTGTTGCGATCATCCCTGTGCGTTGAACACAACTTTTGGCTTCACTGTTGCGTTGTCTTCCCAGTAGGCCATTCCGGCGACTTCGCCTCTGCAGTCGATCACCACGAGCATGGACTTGTTTGCGCTTGGATCAGTTTGGTTTGGAGCAGATTCTTGCTGATCAGAGGCCAGAGGTTTGGGTGCTGGTTGGCATTGATCTTGATGGGCGGTAATGCGGCGCCCGCAGCTCCAGCTCTCCTGTTCCTCTTCGTTGAGTTGCAGTCTTGGTAGGTGTGCAAGGGCCGTGAGTGGCGGTAACACAGCAGGCGGAGTCGTTAGGGCTGGATTGTCTCGATCGGGTAGTGGTACGGCTTGTTGCTCGTGAAACCCCAGTGCCTGGGTTCGCTTTAACCACCCCAGACAAGCGCCGCAGCCAATTAATTCGCCTAGATCTCGTGCGAGAGAGCGAATGTATGTGCCTGATGAGCAATGCACGTTGAAGTCGATTTGGCCCAGTTGTTGGTTCCAGTTGAGTAGCTGCAAGCGATCAATCGTGATCGTTCGCGCTGGAATCTCCATCGTTTCTCCCCTGCGGGCACGTGCATGGGCGCGTTCCCCTTGCACATGCACGGCTGAAACTTGCGGTGGCCGTTGCTGAATCCTGCCGCGAAACGGCTCGAGATAGGCCTCGATCTCTGCTGTGTTCAATTCGGGCCAGGCTTGCTTGGAGATCAGATCCCCTTGTTGATCGTCGCTACTGGTGCGTTGGCCCAGTTGGATGCTGCCGCGATAGCTCTTGGCGCCGGGTAGATAGGGCAGCAGCCTGGTGGCATGCCCTAGGGCGATGGGCAAAACTCCTGTTACGGCAGGATCAAGCGTGCCGCCGTGGCCCACGCGCTTGATGCCAAACACGCGCCGCATTCGGCTCACACAGTCGTGGGAGGTGATGCCAGCAGGCTTGTCGATCACCACAAAGCCGAAGGGCACAGTCACCTGATCAGCAGCGTTCAGTTTGTGACTGCTGCTGCCCGCATTGTCTGCAAAGGCTGAGATTGCTCAGCTGGAGGCAACCACACTGATGCGCTTGCGGTTGCGCAGGCTGCGGCGAATGCTTTCGAAGGCCACCACACCATCCGTTAGAGCGAAGAGGGTGTCGTCTTTGCCCTGGCCAACGTTCACCCCTGGCAACACTGAGGTGCCGCGTTGGCGAATCAGGATCGACCCTGCTGTAACGGTTTCGCCGCCATAGGCCTTCACGCCAAGACGCTTGGAATTTGAATCGCGGCCGTTGCGTGTGGAGCCTGTGCCTTTCTTATGAGCCATGGTGATTTAAGTGGTATTAAGAGCAGTGTATGGAGGGGGTGGTTAGCTGAGTGCTTTGCCGTCTATTGAAATGGATTGAACCATCACTCGCGTGAGTTCTTGGCGGTGTCCATTTTTGCGTCTTGTCTTCTTCTTTGGGCGCATTTTGTAGACGATGATCTTGGGCCCACGGCGGTGGTCCATCACCTTCAGTTCCACGCTAGCGCCCTTCACGTAAGGCTGGCCAACTGTGGCGTCATTCTTGCCGTCTTTGATCAGCAGTACCTTCTCAAGGGTGACGGTGTCATCAACAGCCGCTTGCAGACGGTCTAGGTCGTAGTAACGGTTGGGTTGCAACAAAAACTGCTGGCCAGAGGCCTCAACGATGGCGTATGAATCACTTTGGTCTTTAGCTTCAGCGGCTTTTGGCTTTGCAGTGGGTTTCTCGGCCATGGGTGGTTAAGACGCGTTCAGGCTCGGAATCTGCAGAGCTGGGCTGTTAAGCACCGCACCACTTTGACCGATTTGGCCTGACTCGCAATCGAGAGAGAAAAAAGGATCTTCCCGCGTTTAGGCGCCTTTAGTCAAGATTGAACGCTGATCCCTGCGTGTCAAAACGTCGGTACCAAGCCGTCGTTGATCAAGGCTTTCTCTTGCGGCTCAACACACCAGCATTCTTTGATGTTTGCTGTCATTGGTGTTTTACCAGCCCTGATTTACCTGAGGATGTTGTGGTCGCAGATCTAGAGAGTCTCTGATCAGCTTGTTGCAGCCTCAGTTGTCTTGAGGCGAGGTTTTCGTTGATGCAGAGATCGATGCATGAGTGATTTTCTAGATTCTTGCACTGTTCCCCTTGCCCTAGATCGCGAGCTGATCGGCATTGTTTGCTGCTTGATCGATCACCTAGTTTGTGGAGATCCATATGGATCTCATTGACGCTTTCTGGCAACAGTTCAGACTTGAGTTGCATGAGAGAGAGTCATCGCCGGGCGTTCTGTTCGCCTTGCTCAATTTGTCAAAACACCTTTGGGCGATGCTTCAACACTCGCTTTCCGCAGAAGTACCCCTTCGTTGATATCAACCAGTTCCGATTTAGAAGATGCTTCTGAGATGCAATTATGAGCCCAAGAAAAACCTACATCCTCAAGTTGTACGTAGCAGGGAATACCCCTAATTCGATGCGGGCGCTTAAAACTCTGCGCGATATCCTCGAGAACGAGTTCCGTGGCGTGTATGCGCTCAAGGTGATCGATGTGCTCAAGAATCCTCAGCTTGCAGAGGCAGACAAAATTCTGGCCACACCAACCTTGGCCAAGATCCTGCCGCCACCGGTGCGCAGGATCATTGGTGACCTCTCAGATCGCGAACGGGTTTTGATTGGTCTTGACCTCCTCTATGACGAGATCTCTGAGGAGATGCTCGGCTCAGCGGAGCTCGATACGTTGGCAGACGATGACATTGCGTCGCCAGATTCTTAAGGCTCGCGGTGCAGCGCTTTGTTTCATGGCTGATTTTCTCTAGCGTTTGAGTAGAACGTCCTAGCTATGCAGTCTTCTAGTGCCGGTGGATCCTCCCATATGCAGGTGCAGAAGCTGCCTACTGGGATCGAAGGTTTTGATGACATCTGTCATGGCGGCTTGCCGTCGGGGCGTAGCACGCTGATCAGTGGCACGTCGGGTACAGGCAAGACAGTCTTTTCACTTCATTTTTTGCACAACGGGATTACCCAGTTCGATGAGCCTGGAATCTTCGTGACCTTCGAAGAGTCTCCATCAGATATTTTGCGAAATTCCGCCAGCTTTGGTTGGAATCTTCAAGAGATGGTGGAGCAGGATAAATTATTCATACTCGATGCTTCACCGGATCCTGATGGTCAGGATGTTGCAGGCAGCTTTGATCTTTCAGGGTTAATTGAAAGGATTAATTACGCCATTGTTAAATATAAAGCGAAACGGGTAGCAATCGATTCCATGACAGCTGTTTTCCAACAGTACGACGCAATTTCTGTTGTGCGTAGGGAAATCTTTCGCTTGATTGCACGTCTTAAGGTGATTGGCGTTACCACCGTAATGACCACAGAACGGATTGATGAATATGGCCCAATTGCACGCTATGGGGTAGAGGAGTTTGTCTCCGACAACGTCGTTATCCTACGCAATGTTCTTGAGACTGAGAAGCGTCGACGTACCGTTGAAATTCTCAAGTTACGTGGCACAACTCACATGAAGGGTGAGTTTCCATTCACCATGGGCACCCACGGCGTCAGCGTCTTCCCTTTAGGCGCAATGCGGCTTACGCAGCGTTCCTCCAACGTGCGGATTAGTTCTGGTGTCCCTAATCTTGATGAGATGTGTGGTGGAGGTTTCTTCAAGGATTCGATCATTCTTGTTACTGGTGCAACGGGGACTGGTAAAACCCTTTTGGTGTCGAAGTTTATTGAGGATGCTTTCCGAAATCAGGAACGCGCGATTCTGTTTGCCTATGAGGAGTCGCGAGCCCAGCTGCTGCGTAATGCCACCAGTTGGGGGATTGATTTTGAAGAGATGGAAAGGCAAGGCCTGTTGAAGATTATTTGTGCTTATCCAGAGTCGACTGGCCTGGAAGATCATCTGGAGATTATTAAAACGGCGATTGGACAATTCAAGCCATCGAGGATGGCGATTGATTCACTTTCGGCCCTTGCACGTGGCGTGAGCCTCAACGCCTTTAGGCAGTTTGTGATCGGAGTAACAGGTTATGCAAAGCAGGAAGAAATAGCGGGATTCTTTACCAATACTGCTGAAGAGTTTATGGGAAGTCATTCGATTACCGACTCCCATATCTCCACAATCACAGACACTATTCTGCTGCTTCAGTATGTGGAGATCCGCGGCGAGATGGCCAGAGCTGTGAATGTATTTAAGATGCGTGGCTCATGGCACGACAAGAGAATTCGTGAGTATGTTATTACTGATAATGGCCCACAGATTAAAGACTCCTTCTCTAACTTCGAACGGATCTTCAGTGGTGCTCCTCATCGTATTACTGACGACGAACGAGCTTAATTTTGCTTCCATGCCAAGGGTCTTAAAACCACTTATTGATTCAGGTTATTGACTGAATTAGGCTGAATTAGAGTTCTAAACCTTGCTCTTGTTGCCGAGTTGTTCGTACTGATTGCACGATAAGCTCGTCGGCATCTGTTTGCTCAAGAGGTAGATCAAACCAAAAGGTTGTGCCCAGCTCAACCTCACTGGCCATTCGTATTTGGCCGCCATGCTTTTCGATGATGCCGCGCACGATTGATAGCCCAAGACCGGTGCCAGCTTCTGTATGCACGGCATTTTCCACGCGATAGAAGCGGTCAAAAATATGCTGTTGGTCATCCTGATTTATGCCATGGCCTGTGTCCGCAACTTCTACGCGGAGCTTGGGGAGTGGTGAGAAAAATTCGCAATGTGGTGCTGATTTGCTGCTCTCGATTGGAGACATTTTGCAGCTGTCAGGCCATGTGTAGGCTCGCACCATCAGGCTTCCACCAGCACGACTAAACTTGAGCCCATTGCCAACTAAATTGTCGAGTACTTGGAGTAATAGATCCCAATTTCCAAGGATTGTTGGTAGTTCATCATCCGTATTGAGCTCAATATGAATCTGCTTGTCATCTGCATTAAGTCGATAGTTGCGCAGGGTTTGCTCGATGGCAGGGCGAAGGTCCATTGGCTCGAACTGTACGGTCCGTCCGGATTCCAAGCGCGAAAGGTCGAGCACATCATTAACGAGTCGAGCCAGCCTATCGGTTTCGGAATTAGCAATACCTAGAAATTCTTTCTTTTCTTCTTCACTGAGTTGATCACCGAGATCATGCAGTGTTTCTACATAGCTTTTGATGTTGAATAGTGGTGTTCTAAGTTCATGTGAAACGTTACTAATGAAGCGGCTTTGGGCTGCATTGAGCTCCACTTCTCTGGTGAGATCCTGCACTGTGATTGCGATGCCTTTAAGGGTTTCACCGCTTTGATCGCGCACGGACTGCAACACGATGCGAAGTGTGCGTGATGGTTCTTCAAGACTGCAACGCAGATCGTTGCTTTCACCGATATTACGCAGCAGAGATTGAAGTGGATCATGCAGTTCGTTTGCGATGATCTCTGGCAATTCATTGAGCAGTTCCTGACCCTCAAGATTGCGACCTTCCCAGCGAAATATCCGCCGTGCTGTTGGATTGGCCAGCACGATTTGTCCAACTTCATCGAGCAGTAAAGCGCCATCGGCCATCGTGGCAATCAGCGATTGCTGCTTCACTTGGGCGGCAGTGAGCTCTTCAATATTGGCGGCGTCATAGGCCTCTAGTTGGGAGGCCATGGCGTTGAAGCCATTCAGGAGTTCTCCCAGTTCTCCTCCCATCGGTAGAGCGATTCGAGCTTCGAAATTGCCGGAAGCAATGGCCCTTACACCGCGCAGAAGCTCCTTCACAGGCTGCGTGATCGTTAGAGCATTGAAAACTGCGCCGAGAATCACAAGCACCCAGATGGAGATGAAGACGGCAATCGTCACCTGTCGCGTGAGAGCCGCGCTGGCAAGAGCTGTGTCGTTGGGGTTGACCCCCAGAGCCAGTGTCCCCAGATAATCGCCTTTCCACACCAGGGGAACGAAGACATCGGTGAGTTGACCTTGAGGGGTGAGGTGCTGGCGAATTAGTGCGTTTTCTGGTCGTGATGGCAGCTCTGCTGGCAGTTCCAATCGATGGTTGAGCTGCAGATCGTTATCACCGCTGACAGGGGAAGCGCTAATGGGGATTCCCAGATAGATCAAGCCATCTGGGTCGGCGAAGAAGATGTATCTAAGGCTGCGCGAGCGCCAGAATTGTTCGGCAACAGTTGCCAGTTCCCTGTCACGTCCTTGGGCGACAAGTTCAGTGACGTTGCCGGAAAGGAGGAGTCCTAGATCCCTGGCGTAACGCGTGTCATTCATCCCTGCATCCCTTTGGATGCCGTTGAGGACGAAGAAGGTGACGCCTGTCATCAGCAGGCTTACCACCAGTGTGGCGATTGCCAACAACTTGGTTTGCAGGCTGAATTCTGCCCACCAGAGATAGATGCGTTCCCCCCAGCCGGGTGGCTCTGGTGGGGGTTGGCCATCTCCTGGGGGAGCCCACTCTGCGATGGCTTGCGAAGTACTGCTGGCCATCAACCCATTCAGCGTCTCTTCACCCTAGGACTGGCGCACTTGGTGACCGATGTCCCGGCGGTAAGTGATCCCTTCGAAATACACCTGATCAAGACCTTGGTAGGCGTTTGAGAAGGCCTGATCAAAATCGTTGGCTTGAGCTACAACCGCCAACACTCTGCCGCCATTGGTCAGTTGATCGCCCTCTTTAGTGCAGCGGGTGCCAGCATGGAAAAGCTGTAGGGATGGACCTGGCTGTAGCTGAATGTTGAGGCGGTCACCCTTGCGGGGTGCATTGGGGTAGCCCGCTGCTGCAGCCACGACACATGCACTGCAGCGGTTCACGATCAACAGTTCTGGTGCTTGATCGAGGCAACCAAGTGCACAAGCCTGCAGAACCTTTGCAAGTTCTGGACCCATCAGTGGCATGAGGGTCTGGCATTCGGGATCGCCGAAGCGACAGTTGAATTCAATCACCTGTGGCCCAGAGGGGGTGAGCATCAATCCGGCATAGATAACACCTCGATAGTTGATGCCTCGCTGCTTCAGGGTCGCAAGGGTTGGCTCAAGGACAACCCTGCGCACAAGGTCGAGTCCTGCTGCATCGAGCAGGGGAGCCGGGGCATAAGCCCCCATCCCCCCGGTGTTGGGGCCCATGTCGCCGTCCTCTAGACGTTTGTGATCCTGAGCAGGGGGCAGCAATAACAATTGCTCGCCATCGCAGAGTGCGAAGACGGATACTTCTGGCCCATCTAGTCGCTCTTCAAGCACCAATTGGCAACCGGCAGCTCCGAATCGGCCGCTGAAGACCTCTTGGATCGCTTCAGCTGTTGCTTTGATGCTGTCGGCCACGCAGACCCCTTTGCCTGCTGCTAAACCATCGGCCTTAACAACCAAGGGTTGTTGCACTTGATTCAGCACGCTCAGAGCGTCTGCTGCTGTGCTCACTGTCCAGTGTTTTGCTGTTGGCACGCCGGCTTCAGCCATCAGGGTTTTGGACCAGGCTTTGCTGGCTTCCAGCTGGGCACCCTCAGCCCCTGGCCCAAATACGGCCAGCCCGGCCTCTCGAAGTCCGTCAGCCACGCCAGCGGCCAGTGGAGCTTCCGGCCCTATTACCACTAGATCGATCTGAAGCGATTGGCAGGCATCAATTAGGCCATTGACGTCGGTTTCTGCGATCGCCAGGCACCCACAGCCCTGGTGCTCTTTTGTGCCCCCATTCCCTGGTGTGACCCAGACGTCTTCTATGCCGGAGCAGCGTCGTAGTGCCCATGCAAGGGCGTTTTCACGCCCACCACTGCCAACCACAAGCAGCCGCTCTAAAGGGGGGAGAGGATGGGGACGGGTGCTGGACATGGCCATAGGAACAAGCGGGGATGGGGAAGACCCCTAGGTTTGAGCAGGCCAGATCCCATCAGAGGAATCCGTTGCCCTCTTCCATCTTTGTTGAACGACTCAACTCCATGGGGATTCATTCGCTGTCGCTGACTGTGTTGCTGCTGGCTGCCGTCAGTCAGGCTGCGCCTCTTAATGCTGCCACTGACCCCCGTGCTCCTGCTAGGGAGCCCATGGCTGAACTGGTCTATCGGCAAGTGTTGCTCGATGGGGGGATACCAGAGCTCAAAACAGCTTGTGCTGACGCAGCCTTGTTTGGCTTTAACTTGCGTCTGCAGGAACTTCGTAATCGCCTGATCGACATTGCTCCTGCACCTCAACCCTTTGAGGCTGTTATTGCCAATGCTGAAGCACTGATGGTCTGTAAGGCTCCAGCTAGCACGCAGACGGTGCTCAGTCGTATCAGCCCAGCACCAGGCAGTCAGCGTCGGGCTTGGTTACGGCTCTCCTGGCAGGCGGCCAACGCATCTTTGGATCATGCTCAGGCGGCCCTTGCTCTGCGCCGCCTTGCAAATGGCGATCTCACGGCCTTGAATTTTGAGCAGCTCACCGTTGGCTATGGAGATGATGGCCTGCCGCTGACCCGCGCTGCTCTTGATCTTTTGGTGGAGCATGAGCTTTCCCTGGATCGTTCGGCTGAGGCGGTCATGGTGCTGTTTGCTGGCCGTGAGCGTGGCGCATTGGGGGCCCGTCGTCTTGCTCTGGCAGCTGAGTTGCTTCAGGGTTTAGGCAACGATCAGCACTCAACACTGTTGGAATCAGCTCTTGACCAGGCGGCTGCAGATCAAGCTTGGGGGCTGGCAGAAGACTTGCTGCGATTGCAATTGAAGTTCGATTTAGCAGCGGGTGGTGACGGCTTAAGGCCCCGACAGCGTCTAGAACGTCTCGCTAATCGCCTCGACGACCGTTACACCCTGTGGGAGTTGGTTCGGGGGGATCTAGATCAGCAGGATGCTGCAACTCTGCTAGAGCAAGAGCTGCGCTCGCCGCGTCAGCCTGGCGGCCATGCTGCTGTTGAAGCGCATCAAAGTGCGCCTCCTGTTTCAGTTCCATCAGAATTCAAATGACGCCAGATCACGGCCCTCTGCTCTATGAGGGCAAGGCCAAAAGGGTCTTCGCTGCGGATCAGCCCGATCGTGTGTTGGTGGAGTTCAAGAATGACGCCACGGCGTTTAATGCACTCAAAAGGGCTGAACTCGAGGGCAAGGGGCGACTGAATTGTCAGATCTCGGCACGACTGTTCGAGATGCTTGAGCGCGAGGGTGTGCCCACCCACTACCTCGACCTGGTTTCCGAAACCTGGATGCTTGTTCAGCATGTTGATGTGATTCCCCTGGAGGTTGTGATTCGCAACGTGGCGACTGGATCGCTTTGTCAACAAACGCCTATTGCGGCCGGTACTGAGCTTTCGCCCGCTTTGTTGGACCTCTACTACAAGGACGACAATTTGGGAGATCCCCTGCTGAGCGAATCAAGGCTGCAGCTGCTTGGATTAATCAGTTCGCAGCAGCGTTTAGAGATCGAACAGTTGGCCCGTCGGGTGAATCAGCTGTTGCTGTCATTTTTTGAGAGCTTGGACCTGTTGTTGGTGGACTTCAAGCTCGAACTTGGACTCAACAGTGCAGGCACTCTGCTGGTGGCGGATGAAATCAGTCCTGATACCTGCAGGCTTTGGGACCATCGAAATAGCGATCCCCAGGCCCGCATCCTGGATAAGGATCGCTTCCGCCAGGACCTTGGTGGAGTGATTGAAGCCTACGGGGAGATCCTCAAACGGGTCCAAGGGGTATGAGCTAATTCCTACAACTGCAGGTAATGTCAGCGCACATTTGGCGGCTCTGTAGCCGGATTCCTATCACCCATGGCCAGCTTCCTATCTAGCGGACCCTCGGATGCCTTGCGGCGAGGTGCATTTGGCCTGGTTCTGGCCTTGCCGCTTCTTGCTGCTCCTGCGCGCGCTCAGACACCAGAGCAGGACACTCAGCCCCCAGCTGCGGAGATCTTGGTCAACGATGATGTGCAGGTGGAGGAGGTGGCCACTCCTGAAGGCGTCGCCGAGGAAAGCCTGGGTATCGAGCAGATTCAGGTTACCCCTGCAGAGCAGCAAGAGCTGCCTCTCAACGCATCTGAACAGCTGTCTGAGGAGCCTCGTGTCTTGATCACCGAGGTGATCATCGAAGGGATTGCAGGCCATCCGGAGCAAGAGCGTGTAGAACTCGCCGCTTATGACGCCATGGTTGTGCGTCCCGGTAGTCGTGTGACTCGAGATGAGCTCAAACGTGATCTCGATGCGATTTACGCCACGGGTTGGTTTTCTGATGTGCGCATTGAGCCGAGTGACGGCCCTTTAGGGGTTCAGCTCGTGGTGCAGGTGCAGCCCAATCCATTGCTCACCAAAGTGGAACTTGATCCACCTGATGTTGGGCTTTCTGAATCTGTGATTGAGGAAACATTCCTCCCCGACTACGGCAGGACTCTCAATCTCAATGAACTGCAGGCTCGTATGAAGGAGTTGCAGCAGTGGTACGCAAACGAGGGCTATTCCCTGGCTCGGGTCACCGGCCCTACGCGCGTTTCTCCAGAGGGAGTGGTGCAGCTCAAGGTGACCCAGGGCACGGTTGCAGGGGTGGAAGTGCAGTTCCTAAATAAGGAAGGTGATTCCACCGATGAGAAGGGTGAGCCGATTAATGGCAAGACCAAGCCCTGGGTGATTACACGAGAGATATCAATCAAGCCTGGCGAAGTATTTAATCGAAATCAGCTTGAGGCAGATATTAAGCGCCTATATGGCACATCTCTTTTCAGTGATGTCAAAGTCACCCTGAAACCGGTTGCTGGTGAACCTGGCAATGTGACAATCATTCTTGGCATTGTTGAGCAGTCCACCGGTTCGTTGTCAGGTGGCCTGGGTTATAGCCAGAGTCAGGGTGTCTTTGGCCAGATACAACTTCAGGACAGCAATCTTCTTGGTCGTGCCTGGAATATGGCATTGAACATTACTTATGGTCAGTATGGAGGCTTAGGAAGCATTTCATTTACGGATCCATGGATTAAGGGTGATGCTCACCGCACCTCATTCCGGACCTCTATATTTTTAAGTCGTGAGGTGCCTCAAGTTTTTCAGAGCCAAAATAATGGCAATATTCGCACCCTTAAAGATTACTATGATGGTGGCTCTAGTTACGCATATGATATAGATGAAAATGATAACCCTGCGGGAAGGAAATTTGATTCAGTTTCTGATGCAGAGAACGCAGACTCAAATGCTAGTTGGTTTGACTATGAAGGGAATTCTGTTGCTTTGCAAAGAATTGGTGGAAATATAATTTTTGCAAGACCTCTTAATGGTGGTGATCCATACAAGAAAGCACCGTGGAATGTCTTGGCTGGCTTGAATATTCAGAAGGTCAGGCCGATCAACTTCTCTGGCGATAGCCGTCCTTATGGTGTGGCAAATGATGACATTGAGGATGGCCGCGTGCCTGATGACGATGTGATTTGTATCGCTTTTGATTGTGCAGATGAAAACAACCTTCTTGGTGTAAGAGTCGCGGCTACTTATAATAATTTGAATGACCCTCGTAATCCAACTTCTGGCAACTTCTTTAGTTTTGGTACTGAGCAATTTGTATCTGTCGGGGAGCATTCACCGACCTTTAACCGTCTTCGGACTAGCTATACACATTTCATTCCAGTTAATTGGTTGAAACTTGCCAAGGGCTGTCGTCCTAAGCCAGGGGAACAGGAAAATTGTCCTCAGGCCCTTGCTTTTCAGGTTAAGGCAGGCACGGTTTTAGGTGATCTGCCTCCTTATGAGGCTTTCTGTCTTGGTGGATCTAATTCCGTAAGAGGTTGGAGTGATTGTGATTTATCTGTGGGCCGAAGCTTTGTTGAAGCGACGATTGAATATCGATTCCCGATTTGGAATATCGTCTCTGGTGAGGTTTTCGTTGATGGCGGTACTGATTTAGGCTCCCAAGAGAATGTTCCTGGTAAGCCAGGCAAACTTCTCGACAAGCCTGGTTCTGGTTTCTCGCTAGGTTCTGGTCTGATTGTTACCACTCCAGTAGGGCCATTGCGCCTTGAGGTTGCAACACAGGATTTCACCGATGAGTGGCGCTTTAATCTCGGGGTTGGCTGGAAGTTCTAGTGGCTTTTTGGCCTACGAGTTATGACCGTGCTTGGACCCTAGGCGGAGCTGTCTCAAGACAAGGGATTGGGCTTCATGGTGGGGAGGTCGCCGAGGTGCGTTTACAGCCTTCTGCTCAAGTTGGCTTCCATGTCTCCTGGCTGGACAACAGCGACTCACCAGTCACTTTGGGGCCGCATCAGGTTCGCGATAGTCAGCTTTGCACCACTTTGGAACTGGGCGACCGCCATTTAGGCACGGTGGAACATCTACTGGCGGCCTTAGCGGGCTGTGGCTTGACCCATGTGGAGATCCAGGTTGGTGGTGAGGAAATACCGCTTCTTGATGGTTCAGCTCTGGGCTGGGTGGAGGCGATAGCAGAGGTGGGCCTTACTCCTGCTGCAACCCCTCGTGCCGATCCGCTCGTGCTTGAGCATGCTTTGGTGTGTCATCGCGGTAGCAGTGTGATCACAGCGACACCCGCCGAGCGCTTCAATGTTGTTGGTGTGATTGATTTCCCCCAAGCTGCTATTGGTCATCAGATGCTGGCGATTGAGCTCACTCCAGAGGGGTTTACTGAACAGATTGCTCCGGCGAGAACATTTGGGTTTCGCGAACAGGTGGATCAGCTCTTGGCGGCGGGCCTCATCCAGGGGGGTGCCCTCGACAATGCCTTGGTTTGTGATGGTGATCACTGGTTGAATCCTCCACTGCGATTTGCTGATGAACCAGTGCGCCATAAGCTCTTGGACTTGATCGGAGACCTTGCACTTGTGGGATTCCCTCAGGCTCAGGTTCTTGTCTATCGGGGGTCCCATGGACTCCATAACGATCTGGCCAATGCTCTCCTTGCCGTCTGTCCTGTCACTGTCTCTTGACCGATCCCTCTCCTAATCCTGTTGTGTTGACAAGTGAGCAGATCATGGGGCTGCTGCCTCATCGTTATCCGTTTGCTCTGGTTGATCGTGTTGTGCTCCATGAACCTGGCCAGCGGGCTGTTGCGATCAAAAATGTGACCCTCAATGAACCTCAGTTTCAGGGTCATTTCCCTGGTCGTCCTTTGATGCCTGGGGTCTTGATTGTTGAGGCGATGGCCCAGGTGGGTGGTTTGATCGTGGCCCAGATGCCAGATCTGCCCAAGGGGTTATTCGTGTTTGCAGGTATCGATGCAGTTCGTTTCCGCCGTCCGGTGGTGCCAGGAGATCAGCTCACGATTAGCTGTGAACTGCTTAGCTTGAAGCGGCAGCGCTTTGGCAAGGTCAGGGGTGAAGCCAGGGTGGAGGGCCAGCTGGTTTGCTCTGGTGAGTTGATGTTTTCCTTGGTGGACTGAGGATCATGAGCGAGGTGAGCAAACTCTCAGCGATCACTGCAGAAAAAAAGGCTCAGGTTCACCCTGCGGCTGTGGTGGATCCTCGTGCTGAGCTCGCTTCCGGTGTCATTGTTGGGCCGGGAGCAGTGATTGGACCTGATGTCAAGATTGGTCCTGATACTTGGATTGGCCCCCATGTGGTGCTCGATGGCCGTTTGACCCTTGGCGCCAATAACCGGGTTTTCCCCGGAGCCTGCCTTGGTCTTGAGCCACAGGACCTCAAGTATCGCGGCGCACCTACAGAGGTGGTGATTGGCGATGCCAACACAATTAGGGAATACGTCACCATCAACCGTGCCACGGAGGAAGGTGAACAGACCAAGATCGGTAATCACAACTTGTTGATGGCCTATTGCCACCTTGGTCACAACTGTGTGCTGGGCAATGGGATTGTGATGTCGAATGGAATTCAAATGGCTGGTCATGTCTTGGTCGAAGACCGGGCCGTGATCGGTGGCTGCTTAGGAATTCACCAATTCGTTCACATTGGCAGTCTTGCCATGGTGGGAGGCATGACAAGGGTTGATCGCGATGTCCCCCCGTACTGCCTCGCCGAAGGGCATCCAGGTCGATTGAGGGGTCTCAATCGCGTTGGCCTGCGGCGCAGTGGTCTGAAGACTCAAGAGGGAGGAGAACTTGTCCAGTTGCAAGAGATTTGGAATTTGCTGTTTCGATCTGACCATGTCTTTGTTGAGGGGTTGCGGCTTGCTCGACAAGAGCAGTTGATGCCAGCGGGTGCACACCTCTGTGCCTTTCTGGAGGCCTCGATTGAGAAGGGACGTCGTGGTCCTATGCCTGCGATGTCTTTGAGTCGCTGATGGTGCGCCTGCTGATCAGCACTGGCGAGGTCTCTGGTGATTTGCAGGGAAGTCTCTTGATTCAAGCTCTCCAAAGGGAGGTTGAACGGCGTTCCTTACCGCTTGAGTTGATGGCCCTTGGAGGTCCCCGCATGCAGGCTTCTGGTGCAGAACTGCTTGCTGATACGGCTCCGATGGGTGCGATTGGACTTTGGGAGGCCCTGCCTCTGGTGCTCCCCACTTTGCGACTTCAGTCTCGGGTGGATCACGTGCTCAAGCAGCGACCACCCGATGCCGTGGTGCTGATCGATTACATGGGGGCCAACGTGCGTTTGGGGCACAAGTTGCGGCGCTGGTTTCCCAGGGTGCCGATTATTTATTACATCGCTCCTCAGGAATGGGCTTGGCGTTTTGGCGATGGCGGCACCACTCAGTTGCTGAGTTTCACCGACAGAATTTTGGCGATCTTTCCCGTTGAAGCTGAGTTCTATTCCCAGCGGGGGGCCAAGGTGACTTGGGTCGGTCATCCATTACTCGATACGGTGAGTGTGCTGCCTGATCGTCAGCAGGCGCGTGAGCGGCTTGGCTTGAAGCCTGGCCAAAGATTGTTGTTGCTTTTACCTGCTTCCCGGCAACAGGAACTTCGTTACTTGATGCCCACTCTCGCCAAGGCAGCAGCGTTGCTTCAGCAGCGTGACCAATCCCTTGAGGTGATTGTTCCTGCAGGATTAGCAAGTTTTGAGAAGTCTTTGCAGGAGGCTCTTGAGGCAGCGGCAGTTCGAGGGCGAGTCCTTTCTGCTCAGCAGGCCGATGAACTCAAACCAATGCTTTATGCGGCGGCTGATCTTGCCCTCGGCAAATCAGGCACCGTCAATATGGAGATGGCCTTGCGTGGCGTTCCCCAGGTGGTGGGCTACAAGGTGAGTCGGATCACAGCATTTGTGGCTCGACACTTTTTGCGCTTTCGAGTGGAACATATCTCGCCGGTGAATCTGTTGCTGAAGGAACGGCTTGTGCCGGAATTACTACAGGATGAGTTGACTGCAGAAGCACTTGTGCAGGCAGCTATCCCTTTATTGGAGGATCCTGCCCAGCGTAATGAGATGCTCGAGGGCTATCGGCGATTGCGGCAGACGCTTGGCGTTCCAGGTGTTACCGATAGGGCAGCAAAGGAAATCCTTGATTTAACCAAGACATGAAGACAACGTTTCGACCTTTGAGGAGATGGTGGATTGCCATCTTTCTCTGTGTTGCCTTACTTGGCTTGCCGCTTCAAGTTTTGGCGTCAGTTGAGGAAGCCGTTTTTGCCGGGGGCTGCTTCTGGTGTCTTGAGCATGATCTGGAGGGATTAACCGGTGTGATTTCTTCTGAGAGTGGTTACACAGGCGGTGATTTGCCTCGCCCCACCTACCGCCAGGTGAGCTCTAAAACCACAGGTCATCAAGAGGCTGTACGGGTGCGATTTGATGCCGCTCAAATCAGCTATGCAGAGCTACTACGGAGCTATTGGCGCAATGTTGACCCTCTTGATGGTGATGGCCAATTTTGTGATCAAGGTGACTCCTATCGACCTGTGATCTTCACTCGAGATGATCAGCAGGCCAGCGAGGCTCGTGAGAGTGCTGATGCTGCGGCTTTGGAGCTGGCCCAGCCCATGAGCAATCTGAGAGTTGAGATCAAACCTTTGAGCGAATTCTGGCTGGCTGAGGATTACCACCAGAATTACGCAGAGCTCAATAGCATCAAATACAACTTCTATCGATATAGCTGTGGCCGCGACCGTCGACTAGATCAGCTATGGGGTGACAGAGCACGGACCGGAGTGCCATGGCAGCGCCCAGATCAAGCAAATCTAAGGAAAAAATAAAATCAGGATGACCTTTGAAATCGGATAGTGCGCAGTGAAGATGCGGGTTTCCACCCATCCCTCCTGCTGAAAAAGCTGCTTAACATCTACTGGAGATTTAAGTAGGAGATGTATGTATCTGCTGACCGTTAAGGATGGACTAGTGACTCGGCATGTTGGCCCGTATCCTTCTCCGAAGCAGGCTTCCGATGACTTGGAAAGGGTTTTGGAGTCTTTTTCTGAACGAGCACGTTGGCAGATTCATGCGTTGGAATGCCCCAAGACCCTTTCGCTTTCAGAGCGGATTCATGCCAGGAATGGGGCGATGAATGTTGCAGCCTCATGAGTTAGGCGCTCTTTCCTTCTCCCTCTGGCTTTGATGCTCAAAGCTTCTTTGATGAGATCTCTATCAAATACCAGGTCAAGGACTGTCGTCATTCAAGCCAGTTCAATATTCCGCATCAAAATTCAGGCCCCCGATTCTGATAAAGCAAGCGAAAACTCTTTGCTGATCAATTTTCTGCATAGGTTTCTAGCTCCAGGCATGAGCATTGCCAACCCTGCGCGACCTTTAGCGATCAACGTTGTACTCGTGTTGTGATTCCTTCTTCAGCTCATTTTTCGCTGAGTTGCATGCAATGCCTCTTGACTCAAGACTGACTACAAATCCAATTCACCAAAGTGCGAACCCCGTAGCCGGTGGCACCAGATGGATTGAGGCCACGGCCCTTTTCAGACCAGACCGTTCCGGCGATGTCGATGTGGGCCCATGGGATGGAGGCCTCAACAAACTCTTTGAGGAAAAGGGCCGCGGTAATGGATCCGCCTGGACGGGGTCCTGTGTTCTTGAGGTCAGCGAGGTTGGATTTGAGACCCTCTCGATAGGAGCTTGGCAATGGCATGCGCCACAGGCCTTCGCCGGCCGCTTCGGCTGCAGCGGTTAGGCCCTCAGCCAGGGGATCATGACCTGTCCAAAGGCCAGCGATCTCTTCGCCAAGTGCGATAACGCAAGCCCCTGTAAGGGTTGCTAAATCCACGATTGCGTCTGGTTCGAGTCCGCAGGTGTATACCAGTGCATCGGCAAGGGTCAGACGGCCTTCGGCATCGGTGTTATTGATCTCGATGGTGGTGCCGTTTGAGGCCCGCACGAGGTCTCCTGGATGGACAGCTGATCCATTCACCATGTTTTCGCAGGCTGCCACGATCACATGCACTTCCACTCCCTTGGGTCGCAGTTCTGCAATCGCTCGGGCGGCCCCAAGTACAGCTGCGCTGCCGCCCATGTCGAATTTCATCAGATCGATCTGGGCAGCTCCAACCTTGAGGTTGTATCCACCGGAATCGAAGGTGAGTCCCTTGCCGACAAGGGCAAGTCGTCGTTGAACTGGTCCTTGAGGGCGATAGGTGAGGTGAATGAATTTTGGCTCCAGATCAGAACCTTGAGAGACTGCTAGGTAGGCACCCATTTCCCGTTCGGCGCAGTCAGACCGCTCCAGCACACTGCACTCGAGGCCGTGTTCGTGGGCAAGTTGAATCGCTGTTTGGGCGAGGGCCGCAGGGGTAAGACTGTTGGCAGGAGCCGCAACCAGCTGCCTTGCTAGCTCCACTCCGGCACAGGTGGGGTGAACGGCTTGAAGATCTTTGCCGGCTGAGTCGGGCAGACCAATGAGCTCCAGTTTTGTTGGCGTAGAGCGGGGCTCAGGAGCACTGCGAAAGCGGAGGTCTTTATATAGGGAAAGGCGAACGGCTTCTGCGACGGCCCTTGCTGCAGATGCCGCATCTAAGGGCTCCCAGGGGAGCATCATCCCCAGGGTTCCACTACATCCGAGGCTTGCTTTCGCTCCTAGGGCAGCCGCCTTGCGAAGGTCGTCAAGCCTCATCTCCTGGGGTTCTCCGAGCCCTACGAGCACCAGCAGGTTTGGCTTGTTTTGGAGCAGTTGAACGGTGGCGATTTCTCCGGATTTGCCTTTGAACATCTGCTTCTCAAGGCTCTGCATCAGAGAGCCTTTGCAGAGTGTTTCCAGCTCGTTTAAACGTTCCTCCATCTTTCCCTCAAACATGCCCACCATGAGCACATCGCCAGTCCAGCTCTGCAAGGTTGCTGGAAAAAGGCAAATCTCCATGGGATGTTGATGAGGTGGAGCGATGTTAGCCGTGCCGTTTAGCTGCATTCAGCTGTGAACGGGGTGCTCCAGCGAGCTCTTGTTTCTTTGTTGAACGGTGGCAGCCAACGCTGGATCAGTTGTTGCTCGAGCTGTCGACGGGCTTTGGTGCTCTCGGGAACATCGCTCCAAAAACGGATGCTGAGCTGGTTTGTTAGTCCTGCCTTGGCAAGGGCTTCGGCATAGGCCGCCAGGTAGGCCTTGCAATCATGCTCACCCTTCCATCGGCGATCTGCAGCAATCGTTTCGCCCACATAAAGCAATAAAGGAGTGTTGAGGTCTGCTGGGCAGTCCATCACCAGATAAACGGCTGGGCCATGGTGAGGGCTGTTAGGCCAGCGCCAGAAGCTCAGGGGGAGAGGTGTGAGCTGCAGGGGCTTTAATTGGTCGATGACTGTTTCGTGATCGCTACCAAAAAGCGAGCTCTGCCGAGCGATGTCTGGCTCTCCTTGGAAGAGATCGGCTTGATGGCCTTGAATGCGCCTCTGCCAGCTTTGTAAAAGGTCGCGGCTAAGAATGAGCTCCTGGCGGGGGGCGACCTCTGCGGATAGAACTTGGTTTGGGAATAGGTGGCCCTGACCAGGCGCGGTTTCCATCGATTGATCACCTTTGCGGAAGCTTTGGAGCTGCGCTTGTTGGCTCAAAGTGAAAGATGCCAATCACCCTTTGGGGATCGCTCATTGAGGCGGACGTTACCGAGTCAGTTAAGGCAGCGTTATTGCCAACGTGGCAGTCTTTGAGGTAACTCCACCAGCCCATCACGAAAAGCCACCACTACGGCATGGGTGCGATCTCGTGCTGGCAATTTTTGCAGCAGGTTGTGCACATGGCTCTTGACCGTATCGATCGAGAGATAGAGCTCATCGGCAATGTTCTGATTGCTCATCCCTTTACAGATTCCTCGAAGTACATCTCCCTCGCGCAAGCTGAGGTTGTCGATTTGGCGGCTGCTCTTGCCATTTCCGAGACGACCGTGACGTAAAACTCCTGCAACCACACTGTCTAAGTAGGTTCCATCGCTTTCGATTGCGCTTAGAGCTGCCAGCAGGGTGCCACTGCCGACGAGCTCATGGGCGCAGAGGCCATCGCAATGGGCTTCTATTGCATCCAGCAGGGTGCGTAATAAAGGTCGTTGAATCAGCATCAGGGCCTTGAGATCAGGCTTGAGCTGTTTTGCTTTACGGACCAGGCTTGGGCCATTCCCGCTCTCCAGTAGATCGGTGCAGATCAGGAGATCTGCATTCGAGCTTTTCAGGCAACTGAGGGTCTCGTCCTCACCGGTTGCAGCGCCCACTAGGGGACCCAGACAATCAAACCAGCCCACCCAACTTGTGATTAAGACGCGATCGGCTGTGGCGACAACAGTGCGACTGCGACGGAGCAGGGGATGGATTTGTTGACTTGTTTTCTGCAGAGAAGAGATCCGGGGAGTGATGTCCACTGGTTGCAACCAGGTAACAGGAGCGGTTAGAGCCTCATCATGGAGATTACGTTGATCCGCACTGTTTCTGACGTCGAGAATTTTGCACAATTCCAACCAACAAGCCCAGGGCGTTCATGGCCTTCTTTGAATCGGAGATTGTTCAGGAGGAGGCCAAGCGGCTGTTCACCGACTATCAACAGCTGATGCAACTCGGTTCTGAATATGGAAAGTTTGATCGGGAGGGTAAAAAAAAGTTCATCGACACCATGGAGGAGTTGATGCAGCGCTATCGCGTGTTTATGAAGCGTTTTGAGCTCTCCGAGGACTTTCAAGCAAAGATGACTGTTGAACAGCTGCGCACTCAGTTGGGCCAGTTCGGGATTACGCCTGAACAGATGTTTGAGCAGATGAATCAAACTTTGACCCGGATGAAGACAGAGCTTGAGCAGGACTCTCGATGAAAGTGATGACTGGCTGACTCGCTACCCGTACGATCCGCTCAGCTAGAGATCCTCTAACGATGCCGGAGACGCCGATCACCATGCCGGCCTGGTTGCAGCGGGGCATGGTTGACTTGTTCCCTTCAGGCCAATGGGGGGATGCTGATCAGCAACTTGCGACTCGTCTTGATGAGGCTCGAGAACAAAACCGACCCCTGAGGGTCAAGCTTGGTATTGATCCCACTGGTCGTGATATCCATCTGGGACACAGCATCCTGTTTCGCAAACTGAGAGCTTTTCAGGATGCGGGGCATACAGCAGTGTTGATTATTGGCGATTTCACTGCACGAATCGGTGACCCAACCGGCAAGAGCAGCACCAGAGTGCAACTCACCTCTGAGCAGATTGAGGCCAATGCAACGACCTATCTTGCACAGCTGGGTCAGGGGCAGTCAGCGGAAAAAGCGTTGCTCGATTTCACAACCCCTGGGCGCCTGGAAGTGCGACGTAACACTGAGTGGTTGGCTGACTTGGATTTGCCTGAGGTGATTGGTTTGTTGGGCACTGCCACGGTTGGGCAAATGCTGGCTAAAGAAGACTTTGGCAATCGTTATGGCTCAGGTGTTCCGATAGCTCTGCATGAGTTTCTTTATCCCCTCTTGCAGGGTTACGACTCGGTAGCGGTGCAGGCAGATGTTGAACTTGGGGGGACTGATCAGAAATTCAATGTCGCCATGGGGCGGGATCTTCAGCGTCATTTCGATCAGCGCCCCCAGTTTGGGCTCCTACTCCCAATTCTGGCTGGGCTGGATGGGGTGCAGAAGATGAGCAAGAGCCTCTCTAACACTGTGGGACTGAATGAGGACCCACTTTCCATGTATTCCAAGTTGGAGAAGGTTCCTGATGCCCTTGTAAGCAGTTACGTGGTTTTGCTTACCGATCTCGACCCAGAAGCTTTACCTGTCAATCCGCGTGAACGGCAGAAGGCCATGGCCATTGCGGTCACGGCCAGCCGTCATGGCATCGCGGCGGCTGAAGCCGCCCAGAATGATGCAGCTAGATTGGTTTCCGGCTCTCAAGATGACGCTGCATCTGTGCCAGAAGCGTTTCTTTCGGATGTGAATTTTCCGGCCAAGGCCTTTTATCTGCTCAGTGCGATTGGCCTTTGTGCGAGCAGTAGCGAGGCTCGGCGTCAAATCAAGGGTGGTGCGGTACGCCTGGATGGCGAAAAAATTACCGATCCCAATTTGGAATTCACTGACTCCAGCCTGCTGATGGGCAAGGTGCTGCAAGTGGGCAAGAAAACCTTTCGTCGTTTGACGCGTTGAGTAAAGGACCAACACCCGCTGTGATGACCTCGCCATTGACTCCTGCCGATCAACTGATCATTGCTCTTGATGGCATGGAGCGGGCTGAGGCCCTTGCATTCATCTCAAAGTTGCCAGAGGTCAGTTGGGTCAAGGTGGGACTGGAACTGTTTGTTAGTGCGGGGCCAGAGGTTTTGGCTGATCTACGGGAGCAAGGGTTGCAGATTTTTCTTGATCTAAAGTTTCACGATATCCCTGCCACCATTGCAGGAGCTTGTCGCCGAGCGGCGAGCTTTGGCGCTGAGTTGATCACGGTGCATGCCTGTGCTGGCCGTGCTGCTCTTGCTGAAGCTCAGGCTGCTGCTTGCGAGGGGGCTGCGGAGGTTGGCTTGTCAGCACCCCGGCTGTTGGCCGTTACTGTGCTCACCAGTTGGGATCAGAAGCGTCTAGCGAATGAGCTGTGCATTCCTCAGTCTCTTCAGGCCAGGGTGGAGTGGTTGGCTGAGTTGGCAGCGGAGTCAGGGTTGGGCGGCTGCGTGTGTTCTCCCTGGGAGGTCAGCGGCTTACGCCGACTTCATCCCTCGCCATTTGAGTTGGTGACTCCTGGTATTCGCCCCTCGGGGGCTGAATTGGCGGATCAGGTCAGGGTCATGAGTCCTGCAGCGGCGTTGAATGCAGGAGCTTCACGTTTGGTGATTGGCAGGCCGATTACCCGTGCTGTTGATCCGGCAGAAGCGTTTGCACGCTGCTGCCTTGAGATTGAACAGCGTCAGCTGGACTGACCGAGGCGAGGTTCGGTGCCCGCCAGCAAGCGTTGCAGATTGGAGCGGTGTCGCCACACCACCATTGCCATGGCGGCAAAGGCCACCGCCAGGTAAGCCGGCGGTGAGTTGCCTTGAAAGCGCAAGATCATCAGCAACGGTAAGCTTAGGGCGGCGATAATGCTCGATAAAGACACGATCCTGCTGAAGCTCAGCACAGTGAGGAAGATGCCGAAACAGGCCAGTCCTACAGGCCAGGAGATGCCTAGCAGCATCCCCAGACCTGTTGCGACAGCTTTGCCACCTTTCCATCCCAGCCAAACAGGCCAGATGTGACCTGCCAAGGCTGCTAGACCTGCCGCAACTTGCCAGCCATCATCCAGCTCAAGTGCCCTAGCAACCAGTACGGCGGTTGTGCCCTTGCCAACATCGATAAGGAAAACGGCTAGGGCAGGACCTTTACCCACCTGGCGCAGCACATTGGTGGCCCCGGTTGATCCAGAACCCTTCTCACGCAGGTCGATTCCTGCCAGCCAGTGGGCTGCAAGATATCCGCTGGGCAGTGAACCCAGTAGATACCCCATGACTAGGGAGAGAAGATTCCCAAATAGAGAATTGAACATCATCAGAGCAGTTCTTCGTCTTCGAACCGTTCTTGCGGCCCAGCTGCAAAGGCTAGCCAGAGCGGGAATTGAAGCACGGGGATCTCTACGCTGCGTTGGGCTGCGTCAATCAGGATGAGGGGAACTTCCCCTCGTTCCTCAAGCCGGTCGGCGCGTTCTACAAGAGCTTCGCCGCGTTCAAAAAGAACAATGCCGCTGCTGGGGCCGAAGTCTTCTCGAGCGAGGCCTAGGGCATCTTGAAGGCCACGTCGCCATTCGCCAAGCCGCTCTGGTTCACCGGCAAGCACCAGGCTTTGGAATCGGTCGCCATAGAGTTCACCGAGGATGGCTATCAGGGCTGCAGCCACAAGGATGTTGCGTGTTCGGCTGTTCCTGCTTGGCTGTGCTCCTCGCCCACCCTGATTGAAAAACCAGTCTTCTAGAAGTTCTTTGTCCCTGGGATCAAGGCTGCGTCGCAGTTTCCAAGGATCGGCGTAGAAGTCTGGCTGACTTAGAAATTGCTCCAGACATTCACGGATCAGGCTTTCGTCTGGTTTAAAGGTGTCAGCAACAGCTAGGGCGTTGCCCTGAGCGGCGGCCTCGGGCGTTGAATTGGGTTGGTCTAGGGGAGAAGGTTGGACCACAACAGGCTGCACAACCAGTTCAAGTTGCTCCACTGATTGGGCCAGGTCTTGCAGAGCGCCTGTGAGGTAGTCCTGGAAGCCTTTGACCCGCCTGGCAATAGCATCGGACTGACCAGCGAAGGAACTGCTGAGCTCCTTTTCCAGTTGGGATTTGCGGTTGGAGAGGTCTTTGATTTCTGCTTCGAGATGATCGCGACGTTGCTGCAGCTCCGTCAAGGCCACTTGCAGGAGTTGATCAAGATCTGGTTTGTCTTGAGGAGCCGCTAGGAGATCGGATTGAGAGTTCGCTGAGTTATTCGAGGGCTGTTCAGGAGATAGCTGCTCAGGAGAAGGTTGTTCAGGCGCAAGCTGTTCAGGAGATAGCTGTTCAGGAGAAGTCTGCCCACGGGGAGGCTGTTTGCGGAGGGGGAGGTCGGCTTCAGGCATGAACCAGGCAGGCAGTGGTGGTCTTGCTCTCAGGAGAGATGTTGGGTCTGTTTGGGGAGTTGATGAGAGAGGGCCGATCTGGACCCATCACTGATTTAGGACCGATATGGGGGCAAGCAGGATTTGTCAATAGCTGCGCGTTTGTTTGTGGGCCTTGATGACATCAGCTGAAAAGAATCTGGGTGAGCAAGACATCCATCAAAGACACTGTGACCAGAGTCATCACAACGGCGCCAGTGGTGCTGGTGCCAACTTCTTTTGGACCACCACGCGTTGTGAGACCCCACCCGCAAGCCAGAACAGCAATCTGAAGGCCGAACACCAATGATTTGATCAGCATGAATGGCAAATCATCCGGAGTCAGCCAAGTGCGCACGGAATTCCAGAAGACCTCTGGTGGAATTTGATAAAGATTGGTGCTGCTGACCTGGCCGCTCCAGAGGGCTATGCCGAAGAACAGAATGCATTGCACTGGTGCCATGACCACCATGGCGATCACTCTTGGAACCACCAAGTACTCAACCGGTTCGGTTCGCAACATGGTGATGGCATCGATCTGTTCAGTGACCTTCATGGTCCCTAGCTGAGCTGCATAGGCCGTGGCTACCTTGCCAGTGAGCAGCGTGGCGGTGAGAAGAGGGGCGATTTCCCTTGCCATCCCAATGGCGAGAATCCCTCCTACCGTGGATCCAGCACCTTGTCGGCTCAGTTCTGCGGCGACCTGGATGTTGAAGACCGTTCCTGCGGCTAAGCCTGTGATCAACACAATCAGGAAGCTGCCTGGACCGGCCTCCATCAGCTGATCAAACAGGTCGACCTTGTTGATACGACCTCGGGCGGTGGCTGCCACTGCCTGGCCTCCGATGATGAGGCTGTTGCCCAGTCGCTTCAGCCAGCGAGGAGTCGTCATGACATGGCTGCCTGGTTGTGAGAGTTCCTTTCGGGCCAGCCTCGCATCACCACAAGACCCAACGCCACAAGTACTGCGGGAATGAATCCCATGCACATGCGAATGGTGATCAGAGCGGATTCGGGTTGATCCGAGTAGCTCAGTGCTCCGCCTGCTTCTACCACTGAGCGATAGCCAGACAGTGAAAGCAGGATGCCGAGCAGTTGGATGCTCACACCAATACCGATTTTCTGAACCAGCACCATCCAGGCGGTGTAGAGGCCTGCTGGCTTGTCAGGGTCAGCATCAATTGCATCTGGTAGCAGACACCAAGGGATCAGATAAGCATTTGCGGCTCCAAATCCCACCGTCCCAATGGTGGCCAACAAAGCCATCAATCTCAGACCATCAGTGCCGGCTGTAGGCCAAAGGTTGGCGAGGGATGCATCAGCGGAGAGGGGGGGGAGCAGCATCGAAACAACACAAGCAGCGATCCATAGACACCCACCCCAGCACAGGGCCCTTATTCGCCCATGGCGATTGGCATACATGCTCCAGACCTGAAGGCCGATCAGGGCGCAGAGCTGGAAGGGCAGCAACATCCAGGTGGCCAGTTCTGCGGGTACGCGCATCAACTGAACGAGGTAGATCAGAGCAACTGGCTGCATCAACTGCAAAGCGCACCAGAGCAACAGGTAAAGCCCCAGAACTTTGAGGAAGCGTCTGTTGCTGATGATCCTCGCAAGCTGTCGACGTAGGGGCTCGTGATGGCAACTGGGGCGCCTAGCGGTTTTTGTGAAAGGGGCCAGCCCCCAGCAGCAGGCGAGGGTGGCTAAAGCTGCGATTGTGCCGGTGATGCGGCCCATGGCCAAGTAACCGTTGGCACCGTTGACCAGCAGTAAAGGCGTCACAATCAAGCCGCTTGCACCAGCGATGATTGATCCGGTGAATCTGGCGGCGTTGAGACGGTTGCGCACAGATGTGTTTTCTGTGAGCTCTGTGGAGAGGGCGGAGTAAGGCAGATTGACGCTGGTGTAGGCGGTCATCAGCAGAATCGCCATCACGATGTAATACATCGTTTTCTGGGCAACGTCTCCGGGAGGAACCCACCACATGGCAGCCAGGCTGATGCCGAGGGGCAGTGCTGCGCCAAGCATCCAGGGAATCCTTGGGCCCCAACGAGTTTGGGTGTGATCGCTCAGCCAGCCGATCATTGGGTCATTGATCCCATCCCAGAGCTTGATCACCATCAGCAGTGAGCCGGCAACAATTGCAGGCAGCCCGGCGGTCCCGGTAAAAAACACGAAGAGGTAGAAGCCGAGCAGAGTTGCTGCCAGCCCGGTGCCTGCATCGCCAAGGCCATAGGAGATCATCAGCCGGCGGCGTGATCCCTCTTGAAGCGCTGTGGATATCGTCAAGCTGCAAAAAGGGGGATGCGCAAGGTCATAATGCAGGGGCACTGAACCGCAGACCCACTTCGTCTATCGTGATGGTTCTGCTGTACTAGTGCGGGCGTTGTGTAGTGGTAAGACCTCAGCCTTCCAAGCTGATGACGCGGGTTCGATTCCCGCCGCCCGCTTTTTTGATTTTGCCTTTTAGAGCTTGAGTTTTGAGGCGTATTCCTCTGCCAGCAAGATCAACATGCTGTGGTTCTGCAGATCAATGTCCTCTGAAGTCCATGCATTAGGCCTTGCGGGTAGGTCATCAGGGCTAGGACGTGCTGTGTCCAGGATGCGGTGCCACGCAGAAGTCGGTTCAGGCAGATCAAAGTGCATGGCTTTGCTGTAGGCGTTGAAGCCCATCCACATCACCGCACCGCTGGAGCCTCGATTCAGGCTGTAGCAGATGGTATGGGACCAGCTGCCCCAATCGGGCTTGTCGATCTCAACACCATGCCATTGCATCCAGAGATCGTCTGGACTCTGCTGCAGACGTACGGGCATCTCCTCAGGGGGGTGATTGACGGGAGAGAAGAGTTCCGAAAGTTGGTGGCGAATCATGAGCAGCCTGCTGACGAAGAGGTGCAAATCCATATCGCATTGTTCAGGGTTCCAGAGCATCCAGCCGAGCGGGTTGTCCTGACACCAGCTGTTGTTGTTCCCCCCCTGGCTGCGGCCCACTTCATCTCCCATCAAAAGCATTGGCACTCCTCTTGAAAGCAACAGGGTGGCGATCAGATTGCGCATCTGGCGATGGCGGAGGGCCTGCACGGCATGGTCACTGCAGGGGCCTTCAATGCCGTTGTTCCAGCTGTTGTTGTGATTTTCACCGTCGCGGTTGCACTCTCCATTGGCGAGATTGTGTTTGCGGTTGAAACTCACCAGGTCATTGAGTGTGAAGCCATCGTGTGCAGTGATGAAGTTCAGGGAACGTCCCAGCGGAGCTGGCTCACCTTTGTAGAGATCAGCACTTCCGCTTAGGCGTTGTCCCATCCTCCAGGCGCTGTCTTCGTCTCCTTTCCAGAAGGCACGTAGGTCATCTCGGTAATGGCCATTCCATGTTCCGATTCGGTGTGCTGGGAAATCGCTGAGTCGATAGAGGCCACCGCAATCCCATGGTTCGCTAAACAGTTTTAAATCGCTGAGCTCTGGATCAGCTTCAATCTCTTCAAATAGGGGAGGTTGTTCGAGCGGCTTTAGGCCTTCGCCTCGGCTCAGGGCGATCCCTAGATCGAAGCGGAAGCCATCGACTCCTAGTTCGATGGCCCAGCAACGCATCGACTCGAGAATCAGCTGCCTCACGATTGGACGATTGGCGGCGATGCTGTTGCCGCAACCACTTACATCCAGGTATTCGCCACTGTCGTTTTGGTGGTAATAGAGAGCATCGCTGAAGCCTCGCCAGCTGAGTGTGGGGCCATCAATGCTGCCTTCTGTGGTGTGGTTGTAGACCACGTCAAGGATGACTTCAATACCCTCGTCATGACAGGCCGCAACCAGCTCGCGGACTTGTTGGCGAGCCTGCAGTGGATCGTCACCATGCACATATTTGGGATGGGGAGTGAACCAGTTCAGAGGGCTGTAGCCCCAGTAGTTGTCCCGCCCCGTTGGCGCATCAGAGGGATCGAAAGCAAAAATAGGTAGCAGCTCTATGGCCGTGATACCCAGTTTTCGCAGATAGGGAAGTTTGTCAATGAGTCCCAGGAAGGTGCCTTGGCGCTGAGGTGTTACCTCTGACTTCGGGCCACTGCTGAACCCCCCTACATGCAGTTCGTAGATCACGCTCCGGTCCCATGGGGTCCTGGGGCGTGGATGGGATGCGAAGTCAAAATGTTCTCGTTCGCACACCACTCCCTTTAGGCAGGCTTGGATATTGGGCGACGATCCCTTGGCCTGTTCTCTTTGATAGATGTCCCAGCCACTGATGGCTCTTGTGCAGGGATCAAGCAGCACCTTGGAGGGGTGAAAGCTATCGCTGCCAGGGTTGTGGGGGCCGAAGATCCGATAGCCATAACAGCAGCCAGTTTGCAATCCTTCCACCTCAACATGCCAGTAGTCGCCGGATCGATGGCAAGGCTGGAGCTTGAGGATGTGTTCTGGCTGCGTGGCATTTGCATCGGCAAACAGCAGCAGCTCCACGCGCTTTGCAGTTGGGGCGGCCACAGAGAAATTGACGCCTCGTGTTGTGATCGTGCTGCCCAGGGGCCAAGGCGTGCCGAGATGCATCTTGCTTACAGCTGTGTCTGCGGCGAGGCAGAAAGCATTGGGCACAAGCGAAGAAGTTCAGCCCGTTTCACAATGTCATGACGTTGTCCCAAGCATTGGAGTCGGGCAATCCTCCAGAGCAGCTGAGCGGGCCCCTCTGGGTTTTCCCACCCAATCGAGACTGTGACGGGGGGACAGCATGGTGGCTGGGATGTGACCCCGAACCTGTCTTAATCGACTGCCCGCCTTTAACGACAACCACTCTTGAGGCTCTAAAACAGCTCGCCGCGGGGCGCACGGCCCGGATCTTGCTGACCAGTCGAGAGGGGCATGGCAGGGTGCGTGCGTTTCAGGATGCACTCGGATGGCCTGTATTAGTGCAGGAGCAGGAGGCTTATCTCCTGCCTGGGCTGACTTCGCTGGACAGCTTTGTTGATCAACACACCACCGCTGCGGGGCTGCGGCTGCTTTGGACGCCTGGGCCAACACCAGGGAGCTGCGTGGTTTTTGCTCCTGATCCTTGGAACGTACTTTTCTGTGGCCGTTTATTGATTCCTGTCGCGTTTGTTCAATTGGCTCCATTGCCACATCGGCGGACTTTTCATTGGCCTCGCCAGCTCAGAAGCTTGCAAAAATTGCGCCAATGGATTCCTTCAGATTCAAGGCCTGCATTGGCTTCTGGTGCTCCCCTTGGGGCCCTCCGAGGAGAGAAATTGGCCCCATGGGATGCCTGGGAATTGCAGGTAAATCAGTGAATCAAATTGTTCAGTTTTCGTATAAAGCGTTGCGCCACGGTCCCTTTCGGTTGCCGGCAGCGGCTTGAGTCCATACGATTAGCGCGAATCGGGATAGCAGGGACGGATTTCGTCTTCTGCTCTGTCACTGAACAGTTTCCGTACCATCACCCCTTTCCTATGAACAAAGCTGACCTGGTCAACCTCGTCGCAGCCCGCACTGAGCTAACGAAAACAGATGTCTCCTTGGTGGTGGATGCTGCCATCGATACCATCATCGATTCTGTAGTGGAGGGGAAGAAGGTCTCCATCCTTGGCTTCGGATCCTTCGAGCCTCGTGATCGTTCCGCTCGTCAGGGTCTGAACCCCAAGACAGGGCAGAAGATCAAGATTCCTGCCAAGCGTGTTCCTGCCTTTACTGCAGGAAAGATGTTCAAAGATCGCGTTCAGGGCTGATTTTTTAGCCTTTGTTTGCAGACGGGCGGTCGTCACGGCCGCCTTTTATTTGTGGGCCTACTGAGCCAGGGCTCCTTCCATTGATTCAATGGCCAAGTCCTCTGCACTGCCTGATCATCTGTATGAGCAGATGGAAGTGGGGCAGCGCCTTAGGAATCAGGGCTATCGGGGCCGGTTTGCCCCGTCTCCGACCGGACCATTACACCTGGGCAATCTGTGCACTGCTCTGGTGTCTTGGTTGCAAGCGCGCTTGGCTAATGGGGCTTGGCTGTTGCGGGTGGATGACCTGGATCAGCCTCGCAATCGTGTGGGAGCGGTTGAGAGCCTCCAGCAGGATTTGCACTGGCTAGGCCTTGAGTGGGATGGCCCCGTGGTGTTTCAGAGCCGCCGCCGTGGGATTTACAACTCTTTCCTCTCGGCTCTGCGGCGTCAGGGGAAGTTGTATGCCTGTCGATGTAGCCGGCGAATGTTGGCTGACATCTCAGCACCAGCTGGGCGGCACTTGGTTTACCCAGGCACGTGTCGAGATCTGGAGCTGTTTTGGGGGTGGCATGAGGGCAGGCTGCCCAGTTGGCGTTTAAGGGTGAGCAAAGAGTTCTCCCATACCAGTGGGGATGTGATTTTGCGGCGCGCTGATGGTTTTATCGCTTATCACTTGGCGACGGTTGTTGATGAACTGACTCTCGGGATTAGCGAGGTGGTACGCGGTGAAGACTTGCTTGACGCCATGAATGCACAGCTCGCTTTGATCAATGCGATTTCAGAGCGGCCTGTGATCTATCGCCACGTGCCGTTGTTGTGTGATGACCAAGGCCGCAAGTTGGCCAAGCGCGAGGGACATGCTGGTTTGGACAGCCTGCGTTCCGAGGGACTGGGGCCTTCTCATGTGGTGGGCTGGCTGGCTGCTAGCCAGAGCCTTGTTCCTTTTGGTGCTGAACTCACGGCAGGGGAGTTATTGAGTGAGTTGAAGAAGAAGGAGGGGGTTTTGAAAAGCGTGCTGAAACCTTAAAGGAGCAACGGCTCTAATTCTTAACGAAGCCTTCGGGATCACAAGCGCAAAAATGTATGAAAATAAAAAGCCACATAATGCACACAATCAATGTCGATCTGCCCTAACTGCGGAGGTAGTGGCATTCAACGCATCAGTCACCTGAGGTTTCGTACCTGCTTGGACTGTCTTGGCCAGGGGAGCGTCATAGAAGAGCTGAACACTGGTTGCGCGCTGCAGTCTCCAGGTGGAGATCTTCAAGCAGAGCAGACGATCAAGACTCCTATTGCTGCTCCAGTGGCGAGCTGATCGAGATTCCTTAAGCTTTTGCAAGCGATTAAGACTATGCAGCTCCCTTAAGAAAGGGGAAGTTTGATCAATACATCAATGTTGTGCATTAAGACAAGTATGAGTTGAGAGCTTCAGTCAATGGATCTCTAATTCCTTGATGTTATTGACAACGCTCACTGGAGCGATCAAGTGCTTTAAACGCTTTCGCCAGTGGTATTTCTATGCACGGCAAGGATGTTTCTAATTGCCACCAGGTTGGCCGGATTTTCAAAACGCTTGTGAGTAACTGCAAGAAAGAACTAGAAGCAAGAAGAAGAGTGCCTCGCCAGACGAGTCGTGATGGCATTGGGCTTTCGATCTTCGCTCAATCAGAGGGCGGTGGCTTGTGTGATGTGGTTACGGGGCAATCATCTGGCATCAGTTGATGAGAAGGCATTGACCATCGAATTGGGGCTGCCAACGTGAAGTGACATTCAGTTGGCATCAATGAGCCCCACCTCTCGCACAAATTGC
This sequence comes from Prochlorococcus marinus str. MIT 9313, assembly GCF_000011485.1. Taxonomy (NCBI): domain Bacteria; kingdom Bacillati; phylum Cyanobacteriota; class Cyanophyceae; order Synechococcales; family Prochlorococcaceae; genus Prochlorococcus; species Prochlorococcus marinus. The sequence continues at coordinate 1,479,470 of NC_005071.1, read as the reverse complement.
GTTTCCATTATGTCTGTGGTGGTTTTAAGCCTGGGATGGCAGGGAGCTCAGGCACAAGGCATGCTGCCCGGATGCAGACTTGAGAATGGCAGCCTTCAGTGCGTTCCTGGGTTAACTGCTTCCCCTCAGGAACAGATACATGTTTTAGAAGGCCGCATTTCAGAGGATCAAAAGTCTGAAGAGCAGGTCGAACAAAACATCGAGGGTTTAAGTCGTTTTGTTTTGGAAGGAGATGCTCTTGAAGGAGAACTGCTGAAGGCGGACCTGATACTGGATGGTGACGCCATTGAATCGGTTCACATTCACTGGTATCGCCGCAAAGGTAACGGACATTGGCAGCTTGTAGCGAACGCTTCTGAAACCACCTATGAGCTTGGAAGCGACGATCTAGGACTTTCTCTGATGGCCGTCCTGACTGTTTCTACAAGTGATGGGAATGTGAATCGAACTAATAGCAATGTTATTGGCCCCATTACTGCTAGATGATTCACCTGATCAGTAGATTTCATTTACTGCTTGGGCGGCTACCTATCAATGACTTGAATAGACTTTCAATTCTGGGCCGAGATCCATCAGCGCACTGATAATGAAGTCACTGCCTTTTGTGAGTTAATGAATAAAGCTTTTTGGCTAATATTTATTATTCCAATGGTTCAGTTTGTATTTGGCCTCAAGATGAACAGCTATAGTGCGATATGCCACCAGCATTAAAGAATACCTTAGGCTTTAGGCGATAATATTTATCTTCTATTTCTTTTGATTGCTCATCATAAGGATGGCTTAGCACTTCTTGCAGCTCTTTCACTAAGGAATAGTTGCCCTCTTCGGCTTGCTGATAAGCAGGGGCAATTAACCACTCTCGCCAAGTATATTTTGGATTAGTCAGTTTCATGGTTTTTGATGTCTCCGTTGAACTTCCTTTGTTAAGCACGAGGTCGCGCCAGCTTTGCAGCCAAGATTTCCATTGCTCATCGATTTGTTGTGAAGTTTGGATGTAGAAGCTCTTTTTTAATGCTGATAAATTATTTGGTATATGAGATAGCTCGCGAAAGAAGATCGTGTAATCCACTTTTGAATTGATAATTAATTGCAATAATTCCTCAAATAGATTGGAGTTGTATTCTTTCAAGCCAAGCTTGGCTGCCCACATTTTTTGGATTTGTTTATCCATGGCTTGTTCAAAGCCATCACGAACTTGGTCAAACTCTTTTAGGGCTTTAGCATCTTCTTCGAGTAGCGGCCTTAAAGCTTTCCAAAACATATGATAATTTGCTTCCGCCGCGATTGGTTGATTGAAGTATGAAAAGTGTTTGCCGCCGCCAGTCCAAGGCTGAAATTTAGGATCAAAGATTTCACAAAATCCAAATGGTCCATAGTCGAGGGTGAAGCCACCCGCGGCGCAATTGTCACTGTTGAAATTGCCTTGGCAGTAGCCAATGCGGAGCCAATTTGCTACCAATAAAGTAAGGCGATCACGAAATAGCCGCGCCAACTTCACCAATTGAACTGTAAAAGAAAGGGTTTGATTAATGTCACTTTTGTACTCTCGTTCAATTAAATGCGACACAATCATGCGCAACTCTTCTAATGCTCTTGGATGAGTATTGCTGCGAGCGCGACGCGCAAATAATTCTAGTTGACCAACTCGCAAAAAGGATGGTGCGACGCGAGTTGAAATTGCTACAGGATTCTCCACCAAAATATCAGGGTCGGTGGATTGAGAGTGTTGAGAATACCAAGGGCGGGTGATTGTCTCAGATTTAGAAACATAGAGTGTTAACGAACGCGATGTTGGAACACCTAAAGCCTGCATATATTCTTGCGCTAGAAATTCACGCACACTTGAACGTAGTACTGCGCGTCCGTCGGCACCACGGCAGTAAGGCGTTGGACCACCACCTTTTAATTGCATTTCCCAGCGTTTGCCATTAATGATTCCTTCAAATACAGATATCGCTCGGCCATCGCCATATCCATTACCAGTGCCAAATGGACATTGTTGGGTGTATTCTCTGCCATAAATAGATAGTGCATAACCAGTTGCCCAGCCAACCTGTCGCATAGGCTCACGCGTAGCAGAGAGATCCCCTGAAAATAACTTGCAAAAATTTTCATTAAATGCCAGCTCGTTGTTCAAGCCAAGTTCATTAAAAAATGTGCTGCTATGAGTTACATATTCTGGGTTTTTAAGCGGCGTGGGTGTTACAGGTACGAAATGACCCGAAAAAACTTGTCGGGCAAGGTGATCATCACCATCTACCGTGGAATCAGGGTCAGTATTTAAGCTATCCATCAGAGAATAATCCGCCAGCTTTGCAAACTCATCGACTGTCGTTACGCAGGGAGCAGCAGATGATTCAGATGGATGCGACATTCTTGTTAAAAGTGACTTAGGAGGTCCGGCAACAGTCCTCTATGTGTTTTGAACACCAGCGTATAAGCAAAACGTTGAGTCTAAGGAACTTCTATAGTGTGTTTTCTTGAAATTCGTTTTGCTGCAGTGGGCTGCTAAGCCTGATCTAGGCATCAACCCACTTTAGTATTCAGCGATTACTCTTCTAATGGCTTTAAGCCCTTTGTTTTTTTGGTGGGTAGAGGTGTGCTGTCTTCACATACAGGATGCGGGAACACGTTGCACCAAATAACACTATTGAGCCTGCAAGAAGAACGTTCCAAAAGAAAGGAGGGATATCAAAAAGAATGTAGTGGAGAATCATCCAGCTCACTCATGCTTAAACAGCACTTCTAGATATAGCAATGCAATTGCCTTCTGTCTGCTGAATCCAGCCCTTACCCGCTCGATTCGTTATCGGGGGTACTGGCTTGGTGTGGGATGCCTGAAGGAGACGCCTTTCGATTTGAATGCCACCTATACAGAGAGAAGACCTGTCTCCCATCACTACTGAGGTCTACACCCTATGGGTAAACAAGAGAGAAGAGCACGCTTCAAAGCAATGACGAGTTCTGAGAGGAAAGCTCTGATCAGGAAAAAAATGAAAGCGGCAGGGCTAGTAGAAGGCAGTGGGGTACCTGGGACAACCTTGTCTTCATACGATCAAGAGCAAGTAAGGGAACTGATCCGAATTACCAGCTGTTTCCCTGAGATGCGTACCGATTAGGGGGGTGCACTCCACCGTTAATAAAGGGGCAGCCGGTTTGGTCACGACCTTTAACAGGATTCTGGTTTTTTTGTCTGACCAAATTGACACTGTGCCCCCTTTCCGTCTGCGTTGAATCGTCACTAGGCTGCGCCTGACGCAATCACCAAGACATGGTTCGCTCGTTGACAACCGCTGCAGCGGCAGCAGTTCTGATGTGCACCCCTGCGATGGCATGCAGCAATCATTCAGAGCAATTGGTTTCACAGTCTCAAGAGAGTGAGGTGTACTTCCGGCGCAAGAGCAACCAGCCGCTGGTGAATGAACAGACCAGCATTGATGCAGAGAACTGCACTGCCAACGCAGATGGAGGCTTCACCTGTGATACCAAGGTGGTTAACCCCGTCAGCCCAGATAACAAATACAGGAACTAAGTGGACAAAAAGCCCTTTTGGGAACCAAGGATGATCTGGCGAGCAGTTGTGATCGATGTCGTGCTGTGCGTGCTCATGCTCACCCTCTCGGTCATGTCTGATGAACAGTTCTGGCGTGTGTTCTATGCATCCGGTTCCCTGCTAGCGATCATTGATGCGATATGGGCATCGCGTGTACTTGATGCTGTAGAGGAAGAGCAAGACTAAACACACAGCTGACGTCACTTCCTCTTCTAAGGCTCATTGCTAGGCACGTCAAAACCATGAAAAAGGCGCCCTCATCGAGCAGCGTCCATACCGACAAACTTGTGTGAGGAGTGTCGTGTCTCGATGCTACTCCTCTATTGGGCTCTTAATTAACGAAAAGTGAGTGTATGAAGAGTGTTCGTTTTTCTGTCATCATATTTTGATTAAAAAATCTTCTATAGTTCAATCTAAGGCTGATGAGTTTAAGAGTGGACGGAATTGAATAAAGTTGATGCGTCAGGCTGAAAACAGATAGAATCATTTAATGTTGCTCAGTCTTCTTAAATCTTTCGTCAATATTGGATTGATGTTCCAAGCGCTATGAGCGTTTCTGCCAGCGCTTTCATCATCACAGCAAAGCTGCTCCCAAGTGCCATTGGGGTAGTCGCATGCTTAAACGGCTAGTCAGTCATTCAAGAACTAGAAGTAAGAAAAAGAGGATTTCACCAGGCCAACAACGATTGCCTTGGGATTGGGATGTTCGCTTCAATCAAATCCCTGAGGATTGGCATCAGGTTGCGGTTAGATTTAGAAAAACAAATGGAATTAGAGATGGTGATCAAAGCCTCAATCTGTGGTGATTAAGGTAGGGATATAAGTAGTTTTAGGGCAAAAGAAGTTGAAGGTAAATTTGTGATGAATACGAAAAACTATTGCTGCTTTTTGCCTGCTAAAGAAGACATCACGGCAACCTTATCCATGTCAATGGTGGCAGGTATCGATGGTTGTTTAAAGCCAATAGTGAGGTGGTTGAAGAAATAAAAAACCCCCGCGATTGCAGGGGCTTTTGGCAGGTATCCTCCATCAAGCGAGGGTCAAGCTTTCCCTCTCGTCTGTCTGATTACTTAGTCGGCACCGTAAGCTAGGTAACATCCCCATGGTTCCATTCCCTCCCCCTCCACTATTCCATTATGGCAGGACAGTACCATGGAAATGTACAGTCGTGCACCCTCACATCCCGATTGGCTGGTGTTGCAGATAACGCTTGAATTGCAGGCATTGCTGCGGGTTCTTTCTTGCTTGGTGCTCCATAGCCATTGCTTCCAAAGCGATATTTAATATCTGCTGTAAAGCGTGTATCAAAGGCTTCGTCGTAAGAAAGATTGGCGCCAATCGTTAAACCATTGCTGATGTCGTAAGCCAACCTTCCTTTAACACCAGAGCCATCAGCCTCACCGAGATCTCCTTGCTGATAGTAATAACCAACAGAAGCATTGAGATCTGGTGTGATGCTGTAGCCAACATCTAATCCTTAGGTATCAAGAGCACCAACCTCGTAATGGCTGTTCAGCCTGTGTTCGACATCACCAATGGGAACCAGTGCATAAGCGTTGAAGTTCCATGTATCAGAGACTGCTTCTAAACCTGCAGCAACTTGAGAGAAGAAGACATCACGCTTATCAAAGACATTGACGCTGGTATCAGCATCACCTGTATTCATCGGCCGGCTGTCATAGCCAGCATTGATGCCATAGATCCAGCTGCGATCACCATTGAGCCAGCGGTAACCAAGCCTTGTTGATGTGCTGATCGTGGTACCAGCGACATCGGTATTAACAATGCTGCTTTCTCCATCACGGTCAGCGAAATTGGCATTGGCTAAGGCATCGATAAACCAAACGCTGTTCTCACCAAAAGCAATCGGAAGAAAGGCACCAATACCGGCTTGATTGGGTGTTCCAGCTCCTTGCAGTGCTCCTTGGAACCCCCAGTTGAACTGGACAGCGTCTTTGAGGTTGATCTCCATCACGCCTAGATCTGCTGCATTGCCATCCTCTTGAGCAGCTACTGGTTGGATGGGAGCACTCGCTAATGCAAGAGCAGCAGCACCAGCAAGCGATAGAGGAAGGCGAAAGTAATGCTGCACGGGGATTGAACGCTTAAAAGTTCAGCCAAAATCGCTTTAAAAACTGAGTTGTAGAGCAGAGCTTGAGGCAGTCTTTTGGTTGGCACTGCTGGCCCTCATCTTTACGTTGCAGACAGCGCCTTTGCATCAGGCTGTGCTTTGGTCACATCAACTGAAGAAAAAGGCACTTTCTTGATTAGCGGCATGCAAATTACTTTTGAGAATTTGTGATTGACCCATGCATTTGCGTTGAAATAAGCACCGTTCTTGCGAAGGAATCATGTCGCTTCTAGGGCAGGAGTCGCAGAGATGGTGCCTGTTGCTGCAGCTCCTGCTCTGTGGCTTTCTTCCACTACTAGGGATGATTCCTGTAAGAGCGACTCAGCTTCAAGGCCTCACGCCGCTAGCACTCGCATGCTTTCAATCTGGTCAGCTCAACGCATGCCAAGCCGCTTTACTTCGGGCGGAAGCCCTGCAGAGACGTGCAGGAGCTCAGAGCAACTATTCCTGTCAGACCTTGCTGCTTGGCTTGCAAGCCGATGTGATCATGAGTCAACTTCGAGCTGGACGTGGTGATGATGCTGTGATCATGCTGGAGGAGGTCAGCAACAGTTGTCGAGGTTTGTGATCTAAGAGAGCAGAAGTAGTGATCTCTTGAATTGCTTTTAATAACTTTATTGTTGCCCAGTTAGCCCTGACCGTCAGCGTAAATATTGTCTTGCCCCTCGTGCGCTTCTTGATAGCCCAGGGCGGATGCAGCACGAGCCTTGCTCACTGATCCTTTCAGCAGGGCTTGTCACCTCTGGCCGCAGAAACATTGAAGTTCCTATTCTTGGAGCTATAGCTGAGAAGACTTTGTTCTTTATTTCCTTGCAGATAGGAGGCAGTTCATACACAGCTTTTGGAGTAATCACATCTTTTACTGCTGCTTGACTAATGACTAAGTTTTGGGATTTTAATTGACCTATATCAAGATAAGACAATGCAATGGTTCACAGCATCTAATCTAGTTTGCTAGTGGCTCTAAAGAACCTTGAGCAATTGTCTGTTGACTTTCAGCATTGAGCCTCTTGTCCGCGATTAGCTCTATGAAAAACTATAACTTTGTTGATTAATAACTTACAGTATGCCTGCAAACTCCAAGCTATTTGCATGCGGGGGTGCTGATAATCATTAGCCCTCTTAATGTTCTGGCCTTTCAAGTCTGGTGAGCTGATGCTATAATGCTTTTTAAGGGTTAAAACTCTTTTCCTGCCTCCTTCCATCGTCGACACTTGTTAATGATGGAAGCTGTGATCTATTTGTTGATCCATGATCAGAGATCTGCTCCTTGCGTTGCCTGTTGAGCAAGACATTTTGATTCAAATTGTGTTAGCGTTTATCGGCCTCTTTGTTTGGCTGTGGGCCGTTGGCAGGGGAGGGAGTTGGGCTTTTGGGGCATTTGTGGTAGCGCTTTGGTTCTTGACAGCGATTGGGCTGATTAGCTGGAATTTTTCGGAATAGCAAGCAGCTCAATCCCTCTTATGGATACCAGCCTTGTGGAGAAAACACTGGCCTTTCAATCCGCTTGAACAAGCCACAGGCGATGCACTTGTAGACAAGTTCAGAGGTTATTTTCGTTCAATCCTTGTGACCTTTCGCTGCTTGCTAATCGCGCCAACCATGCTTTGCCTGGCTTGAGTCGAGCTGTTCCCTTTTGGTTTCTTGGCGCTTTGCGGGGCTGGGCTCATCAATGAGGCTTGTACTTCAATTCATGTTTGCAACAGCGAAAGCATGAAAAGGCGCTATTCTTCATACACGCTTTCTTTTGCGATCAATGAATTCTGCACTCTCAAGAAGTTCAGGCCTCAACTGGGCTCAGAAGACATTGGCCACTCTGTTTGCGTCGACTCTCTTCATTTATGGCTTGGATCGCACAGTACCAGGCGTTCACAACTTCTTGATGGGTGCCTTCTCCTGCCACGGTGGCTGAGTCTCTAGTTTGAATAGTCAATTTGTATTCAAAGACCCGGATCAAAAATCCGGGTCTTTTTTTGTGCGGGCAAAAAAATCAAAATGGGCTATCAAAATTGCGTTGATGCTCAAGGAACAGCAGATGATCCTTTTAGAAAATAGCTTGCTATTAACACCATAATCCTGATGTGGATTGTGATCTTCAGAGCAAGGAAATTTGCATGAGATCAATCATGTCTATCCCTTTGACGAGGCACAGTCTCAGCTTCAGCCAGTTTTCGCAGCGTTAAAGCTCAGATCAAAATAAACCCTTCTTTTTCAGGACACGCTCAAGAGATTCCTGCTTTGCTTAGCTGGAGTCGAGACAGCTTTCATAAGCCTCTGGCTGAAAGAACGATTGATTGCCAACATCACCTTCTTTTGTCTTCTTCATGGCCTCAATCTCGTCAGTTTGAGATTCTCTTGAGCTTGCTGACGGGGCTCATGAGCTAGATGGTTAAACCAGAGATTGCTTGGAGGTAAGGGCGTAGCGTTTGCCGGGTTCTGGGTCAATGAATTTGATCTGAGCAGGCAGCATTTCGGCAACGTCTTTTGCTGATCCCTCCATCTGCATAAAGCTGCTCAGCAGCCCCTCGAAGCGAACATTCCCTCCAGCAGTGCTAGCAAGGACGGTGCTTGGCTCAAATCTTTTGAGCAATTCAGGCAGGACTTGACGGCCTTTCACAAAAGCCCCTGCAAGAGGCAGACCAAGATCAACCACCGGGGTGATCACCGCATCAACGGATTGTGATTCGATTTTGCTGTCGAGAAAACCATGAGGTTCAAGGTAGAGCTTGCCGTCAGCATGGCTAATGAAATAACCGTTTTCGATCGAGGGCACCATGGCTCCAGCGGTCGCGCGGATGGTGAGTCCAGCGATGTTGGTGCTCTCTCCAGGATGCAATGGTGTTACTTGTGTAAACCCCAAGCGCCCAACTAGTTTTGCGGCTGAGGGGGAGCCAACGATCTTGAGATCCCTGGGAAGAAGCTGCAGTGTTTCTGGGTGGGCATGATCTGGTAAGCCCTGGCTTAAAAGCAGCAGATCAAGGTTGTCAGGCACAGCCCAGTCGCGGGGCAGCCGGCCATTCAGCAACCAGGGGCCTGGTGGGAAGGAGAGTTGGCCGGTGAGCCAGGGATCCACTAGTACCCTGCAGGCACCAAACTCCAGCAACCAACCGTTGGCACCAAAATAGGTCGCTGCCAGGTTCATGATCTGCTCAGGTTCTGAGATCTGACCCTATCGGGGATCTGGTATCGATTGCTGGATGCACCCGTCTTGCAGGTAGGAATTCTTTTAACTGGCAGCTTCCATCTCCTTTGAAAGAGATCATGCTCTGCATGGCGATCATGTTCAAGTCGCATGCTGTTGAGTCGTGATCTGTCGTTGATAGAGCTAGGCATGCGAGCTCTGCCTTAGAACAATCAAATTTTGGTGCAGGTCTCTTTCTCAATGAACTTCCATCCATTGATAACGCCTGCCTTCACAAGTAAAGTCGACTATCCTAATTTAATCGATTGGCGAGAAATCTGCTTCGTAAGTCGAATACTTGGGCATCTTATTAAGAGCCTTTTTAACGTGACTGGAGAAAGAAATAAGTAATAATAAGCAAGTAGAGATTGGCTTGGGATTGTGATGATTGTTTGATTTACTACTCTTGTCCAATTCATCTATTTTCCCTGGAATCCCGCAGGTCCAGCTTCATTCTCTTGGTCGTTTAGGGATATCTTTTGATCTGCGAAGCTTGTGATATGATGATATAAAATGCATGCTAAATTCGAAGCCAAGCCTTCGCAGGCTTTTGCTTTGAGGTAGAGATGGTGAAAGAAAATCTGGGTAGATCTGTTGCTATCACATCAAACTGGTCAGATTGTCTGATCATTAATTCCGGCAGGAATGGCGCCTGTTGTAATTTTTAGCGGAGCCCAGCTTCATTTTTTCTAAATGTGGTAAGGTTCGGCGTCTTCAAGTAAAGGCTGCTAAACAATTATGCTTCCAGTTCTTGGCAGTTTCGGCTCCCCTGTCATCGTCCTTACCGGGACCCTCGGTTGGCAGTTCTATTTGGTATGTGTCTTCGTGATCGTTGGCCTTATCCTCACTGGTTATATCTTGCCCTCTTCAGGGGTGTATGGCTCTCTGAGAGGTTGGGGCACAGGGACTCCATGGCTGGTGGGCATTGTGCTGCTGGCTAGCGTTGTGACGGTGGTAGAGGTGGCTCGCGGCCTAGTTGGCCCCTCCTTGGCTGTCGGCCTATTTATGCTCATCCTTGGATTGCTCGTCCTAGACCAGTTGGGTCGGCAACTATCTAGGTCTGGTGGTTGATTCCTAGCGAATTTTCCTTTTGGACGCTCGCACGAGCAGTTAGCTCTGATGGATTGGCACTTTTAATTGGTCCTGATTGGATCAACCAATCTCTCAGAATTATCATCATTGGATTTAATTAGCGTTGAGATCACTAAAAAGCCCCGCTTTAAAAGCGGGGCTTTTTTTATTGTTTTTCCCCTATAGCGGTGTTGACTTTTTGTTTTCGTGATCCACCGCTTTTGGCAGTTTCTTGCCTCTTCATCTGAGAGGAAGTTGACTGGCTTAACACCATTGGTGAGTTTGATCACATGGCTGTTTGCTCAGCATGCTTCTAGTGCTTTCACTGTCTTCAGGCTGAAGTCTTTTACACCTGGTGCTTCAATAGCAGGTGTGCTATCAGCACTAGATCAAAACAACCTTTAGGGATCAACCAAGAGCATTCACAGTCTTGGCTGTTCTGGTTAAGCAGGGTGGTATTGAGGTGGTCAAACAAAGCAGTTTTTCTTCTTGCCATCGTCGCTGCTGCGATGGGTCAGCGTGATGGACAAGCACCTTGAGGCCCTTCATGAGCTTGATGCCTTGCCTGATGGCTGAGTTTTGCAGAGAAGTCAATGCTGACCTCAAGCCGAAAGCTGCCGAGTTCTTAGTGTCCGCACCAGAGTGCACAGGTTGCAGTCACGACAGCGATGACCAGCCCGCCCCATTTGATGACCTTCTGGGGAGCATTGAATGTGGTGCCCACCAGGATTGCGGAAAGGTTGATCACCATGAGTTGATCAGCTGAAGGCGAGATGCCGAAAGGCCCTGCAGTGGCGAGCAAGTTCATCATGAGTGTTGACAGTAAAAAGACATTAGAGCAAATATCCTCTTGGATACAGTTCAGTTGTGTTTATTTTCCTGGGTTGAGTTAGCAAGGCTGCTCCCAATTAGATGGCGACCTAGATAGTCAATATTACGTACACATGAAATACTTTCATGGTAGTATTGAAACAATTTAAACCTATTTGCCATAGGAATACAGGTGACGCCTTGGGCAGGGGGAAATACTTCTTAAGCGCCTATTTTTAGCTGGGATATCAAACTCTATTGCCAATGATGGGATATTCGTGTTAACAAGATCTTCAAGATGGATGAAAACTCCTAGCCTTGCCTGTGAGGGCTTCCTTCCCCAATTATTAGGGAGTTGTTGAGCTTCATGATCACCCGATCAAGTTGATTCGTGATAGTAGATAGGCGATTCGCAATGGCGAATATATTTTTACGATGTTCATTGAACTGCTCAAAAATCGAATGATCACCTTCTAGCAGTATTGGTTGAGCAGTCTTCGCGAGCAGAGATTTGTTTTTAGGAGCACCTGATGGTCGATAGGTCTGTATGCCGGCGTGTTTGGCTTTAAGTGCTAACCAATTCATGCGTACAGGAAATCTGCTCAATCAAGTGTGCCAAGTTGTTTAGCTTCTGGATATCAGGGGTTTTCAGAATTATCCCGAGTGATGAGTGTGATTGACCTCGATTAAACAACTGTGGTGGCATTCCAGCAGCGCCCTTTGTTCCCCGTATCAAGATGAAGATAATAAATAGTACAGCAATTGCAATTAACATTTGATCGTCCGATAATTGCAGATTTAACTGCCAATACCTGGCAACTTATGGGATAGGGATTTCCACAAATGAAAGGCCATAGTCTTCGTGAAGCAGAGCATAAAGCTACATCGACCCAATTAACTACGGCCGAGCACATCATTAGGTTCAGCCGCAACCAACAGGAGATGCTTGATTCATAATTGAAGATTATTCGGCAAAATTAAAGATACTCGTCATTGAGGCTTTTCATGCGCTTAATTTGCTACGGTGGGCCAATGTATTATTTGACAGCCAACATGAACCGTTTTTTTAGAGCTTTTCGCCCTCTTGGATTGCAGCGACGTTATAAGCTGAAAAAGCGAAGTGTGCATCGAATCCTCCCCATCGAGAACAAAGAATTCCCTAAAACTCACCATGACAAGGGCTTGCAAGCCAAAGAAAAGTATAATTTCATCAAAAATAATGGCTATATAGTACTTCCAGGAGCAGTAAGTCCAGGTCTTTGCGATAAAATATCTAATTATTATGATTCTGTCCTCGCTAATGGAAGTCTTCAGGTAAAGCCAAAATGCGAATTTTTTGACAAAGAAGGAAAATATTCTTATGGGGAAGAAATTGGAGATAGGGATCCGAGTCAACTAATAGGCCTAAAAATGTTGGATTTATATTCGCACAATATTGATGCACGTGAGGCAATGTTTTCTCCTGATATCCAGGAGGTATTGTCGTTGATATTTGGGGCAAACGCATTGGCTTTTCAGCAACTTGGAATCATTTACGGAACTGAGCAGGATTTGCACCAAGACACAGCGTATGTTCGCGTCTCGGAGCCTTTCCTGATCGCTGCCTCATGGATTGCTCTTGAAGATATTACCCCAGGCTCTGGCGAGCTTGAGCTAATACCTGGATCGCACAATTTGAAGGATAATTTTTTCAATTCTTCAGGCGATGAATGGTGCAAAAAGGTTGAGAGCAATCCTTCTAAAAGTGCCTGGTGGAACTATAAAGATAAAGATATTCACGACAAATTTATTGGCAGGCTTAGAAGCCTCAAAGCCCAGCAAGAGCCTTTCGTATTCAATGCTAAAAAGGGCGATTGCCTTATATGGATTTCGCATTTGGTCCATGGGGGGTCCCCAATATCAAGTAGGACGGGCAGCGGGATTCCAACAAGAAAGTCTCTGGTTACTCATTACTGTCCATTTCCTCAGGCTCACCCAATATACTTTCATCAAATCAATAATTCTGGCCCTATAGAATATAGCGACAATTCTCTCTATTCTTACAAGTACCTGTAATCCGTTTAATTCGGCACGATAGCGAGATTCGCTAATAATCAAATCCCTAACGGGATTGCAGCGATTAATTCAATGATTCCCAGCTGCGGCAGCATCAGTACCGCTGTCTGGTCTGCAACATAAGAGTGGGGCTTGATTCAGCTGCCGACTTTTATTTGGGAGCGCTGGGACTGTTTGTGCCTTGTTTGAGCACAGAAATTAGAAACGGTACTCGGCTGCTGCCAAGAACCGTTGCTATTACTACGCCCCCTGATGGATTCGAACCATCGACCGACTGCTTAGAAGGCAGTTGCTCTATCCAGCTGAGCTAAGGGAGCACTACAGCATTTTGGCAGTCAACATCGAGTTGGCCTCCTATGGTTAGAGGCTGCGAACTTGCAACCGATGGCGGCCAGCCGGCTCAGCGATAGTCAGAAATCTGAGCTTGTGGAGCGTTACAGGGCAGGTGATGCCACAGCAAGCCTTGCCAAGGCTTACGGCTGCAGTCCTAATACTGTCACGCGCACCGTTAAAACGCTGCTTTCAGAGAAGGACTACGTCGCGGTGAAGGCCTCTCGTGCCCAGCGTGGTGCCATCTCTAAGACCCTCTCTGCTGTTGGAGAAGCATCCGTTAAGGATCCATCAGAGTCGCTCTCATCGCAGCTGAATTCGCTTGATGAGGTGAAGCTTGAAGAGGGGAAGGTGGATGAGCTCGCGTTGGACGACGAAGCTGCAGGTGTTCTTGCTCTCGATGATGCCGATGACTTTGGTCATGATCCGGAAGAAGACTGCAGCGAAGATGATCATCTCGAGGCGGACATGGGGGATCTCCCTGAGTCCGAGGTGTTTCGCGAGCTGGTTCCTTTAGTCGCAGATTCTGTTGCTTTCAATGATCGTCCAACGGTTCAATCTCAGCCTCTCTTGCCTGGCTTGTTACCTAGCAGTGTTTATATGCTTGTCGACAAGACAGTTGAACTTGATGCACGCCCGCTGAAGGAGTTCTCAGAGTTGGGTTTGCTGGCCGATGATGATCAAGACAGATGGGCTCTTTGTTTGTTTGCCAATCCCCGTTCTGCCAAACGTCAGTGTGGACGTAGTCAAAGGGTGATCAAGGTACCTGACACAAGCGTTTTTGAGCTCACCACCTCCTATCTGTTGGCTCGCGGAATCACTCGTTTGGTGCTGGAGGGTTCACTGATTGCCCTTGATGCTCAAGCCCCATCGATCTGAACGGTTCTTGATTCGTCGCTTCAGAATCAGAGTCGTTCAGGCTCTTGGCTTGGGCAGCAGCAGAGCGGCTGTACTGCCGCCACTAATGACACCTGCGACGATTGACATCCCTACCAGAAAACCTGTGGGTAGCTCTGCGCTTTTGGCATCACCCAGCCTGAGACTGTGGCGATCACTGAGATTTTGGGCTCCCAAGCAGAGCACGACCAGGAGTAATCCGCCGCTGACAAGACTGGTTGTTAGCAGCCGCAGCCGCAGCAGCATGATGTGTTTTCGATGGTTCCCCTTAGTTTGCCGTTTCTAGGAGTTCACTCGCTCTCGTTTTCTACCATTTGGTGTACAAGGGCATAGAGAGCCCTCCTGGATTGCCCTGATTGTTGAGCGAGTTGTCGAGCGGCATCGCTTGCACTTGCTCCACTGGCCATCAAAGCTGCCAATTCCGCTCGCCAATGCGCGTCACTTTGCTGATCTGGTCCTGAAATTGGAGCACCTCCTAGAACAAGAGTGCATTCCCCTAGAGGCTTGTGTTCAAGAAAATGCTCTAGGGCTGCTGCGATCGTTGGCCCTACTTGTTGTTCATGGCGTTTGGTGAGTTCCCTGGCCACCTGCAAGGGCCGCTCATCCCCGCAAAGTTGCGCCAATTCTTTCAGCAGTTGCACCAGTCGGTGTGGCGCTTCGTAAAGAATGGTTGTTCGGGTCTCGCTGGCGACCGCTGCCAGCTGCTGCTGCCGTTCCTTGCCTCTGGAGGCTAGAAAACCTTCAAAACAAAAGCGGCCAGATGGAAGTCCGCTGCTCACTAAGGCTGTTGTTGCTGCACAGGGGCCGGGAATACAGATCACCTGATGCCCAGCTGCCCTAGCGGCTGCGACGAGTTGTTCGCCGGGATCGCTGATGCCCGGCAGCCCAGCATCACTGATTAAAGCCAGGCTTTGCCCTTCGTTGAGCAGTTGAAGCAGTTGCGGCAGGCGAGCTTTGGTGTTGTGTTGGTGGAAGCTGAAGCGTTGACTCTGCGCGCCCAAGCTGTTGAGTAGATGGCCGCTATGGCGTGTGTCTTCACAGGCGATGGCCGAGACATTCGTGAGCACAGAGCGTGCTCTGGGTGAGAGATCTCCGAGGTGACCAATGGGCGTGCCAACCACATAGAGCACCCCTGGTGCTGGTTCCTCTCGTTGACTCACAATGTGGCCTGCACGTGTCTATGCATGATGCCGAACGCACCTGTTCTGCCTGATGGTGTGAACCTGGAGATTTTGTTGCAGCACTTGAGGCGATTGAGCTGGGGTGCTGCAGACATCCTGCTGGCCTATGCCCGGGGAGAACAGCCACCGCATGGATTTTCTAAGGCTCTGAGTGTTGAGGATGGTGGTGAGGGGCCTGTTTCTGCCGCTGACCTTGCGGTGAATCGCTGGCTTCTGGATGGCTTAGAAGCGAATTTCCCCTTGGCAGATTGGACTCTATTGAGTGAGGAGACAGCAAAGGAGCAACTCACTGCAGGCGAACCCTTAGCGGCGGAATGGTTGTGGATCCTTGATCCCTTGGATGGCACAAAGGATTTCTTGCAGGGCACAGGTGAATACGCCGTGCATCTCGCTTTGGTGCGTGGTCAACGCCCAGTGCTTGGAGTGGTACTCCTGCCAGAAGCCGAGGAGCTTTGGTTCGGTGTGATCGGTTCTGGGGCTTGGTGCGAAGACCGGCGGGGAAAACGTTCGCCGGTGCGTTTTAGTCAGCGCCAGGCTGTTTGTGAGTTGATGCTGGTAGCGAGTCGCAACCACCGCGACAACAGGCTTGAACAGCTGCTAGAGAGTCTTGCTCTTGGTGGTAGCAAGGCTGTGGGCAGTGTGGGTTGCAAGGTGACCACGATTTTGCGCGGAGAAACAGATTTGTATGTCTCTCTTTCAGGCCGTAGTGCTCCAAAAGATTGGGATATGGCGGCTCCAGAGGCGGTGCTGATGGCGGCAGGGGGATGTTTCACTCATGCTGATGGACGCCAGCTTGCTTATAACAGCGGTGATGTACGTCAGGCTGGATGTTTAATCGCCAGCCATGGGCTCGCCCACGCCCAGCTTTGTGAAGCAGCGGCGCGGGCTATGAAAGAGATCGACCCAGGCTTTCAGGTTTGAATTGACCTGAAGCAGCCGATTAGTTGAGAGGGGCTACAGGAGTTGGAGCTGGCTCTGATTGAGTCTCTTCGCCGTTTTGAGGCACGCCTCTGAGTGTGAGGTTGATACGGCCACGATTGTCAATCTCTCGTATTCGTACTGTTACTTGATCACCTACTTTTACGACGTCGTCGACCTTCTCCACGCGAGCCTCTGACAGCTGGGAGATGTGGATCATGCCCTCTTTGCCGGGCAGGATCTCTACGAAAGCCCCGATCGGAATGATCCTTGTGATGGTTCCGGTGAACACCTCCCCCTCGTTTACTTTGCGGGTAAGTCCTTCGATGATGCGTTGGGCTGCCTCTGCAGCAGCCCCGTCATGAGAAGCAATCGTGACGATGCCACCGTCTTCAATGTCGATCTTGGTGTTCGTGCGTTCTGTGATGCCCTTGATTGTGCGACCACCTGGTCCAATCACTGTGCCGATCAGTTCTGGATCGATTCTGAAGCTCAGCAGGCGCGGGGCATGGGGAGAGAGGGTAGTTCTGGGAGCGTCGATGGCTTCCAGCATCTTCTCGAGGATGTGGATCCTGGCAGGGCGGGCCTGATTGACAGCTTCTGCAATGGTTTTGACCGGAAGGCCGGTGATCTTCATGTCCATCTGCAGGGCCGTGATGCCATCTTTTGTTCCAGCCACCTTGAAGTCCATATCACCGAGGAAGTCCTCGATTCCCTGGATGTCAGTGAGGATGCGAATCTCAGCATCTTCCTTGATCAAGCCCATGGCGGCTCCGCTGACTGGAGCCTTCAGTGGAACACCAGCATCCATGAGGGCCAGGGTGCTGCCGCAGACCGAGCCCATCGAGGTGGACCCATTGGAGCTGAGGACTTCGCTCACCACCCTGAGCACATAAGGGAAGCTGTCCTTGGGAGGCAGTACTGGAATGATGGCGCGTTCAGCGAGGGAACCATGGCCTACCTCACGGCGCCCGGGCGATCGCATTGGACGTGTCTCGCCAACGGAATAGGGCGGGAAGTTGTAGTGGTGTAGATAGGTCTTCTCAGGTCCAGGGTTGAGGTCATCCATCTCCTGGGCATCGCTGGGTGTGCCTAGGGTGGCGGTGGACAGCACCTGGGTTAGTCCGCGTTGGAAGAGTCCGGATCCGTGCACGCGTTTTGGCAGCACGCCTGCGGCGGAACTGATCGGGCGCACCTCATCGAGCTTGCGACCATCGACTCGTTTGCCTTGTTTGATGATCTGCTCACGCATCAATTTTTTGGTGAGCGCCTTGAAGTTGTTGCTCAAGACTTTGCTGTTGGCATTCACTGACTTGCGAACGGCATCGTCTTCTTTGAGGCTGTCAATGGCTTCAGCAGTTTTCGCTTTGATGGCATCCAACTTGCTATCGCGTTCAGCTTTGGTCTGTTCAAATTGCTTAAGCACTTCCCCGATGCTCTTGCTGCAATTTTTTTCTAGATAAGTCGACAGCTTGGTGTCTTGGTCTTGAGTGGGGGGTTCGGGCTGTACCTGCTTAATCCCTGCATCCTTGAGGATGGTTTGCTGTGCCTTGATTAATTCGCATACGGCTTCATAGCCAAAGTCGATGGCTTCGATGACATCCCCTTGTGGCAGCTGGTTTGCACCGGCTTCAACCATGACAACCCCATCTGGAGTACCAGCTACCACGAGATCGAGATCGCCACGTTCGATTTCTCGATAGCTGGGATTCAGAACGAAATCGTCACCGAGAAGCCCTACCCTTACTGCAGCCATTGGCCCCTGGAAGGGGATGCTTGCTAGCAAGGTGGCCATGGAAGCTCCCGTAACGGCAAGCACATCTGCTGGAACCCGTTCATCGAGAGAGAGGCATGTTGCCACGATCTGAAGGTCGTCCCTCATCCAGCTAGGGAATAAGGGCCTCATGGGGCGGTCGATTAGACGAGCGATCAGTGTGGCTCTTTCTGGCGGGCGTCCTTCACGTCGCATGAAACTGCCAGGAATGCGGCCAGCTGCATAGAGCCGCTCCTCGTAGTCGCAAATCAGGGGAAGAAAATCGATGCCTTCGCGGCCTGTTGATCTGGTGGCGGTTACCAGGACGGCGGTGTCGCCGCATTCCATCATCACGGAACCACCGGCCTGGGGGGCATATCGCCCTGTGGTCAGCCGAATCTCCCGACCATCAAAGGAGATCGACTGTGTCTGACCTTGCACGTTCTCTTATGTTTTTTTTGTCAAGCACCATACTGGCACTTTGCCGAGTCAACTTTCGTGGAATTTTGGAATTGATTCCTGTTGGTTCAGTTGCTAAGCAACAAAAAAGAGGGATGGATGACTTCAATCCCTCTTGCGAATGAGTAAGAGCTCTCTACTCCTAATAGATGCAGAAATGGTTTGAGAGTTACCAGCTGGACTTGACGACTCCAGGAAGTTCGCCCTTGTGAGCTCGTTCTCTCAGCTGGTTGCGGCATAGCCCGAAGTCGCGATAGACGCCTCTTGGCTTTCCTGTGGCCCAGCAACGATTGCGGATGCGGTTTGGAGCACTGTTGCGCGGGAGAGCTTGAATCTTGCGGTGGATCTCAAGACGTTGCATTGGATCCTTGGCTGCATTGAATGCTTCCATTAGAGCCGCTCTCTTGGCTGCGTAGCGCTCAACAATCTTCTTGCGCTTTACATCACGGGCGATCATTGACTTTTTAGCCATGCGGCAGTTTTGAAGCGCGAGGGTCGATAACGAACTTTACCTTCCAACTGCTGCAATTGTTTTGCTTGCCCAGTTTTCAGCTGCTCAGGCTCTTGCAAATAGGGCAGATCAGTGACCGATCAGCTGTTGCACTACAGATAGTTGAGTGGTGTCGCGGACGATCAGCACCACACTGAGACCTACTAATAAAAAAAAGCCTGATTGCATGAAAGCCATTTGGATGCGCTCCGGAATTGGTCGCCCACGCACGCCTTCTAATAGCAGTAGCAACAGTTGGCCGCCATCAAGTAGGGGTAGCGGAATGGCATTGAGTACGGCGAGATTGATCGAAAGCAATGCCGCGAAGAGCACTAGGCCAGAACTTCCCTGGCTGGTTAGCTGGGCGCCCATTTCGACAATCTTCACAGGGCCACTGACTTGTTGGGCTGTGGTTGCGAAATCAGTGATGAGTCCTGAATAGCCCTTAACGGTTCGACTGAGTAGGGAAATGAATTGGCTGTCAACATGGTTCAGAACCTCTCCGGGGCCCTGGGCCCGGCGGGTTTTGCCTGTGACGTTGGCCTGCAATTGGGCGCCCACCCTGCCATTGCCTTGTTGCTCAGCGGGGATGAGCAAAATCTTGCTGCGTTGACCCGAACGGACTCTGTCCAGGTGAATTTTGCTGCCTGGTGACTCTTTGATTTGACTCACCAGGGCCTGGATCGCTTCTTGACCTCGCCCTAGCTCGTTGCCATCCACGCTGAGGATTCGATCGCCAGCGGCTAGCCCTGCAGCAGCAGCGGCTTCTCCGGGTTGAACGGCTACAACGATGACACCTGGATCAGGTTGGCTTGGCAGCCCGATCATGACCGCTTGGCCCATTAGCACCAGCCATGCCAGCAGAAGATTGGCCATGACCCCTGCACAGATCACCAGGGCTCGTTGTCTGATCGGCCGGTTGCGTAGTAGGTCGGGATCATCAGGGGGGATTTCGCTGTTTTCGTCGTCATCCGGAAATGAAACGAAGCCCCCTAAAGGCAGAACTCGAAGCGCATATGTGACACCCCTTCGTTGTCGTTTGATCAGCGCCGGTCCAAACCCGATCGAAAATCCATTCACACGGATTCCCTGAGCAGTGGCAGCCAGAAAGTGCCCAGCTTCATGAATGATGATTAGCAGGGCTAGAACCGTCAGCGCCGCAAAAACGTTCATTCAGCTTCTAGCAATGGGTTCATTCTGGCTCTAGTCGATCGTTGCCGAAATAAGGCACAAGTGCCTTGGGGAGGAGGACACTCCCATCAGATTGCTGGCCTGTTTCGAGAAGGGCAGCCATGGTGCGTCCTACCGCTAGGCCACTGCCATTGAGGGTGTGGATGAGTCGGGTACCTTTTTCGTCTTTGGTGCGAATAGCAGATCGCCGTGCTTGGAAGTCTCCACAGATACTGCAACTTGAAATTTCCCTGAAGGCGCCTGCTCCTGGTAGCCAGACTTCGAGGTCGTAGGTGCGTGAGGAAGAAAACCCTAGATCACCTGTGCAAAGTTCAATCACGCGGTAGGGCAATTCCAAGGCCTGCAGCACGGCTTCGGCATCGGCTGTGATCTGAGCGTGGGCAGCCTGCGAATGGTCTGGATGGACGAACCAATAGAGCTCCACCTTGTTGAATTGATGCAGCCGGATCAGGCCACGGGTGTCTCTTCCATAGCTGCCAGCTTCGCGGCGAAAACATGGACTGTAAGCGGCGTATCGCAGTGGAAGTTGCTCAGCGGGGATGATTTCATCGCGGTGCAGAGATGTCACCGGCACCTCTGCAGTTGGTGTTAGCCAGAGGTCGTCTTCAGCGCAGCGGAAGCTTTCTTCGGCGAATTTTGGCAGCTGACCAGAGCCCGTAAGGCTGGCGGTATTCACCAGTACCGGAGGCATCACTTCTCGATATCCCTTTGAGGTGTGAAGGTCGAGCATGAAGTTGATGAGTGCTCGTTCCAGTCGCGCACCCTGACCCATCAGGGTGACGAAGCGACTTTGGGCAATTCGTACAGAGCGTTCTGTTTCGAAAAGTTTGAGCCGCTCGGCAATTGACCAGTGCTCCAGAAGGTCTTTCCCTTCACGTGGCTTGCCCCAACGGTGTCTTTCTTGGTTGTCGTTCTCATCGCGTCCTTCAGGACAATCAGGGGAGGGCAGGTTTGGCAAGCTCAGCAGTTGCTCTCGCAATCGCGCTGATAGTTGTTTCTCCTCGTCTTCTAAAACGGCCACCTTTTGCTTGATTAGGTTGCCTTGCTGTCTTAGTTCTGCCACGTCGCTGGCTTTTGGGTCGCTTCCCTGCTGGATCCGTTGACCGACTTCCTTGCCGATCCGATTCCCTTCTGCCTGGAGGCTGCTGCGCTGTTCCTCGAGATTTCTTTGTTGCTGGGCGATCAGTTGTAGGCCCGTTAGATCTAACGTAATGCCCCTTCGGCCCAGTTCGTTGGCAATCAGGTCGGGGTTGTCCCGCACCAGGCGCTGGTCAAGCACGAGGGTTTTCAAGTCAGCGCGGGCAGCCTAAGTGTTGTTGGCTCTGCAAATGAATCCTGTTTGGTTTCGCCTATTCAGCCTGCGAGATTGGAAGCAACAGAAGATGCTGCTCGGGCTCTTCCGCTAGCGGCCCATTCCTTAAGGGCGTTGAGTTGTTCTCGGGCTGTGCGGGAGAGCGGCACCAGTTGGCTGGCAGCAAGAATTAGGTCGCTCTCTCCAAGTTCTCGGCGTTCGGCGAAGGCCAAGTGCATGGCCTCAATCACAGTCTGTTCGAGTTCGGCACCTGAGAAGCCTTCACTTCGATCGATGACCGCCCCCAAGGGGAGGTTTAAGTTCGGTCTTCGTCGCTGAATATGGAGCTCAAGGATGTTGCGGCGTTCCTCGCTGAATGGCAGGTCAAGCAAAAAGATTTCGTCGAAACGACCTTTGCGCAGAAGCTCTCCAGGTAAGCGTTCTACGCCATTAGCGGTAGCGACGACAAAGACCGCGGAGGTTTTCTCCGCCATCCAGGTGAGCACGTTGGCAAGGACACGTTGACTGGTGCCGCCATCACTTCGGGCATCACCACCAAAACCTTTGTCGATCTCATCAATCCAGAGAACGCATGGAGACATGGCTTCTGCCCGCTGGATCGTCTCTCTGGTACGTGCCTCGCTAGCACCCACTAGCCCGGCAAATAGGCGGCCTACATCGAGGCGCAGCAGTGGCATCGACCAGTTGTGGGCGATGGCCTTGGCGGTGAGCGATTTGCCTGTGCCTTGGGGGCCGATCAGTAGAACGCCGCGGGGCAGTGGCAAGCCAAAGTGACGAGCTTCGTCGGAGAATGCCTGATGACGTTGCTCTAGCCAACCCTTAAGGCTATCGAGGCCGCCTATGTCGGCCAGCGAGGCTTCTGTAACGCAGTACTCCAGAACCTCGCTGCGGGCTACGGTCTGACGCTTTTCCTCAAGGACTTCGGCCAGATCTGCCCAGCCTAGTTTGCCTCGCTGGGCTAGAGCACGGGCTGCCACCTGACGCACCCTCATTTCGCTGAGGCCGCTGCAAGCGTGGGTGAGCTCTTCTAAAACGTCTGCTGAAAGGGGGGAGCCGCTTGCCTGGGCAATGTTCTCCAGCAGTGTTCGTAGTTCTGGTTCCTGAGGTAGCGGGAGATCGAGAATGGTCAGGGAATCATCAAGATCGCTGGGCGGAGTCCATGGGCCTGAGCAGAGCACCACAGTGTGGGGTTGATGGCGCAAGTGAACCGATAAGTTGCGCAACATGCGTGCGATACCAGCGTCTTCGCAGAAGTGATAAAAATCTTTGACTAGCAATAGGGTTGGACTACTGGCATCAAGTTGTTGCAGCCATTGCAGGACAGCCATCGGTTGACGTGCCCCAAGGCCTTCTTCGTTAAGCACGCCTTTAAGGCCGCCAATAAAATCCCAGCTGGCAAGGCGACGGGGCTGTAGTCGTTTTGCGGCTTGCTCAAGCAGCACTTCAACACGCTCCTCTTCGCTGCTCCGAATCCAAAGCAGAGGTGTTCTGGCTCTGATTAGCAGATCCAGGTGGTTATCCCAGCTCGTCATGGCGAGGTGAGTTTTTGTAATGCTGCCCAGCGTGGATCGAGATCAGTTCCCTCAGGTTTCACGGCAGTGGTTTGGGCTGAGGGCTGCTGTTGAGCTGGACCGGGACAATCGGCCCCACAACGCTTGACTAAAGGCATCTGCAGACTCAGTTGTTCGAAAACCCAACGTTCTGGGTCAAAGCTGCCAAGAGGGTCAAGGCACTCCATCAGTGCATCCATATCCTCGGAATGGCTCGAGCCATTGAGTTCGTTTGGTTTTGGACCATTGCCCTTCAGCCAGATCAGTTCTTCGGTATTACAGGCGAGAGTTTGATTGAATTCGCTTAGGCATCGATCACAGCAGAGGGTGACGATGGTTTGGAATTTTCCTTTCACTTCCAGAATGCTGCCTTGATGCTCGGCACTGATGCTGCCTCTCAATGGGGTGAGAGAGGCCATCTCGTCCAGATGTCCCTCGATAGACCAGTGCCGAGGAGCAGCCAAGGCTTTTAGCTCTTGCAATGAAATGGGTTGGAGCCCTGGGATCATTTACTACGTTTTTTAGGTTCAAAGGGAAGACGATCTGATCCACCGATGGCTTCTGTTGCTAACGCAGGTTTGGATAGCTGGTCATTGAGGATTTTCTGCAGGTTCTCAGGTAGGGCTTCACGACTAAGCAGAAAAGTTTGACCTGCTTGAAAGATGTTTGCGATCACCATATACAGCAATACACCTGCTGGTAGTGGAAAGAACAAAAACATGCCAGTGATCATCACTGGCGTGATCTTGTTGGCTGTTGATTGTTGAGGGTTCGCAGGCAGCCCCCTGCCGGACAGGATCTGCGAGACCAAAAGCGTCAAGCCAAAACCACCAACCAGAATTGCAATATCCCAGTTGATTTCCCCATCGACGTAGAAACCAACTTGTCCAAGGGCCTTAATGAATAGAAAGCCACTTTGGGCAGCAAGGCCAGGAATTTTGCCTTGAACGGTGGCATCGCCTTCAGCCAAAGCCTGGACAGTGCCATCGGCCGACACCTTGACAAGATCATCCCCCTTGGTGACGCTCCAGGTTGGCGTGAACTTGGTTCCACCTTCTACGCCAGAAAGCCTGCTTGTGAAGCTTTCGCCAGTGAGCGTTTGCAGCTTGATTTGGGCCTTGTCTCCAACTCCTAATTTTGTGCCGCTTGGCAGAGACGCAATGACTGGGAAATGTTTGGTTTCACTGATGAAAATCGAATGCTTGCTACTGGTAAATGGCTTGGGTTCAATGGCTGCAATTTGGTCGCTAGGCAGCACCTTGAGGTTCACCAAGTAAGGCACATCAGCAAACGGTGATCCTCTAAGGGTTGCAAACAGGGCGAAGAGAATTGGCATCTGTACCAATAGGGGTAGGCACCCTGAGAGGGGGTTGCCGAACTCCTTCATGACTTTCCCTAGTTCCTCCTGTTGCTTCTGAGGGTCTTTGGCATAACGGCTCTTGATTTCATCCTGGCGCTTCTTCATCGCCGGCTGGGCGATCCGCATGCGACGAGCGCTACGAATGGATCCAGCACTTAAGGGGAACAGTGCTAATCGGATGACCACTGTGAGGGCGACGATGGCGAGGCCATAGCTCGGCACTAATCCGTAGAAGAAATCCAGGATCGGGAGCAGAATGTTGTCGGAGATGTACCCGATCACGATCGATTGCTGAGGGTGGATGGAACTGTGATGCCAGTGTGCATCAGCACCTATATGGCTGGGTTACACGCTGGGAGTTATTTAAGCCGCAAAGCCCTTTAGATCCTGGGGTGAACCTTTGGCCCTGCGGGCGCTAATCCGTGCATTGATGTATTTCTCGGTTTCTCTGAAGCTAGGTAAAGAGCGCATCTCAAGTCTTGAACCATCGTTAAGTACCAGTACCATGTCACCCCAGGAGCCAAGGCCACGAGGCACTGAGCGCACCTCCTTGATTTGGCTATACACGACTTGGGTCTTATCGCGTCCCAGCCATCCCCCAGTTACTGAAACGCGTCGATTGGTAATGCGAAAGCGCAGCCACAACGCTCGAATCACAGCTCCAATGGTGAAAGGAAGGCCAATCAGTGTTAGCCCCATCAATAGGTTGATGATGAGATCGCTTTGAGCGGGGCCTCCTTCATAGAAGACCTCTTCTGAGGTTGTGATCATGACAACAAACCTGCTTGATTGAGCAATCTGTCGCATTCTTCTAGCAATGGAGATGCCTCTATTGCGGAGGCGACTGGCTTGAGGCTGATCAGCACCCAGTGATTGCAATGCTCGGGTGCAACCTCAAGCCTGCTTCTTAGGTGATCGTGCAGAAGTCGACGCAGACGGTTGCGAATGACGGCCCGTTTACTCACTTTGCTGCTGATCACAACGGCACAACGGCATGCCGTGGAGTTGTGGTGCCGATGGGGTGCTTTGAGCAGTTGGGGATTTGCTTCGATGACACGGAGCACCATTGAAGTTCCATAAAAGCGATAGCCCCACTTCTGAAGGTGCTCAAAACATCGGCTTCCCCGTAATCGCATTGATGCTGGCAGCACCATTGGAGGTTGGCTTCCTGAGCAAGTGGCGTGATTTGAGTGATTGACCCGCAGTGTTATGGATTAGACAGCGAGACGCGCACGGCCACGTTTTCGGCGACTGCGGATCACTCTTCGACCAGTGTGATTTCGCATGCGCACACGAAATCCTGAGACGCGTTTTCTCTTGCGGCTGGTTCCACCAAAGGTTCTTTTTGTCATTGAAGGAGAACGGCGTACAGTCTTTTTTCAGTCCACCAACTTATCAGTTCAGTTGATGTCAATCAGCCAGCTACCAAGGTAGCCGCCCATTGGTACATCTCCAGGAGCTTGGGCAAGGGCATTGAACTGGAACATCCCACGTTGGTCGGGGTTAAAGATTTTCATGACCACCGCATAGGTGTCTTCTGTAGGGATGGGGGTGTCCGGGAAGACTTCAATGCTTGTTTGGTCTTCAGAGACTTCGAAAATTGCAGGAACCTCTTCTTTGCAGCGGGTGCGTGAAAGCATTCCCCCTAGATGGACAAGGCAAAGGCTCAGGTTGTTCGGTTTGATCTTTGCATCGAAATAATCAGGTACAGAGATGCTTAGCTTGAGGATCGCAGTTTTGCGGTCCTTGGGTTTCAGCATCAGGTAATAGGTTGCTCGATCACGCCTGATGGTTGAGCTTTGCCAGTAATAGAGCTTTTTATAGTCTTTAGAGTTTTCCCAGCGAAATTCAAGTAGCGCTGGTGTTGCCTGGGCTCGGGCCTTTGGTGGTGTGATGCTTTCAAGCATCACACTGGAACCGATCAATCCGGCAGTAAGGCCTCCTAAGGCAAGGGTGCCTGGAATACAAAACCTGAAGAGCTGATTAACCATGAGATCTAGCGGGTGTGTTGGTAACCACCAGCACTAAAAAGTATATGGATTCTCCTTTGCTCTCCTCTATGAATCAAAAAGACTAGGACGGCCTATTAGTTGGCAGCTTTTGGAGCGGCAAGTGATTCAGCATCGATCTGGACGCAGTAAAGAGGTTTCGCCAAGGTAGGGATGTTGAGGGGGCTGATCTGAGGGCAGCCAGGCATGGGCAAGCATGCGGATGCAGCGTTTCAGATCCCCCTCGACATACATTTGTTGGCAGTCCAGCAGTGCTATCGACTCCCATCCTGCTTGTTGGCGCGCGATCGCTGCAGGGAAACAGGCGTTTAGGTCTGCCGTGACAGAGAACGTGATGGACACGATGTCTGCAGGGTTGAGTTGATTGCGTTGCATTAGCGCTTTCACAAGCTCGCTGACGGCTGCCTCGATGGCTTTGGTCGTGTTGGCAGAGCTTGTTGTGGCACCTCTGAGCCCGTGTAAGTGGAGGCTTCCATATGGGATGGCAGTGGTCATGGCAGAAAGAGCCAGAGCACCTGACCATTGTTGCCAAGCTCAAGGTTGAGAAACTCAGCAAGTTTGGATAGGAGTTTGCTGCCTGGCAGAAATCCCGCTATCCGTTTTTTGGGGCGCCCAAGCTTGATCGTTTGGGTGTTGGCTTCATCAAGGTCCGCCAGCTTGGCCGCAAGTTTTCGAGCATGTTCTTCATCTCCCAGCTCATCGACGAGTCCGAGTTCGTGGGCCTGAGTGCCGCTGAACACGCGGCCGTCGGCGAAGTTGCGAACCTCTTCGGCACTGAGATGGCGGCCTTCTGCTACCGCGTTCACAAATTGCTCATAGCTGCTATCGATCAGTGATTGCAGTAGCTGACGCTCCTCTGCTGTGAGTGCGCGATCAGGCGAGAGAATGTCCTTGTAGGTGCCGCTTTTTACTGTCTCAAAGCGGATGCCGATTCGCTCCAGCAATTTGGAGAGGTTGTTGCCCCGCAAGATGACCCCGATTGAGCCAGTGATTGTGCCGGGATTGGCAACAATTTTTTCTGCAGCTACCCCGACATACACACCGCCGGAGGCGGATACATTGCCGAAGCTTGCTACGACATGACAACCCTTTTCTCTAAGCCTGAGCAGGGCCGCATGGATTTCCTGACTGTCACCGACAGTTCCTCCTGGGCTGTCGATGCGCAGCAGAAGAGCGGGAAACTCTCTCTCTTCAACTTCCTTGATCGCTTTCAGCACCCGCTCGCGCGTTGCACCGCTGATTGCTCCGTCAATGGTGATGTGTGCGATCCTTCGGCGAGATTTGCGTCGCCAGAGCCAGCCCATTCAATTTCTTCGTAGAGGATTGGATCTTAAAAAGGAACCTGCTTGTTGCCTTCATGTTGTCAATACGGCACTGGCTGTTGATGGTCCTGCCCTTTGCCCTTTGGGGTACGGCCATGGCTGCGATGACACCTCTGGTGATTTCGGGCGGACCGCTTCTCGTCGCTTGTCTGCGCCTTTTGCCAGCAGGAGTTGTCATCCTGCTGGCCTTGCCGTCGCTGGGACGTGACTGGGCTATCGCCTCAACTGACAGGATTTGGTTCCTGGTCTTTACGGTTGTTGATGCATGTCTTTTCCAAATGTTCCTGGTCAAGGGCTTGGCCTACACCGGAGCAGGGATGGGATCGGTGCTGATTGACTCCCAGCCATTGCTGGTAGCTCTGCTGGCACGCAGCCTCTTTGGAGAGTCCATTAACCCAGTTGGCTGGATGGGTTTGATGTTCGGTTTGGTCGGGATTATCTGCCTTGGGGCCCCGCCGGATTTGTTGCGCCATTGGTGGTTGCTAGGCGAACAGGCATCTGGTTCCAGTTTGTTGGAGCAAGGGGAAGGCTGGATGCTCGCAGCAGCCATCGCTATGGCCTTAGGCACAGTGCTGAGTAGGTATGCCTGCCGGAGCAGTGATCCCGTTGCGGTCACTGGTTGGCACATGGTCTTAGGCAGCTTGCCGTTACTGCTCTGGCACAGTTTTGATCGCACATGGCCTTTGTGGCCTGATTGGACTGGCTTTGATTGGGGATTGATGGCTTACGCCAGCTTGTTTGGCAGTGCCCTGGCCTATGGATTGTTCTTTTGGCTCGTCAATCGGGAGGAGCTCACAAGCTTTAGCACCCTGGCATTCCTTACACCGGTGTTTGCCCTTGCTGCTGGTGGCGTTTGGCTAGGAGAACGGCTTCAGCCTCTGCAATGGTTCGGGGTGGCTTTGGTCCTGCTTTCGGTGCTTGTTGTGAGTCAGCGTCGTCGACTATGGGAACCGGTTGAAGTTGACTCGGATGTGTTGCCGGGGGAAATCGGTTGATTTTATTTCTTCCCTTGCGCTTGGATGGAGATGGTCCACTCTGCTGGCCTGCCCCTATGGCACTTCTGAAGATATTGGGTCTGCTCAGGAACATAGCCAGGAATGCCACCATCACTAGATGGTGCTGACGTTTGCTGCGACGGTGTTGCTGTCTCCTCTTCAACGGCGTCGAGGCCTGCTGCTGATCCTGGCGTTTGGGGTAGCTCTCTGCCTTTGGCAGTTAGGAGACTCTGGTTTGGTTGATGAAACCCCGCCTCTCTTTGCCGCGGCAGGTCGTGCCATGAGTACTACAGGAGATTGGCTGACGCCGAGGGTTAATGGTCTGCCTCGCTTCGACAAGCCTCCTCTGGTGTATTGGCTAATGGGGTTGGTTTATGCCTTGCCCGGCCATGAGGTTTGGGACCCATTAGGGACATGGGCGGCACGTCTTCCTTCTGCTCTTGCATCTGTCTTGATGATGCTGGCCCTTGGTGACACTGTGATGTGTTGGCCCCAGAAGGATGACGCTTGTCCACGCCGAACAGGTGTTGCGGTGGCCTTGGCCTTTGCTCTTTCGCCACTGGTTATGGTCTGGAGTCGGGTTGCTGTTAGCGATGCCTTGTTTTGCAGCACCTTGGGGGTGAGTTTGCTTCTGCAGTGGCGCCGCTTTGCTGCCCCGAGTACCCAGCCATGGTGGTTGGCCTGGCTTGTTTTGGGTTTAGCAGTGCTGACCAAAGGACCAGCGGCTGTCGTGCTGACTGGCATGGTGCTTGTTCTATTTGCTTTGCTGCAGTGGAATCTGGCCAGCCTTTGGCAGCGGTTGCGCCCTCTGCCTGGTTTGTTGATTACTGCCCTGATCAGCCTGCCTTGGTATGTGGCGGAATTGCTTGTGGAGGGACAACCTTTTTGGGATAGCTTCTTCGGCTATCACAACCTTCAACGCTTCACATCAGTAGTCAATAGTCACCTGCAGCCTTGGTGGTTTTTCGGGCCTGTCTTGGTGGTTGCGTCCCTGCCATTTACCCCCTTGCTGATCCTTGGGCTGTTGCAGGCCTTCGTTCCAGTCAGGAAGGGCGGTGCGCTTTGCCAGACAGAGCCTGAGGGATCTCTGCAGAGTTTTGCGGCCTGTTGGCTGCTAGCTGTGTTGCTTCTATTCACTTGCGCTGCCACAAAATTGCCAAGTTATTGGTTGCCTGCGACACCGGCGGCCGCGTTGTTGATTGGATTGGCCGCAAGTGTTTCCCCTCAACAGCGACCAGGTCTTGTTTGGGCATGGGGCGGATCAGTTGTTTTGGCGGGATTGTTAGCGGCAGGGCTGTGGGCTTCACCGTTCTGGGTTGAATGGATTTATGACCCGGAGATGCCCACCCTTGCGGCAGAACTGCTGGCTAGTCGTCTTGTACTCAGGGCAGCAGTTTTTTGCAGTCTTTCGGTGCTACTTGGGATCTGGTTGGCTTGGCGGCCACGGCCTGGGCGATTGCTGGCCCTTCAAGGGCCATTGGTTGCTTTCCAATTGTTTTCGTTCTTACCGATGTGGGCGTTGGGTGACAAGGTGCGCCAGTTGCCTGTAAGGCAAGTTGCTCATCTGTTGGTCGCTTCTCAGAAGTCTCGAGAACCCTTGGTGATGGTTGGGGCAATCAAACCTTCCCTTCACTTCTACACCGATCAGGTGGTGGTTTATGAGGGGCGCTCTGCGGGGGCGTTAGTGAACCTGGATGATCGATTACGAGAAGAAGAGCGCAGTGGATGGTCAGGTCTGCCTATTGAGGGGCCCATGGGATCTTCAACCGCTCTCGTGGTGATTGATCAGGGCACAACGCAGCGGAGGCATTGGCAGGACCTTCAACCTGAGCTGCTTGGCAAGTTCGGGATCTATAGGGTTTGGCGGTTGGATCGTCGGACTCTTGAGAAGCGAGCGAATCAGCTCAAATCTGAAGGGTTCCAAACTGATTGGCGGCAACCACGACCTGAGCGTTTCTGATGTTTTGGTTGTCTTCATTGCAGGATGAAGTGGGTGCTTCGGCCTGCTCTTGTCATTTGCTTTTGGACCACCATGCGAGCAAGACGTCTTGCATGGTGCGTGAGCAGGATTTAAGCGCTGGTCTCCGATTGGGGCGGGTCAGCAAGTTGAAGTCTTCTACAGAAACCACATCGTCCCCAGAGGGCCATTTCTCCAGCTGGAGCAGGACTACCGCAGGCCTGACAGGCGGCCATTCCATGAACATCAATTCTGCTTGGATGTCGTGCCCAGATGCTGGCTTCACTTTCCAGCTTTGGGGTGTTTCCGGGGTGGTGTTGTTGAATGCGGAGATCTTTGATGTCATGGCCCGCGGCACGCAGGGCTGCCAAGAGTTGGGGGCGGTTATAGAGCAGGGCCTGCCTCCACTGAGGATGGCTGGCGCCGATGATCAAAACCCCTTGGCGAACGTTGAGTGGGCGGCAGTGAGGGGCAAGCAGGGGGCCTGCCAGTCGGGGCCATTCTTGCCAGAGACCAGCCATGGAGCCTTGTCGCTTCCAGTCACGCTTAATGGATTCAAGGCAGTTGCAGAGGGCTGTGACTGGGGCGGGAGGCGCTTCTTGCAGCACTTCTCCTCGACCAAGCCGTTTGCGTTGCTGATCAGGAGCTATGGCCATCTCAAAAGCCTAAGTGGAGTCTTGGCTCCAGCTCGCTAGCCTCCGAGAGGTCTTTTCAATGCCTCGATGGGCTTCTTTGACCGGTTAAGCCGCTTATTACGTGCCAATCTCAACGATCTCGTGAGTAAGGCCGAGGATCCCGTCAAGATCCTTGATCAATCGGTTGCAGACATGCAAGCCGATTTGGTCAAGTTGCGACAGGCTGTTGCTATGGCCATCGCCAGTCAGAAGCGGCTTCGCAATCAGGCTGATCAGGCTGAGGGTCAAGTTAGAACCTGGTACGAACGTGCTGAGCTGGCTCTTCAGAAGGGTGAGGAGGATCTCGCGAAGGAAGCCCTTACTCGTCGTAAGGGTTTCCAGGAATCTTCTACGGCGCTCACCAACCAGCTCAAAGGGCAGGAAGGGCAGGTGGAGACTCTCAAGCGGAGCCTAGTGGCTCTTGAGGGCAAGATCGCCGAGGCCAGAACCAAGAAGGACATGCTCAAGGCCAGAGCACAGGCGGCAAAGGCCCAGCAGCAATTACAGAGCGCTGTGGGCAATCTTGGCACTAACTCTGCAATGGCGGCCTTTGATCGTATGGAAGACAAGGTCCAGGCCTTGGAAGCCAGTAGTCAGGCTGCCGCTGAGCTCGCCGGTGCTGATCTTGAGAGTCAGTTTGCTGCTTTGGAAGGTGGAAATGATGTCGATGATGAACTATCTGCTCTTCGTCAGCGTCTTGAGGGGGGGGCTGAGGCAGTGGCTTTGCCCGCCGCGGAGACGTCTTCACTTGAGGAGAGTAAGGATGCCAATGGCCCAGAGGTAGAGGCTGTCAAGGTGGCTGAGGTGGATGCTGAGTTGGAGGAACTGAAGCGCGCCATCGACAAGCTCTGAAAGGGGATGGATTTCATCGGCAGATCATTGTGCTGCAAGATGTCTTGCCTCCTTTGCGGAGTTCTTAACGGCTGCTTATTTGATGTAGTAACCGATCACCAAAACACAGTTTTAGCTTTCCGTTGATGGCGACTTCAAGGCGTCTAGGCAGATTGGGTCGTGGCGTTTTTGACCGCAATGACCGCCGTAAGCAGGCTTATCGCTTGGCTAACGCAGGCCCTCAAAGTTTGCCTCTGCTGGATTTGTCACTGGGGTCCACAGACTTATCACCTCCAGCGGTGGCACTTGAGGCTATTGAAGTTGCTCTAAGGGCACCTGAGAGCTCTTCCTATTGCTTGCATGCTTCGACGAGGCCCTTTCGGGAGGCGGTCGCTGCGTGGAGTCAGAGGCGCTTCGGTGTCAGCGTTGATCCAGATCGGGAAGTGTTGTTGTTGGTCGGTTCACAGGAGGGAACGGCCCACCTGCCTTTGGCAGTTTTGGATCCTGGGGATTCTGCCTTGATTCTGGATCCTGCCTATCCCTCACATCGGGGTGGGTTGATTTTGGCCGATGCCCGTATTGAACGACTGCTGCTACGACCGGAGCAGGAATGGCGACCTGACTTCAAGGCTTTAAGCAACAGTCAGTGGGACCAGTTGCGGATGATGGTTTTTGGGTTTCCTCATAACCCCACAGCCCAGGTAGGAGAACAGAGCTGGTTGGCGGAAGCCATGGATCGGGGCATCCGTCATCAAGTGGTGGTTGCTCACGACAATCCTTATGTGGATTTGGCACTGGACGGTGAGGCGCCAGCTCTGTTGCGTTGTCCTGGTTGGAGGGAATGCGGGATTGAGTTTTTCTCCTTCTCCAAGGCCTGGTGCTTGGGGGGGTTCCGATTGGCCTTTGCGATTGGTGCTGAACATTTGATTACAGCCCTACGTGAGCTCAAGGGTGTCGTGGATTTCAACCAATCCTTGGCGTTACAGAGAGGCGCCATAGCCGCCCTTACCGATGCCCAAGATTGGCCTCAAGAGATTCTTGGGGTTTACCGGGAGCGCAGAGACAGGACCCTGGCAGCTCTCCACGCATTGGGTTGGCATGCTCCTTGTCCATCAATGGCGCTTTATCTTTGGTTGCCGATTCCAGCCTGGGCAAAACAGCAGAACTACAACGATGAGACTTTGGCGGCAGATCTTTTGGATCAGACTGGAGTTGCCTTGACGCCTGGATCAGGTTTTGGCTCCGGCGGGGATGGTTGGCTTCGCCTGGCCCTGGTCCATCCGGTGGAAGATTTGGAGGCGGCAGTTGCCCGGATGTGGCCTTGGTGGCATGCGCACATCTGACTCATGGACTGGTGCTGCTGCGGTTGCCCGTTTGTGGCGTAGGCAGTCTTGCGGGGCTAGGCCATGGCAGTTGCGATGGCAGCCGGTCTGTGCGAGTACTGAGTTGATGTTGTCTGGTTGGCTGAAGCAGCAGCCTTGTTCAGCTCAGCAGCCTCGGGCCTTGTTTGCTGATCGCCAGACCCATGGGAGGGGACAGCGTGGTCGGGTCTGGCAGTCACCGATCGGTGGGGTTTGGATCAGTGCCGCTTTGCCCTGGTTTGATGCTCAGTGCTCTGCCGGTATTTTTGGAATAGCAGTGGCTGTGGCGCTGGCTGAAAGGCTCGAGCGGCGGGGAGTGCCCGTGAGTATCAAGTGGCCTAACGATTTGATGGTGGGGAACCGTAAATTGGCTGGTCTCTTGCCGAGATTGGTGCACCGTGGCAATCGCGTCAGGCTGGCACGCATTGGTCTTGGCCTGAATGTTTGCAACCGTGTGCCCAGAGAAGGGATTGCCTTAGATGAGTTGCTTCGATCAGGCCAGTGTCAGCCTTTGGTCTGGATGGCAGAAGTGCTATGCGCTCTTGATCGAACTATGGATTTGGCTGGTCGAGCGGATTGGGTTTGCGCCGAAGCTGAGCGACGCCTCTGGACAAAGCAGGTTCGTGATCCGAAGGGTGGTGAACTCTGGGACGTGATCGGACTGGGACTGGATGGGTCGCTTTTGCTGAGCCAGGGTTCTCGGACCATGCGCTGGACACGTTGGTGATAACTGAATTGGATTTTTCTATAGTTTTTCTCGTCTGAGGATCCGATCGGGTGCCGTTTCGCTGGTTCGCTGCTGCATGGCTGCTTTCAGTGCCTGTCCTTGCCAAGCCAATGGATCCTGTTGCTCAAGCGGTTCGGCAAGCACCGTTGTTGCCTGCGCGTGAGGCTAGTCAGCTTGAGCGGCCGCAAAGGTTTGATCAATCTCTTGAAGAGCTGGAGCGCAACAAGGTGATCACTTCAGCGGAACGCCGACAGTTGGAGGGGCATGCGGTGGGTTTGACGATCGATGTGCCTCGGATGCAGCAGGCCTGTCGGAGTGGTGCTCTGTCAGCCAAGGAATGTGCCAGTGGCGTTGCTCTGCGGTCTAGGGGCCGTCGAGGTCGTTCCCAGTTCAGCTTGCTGCGCCGTGGCCCTGGCGGTCGGCCATTGCCGCCGCTTACGGTTCCGGTTTCGGCATTGTTGGCAGGCTCTGGGAGTGGCTTCAGCTTGGCTTCAGTGTTTGCGGTGACTCCGAGGCCCAAGCCTCTGCAAGGGAATGGAGATCGTCAGCTTCTTTTCCCGATCATTGGTGGGGCTTTTACCAGTAGTGAATTCGGCATGCGTTTGCATCCTGTGATTGGCCATTGGTTGATGCATGCGGGTAAAGACCTAGCCGCACCAGAAGGTGCTCCGGTGGTGGCTGCATTAACGGGAACTGTTGTCAGTAGCGGCCTAGCTGGGGGCTATGGCATTGCTGTTGAACTGGAACATGATGCTCCTCGCAGGCGCACGCTTTATGGGCACCTTTCAGAGATTTATCTGCGGCCGGGTCAGCGGGTTCGTCAAGGGGAGGTGATTGGTCGGGTTGGTAGTACCGGCTTAAGCACTGGACCACATCTCCATTTCGAATTGAGACGCCCTCAGGGTGGCGGTTGGGTTGCGATGGATCCCGGTGAGTTGGATCTCAATCCACTCATTGCTTCAGGTGTCGACCCTGTTTCGCTGTTGGTCGGTCAGTTGATCGAGAGCCTCGAACGGCCTTAATCAATTAACACCTTGCTTCGTGAAGGAAAAAAGAAATCTTTTGATCTCTCCCGATGGAAGAATTTTGAGTATTGAGAATGCAATTTGGGCAAAACCAAACAGTCAAATGCCATTCAAGAGCCCGAATAAGTCATGCATTTCTATAATAAATTATAGAAATGAGAAAAGTGCAAGATGAGCACTTATGATCGAAAATTCATTTATTCTAAATTGAAAAATATAATCATAGCTTCATTGCCAATGACGGCAATGAAGCTATCTCTCTTCTGACAGACTCAGCTCAACCTGTTATTGCACAGGAATAACAGGCAAGTGGATCCCAATTAGGTTCTTGCATCCAAATAGGGCTTGGAACTAACTTGGTTAAAACAGTGGATGGAGATCTTCATGGTCAAAGTGTATCTGCTGCTGAACGTAATGTCTTGGTTGGCGGCATAGGTATTAGATAAGATTTAGGTCTATCCGGGCTGACATGTCTGTCCATAGATGACCTGATATAGGCAGCTTCAGCGTAGGTGGCCTTAAATATGACTCTAATATGAATAACTATTTTTAGAGAGTCGGTTTAGGTTTGGCTCTAGATATTCCCGCTAATTCGAATTGGACGCCTTGCCTTTACGCTGCTGGTGGTCCAACTTGGGGATGCATGGCTAACGATGTAGCGGGGGACTTTCGGTGGAGGTATTGGTGTTGCTTACGAAGCTTCTGAAGGAGTTGATGTCTTTGTCTAAGTTGTTGATGGTTGGGCTCTGCCCCAAATAAATTGATAATATTAATACTGATGCTTTGGGAGCGTTAGGAGTTGAGGGTGGCCTGCGATTCCGTCTCTAAATGAAGCTCGATAATTTGATATTCAACACGCTTTAATAAAGGATAAGATTGATCTTTATGCACCTCTTAAGAGGTGCATTTTTAATGCGACCGATTGAAAGTTTTCCATGCCAATCGGTTTTAGAGAATAATGGCTGGAAGCAGGAAGATTTGTTCTGCGGATACAATGCCTAAGTCTTATATAAAGAAAAAGGTCTTTGTGAAAAGGCACTGAGGAAATGAAGTCCTTCTTCGTAAAAATATGGCTTAAGATATTTTCATTATAAAAGCTGAAGGCAATTTGCATGTATTATTCTTCTCGAAGGATGAAGCCAACCCCGCGAACTGTGTGAATCAAAGTAGCAGTACCTTTTTGTTCAATCTTTTGGCGCAGATAGCGGATGTAAACGTCTAGAAGATTGTCATCTCCGAAGAAGTCCTCTCCCCATACAGCTTTCATAATGGCGTCACGTTCGTGAACTTTTCCTGCGCCATTCATCAGAAAATATAGTAACTCATATTCTTTTACGGAAAGTTGAATCGTGCGATTGTCGCGCGTTACATCCCTGGTGCTGGTGTTCATCTTTAAGTCCGCCACTTGTATGGTCTCTGGTTGATGCTCGATGCCAGAGCCTCCTGAGAATTGCTCTGCTCTGCGTTGCATGGCTCGTAATCTGGCCATGAGCTCTTCAATGGAGAAGGGTTTGGTTAGATAGTCATCAACTCCAGCATCCAGAGCCTTGACGCGATCGGTGACATCGTCATGACCTGTGAGCATCAAGATCGGTGTCTTAATGCCACTAGAACGAATACGTTGACAGATATCGACACCTGTGAAATCGGGAAGGTTCCAATCAAGAATGATGAGGTTTGGTGATGGATCACTGCGAGCTTTGATCAACCCTGAGGCGCCGTCCTCCGCCACGCTGACCTCATAACCCTCAACATCAAGCTCTAGGCGTAGAAGTTCTGTCAGCCTCGGTTCATCATCCACCAATAGGACTCTGGTTCTCGGTGATGATGCGTTAGTCATTCATGCAATCAACCTGGTGCCTACTTAAGCAGTTTGTCTGGATCCAGACCTTGTGCAATCAATGGTTATTCGTGGGCCCCTCCTTCAGGGTGTGGATCCATTTAGGAGGGTGGGAAGTCTCTCGAAGAGGTCGGGTTTGATGACATAGCTTTCAGCACCGGCCTCGAGGGCCTGGCGCTGTTTGCTTGGGTCACTGAGGGCGGATACAACAACAATCCTCGGCAATTTGACATGGCAAGCTTGTTGATGCAGTTGCTGCAGGCATTCAAGCCCATTCATACCTGGCATCATCAGGTCCAGCAGAACTAAATCAATGCTCTCCAAAGAGCTGTTCTCAAGAAAGGTTTCGGCCGATTCAAAGCTCAAGACGTGATGACCTTCGTCTTGAATTTCCTCCTTGAGCAATTCACGAACTCTGGGATCGTCATCCACTATGGCCACGGTAAGAGGCTGGGTCTTACCAGATATTTCGATGCGATTAGGGGAATCGGTTTGGTTCATTCTTTTGTTGATCTGATATCAGTAGTAGCCAGCTCAGCGCTCCAGTCCCGAACGACTTGACCATCGTGGAAGCGCGCCATTCGGTCGGCCCTTTCGGAAACATCGTTTTCGTGGGTGACCAAGACCAGAGTGATCCCCTGATGATGCAACTCATCGAAAAGGTTGAGAACATCTTCTGTGGTTCTTGAGTCGAGAGCACCAGTAGGTTCATCAGCTAGCAATAGAGCTGGTTGGTTGATAATTGCTCGGGCAATTGCAACACGCTGCTGCTGACCTCCCGAGAGTTGATTGGGGCGGTTTCCTATTTGTTTGCTGAGACCTACGCGCTCGAGAGCTTGTTTAGCTTGCTCTCTTCGCTGGGCAGCAGGCACCCCGGCATAGATCATTGGCAGCATTACATTCTCCAGGGCTGTGGCCTGAGGGAGTAGGTGAAACTGCTGAAAAACAAAGCCCAGTTCTTGATTGCGCAGATTCGCCAGAGCGTCATCATCGAGATCTTCGACCGCTACCCCGTTGAGCCGATAGCTGCCGCTGGTGGGACGATCCAGGCAACCGAGAATGTTCATGGCTGTGCTCTTGCCAGAGCCGCTCGCACCCATCACGGCTAAATAATCCCCTTGATACACGATCAGATTGAGATGGTCTAGAGCTTTTACTGTTCCAGCTCCTTGTCCGTAAAGCTTGCTAACATCGCTCAGCACGGCGACGGGTGTGCTGCTTGCCGTTGGATTAGCCAATGGATCTTTGGCTGCCTAGAGCAATGGCTTCCTGGAGAAGCGGCGTGCCGGCTACGGCATTATTAGCCCATTGAAAGAGAGGATTTGAAAGAATCCCCCCAACGGCTGTTACAACAACGCAACCCACTAGTGCTATTCGAAGTGGAGGCATGCCAATCGTTGACCACTTGATCGATGGATAGGACTTAACGACATCGGACGCTTCTTTTGGTTCTTTGACCACCATCATTTTGATGACAGAGATGTAGTAATAAATCGAAACTACGGAGGTCACTAGGCCAACAACGACGAGGAGGTATTGATGGTCGGCCCAGCCAGCAAAGAAAAGGTAGATCTTGCCAAAAAATCCGAGCATCGGAGGTATGCCACCCAAGGAAAGAAGGCATAGGCTGAGTCCCAGCGTTATCAACGGATCCTTCTGATAGAGACCTGCATAGTCAGAAATTCGATCACTTCCCGTGCGGATGGAAAAGAGGATGATGCAGGCAAAGGCTCCAAGGTTCATGAATAGATAGGCCGCCATATAGAGAACCATTGCAGCGAAGCCGTCTTCGGTTCCGCACACCAGGCCAATCATCACGAATCCTGCCTGGCCGATGGAGCTGTAAGCCAGCATTCGCTTCATTGATGTCTGCGCCAGCGCGACGACGTTGCCTAGGGTCATGCTCAACACAGCAAGCACGGTGAAAAGCAATTTCCATTGGTTGTCGAAGGCACCGAAGCAACCAACCAGCAACCTCAGTGCAAGAGCAAAGCCAGCAGCTTTAGATCCCACTGAGAGGAATGCGACGACTGGAGTTGGCGATCCTTCATAGACATCCGGGGTCCATTGGTGGAAAGGCACCGCAGCAATTTTGAAGGCCACCGTGGCAAGTACGAAGACCAGTGATAGTGCGGCCAGTGGAGTAGGGCTGGTGAGTAAAGCAAGGCCAATAGCCTGCAAGCTGGTGGTACCGCTGAGCCCGTAGAGAAGAGAGGCGCCGTAGAGAAAAACTGCGGCGGCGGCGGAGCCCACCAGCAAATATTTGAGTGCTGCTTCGGAACTGCGGGCATCTCGTTTCATGTAGCCAGCCAGTAGGTAGCTCGCCACGGAGAGGGTCTCGAGGGAGACGAACACGCTCACAAGATCAGTTGAGCCGCAAAGGAGCATTGCCCCGAGGGTTGCGGCCAGAAGGATGGCGGCATATTCACCAATTGGCGTGCCGCTCTGTTCCGCGTAGCGCCAGCTGATCAGTAGTGACAACAATGTCGAGAGCGCCACCACGGCCCGAAAGGAAATGGCCAGGTTGTCAGCCAGAAAAGCTCCAAGGAACGAGGGTTCCAGAGGGGCATTCCATTGCTGGGCGAGGAGCACGAGTGCTGTGCCAAGGCCGGCATAACAAATGGGGGGTACCCAGCGGGCTGCAGCCTGCTCGCCGGCCAAGTCCACAAGTAGGGTCGCCAGCATTGCGACGAGAACAGCCCCTTCAGGGGCAATCGCACCCGCATTGAGTGCAAGGTTGAGCAGCTCCCCTGGAGGTGCCACGGCCTGGGTGGCGAGAAGAAATACACCCATGTCGGGCATGACGCGTGCACGATCAGACCAATTTGCGTGACTGTAGCTGTGCTGCCTTGCTATACCTTATTGAGAACATCGCATCATGCAGCTCGCTTGTCGGTGCGATAAAGATTGGAACGGTTACATCTCGTCTGTGGCGAACACTCTGGTCATTGTCGAAAGCCCTACCAAGGCGAGAACCATTCGAGGGTTTCTGCCCAAGGACTTCCGTGTGGAGGCCTCCATGGGCCATGTGCGCGACTTGCCTAACAACGCCAGTGAGATCCCTGCGGCCCAAAAGGGGCAGAAATGGGCCAACCTTGGCGTGAACACCACCGCGGATTTCGAACCTCTTTATGTGGTTCCTAAGGACAAAAAGAAGGTGGTCAAGGAGCTGAAGGCAGCTTTGAAGGAGGCTGATCAGCTGTTGTTGGCAACTGACGAAGATCGAGAGGGCGAAAGCATCAGTTGGCATTTGCTGCAGCTGTTGGCTCCCAAAGTGCCTGTCAAGCGGATGGTGTTTCACGAGATCACCAAAGAAGCCATTGCGAAGGCTCTTGATCAGCCCAGAGATCTCGACATGGAGCTGGTACATGCCCAGGAGACGCGACGGATTCTTGACCGTTTGGTGGGCTACACGCTTTCGCCTCTGTTGTGGAAGAAGGTGGCATGGGGACTCTCCGCCGGTCGGGTGCAGTCCGTAGCAGTGCGGTTGCTTGTGCAGCGTGAACGTGCCCGTAGGGCTTTCCGTAGCGGCAGCTACTGGGACCTAAAGGCCAAACTTGATAAGGGTGGTGGTCAATTTGAGGCAAGGCTCACCAGTCTGGCTGGCCAGAAGATCGCTACCGGCAGTGATTTCGATGAAACGACAGGTGCTTTAAAGGCTGGCAGAAATGTTCGTCTGCTTGGCGAATCAGATGCGCGCACTCTTTCCGAGTCCGTTCGAAGCAGTCAGTGGCGGGTTGAGGCGGTGGAAGAGAAGCCAACGGTACGTAAACCGGTGCCTCCTTTCACGACAAGCACTTTGCAGCAGGAGGCAAATCGCAAGTTGCGGTTTTCGGCCAGGGAAACGATGCGGTGTGCCCAGGGGCTGTATGAGCGTGGCTTCATCACCTATATGCGAACTGACTCTGTGCATCTATCCGATCAGGCTATTCAGGCTGCTCGGAGCTGCGTGGGGTCACGTTATGGCGACGATTATCTGAGCAAAACTCCACGTCAGTTCAGCACTAAGTCACGCAATGCCCAGGAGGCTCACGAAGCGATACGACCAGCGGGTGAAAGCTTCCGTTCCCCAAGTGGATCTGGACTTGAAGGGCGCGACATGGCCCTATATGAGTTGATTTGGAAGCGAACAGTGGCCAGCCAGATGGCCGAGGCTCGACTCACCATGCTGGCGGTTGATCTTCGTGTGGCTGATGCCAAATTTCGGGCCACGGGTAAGCGCATTGATTTCCCAGGTTTCTTTCGCGCTTACGTGGAGGGCAGTGATGATCCAGACGCTGCCTTGGAAGGCCAGGAAGTTTTGCTGCCTGATTTAGCTGTCGACGATTCGCCCACGCTGCAGGATGTGGAGGCCCTCGGTCACCAGACTCAGCCGCCGGCTCGCTATAGCGAGGCTTCACTGGTGAAGATGCTCGAGAAGGAGGGCATTGGCAGGCCTTCAACCTACGCCAGCATCATCGGCACCATCGTTGATCGGGGTTATGCAGCATTGCAAAACAACTCCCTTACTCCCAGTTTCACTGCTTTTGCTGTAACCGCTCTTCTAGAGGAGCATTTCCCCGATCTTGTCGATACCAGCTTTACGGCTCGGATGGAATTCACGCTTGATGAGATTTCCACGGGCAAGGTGCAGTGGTTGCCTTATCTCGAAGGGTTCTACAAGGGCGAACAGGGCCTTGAGAGTCAGGTTCAGCAGCGTGAAGGTGACATCGACTCCAGTGTGTCTCGCACTGTGGATCTGGAGGGATTGCCCTGTGTGGTGCGCATCGGTCGTTTTGGGGCCTATCTGGAAGCCAAACGAGTGGGTGATGACGGCGAGGAGGAATCGCTTAAGGCCACCCTCCCTCAAGAGATCACCCCTGCAGATCTTGATGCAGAGAAAGCCGAGCTGATTCTCAAGCAGAAAGCTGATGGCCCGGAATCGATTGGGGAAGACCCGGAAACAGGTGATCAGGTTTACCTCCTTTTTGGTCAGTACGGGCCTTATGTGCAGCGAGGCCAGGTGGGTGAGGACAACCCCAAGCCGAAGCGGGCATCCTTGCCCAAAGGCAAGAAGCCTGATGAGCTCAGCCTTGATGAGGCACTGGGCTTACTGCGTCTGCCGCGCTTACTGGGAGAGCATCCCGATGGTGGACGCATTCAGGCGGGTTTGGGTCGCTTCGGACCCTATGTGGTCTGGGATAAGAGCAAGGGAGAGAAGGACTATCGCTCCCTTAAGGGGGAGGATGACGTGTTGGCAGTGGGGCTGAGCCGTGCACTAGAGCTTTTGGCGATGCCCAAGCGGGGCAGGGGCGGCCGGACTGCGTTGAAAGACCTTGGCATCCCGGAGGGCAGTGAGGAGAAGGTACAGGTTTTTGACGGTCCCTATGGCTTGTATGTCAAGCAGGGCAAGCTCAATGCCTCGTTACCTGAAGGGAAGGGTGTCGACGACATTTCTCTTGATGTAGCAGTGGAGCTATTGGCTGCCAAGGCTTTAAGTAAGAAGACAAGTCGACGCAAAAAGAGCACTTCAACAACCAGCAAAAAAACCGCCGCAAGTAAACCAAAAACTCGTAAACCTCCTGCTACTACAAAGACAGGTCGGTTGCGAGCCAGTGCTGTTCGGGTCATCAAGCCTGGTGAGGTTTGATGCTCAAGGTGAGTGCAAGGGGCTTAATTGCTGATGGGTTAAGCCTGTGTGTTCCGCTGCTTATGTTGATGTTGCAGTCCTGTGCCAATACGCCGTTTGGTCAGGAACTTGCGAACAGTTTTGATGCTCCCACGCAGGAGCCTGTGCCTGTCGCACCTGTTTCCAGTGATCCAGAACCCACGAACTCTTTATCTGACTCAAGAGTTCCTGATCAGGACGTGAGCAACCCGGAAGCTGCTAATCCTCAGACATCGAGACAGGTTGAGCAGAAGCCAGAGTTGGCTAGTAACCCTGTTATCCCGCAGCCTTATCGCATCACCATCAAGTTGTCTGGT
Source organism: Prochlorococcus marinus str. MIT 9313 (assembly GCF_000011485.1). NCBI lineage: Bacteria > Bacillati > Cyanobacteriota > Cyanophyceae > Synechococcales > Prochlorococcaceae > Prochlorococcus > Prochlorococcus marinus. The sequence continues at coordinate 1,436,523 of NC_005071.1, read as the reverse complement.
GCCGATCCATCGGCGCCGGCAGAAGCCGTCACTCAGGCCTTACGAATGGCTGGAGTGACTTTTGAGGTTGAGACGATTGAACGGGTCAAGGATCAGTCTTTGATCAGAGTGCCGCCTTCCGGTATGGGAGCCCAGCCTTGATCTGGTTTGGTGGCTTGCGCAAGGGTTCGAGAGCTTCTCAACCCATAAGCCGTCGCCAGGCCCTGAGAATGATGGAGACTTCTTACCTTGCGGCTGCTTCAGCTCTGATCTGGGTGGCGCTCTATTACCTCCCTGTTGGTGGAGCCCTATTTCGGCTGGCGTTGCCGTTGCCTTTAGCCCTGCTGCATGTGCGTCGCGGTTCTAAGGCAGGGCTAGAGGGCGTTGCCCTGGCGGTGCTTTTGTTGATTGCCTTGATGGGGCCTGTTCGTGGTCCCTTGGTGCTTTTCCCTTATGGCTTTCTAGCGCTCTGGCTTGGCTGGAGTTGGCATCGTGGGCTGAGCTGGTGGGTGAGTTGGGGGTGTGGAGTTGTGATTGGAACAGCGGGTTTTCTGGTAAGGGTTGTGGTGTTGTCGCTTTTGGTGGGTGAGAACCTTTGGGTGGTGATCACCCGAGCAGGATCAGGTCTGCTTGATCGATTGGTGGACCTGCTCAATCTCCCTCTGGCGCCAGATCTCAATAATGTGCAGCTGATGGCTTTTGCTTTGGTGGTTTTTCAAGAGTTGGTCTACGTGCTTGTTCTTCATGCGCTGGCCTTCTGGATTTTTCCTCGGCTGCAGGGCGCAATTCCCGAGCCCCCCAGACTTCTGCATGGCCTCGTTGCCCTGTATCCCCTCTAATTTCAAGCCGGGTTCGCCTCCAAGAGGTCTACCTTTAGCTTGTAAAGCCTTTGGTGCAGGTGCATCTCTAGCCGCGCAGGAGAGATGGTTAATGCCCTGGCGGGATGGGGGCCTGGGGTTTTCTTTACTGTTGGTGTTGGCTGGCACGCGTACTGCCGAGGTGGAGGGCATTTCGGCGGCAGGTGCTACCTCAGCTGCCCGTCGCTTCACAGCTGTGGCAGATGCGGAACTGCTGCTTAAGGGCCCTGATAGGCCAAGGCTGTGCTCGCTTCCACCTCTTCCTGCAGGGATCTCACCGGCCCTGATTAGTTATGTTGCCGCTCGTTGGATTGGCGTAGACCCATTGGTGGCGGCGGTGGGCTTAACCCTGTCGCCACCATTCCCCCATTTGCGTCTGGAGGTGCCGGGAATGGGTCCGGCTGCTTGTTTGAGTACTGGGGAGGCCATGGGTCTGTCGCGTGTGCATGCTCTCTGGCAGCGGGGCTTTTGCCTTGGGCGAGGTCTTCGTCGTCCTTTGGTATTGGCCGAATGTGTCCCTGGAGGAACGACCACGGCTCAGGCTGTACTCACCGGGCTTGGCTTGCAGGTTGCTGATCTGATCAGTGGTAGTGCTCGTCAGGCACCGATGATCTTGAAACAGGAGTTGGTTGATCGTGGATTGAGTAAAGCGGCTTTGGGGTTTAACCCTCCACCTCAGCGAGTGATTGCGGCCTTAGGTGATCCTTTTCAGCCCGTAGCTGTTGGGCTGCTACTTGGTGCAAGAGAGGCGGGTCAGCCTGTCATGCTTGGCGGTGGCAGTCAGATGGTGGCTGTGCTGGCTCTGGCCTTGGCAGCTATGGAACCATCCCATCGCCAGGACATGGTTGATGGGATTGTGCTGGGTACCACGTCTTGGCTGGCAGAGGAGGCTAAGCGTTCAGATGGCAGGCCAGGTGCACTTGAGTGTCTGATCGATTGCGTAGGGGAGTTTTTCGGTGTTCGCCTTTTGGGTTTGGCCACAGGGCTGCGTTTTAATAACAGTCAGCATCGGGCTCTTCAGGATTATGAGCTTGGATATGTCAAAGAAGGTGTTGGTGCTGGAGCCTTGGCGCTATTGGCTCAGCTTCAAGGGGCTTCTTGTGAGCAGTTGTTGGAGGCGTGTGATCAAGCTATGAACCAATTGTTGGGGACGTCTTACTCATGAGATTTTCTCTGCCCCGTAGGGTCTGATCGATGAGTGGCGCCATGCTTGAACAAAGGCAGCTTGGACGAAGAGAGCTGCTAAAACTGGGCTTGATGGCTGGGCTGATGGGCTTAGCGAGCTGTGGACGTGCCTCAGCAGCCCCTTTGTTGAGAGCAACTCCGGAAACGTTGCCAAAGAAATGGCGGCGCCGTTTGCCCCTGCCTTGGAGCTATCAACCGATTGAAGTTGATGCAGGTAGTAACCCTTTCATCGCCGCACTCGAGCAGGGCAATGACCTGTTGGCTCTTGGTGATGGTTGGCTGACGAGTTTGCCCGCAAAAACCTTGCAGCGGATTGAAGCGCCTGGGCTTCAAGACCGGCTCGATGGTCAGGCGAGGGCCTTTGAAGCCAGCCTGGGACCAGTCCTTCAGTCTCGAGTTCTGCCTGTTGGGGTCAGCCCCTGGGTGTTGCTCTTTCGTCAGGGTGATCCTTGGGCATTAAAGGCAAGGTCTGGCTGGCAGGTTTTGTTAGACCCGGCTCTTAAGGGGCGGGTGGTGTTACCCCAGAGCCCCCGTCTTGTGATGTCTCTGGCTGAGAGGATGCAGGTTGCTGATGGATTGCGGCAGCTGCGTGCTCAGGCCTACACCTTTGATGATCGGCAGGGCCTCAACTGGTTAATTCAAGGGAAAGCTCGGGTCGCGGTATTGCCGCTACAGCGCTGCTTGCCAAGCTTGCGTCGTGACCCAAGGCTCAGCGTGGTACTCCCCAACAATGGAGCCCCATTGAACTGGACTGTTCTTGTACGGTCTGCCTTGACTCGGGAGCCATTGCCACAGCAATGGGTCGAGCAGTCTTGGCAGGAGCCTCTGCTGGGACAATTGCTTGCCGGTGGTTGGATCCCTCCGTTGCCACGTGCAGAGTTGCGTCTTGCCTTAAGAGCAATTCCTAAGGCCTATCGCTCCATTGTGTTGCCATCCAAGGAGGTCTGGTCGCGTTGTTGGTCCTTGCCAGTGCTGACAGCTGTTCAGCAGATGGAGCTGGATCAGCGTTGGAGCCAATCAACCCCATAGCCTGCGCCTGGGAGCTGCTGCTAGGCGTTGGTGCGTGTCAGCGAGGAGATCCGGGATCGGCAGGTGATGGGGGCAGCGGGGTAGGCATTCGCCACAGCGCTCGCAGGCGCTGCCATCAATACCTTCCCACCAGTGTCCTGCTCGTCCGATCAGGTTGTAACGCTCTTCTGTAAAGGCTTGAAGGTTGTGGCCTACGGCCAGATTTCGTAGTCGTAGTAGATCTGGTATGGGTACAGATTTCGGGCAGGGCAGGCAGGCTTTGCACTGGCCGCAGCGATTTTCGCCTAAGCGGCGCTCACCTTGTTGACGAAGTTGGTTGAGGGCTCTTTGCTCGCGTTGATTGAGTGGCCCATCGGCGTTGGCCAACTGCGCAGCAAGTGTCAGGTCCTCTGGCTGAGCAGCACCAAGGCTGAGGGTGCTGATCTTTGCAGCCAGCAGGAAGCGATAGGCAAGCTGGAGAGGCGAGAGTGGGCTGCAGTCCTCAACCAGGGTTGGGCTTGGGTCCTGAAGCCGTCCTCCTTTATCAGCAGGGGAGATTGCCATGACACCCATGCCTGACGCAAGGGCCTCCCGTGCCAGGGGAATACGTTCGGGATCTAGAAGGTGCAGATGCAGGCTGCAGAATTGAAAACGACCGCTTGCTAAGGCTTCCTTGATGAGGGGAAAGGAGCCATGGCTAGTGAATCCCACTTGAACAACAAGATCCTCTTCCTCAGCCCAACGGAGTAGCGCTGCGCCGTCACCACTTAGAGCCCACTCTAGGTGCTCAGGGCGATTGAGGCCATGCACTGCAAGGTTTTCAAGCTTGGGCCTTCCAAGTCGCGCCAAAAGGTTGTGCAATTCGCACTGCCCTTCTTTCAGGCTTAGCCCTGGCAGAAGTTTGCTGGTGATGACCCAGCCTCCAGAAGGTTCAGCTTGCTTTTGTTGCAGCTGTCGCAGAGCAGTGCCAAGAAAACTTTCTGCCGGGCCATAGGCCGGGGAGGTTTCGATGTGGTTAATACCAGCGGCCTGGGCAGCTTTAACAACGCCATACATTTGCTCGGCTGAGCCGATTGCCCTCATCGTCCCAAGGGTGAACAGGCTCACTGCCGGTCCCCGACCAAAGGGGCGTCGTATTGGCATCATTCCTGGTGGTCGGGATCTGGAGAATTGAAGGGTTCGTCTGTTTCACTTTCACGGGTTTGGAGGTGACGGACCAGAGCCGCAGGACTCACTTCATCAAGGAAGCGGCGGAATTCGTCCTGATCTTCTGCGTCAGCCTCCGCATCTACAGGAATTGAGGCTTCTGCTACGACTTCCTCGAGCATCCAGATGCTGCTTTTGGTGCGGACTGCAAGGGCGATGGCATCACTAGGACGAGCATCAATTTCAAGCAGCAGGGTTGATTCCTCAGGAGTCTTCTCTTCCTCCGGTTCTTCCTCTGATGCCTTGAGACGAAGTTTGAGTACAGCCTGGAATGTGTTGTCTTCAATCGCGTGGATGATGACCCTCTCAAGTTGAAGATTTCCTGCTTTGAGCAGGGCCACCATGAGGTCGTGGCTCAGTGGTCTTGGTATAGGGGCGTCCTGAATACCGGCCATGATGTTGTGCGCCTGGGCTTGATCGATCCAGATCGGCACCTGTCTTCGTCCGGATGGATCCCTGAGAAGCACGATTGGGCTGCGGCTGGACGCGTCGAGTGCGAGACCGGCAACGCTCATCTCGACCACTGACCCTCCATCCCCCTTTTGTCCGATTATGGCCAGTGATGTTCCCACATACGGCCTGCCATGTTTACGGGGCTAGTTCAGGCGGTGGGACGGGTGCAGCGTCGAGCGACGGGCTTGTTGGTGCAAGGCTGTTCCCCATTAGCACCTCTGGCAGAGGGAGACAGTGTGGCTGTTGATGGGGTCTGCCTGACGGTGGCTGAATTGATCGCGGATGGTTTTCGTGCTGATGTCAGTGAGGAGACGCTTTGTCGAACCAGCCTTGGGGCCAAGGCGGATCGCGGTGGGGTTGTGAACCTTGAACCAGCCCTGCGCTTCTGCGACCGTCTCGGAGGCCATCTGGTCAGTGGCCATGTTGATGGATCTGGAGAGGTGGTGGCTCTGGATGCTCGCTCAACGTCCTGGTATCTGGAGGTCTGCTGGCAAGATCCTGCCTTCGGACGTTATGTCTGCGAAAAAGCCAGCATTGCTTTAGATGGCATCAGTCTCACTGTTGCGGGATGCGTTGAAGACGGCAGCCGATTCTGGATAGCGGTGATAGCTCATACCTGGACGAGCACGTCTTTGCAACATTTGGAGGTTGGAGCTGTGGTGAATCTGGAGGCCGATCTGTTGGCCAAATACACCGAGCGTCTTTTGGCAGGGGCGCCTGATTTACCAATGGCAAGCAACCGGAACACTCAAGAGATCTCAACGGAGTGGCTTGCCAGCCATGGGTGGAGCTGAGTCGCTACGTCTTTTGCACAGGGATCTTACAAAGCATGGCCGGATCAGGAGACCCTCAATAGCGTTCAGATGCTGTTCATTTTGAACATTTCATGACCGTTGATGAACGTCAGGATTCTTTGGTCACTTTCAAGGCCTTTGCGATTGCTGAAGGCATTGTGTTGATTGTTCTTGGTGTGTTGGCTTTGATCTTTCCGGTGGTTGCTGCAAGTTGGACGACCGGGTTGATTGCTGTGTTGTTTTTGGTGGGCGGCATCGTTGGCTGGATTAGCAACCTTGCGCGCTCTTCCCGTATGGCCCGTTGGGTTTGTTTTTGGCGTCTAGTGCTATCAACACTGTTCTTGGTAGCAGGCGCATCGATGATCTCCTATATGAAGAACCCTGCTGAAGCAGCTGTTCAGGTGGCGACATTTGCCTTGGCGATTGGCATCGTGTTTTTGGCAGAGGGTATCGTTGCTTTCTGTACTGGACTGGCGCACGCAAAACGCGCTGGGTCTGGTTGGGCAATTGCCAATGGGGTGATCACTTTTATTCTTGGCTTGTTGATTGTGACAATGAAGTTTTGGCAGCTGTTGTGGGTACTCGGAGTATTGGTGGGAATCAGCTTTCTGTTTAGCGGCATTGACTTGATTGCCTTTAGCTCAACCCTGCACGACGACAACCAGCCCCCTGCTCTCACCTGAAATGGCTAAAAAAGATCTATTTAGTTGTGCCAATTGCTAATTTTTGGGTGTCCCTAAGGCGATGTTGATGATGGAGAGGCCAAAACATTAAGGAAGGGTGGCCTATTGCTTCTTGCCACCCTCATTTTCTAGTGGTAGCAACCAGATAGCACCTGATTCTCGGTGGATTTCGATGCGGAACTCTTGGCCAGGTTCTAGGCCGAGTCTGCGTGTATAGGCGTGCCCAATAAGCAGGTTGCCATTTCCGTGGACCCGAGTGCGAAATTCTGCCTGACGACCGCGGGAAGCCGCTGACCCTCCACTGCTGGAGGGAAGCTTGTAACCCTTGGCTTCCACGAGAGCTCGATAGAAACTCTTGCGCAAGACACGTCCACTTGGCCCCACGTATCCGCAGCCACGAGCAATCTCATCCTCAGGACGGTTGCTGAGTGACCTGGCCTTGTCTAGAAGTTCTTTTCCGACGAGCATTTCGCCAGGTTTATTCGTGTTGATTCTGACGAATTCTTCCTACCGTGGCAAGTTATTGCTCGAACTTCTCTTGACTGAGATGTAGGGCCTTGGCTTTAGAGAAGGTAGAAGATGATGAATAAGATCACCCAGATGCCGTCTACGAAGTGCCAATAGAGCTCAGCGGCTTCGAGGGGGAAATGGTTTTCACTGGTGACACGACCGCCTGGTGAACGCGCCTGCCACCACACGATCAATATCATGATCGTCCCTAGGGTGACGTGTAGCCCGTGAAAGCCTGTAACGGCATAGAAGGTGCTGGCGTAAAGGTTGTCTGTGAGGCCAAATGGCAGTGTGAAGTACTCGACCATTTGGCTGGCTAGAAATGCCAGACCAAGGCCAGCAGTGATGAACAGCCAACGTTGACACTGGTCTGATTGATTGCGCTTCAGAGCTTGTCCAGCTCGATGGAAAGTGGCGCTGCTCACGAGGAGTAACACCGTATTCAAGGTGGGGAGGGGCAGCTCTAATTCATAAACCGCATCAGGCAGCAGGGGATTGACAGCCCGAAATGTGAGATAGGCGACAAAAAAGCCCGCGAAGGTCATGCCATCAGCCACTAGGAAGGTGGCTAGGCCGAACATGCGGTGATCAGCATGTTCCTCGCCAAGCTCAGCATGATCATCTGCTAGATCAGCCTGCTCCTCATAGTCATGGTCGATCGTTGGAAGGGATGTCATTGGCTTTTGCTCCCTAGATCACTATCACTGTTGCTGGTTTTTTCTAGGTTGAGTTCCTCCCCAGGTACGCCATAGCCATAGGGCTCTGTTACCAGAGGGGCTTTGCCGCTCCAGTTTTCCACTGGTGGTGGGGAGCTGGTGAGCCATTCAGGAGTAAGCGCCCTCCAGGGGTTGTCTCCGGCAATGGGGCCGCTCAATGCACTCTGCACGACGTTCCAGAGAAAGGGCAGCGTGCTGATGGCCATTAGCAAGGCCCCAACACTGCTAATTTGATTGATTACGGTGAATTGCGGGTCGTATTCCGCCACACGGCGGGGCATGCCGTTGAGGCCTAGCCAATGCTGTGGGGCAAAGCAAAGATTGAAGCCGATGAAAGTGATAAAAAAATGAAACCGCCCGAGAGATTCATTGAGCATGCGCCCAGTGAATTTTGGATACCAGTGATAAATAGAGGCAAAGATCACAAACACCGAACCTCCATAGACGATGTAGTGAAAATGGGCAACAACAAAGTAGGTATCATGCACGTGAATGTCGAATGGAACTTGTGCAAGTGCTACGCCAGTAATGCCGCCAAGCACAAAGTTGACAATGAAGCCACAAGAGAAAAGCACAGCACTGTTTAGAGAGATGCGCCCTCCCCAGAGTGTTGCCAGCCAATTGAAGAACTTAATTCCTGTAGGTACGGCAATGAAGGATGTGGCAATGGTGAAAAAGAGGCGCATCCAAGGAGGTGTTCCACTTGTGAACATGTGATGTGCCCAAACCACGAGGCCAAGGATCACGATGGTCATGATTGAATACACCATTGAGGTGTAGCCAAAAAGTGGTTTGCGGCAGTGAACAGGAAGGATTTCGCTGACCAATCCGAAGGCTGGCAGCACCATGATGTATACCGCTGGGTGGGAATAAAACCAGAAAAGATGTTGGTAGACGACTGCGTTTCCGCCCAGGCTGGGGTTGAAGAATCCTGTATGGGCAACGATGTCGAAACTTAAAAGGATCAGTGTTCCAGCTAGTACTGGTGTGGAGAGCACCACCAGGATGCTTGTGCCGAGCATCGCCCAGCAGTACATGGGTAGTTGCATTAGCTTCAGTCCGGGCTGCCTCAGCTTGAGGATGGTGGCGATGAAGTTGATGCCACCAAAGATTGAGCTACCGCCAAGCAAGAGCACACTGAGAATCCATAAGATCTGTCCTGCGGCGGGGGTGGTGATACTCAGCGGTGGATAGGCCGTCCAGCCGGATTGAGCAGCACCGGTAATGAAGTAGCTACTGATCAGCAACAGGCCAGCTGGAGGGATCATCCAGAACGCCACGGCATTGAGTCGAGGGAAGGCCATATCACGGGCTCCCACATAAAACGGAATGAGATAGTTGCCGAAGGCACCGTTCACGACCGGCACGATCCACAGGAATATCATCACTGTGCCGTGCAGCGTTAGCACCTGGTTGTAGACATCCCTGCCCATGAAGTCGGCGATGGGGCTGGCGAGTTCGATGCGGATGGCGCCACCAAGCACTCCGCCGATTAGGTAGAAGATGAATCCGCAAACCAAGTACTGCAGACCAATGACCTTGTGGTCAAGGCTGAAGCTGAAGTAACGCAACCAGCCAGTTGGTTGAAGACCATCTGATTGCTTTTTGCTAGGAGGGGAGATGGCAACCGTCATGCTTCTGAAACCGTTGTTTTGGCGTTGTTGCTGAACCAGGTGTCGTAGTCACCGGGCTCTTCGACAATCACTTTCGTATGCATGTTCCCGTGGTATGGACCGCAGAGTTCGGCGCAGATGATTGGATAGCGTCCTGGCTTGGTTGCGGTGAAGTTCAAGAGAGTGGGCTGACCAGGAATGATGTCTTGCTTGATGCGGAATTCGGGAACCCAGAAGGCATGGATGACGTCCTTGGATTCCATGCGCAGTGTCACAGGTTGGCCTAGAGGCACGTGCAACTCGCCAGAAATGATGTCGCCTTGGGGATAGTGGAAGAGGAAGGCATACTGCATTGCGGTGACTTCCACCGCTAATGAGGCAAGGCTGTTGTCAGCACTGGAGGCATCGGCGACAGAACCGATCCCTCCCCAGATTTGTTCCTTCATGTCCATCATCTGATGGTCATGGGAGTCATGGGCTAATGGAACCATTCCGCCCATGCGGTCGTAGATGTCGAAGCTGTAAAGCCCAACAAACAACACGACCACAGCAGGCACAGCTGTCCAAAGGATTTCAAGCGGGAGATTGCCTTCAATGGCGAGGCCGTCCTCCAATTGACCAGGACGTCTGCGGAACTTAATCAGGCTGAATACAACCAACCCGACAATGCCGAGAAAAAGGATTGCTCCGATGCTGAAAAGGACTCTGAAGAGTTCGTCGTATACGGGTGCATTCGCACTTGCATCAACAGGGAGCAGATTGACGTTCTGGCCAATCCATAGGCCTCCAAGTACAAGGGCAATGACCAACGCCAGCGTCAGGATGGCAAAGGGAGTCCGCACGGAATCTATTTGGATCTTTTAAGGCTATGGAGATCGCTCCAAAGCAACATGCAGTGATTATTAAGTCGTCGCAAATTTTGCAAGAAATCCTTATTTTGCAAGGTGTCTGATGAGGTTAGTTTTTTTTGCCTGAGCGCTTCTGTCAGGGATGGGTGATTTGGCGACCAGTGGTGATGTTGCAGTCGCCTAGACAAGGTGAATCTGGTGATTCAATCGCTCCATCCTCAGAGATAACAACCCTGATCTTTGCGATTAAAGCCGTTCCGTCGATTTAAATTATTTTATTGTAGCATAATAGCATGATGTCGTCTCTGTCTCGGGTTCGCTGGCGTCTTGCTCAGTTGGCTGTTCATCTTGTCGTTGCCCTGATTGCGCTGGTTGTGATCGGAGGTGCAACGCGTGTGATGGAGGCAGGGTTGGCTTGTCCGGATTGGCCGCTCTGTTATGGCTCTCTTCTGCCTGGGCGTCAGATGAATGTCCAGGTTTTTCTTGAGTGGTTTCATCGCCTTGATGCCTTTGTGGTGGGCCTTGCCCTGTTAGCGCAATTAGGGGCTGCTATTTTTTGGCGTTCTCAGTTGCCCTCTTGGCTTCCTTGGGTCTGCGGCGGCCTGGTGGTTTTAGTTTTAGTCCAGGGAGCTCTTGGAGCCTTGACTGTCTTGCAGCTTTTGCCTTCTGGTGTGGTGACGGCTCATCTGGCATTTGCGCTCACACTTGTGGCGGCGGTGAGTGCTCTAGCTCAGGGCTTGTTGTCCTCTTCCGTTGAGTCACCGCCTTTGTGGTGGCGCCTGATGGGTGGAGCCTCCTTGTTGGCAGTGATAGGTCAATGTCTTCTTGGTGGTCGTATGGCCACGGCCTGGGCGGCCCAGCATTGTCTGAATGCCGGACATGCCTGTCAATGGCTGGATTGGCATCGTATGTCTGCCACACCCGTTGCAGCATGCGTAGGGATCTTTGCTGGCACTGCTCTCTTGGTCGGTGGCTGGCCTCGACGCCAGTGGCCTTTTTTGATATCTGCTTTAGGACTTGTTGTGACCCAGGTAGGCCTTGGATTTCTTACCTTGCAGCTTGGACTATCACAGCCTGCAGTGACGGTTTGCCATCAGCTGGTTGCAACTCTGCTTGTGGCCTTGCTTGCCGCCCTTACCTTTCGTAATCCGGAAGGATCACCTTTGCCGGTGTCTGCCGTTGATGATTCATCCTCGATAGACCATAGTCATGGTTAGTTCAACGCCAGAGATGCTCCAGGGGGGGGTGACCCGCGAGCAGATCGTGCCTTCTCGCAAGCGGATCAAGCTGCCCGCTTGGTTGGAGATTGCCAAACCACGCTTAATTCCACTGCTTTTGGCCACAACCCTTGGTGGGATGGCGCTATCCGAAGGTTGGCCCCTACCTTCTCTCAGGCTGGCCTGCACCCTAGGAGGAGGGGCTCTGGCTGCTGCGGCTGCTGGTGTTCTCAACTGCATTTGGGAACAGGATCTTGATGGGCGCATGCAACGCACAAGTGGTAGGGCTTTGCCTTCAGGACGCTTGTCTCCAACTGCGGCGTTCATTGGTGCCATCTCTTGCACCTTGGCGGCAGCGGCTCTGTTAGTGAGTGGTGTGAACTGTCTTGCGGCTGGCCTGTCTTTGCTTGGTCTGTGCAGTTACGTGCTGCTTTACACGGCGATCTTGAAGCCCCGCACGCCCCAAAACATTGTCATCGGAGGGGTTGCTGGAGCGATCCCCCCTCTCGTGGGTGCGGCTGCGGCCAGCGGGCATGTGGGCCTTAGTGGATGGTGGTTGTTCTCGCTGGTCATGCTTTGGACCCCAGCGCATTTTTGGGCACTGGCCCTGTTGCTGCGGGACGACTACAGGGCTGTTGGGATACCCATGCTTCCTGTTATTCAGGGCCCTGTTGTCACCGTCAGAGCTATTTCTCGTTATGGCTGGGCCACGGTTCTACTCAGCGGTTTTGGTGTCTGGGCCTTGCCGGAGGGGGGCTTGCTCTACGGACTTTTGTTGATCCCTTTCAATGCTCGTCTGCTGCAAATGGTTCATCAGTTAGGTGCTGCTCCGGAGAATGTTGATCGAGCCAAGGGGCTCTTCCGTTGGTCGATCTTCTATATGTTTGGTATCTGCCTTCTTCTGGTGGTTAGTCGTTTGCCCATGGCGGCTAATTTTGATCTTCAGGCCTGGTCTTTGCTTCAGCAGATGGCTAGCAGCGGGCAGTTCATCTAAACAGAAGTCACTAGAGACCCCCTGGAGGGTCTGGTAGCTCTATAGAGCTGCCTAGATTTTTAACACTTGTACTACGTTCCCTCTTGATGCCGATGATTGAACTGAAGCAGCTTGAGAAGTCCTATGGAACGGTTCAAGCCCTAAAAGGTCTCAGCCTCAAGGTGCCTAGGGGATGTCTTTATGGTTTGCTTGGTCCAAATGGTGCAGGCAAAACAACCACTCTCAGGATTCTTTGCACCCTTCTGGCTCCTGATTCAGGCACTGTCAGCGTGGCTGGCCTCAATGCTTTAAGTGATCCACGTGCTGTGCGGCTCGAATTGGGCTATGTGGCACAAGAGGTTGCTATCGACAAGATCCTCACAGGTCGGGAGTTGTTGCAGTTGCAGGGGGATTTATATCACTTGCGCTCTAGCGATAGGGATGGACGTATTGCTGAATTGATTGATTGCCTTGGCATGCAGGATTGGATTGATCGACGTTGCGGCACCTATTCGGGTGGCATGCGTCGCCGGATAGATCTGGCCTCAGGTTTGTTGCATCAACCACAGTTGCTGGTGTTGGATGAGCCCACCGTTGGTTTGGATATCGAGAGTCGTTCAGCGATTTGGCAATTGTTGCGTGAGTTGAGGGCCCAAGGCACCACCGTTCTCCTTAGTAGTCATTACCTTGAGGAGGTTGAGGCCCTTGCTGATCGGATGGCGATCATTGATGACGGGCGAGTGATCGCAGAGGGAACTCCTGATCAGCTCAAGCAGCAACTTGGAGGTGATCGGGTGACTCTGCGTGTGAAGGAATTCAGCGATGATCGTGAGGCCGAGCAGGTCAGGCAGCTTCTCCAAGGTGTGGATGGTGTGCGCCAGGTGGTGGTCAACCGGGTACAGGGTTTTTCCCTCAACCTTGTTGTAGAAAATGAAGAGGTTGTGCCTCGTTTGCGTGAGCAACTTGATGGTGCTCAGCTGCCTGTCTTTGCCCTCGCTCACAGTCGCCCGAGCTTGGATGATGTTTATTTGCAGGCCACTGGCCGAACCCTGATGGACGCTGAGTTAGCTGTAGCTGGTCAACGAGACTCAAAGCTGGAGCGCAAAAAAGCGATGCGTTGATCCCTTTCGTTCGTTTTATTGAGTTGGATCTGCCTTAATCCACCCTTTTCTCATTCGTTCTGTTGACAGTCACTCCATGACTAGCCCTGTTGCCGCTGTTACCACCCGTGCTGCAGAGCAGGGGCCATTGGTTGATCTTGTGCAGGAAACTTTGGCCCTGACTCGCAGACTTTTCTTGCAGCTGTTGCGACGCCCTTCGACCTTGATTGCTGGCATCCTTCAGCCCTTGATCTGGTTGGTGTTGTTTGGTGCTTTGTTCTCTAATGCTCCGGATGGTTTGTTGCCAGGAGGCATGAGCTACGGGCGGTTCTTAGGGGCTGGTGTGATTGTGTTCACCGCGTTCAGTGGTGCACTCAATGCTGGATTGCCAGTGATGTTTGATCGTGAATTTGGCTTTTTAAACCGTCTTCTGGTGGCTCCGCTGCGCAGTCGCAGCTCGATCGTGCTTGCTTCTGTGATCTACATCACATCTCTAAGTCTTCTGCAGAGCCTGGCGATCATGGCAACGGCTGCCTTGCTGGGTTACGGCTGGCCAGGTGTTTCGGGACTGGTCTTGGTGTTGTTCACCTTGTTGTTGCTAGTTTTTGCGTTCACTGCCTTGAGCCTTGGCCTGGCTTTTGCTCTGCCAGGTCACATTGAATTGATTGCTGTGATCTTTGTGGCCAATTTGCCTTTGTTGTTTGCGAGCACGGCTCTGGCGCCGCTTTCTTTTATGCCTGATTGGCTTGGCTGGCTTGCGGCTCTAAATCCTCTTACTTTTGCGATTGAGCCCATACGAGCTGCCTATGCCGGTCCGCTTGATCTTGGTGCCGTTCTGCTTGATGCTCCTTACGGGACTGTGAGTGGTTATGGATGTTTGGCTGTGTTGATGGTGGTCACCGTTGGCTTGTTCCTGATGATTCGTCCTTTGTTGAACCGTAAACTCGCCTGATTTAGTGCACCAATCCACTGCTTGCCATGCTTGATGTCCAGCAGGTGCATCGCTATCGCTTCACGATATGGCTGAGCCTTTGGAAGATGCAATGGTTATTTGATTTTCAGGACTGTTTAGAGGTTTTCGTTCAAGGGCAGGAGCCTCTGTCGGAGCAAGCTCCGATGGTCCTGAACTCGTTGTTAGTACTACCTTCCCCTGCTTTTGCTCTAAACCATTTGCCGCATCATTGCTCGCTAATCACGAATGCAGAGTTCTTGAAGGCATCCTGAGCATGTCTTTGCCTGCTTTTGAAACTCTCAGACGGGGGTTGATTGTCTCTGTTCAGGCGCCTGAGGGTTCACCGATGCGTCATCCTCAGGTGATTGCGGCCATGGCTGAAACCAGTCTTTGCAATGGCGCGGTTGGGGTGCGTTTGGAAAGTCCGGAACACATTGGTGCTGTTCGACGCCGTTGTCCGAACGCCTTGATTATTGGGCTTTGGAAGCGTTCCTTCCCTGATAGTGCTGTCTACATCACGCCAGGATGGGAGGAAGTTCAGGCTGTCTGGTCGGCGGGAGCAGATGTAGTCGCTCTCGATGCTACTCAGCGTCATCGGCCAGGGGGGATCACTCTTGATCAGCTGGTGAGTCGGGTTCGAGAAGATTTGGGAGCTCCTCTGATGGCAGATGTCGATACGATCGAGAATGGTTTACGTGCAGCAGAGCTTGGTTGCAGCTTTGTGGGCACCACTCTTTATGGCTATACCGAAGTAACTGCTGTTAAGCGGCCTCCAGGTTTGTGTTTGTTGGGGCAGTTGCGGCAGCAACTTGATTCAGATGTCAAGCTCATCTGCGAAGGCGGGCTTGATTCTCCTCAGATAGCACTAGAAGCACTTTCTTCAGGTGCAGACATGGTGGTAGTCGGTACAGCGATTACCGGTGTCGACTTGCAGGTGGAAAACTATTGCCGAACATTGGCGGCTTGACTTCCACAGCGTTTTGGCATCAACCGAATTGTGGGACGTGACTTGTCGAGGCAGAGCCACAACGCATGAGACTTGTCCATGCGTTGTGCCGGTGTTCTTTTTCTAGCCCTAGGGAACGCTTTGGGGCCGGACTACATCATGCCTGGCATTCCCATGCCACCCATGCCACCCATGCCACCCATGCCACCCATGCCACCCATGCCACCCATGCCACCCATGCCACCCATCGGGTCTCCACCGCCATCGCCTGCGGGGGCAGGAGGCTCGGGTTTGTCTGCAATCACAAGCTCTGTGGTGACCATCATCGAAGCGATTGAGACTGCGTCCTGAAGTGCCAAGCGCACCACCTTGGTGGCATCGAGAATGCCTGCTTCCAAAAGGTCTTCGTAGGTGCTGGAGATCGCGTTAAAGCCCTTGTTAAGGCGTTGTATCTCAGAGATCACTACATCACCATTCTCGCCAGCATTGATGGCAATCTGGCGTGCAGGTGCTGAGAGTGCTCGCTGCACAATTTCTACGCCGGTGCGTTGATCGTCGTTGAGCTGTTCGGCCAATTTGCTCAGCCCTTTGCTTAAGTGCAGGAGCGTGGTGCCACCACCGGCCACAATCCCCTCTTCAACTGCAGCACGGGTCGCGTTGAGCGCATCCTCAATGCGCAGCTTGCGGTTTTTGAGTTCCGTTTCGGTAGGTGCCCCAACCTTGATGACGGCTACACCACCGGCCAGCTTGGCAATGCGTTCATTGAGTTTCTCGCGGTCGTATTCGGAGTCAGTTTCATCTAATTCTCTTTTGATAGAGGCCACGCGGGCGTTAACGGCATCGCGGTTCTCATCCTTGGCGACAATGGTTGTGTTGTCTTTGCTGATTGTGATTCGTCGGACCTGCCCTAGATCGTCTTGGCTGACTTTCTCAAGGGTCATGGCGCGGTCTTCACTAATGACAGTTCCCCCAGTTAGAACTGCGATGTCGGCCAGGGCAGCTTTGCGGCGATCTCCGAAGGATGGTGCTCGAACAGCGGCTACCTGCAAGACACCTCGGTTTTTGTTGACGACCAGGGTGGCAAGGGCCTCACCCTCTACCTCCTCCGCAATGATGACGAGAGGGGAGCCACTTTTCTGCAGGCTTTCCAAGATGGGCACAAGATCGGAAACTGAACTGATCTTGCGGTCTGTGAGCAACAGCAGGGCATTCTCAAATTCGCAGATCTGACGGTCTGCATCGGTAACAAAGTAAGGGGAGCTGTAACCGCGGTCGAAGGCCATGCCTTCAGTGACTTCTAGCTCGGTGGCGAGAGATTTGGATTCCTCAACTGTGATCACACCATCGGCGCTTACTTTGTCCATGGCTTCAGACACCATCCGGCCCACTTCCTGGTCTCCCCCTGAGCTAACAGTGGCGACCTGATGGATGGCATTACCTCCAACAGATTGACTGAGCTGGGCAAGCTCTTCTACCAATTGGGCCACGGCCTTTTCCATGCCACGCCGTAGTTCGATTGGACTCGCGCCAGCGGCCACATTGCGTAAGCCTTCATGCACCATCGCTTGGGCAAGCACGGTGGCGGTTGTGGTGCCATCCCCTGCCTTGTCTTTTGTCTTGGATGCGACCTGTTGAATCAGCTTGGCACCAAGGTTTTCAAATGGATCGTCAAGTTCGATCTCTTTGGCGATGGTGACGCCGTCATTAACGATGTCTGGGGCGCCAAATTTTTTCTCAAGCACCACGTTGCGGCCACGGGGGCCGATGGTGACGCGCACGGCATCGGCTAGGGAATTAACACCGCGCTCAAGCGCACTGCGGGAGTCATCCGAAAAACTGAGGAGTTTGGCCATGGTCTGCTGGTACCCGTTCGTCAATGTCCCATAGGACGTTCACTGCGGGCGAGGGGGAATAAGTGGGGAAAGCCGAATCCTTGCTGTTATGGGTGTGCTTGAAGGGGATTGGCTGGGTATGGTCCAGCTATGAATGACACTGGGGCGCTGTTTTTTGTGATCATGGCCGGCCTCGCCGGAATCATGGCTTTGGTGTATGTGCCCTTGCGTCTCTTCCTGACAGCCACTGCCAGGAGCAGACGGTTAAGACTTCTTCAGCGCATCCGGCGCTTGCGAGATGAACTTGGCCAACCGCTGGAATCCTGAACGTCTGATCCGGCAGTAGCTTCTCAGCCCATCAGCATGCCGCCATCAACTTGTAGCACTTGTCCAGTGATGTAAGCCGCTGCAGGGTCGGCTACCAAGAAGCGCACAGCTCCAGCGACTTGCTCTGGGGTGCCAAAAGATCCCAATGGGATAGCGGCAAGAATCGGTTCTGAATCCAACTCTTTTGTCATGTCTGTTGTGATGAAACCTGGGGCTACTGCATTGACAGTGATTCCCCGGCTGGCAACTTCCTTGGCTGTACTTTTCGTGAGGCCCACCACTCCAGCTTTGGCTGCTGCGTAATTGGCTTGGCCTGCATTGCCCATCAGGCCCACCACGGAGGTGATATTGATAATTCTGCCGCTTTTTTGCTTAAGCATCGTGCGAGCAACAGCCCGAGTGCATAGAAATACACCTGTGAGGTTGAGATTGACCACGGCTTGCCAGTCTTCCGTTTTCATTCGCATCAACAGGCCATCGCGAGTTATGCCTGCATTGTTGATCAAAATATCCAGTCTGCTGCTGCGTTCAAGCACGGTTTTGATCAGTTGGTCTACGGCATCTTCTTCTGCCACATTGGCTTTGATGGCATAGGCAGAGCCACCGTTGCTGGTGATCGCTTGAACAACTTCTTCTGCTGCATCAGCTGAGCTTGAGTAGTTCACGACTACTTCTGCGCCTGCTTCAGCGAGGGCAAGGGCTACAGCACGACCGATCCCACGACTGGCTCCTGTGATCAGGGCGGTTTGGCCAGTTAGGGGACGAGGAGAGGTCATGGCGTGATTCGTTCTCGCAGGATCGTACGGACCCATTGCAGTTCTTCTCAACTAGCCATCCTTTCGATGGTGTCCAATGCTTCGCCGAGTAATTCACGTAAGCGGATGAGTTGAGCTTTGCTGCCTAGGACGACAAGTAACTGACCTGGGGCCAGTTCGACTTCGCTACTGGGGTTGGCCATCAGGGATGAGCCGTCTCGGATGGCCAGCACCATTGCTCCACTGCGTCGGCCCAGTTGAAGTTTGGCCAGGCTGCGGTGGCTCAGTTTGTTGAATTTCAGTGGGTCTTGGCTGAGTTGGAATTCTTCGATTTCATAATCCGATCCAGCCAACAGATCCATGAAGTCCACAGCTAGGGGGCGCAGCGCTGTGGCAGCCATGGTCCGGCCTGCGGCGACATAGGGGCTCACTACCACGCTGGCACCTGCGAGCTTCAGCTTGACGGCAGCTTCTTCACTATCGGCCCGTGAGATCAGTCGACAGTGGGGTTGCATGCTTTTGGCACTTAAGACCACATAGAGGTTTGCTGCATTGCTGGGTAAAGCAGCTACCAGGCTGCGGCAATGGTCTAAGCCAGCTTCAAGCAACGTCTCATCCAAGGTTGCATCTGCTTGTAAAACATTTAGGCCTTGTTCTTCTGCTGTTTGTTTGTTGGCTGGATCTATTTCCACGACAAGCACTGGGACCTGCTCGAGTTGCAGCTTTGAGGCGATTTCTTTGCCGATGCGGCCGTAGCCGCAGACGATGACGTGATCACGCATACGCCGCAAGACCCTGCGAAACCTCAGCTCCCGCAGCTGGCGAAAGTAGCCGGATTCTGTCAGCCGTAGTGCCCGTTGAATCGTGAGCTGAACCACGACCACCCCCCCCGCAATGATCAGCACAGTGACCAGTCGCCCAGCTTGCGAGAGCGGTTCCACCTCCCCATAACCGATGGTGCTGATGGTGATGAGCACCATCCAGAGACAATCTCCCCAGTCCCATCCTTCGGTGAGGCGATAGCCCAAGGCTCCTACCAAGATCACCACGGCTAGGGCCAGAATTGGCCCTAGCCAGGGTTTGGCGAGCACTCGCAACGGCAGGCTTGCAAGTGGACCTCGTTTGAATGGGTACCACCAACTTTTCATTGGAAGCCCAGAGCGTTGAGAACCTCCTGCTGGTTGATTGAGTTGATGTCTGCATGACTGGCACCCAGGCAACGGATTTCATCTCGTTTCGGTAAGGCTTCGGCCGGAGTGCCTAGGGCAACCAAGGGAACGCCTGTATAAACGGCAAGCAGTTGGGTGATTGGACAGCTGCTGAGTACGACATCAGCGCAGGCCACTTCGGCAGCGCGATGGATTAGGGGTGCTTTTAAAGGCAGCGTGATGCTTCTGAGATTGGGTAATTTTCCTTTGATTGCCTTTGGAAGGCTTAACCATTGCTGAGTTGGCCAGTCTCCATCGTTGCCATTTGGAGCCAGTAGTAGGAGGGGGCCCTCTCCAGTGGGGTGTTGATCACGAACCTTCTGAAGGCTGTCGTCTGGCAGGAACAGCCGGAAGCTATCGGCGTCAAGAGTGAGGCCAATCGCTTGGAGGTAGCAGTCCAATTGTTGGGCAGGCCAACCTTTGCTGGGCTTAACGAGGGCTGTGTGTGCAAAGCCTTGTTCCGCAATCCTGATGGGGATGTGGCTCATTGAGAGCACCAAATTCACTTGTCGCCCTTGGGCGAAATTGAAGCAAACTTGAAAATGGCCTTCTCTTACAGATCCGAGCAGATTGGTCCAGTCGGCGAGGGATGGGCTGGAGTCAAAGGCGATTGGGATTACCTTTTCTATCGCTGGCAACAGATTCCACAAAGCTTGATGGGTGGGATCGCAGGCCAGCTGCAGTTTGCCTTGCAGCTGGTTGGCTGCGGCTGCTAGGGCTGGAAGCCTCTGAAGCTGTTCGATTACAGGACCCGGGCTGAGGGCGAGAACACGCATCGATCCAGAGGCAGAGGCCTTGCGAGCTGATTGTATGGAGGAGGTTTCAGCCTGCTTGCGGCAGGAGGCGCATATGCATCTGTTGATTGTCGCTGCAGGTAGCGGAAGCCGTATGGGAGCGGATCGCAACAAATTGCTTTTGCCTCTGGCAGGACGCCCTGTTCTTGCCTGGACGATTGATGCGGTGATGGAAGCCGATTCGATCACTTGGGTTGGCATTGTTGGCCAACCTGTGGACCGAGCAATGATCATGGAGTTGTTGGCTGAGGCCGCCAAACCCGTCGTTTGGATTGAGGGGGGCAGCACAAGGCAGGAATCCGTAGAGCGTGGATTACAGGCGTTGCCTTCAGTTGCGCAGCATGTTCTTATTCATGATGGGGCTAGATGTTTAGCTGAAGCGGCTTTGATCAATCGCTGTGCTGAGGCGGTGGTGGCTGGCGCAGCGGTGATTGCGGCAACTCCGGTTACCGACACGATCAAGCGCGTTGATGGTCAAGGGATCATTACGGGCACACCAGATCGTGCGGAACTATGGGCAGCCCAGACTCCGCAGGGCTTTGCTGTGGAGCAGCTCAAGCAAGGTCATGCTGAGGCTCAGGCCAAGGGTTGGACAGTGACTGACGACGCCTCGCTTTATGAACGCCTGGGATGGCCGGTGCAGGTGCTGGAGGCCAGCCCTGCCAATATCAAAGTCACAACTCCGTTTGATCTCACCGTAGCCGAGGCAGTGATTGCACTGAGAGCAAACTAGGAATCTGTTTGTGATCAATAGCCGATGCTTCAATATTGGATTGGCTGGCAATAATTTTGCTTTTATTGCCTTGAGTCAGATCAAAACTACAAAAACTTTTCATGACTCAGCAAGGTGTTCAGTTGTTTGGTGTTGCACTTGGTCTAAGCCCCTTGGTATTCTCAAAGCAGTTAATTTCTCATCCCTAATAAATGTCTATATCTCTTTCGTTAACCAGCAAAAGCTGAGCTGAAGATTCCCATTCCCAATACCATTAGCTCTAAGGAACTTGATGGCAACTTGATGCCACTCTTCTGGTATTTGATTGAGCCTTGCATCCCAAGCCCAGGCAAGTTGTTCTTGGCCTAGAGAGATCAATTTCTGCAGTTGATGTGGCCTGATAGCTTCAACCAAAAATATGCCAGATCACGAGTGACCTTTTAAGCATTTAATCCCAGTGCAGCACATCTCGGCGTGATGGAGATCTTTCTCAAAGCACAGTGATTTCGGAGTGATCAACCTCACTGAGGCGTGTGACAGAGGTCAACGCATTAGCCATTGATTCGAGAGATGGCTTGTCTGTCCAAGCAAGCAAAAAACTGGTCAAACCAATCCTTAAACCTAACTACGAATTCTTCCCTGAGGAACTGATTTTTGAGGAGCTTAAATGTATTTCCGGCGGATCATTACGTTATCGCCA
This sequence comes from Prochlorococcus marinus str. MIT 9313, assembly GCF_000011485.1. Taxonomy (NCBI): domain Bacteria; kingdom Bacillati; phylum Cyanobacteriota; class Cyanophyceae; order Synechococcales; family Prochlorococcaceae; genus Prochlorococcus; species Prochlorococcus marinus. The sequence goes on along the minus strand of NC_005071.1, from coordinate 1,415,155 downwards.
AAGCAGAGCTGCTTAAAGAGATTTCTTAAAACGGATTGATTCAGAGCACAAATTGGATTATTAGGGCTTAGCACCCAGAACCTCATCAATTAATACCGGAGATGACAAACCACGGGGAGGAAGACTTTGGCCTGGTGAGAACGATGGTTGAGGCTGTTAGCACAGCAAGCTGAGCCGGCCATGGCTGCCGTCAAGCTGGGCTTGTCGTCCAAGTGGTAAGGCAGCATTGCCGCAGCAATGACCAACTGGGAGTTGGCCGACGACAGGAATTCCGAGATCAGTACTGCGTTCTTTTAATACTTCCTCAAGTTGGAAGGTTTGATCCCCGGGAATCTGTTCAGGTGCTTCACACCCCTTAAAGCTGCCGAATCCGAGGCCGGCCAGTCTTTGTAGTAGGCCTGCGAGGCGCCAGTGGGTCAGCATGCGGTCGATGCGATAGGGCGCTTCCTCAACATCTTCCAGGATCAAGATTGCACCCTTGAGATCGGGTACATGGCTACTGCCTAGCAAATGGGAGGCCACAGTGAGATTGGCGACCAGCAAGGGCCCGCTAGCTACTCCACCCATCCAGGGCTGCCCTTCAAGGTCTGGGATGTGTTTGCCGAAGAGAAGATCATGCAGTCGGGCTTTGCTCCAGGCGGGTTCCTTGGCAAGTGTGGTGAGTAAGGGGCCATGCACGCAGCCGTCGAACCCGGCCGCCAGACGTGCCCAGAGCAGGGCGGTGACATCTGAAAACCCCATTAGCCAGCCTGGCTGCCAGGTTTGCTTGTGTTCCAGTAAACGTGCAGCTCCCCAGCCGCCGCGAGCACAAGCCAACAGAGCAGCAGGGGACTCAGAATTTAGATCGCGCTGGCGGCTGGCATCTTTGCCCGCTAGGTAGCCCCAGCGGCGTTCACTCACTTGCTGAGGCCGGCAGACTAATCCCCACCCTTCAAGGACTTTGAGGCCTTCGAGCAGTGATTGTTCATCATCCAGCGCTGAACTCGCAGCCACTGTGACCACCTCGTCGCCACGTTGAAGCGCTGGTGTGAGCAGGTTAGATCGGAGCTGCACCATGATTCAGCTGATGCGCCCCAGGATCAAGCCGAGCAGCAACATTGCGCCTAGCAGAACTTGATGCTGAAAGTGCTGCCCGTAGGTCGTAATTGGTTGATTGGAACCTCGCAGGGTCCACGTTTCTTTTTGCATGCCGATGCTGGCGATGAGCCAGAAGGGCCAAAAGGCCCAGCCCACTCCTGCGCTCACTGCTGAACTAGCCAAAAAGGTGCAGGCCAGTGCATAACTAAACGCGACAGTTTTAAGTGCATGGCTCCCCAGGCTCAAAGCACTGCTTTTTAAGGCCAGGTTGGCGTCGTCACGACGATCCGCCATGGCGTAAACCGTGTCAAAGCCGAACGTCCACATCAGAGTGGCCAACCAGCAGCCCAGCAGTGGCCAGCCTCCTTTGAGATTGGCCTGGCTTGCTGCCCAGGGGATCAGTACGGCAAACCCCCAGCAGAGGGCAAGCACCGCTTGTGGATAGGCAAACCAGCGCTTGGCCGAGGGGTAGAGCAGGATCGGTGGCAAGGCCAGGATGGCTAGAGCAAGGCATAGGCGCTGGCTTGGCGTTGGCAGGGAGGCCACGACCAAAAGACTGAGCAGCAACAACACAATCAATAAGCCCACAGCAGTGCAAATTCGAATGCTGCCCTTCGCTAGTGGCCGTTCCCTGGTGCGTTCCACCTGGCGATCAATGCGTCGATCCCAGAGATCATTGGCAATGCAACCGGCGCCGCTCACCATCAGACCTCCAACGACGATCAGACTCACAAGCCCTGCTAAAGGAGGTGCATCTGGAGTGAGCCAAAGGCTCCAACCTGCTGGCACGAGAAGGATGAGCCGACCACTGGGTTTGTGCCATCGCAGCAGCTCTAGCCATTGCCTTAAGCCATTGGAGAAGGATCTGCTGGTCACGGGTTTCTGGGTTTGAAGAACCCTAGGGAGGGACCTCCAGACATCGTTGGCTGATGGCAAAGTGGTCTCGTTCCAGGCTCCTGTACTTCATGCCAGGTGTCGAGCCATTGCCTTTCGGTGTGGTTGATGTCGAGCAGGAGGAGGCCAGGTACGTCAGTGCTGGTCAGCTCCGTTCTGAGCGAGAGCTCCGCAACGTTGCCGCGATTGATATTGGAACCAATTCCACCCATCTCTTGGTGGCGTCGGTTGATCCTTCTCTGCATACCTTCAGCGTTGATCTTGCAGAGAAATCAACCACCAGGCTTGGTGAGCGAGACCCTGACTCTGGAGAGCTCACGGGTCCTGCTATGGAGCGGGTATTTGAGACACTCAAACGTTTTAAGGAGCTAGCCGCCAGCCATCAGGTGGAGCAGGTGGTTGCGTCGGCGACTAGCGCAGTACGTGAAGCTTCAAATGGGCGGGATTTTTTGCAACGGATTCAGGATCAGCTTGGCCTTGAGGTGGATCTGTTGAGCGGTGCTGAGGAAGCACGACTGATCTATTTGGGTGTTTTGTCTGGCATGCCTTTTGGGGAGTGTCCCCATCTTTTGCTCGATATCGGTGGCGGTTCCACAGAACTCATCCTCGCGGATGGTCGCGATGCTCGGGCTCTGACAAGCACGCGGGTTGGTGCGGTTCGGCTACAGAGGGATTTTGTCAAGCATGAACCAATCCCCCCTCAACGGCGTTCCTTTTTGCAGACATTTATTCAGGGTTCTTTAGAGCCAGCTGTTGATAAGGTCTGCCGTCGCATCAAGCCTGGGGAGAGCCCTGTGATGGTTGCCACCAGTGGAACCGCCATGGCCATCGGTGCTTTGTTGGCTAGCGAAGACGATCGCCCTCCGTTGAGATTGCATGGCTATCGAATCACACGGCAGCAGCTTGATGGCCTGGTTGAGAAGCTGATAGCGATGACGCCTGAGCAGCGTCGCATCCAGACGCCGATTAATGATCGCCGTGCCGAAATCATCGTTCCGGGTGCGCTGATTCTTCAAACTGCCATGCAGATGCTCTCTGCTGATGAGCTGGTGCTGAGTGAAAGGGCTCTGAGGGAGGGGTTGATCGTTGATTGGATGCTGCGACATGGCCTACTGGAGGATCGCTTTAGTTTTCAGAGCAGTATTCGTCAGCGCACCGTGATTCATCAGGTGCAGCGTTTTGCAGTGAATCACCGCCGTGCAGAGCGTGTAGCCAGCCATGCACTCAGCCTTTACGACCACACACATGGTGTTCTTCATCAAGATGATGGAGGTGGTCGGGATCTGCTTTGGGCATCGGCCATGTTGCATGCCTGTGGTCAGCACATCAATCTCAGTGCTTATCACAAGCATTCCTGGTATCTCATTCGTCATGGCGAGTTGCTCGGCTATTCGGAAGCGGAGCATTTGATGGTTGCGGCTATTGCGCGCTATCACCGCCGCAGTCTTCCCAAGAAGCGTCATCTGGAATGGCAGGCTTTAGCCACCCGGGAGCATCGTCGCCTCGTTGCCGAGATGGCTTTGTTGCTGCGATTAGCAGCAGCCATTGATCGCCGTCCTGAGCCAGTGGTGGCTGCAATAAGAGTGAAGTCCGCTGATGATGATCAGATTGTCTTTGAACTAGTGCCGGAAGGATTGAATCAGAATCTCAGCCTTGAACAATGGAGCTTGAAGAGCTGTGCTTCGGTTGTGAAAGAAGCAAGCGGCGTAACCATGAAAGTTGTCGTTAAGGAGTGAACTTAGTTCAGTATTAGGTTGTTGTTGGATAATTGATGCCAGCGGATCTTTCTAATTGCACCCAGAGCAGTAGGCGGTTTTCGATTATGAGTTATATGAATCAGATCAGGATGCCCTGCATAGATTTCTAGGCCTTGCTCTAGTGGATAGCTGAACGGCTCGCTAAGGTCGCCTTCAAAAATAATCTCAGCCTCACTGTTGGGGGTTAGGGTTGCTGCCTGGCTGCGTTTTTGGCTGTTCAGTTGAAGCTGGTTGATTATTATTATTTGGTTTTTTTAGCCCTGATGGAGATGTTGATGGCAAATTTTGGCTAGGTGCTGCATCTGCAGGCTGAGAGATTAGGTCGGTGTCCTTAGGCTCATCTTTTACATCATTTGAACGAGTTGAAGACCCAAAGATCATGTCTTCGGCGGTGTCGTTGATTGAAATGATTGCGTTGTTGATGCTTGTTTGGATGCGGGTAAAGGTGTTGGGGTTGCTGTAATAGGTGATGCCTAGTCCTGCTGCAGTCAATCCAATCAACCCTCCCAAAAAGGCCAATGCAGGTATCACTTTTAGGTTTGGACGAGACGCTTTGCTCTTTGATTGGCGTAGGGCTTCGGAGTTTGATGGAATGATGACCTGAATTTGCTGCACAAGGGCAGTCGCATCCAGGTTGAGTCGCTCGGCGACCCGGCGCACCATGGCTCTAATAAAAACCGGCTCAGGTAGTAGGTCTTTGTTTCCATTCTCCAGGGCTATTAGTTGCTCTTTGCCTATTCGAAGACTTCCCGCAATTTCTGCTATTGAGAACCCCCGTTTTTCGCGGGCTTCTCTAAGCAACGCGCCAACTTGAATCAATGGTGTGGAGAGTTGCTCTGAGTGGGATTGGTCACTCAAGAAGTCCTGAGGGTGCTCCGGCATTAAGGAAGAGGAGTGTTGACCTGCATGCATTTGACCTTAGTTGGAAGCACTGAGCTTGTCAGGCATCATTTGTCCCCATGTATATGGGATCACCTGGTTTTGATGATGAGCAGATCAAGCAAATGCTTGGCATAAAAACTTATGGGCGATGCGGGATTCGAACCCACGACCCCTTCCGTGTGAAGGAAGTGCGCTACCACTGTGCTAATCGCCCGCACTACTGGATTTTAAAACACTCTCTTTAGCCCTTTTGGCGAAAGAGATGTTTGTGGCTTGGAGAATACAGCTTCGAACGTTGGCGTCCTGCAGCTAGGGCCGGACTAACGACATAAAGGGTGGTGCGAATCAGCTCGTGTTCACGGGAGGTCGTAGCCATTTGCTTCAAAGGCACCACGCTTAACCATTGATCGGGCCAGCTCACCCTGTAGCCGATAGCTACTGGAGTTTCAGCTGAATAGTGCTGCAGCAGTGTGGCTTGTACTTCCTCTACATGGCGTGCACTGAGGTAGAGGCATAGAGAGGCTCCAAGTGATGCCAGATGTTGGAGGTTTTCGCGCTCGGGAACACCGGTGCGTCCTCCTGCTCTGCTGAGAACTATGGTTTGGACAAGGCCAGGGATGGTGAGTTCAGCATTTAGGGCTGCGGCTGTCGCTTGGTAAGCACTCAAACCCGGCACAACCTCTACTTCAATGCCTGCGTCAGCAAGGCCACAGATCTGTTCAGACAGGGCCCCATAAAGGCAGGGGTCTCCGTCGTGAAGACGGACCACCCGCTTGCCTGCTTGTGCCCTGTTCACCAGAAGCGGAAGAACTTCCTCGAGGGTCATTGAGCTGGTGCGGATTCGTTCACAGGATTCAGGTGCCAATGCTGCAATATCTGGTGAAACCAGTGAATCGGTCCATACAAGGACCTCAGCCTGCTTGAGATGTTCTGCGGCACGCAGGGTTAGCAGATCAGTCGCGCCTGGACCTGCACCAACGATGGAGATTCTGCTCATCAAGCGAATGACCTAGGCCTACCAGGGTCCGGTAGCTTTCGTTTGCGACCATAGAGCCACCAGAGGCCAAAACCTCCAACTGCCATCATCGCCAAACTCATCAGCTGGGCAATACGCAGGCCCCCTTCACAGGAAGGTGGTAAGGCGCCTAGGCAGAGGGGATCAGTTCGAAGTGCTTCGATCCAGACTCTGCCTAGGCTGTAAGTGATCAGGTAGATGCAGCTCAACGCTCCGGCGGGAAGCTTCAGTAGTCCTTTGCTGCTGCGTTGAAAAAGAACAATTAGCACCGTGAAGACTAGAAGATTCCAAATTGATTCGTAGAGGAATGTCGGATGGAAAAACTCGTTATTGGCATAATTAAGTGGACGATTCACGAATGGGATGAACAATTTCCAAGCAAGGTCGCCCTTGATTGGAACACCGAAGGCTTCGTTATTGAAAAAATTTCCCCAGCGTCCGATTGCCTGGCCAAGGGCAATGGATGGGACAAGCACATCAAGAACATCCCAGAAGGCTTGGCGACGCCAACGGCAGAAGATCAATACTGCAAGGGTGCCAGCAAGCAGGGCCCCATGAATAGCGATTCCTCCACCCCAAATTTCCACGGCACTTGGGATTGGGATGGCCAGTCCAAAGATATTGATCGAGCTCCAAAAATTGTTTCCGCTGTAGTTCCTCCACTCAAATGCGACGTAGTAGATGCGTGCTCCAACAACGGAAGTTAATACGAGAATGGGCAGCAGATCACTGATCAAGCCCTGCTCAAGGCCTCGTTTACGGGCCAGGCTGCTGGACAGATTGAGGCCGATCAGTACGGCGATGGCAATCAGCAATCCATACCATCGCAAGGCAAAGGGCCCGAGCTGAAAGAGCTCGGGCCCTGGAGAGGTAAAGGTCGCGATGAATGCGTCCATTGAGTTGAGATGAATGGGGATCAGATCCCCTCAGCTGCCTGAACTTTTTCGACTTGCTTCTTCTTCAATACAAGTAAGATCTGAGCGAGAGAAACTGCTACAAAGAATGCCAAGAGTCCATAGATTCGAACTGGATTCTGGAGCACAACCTCGGTATCGAGTTGTCCGAAGCCACCACTATTGGGGTCGCTAGTTAAGGGGGCGCCAGCCTCTACTTTGTCATCTACTTTTACCAACAGGCTTGGACCAGCTGGAATGGTTTCACTGATAACTTTTCCGCTGTCAGTTTTGAGCTTGATGTCGCTTTCCCCATTTTTACCAGACTTAATAGATGTAATTGTGCCAGCTTCAGTTGCTGTGAACGCGTTGTTATTGGTTTTTTCACCAGTAGGCAATATTTGGCCTCGTCCACGGTTGCCTCCAACGTGGATGGAATATTTTCCGAATTGAATACTGCTGTCAGTCGCAGGATCAGGTGAAAGTATTGGGAAAACAATTTCTTTGTTGTTGTCACCAGGAAGCGGGCCAACAAGAAGGATGTTCTCCTTTTCTTCGCTGTATTGAGTGAAGAAGACTCCTTTGGTTTCTTCTTTTATCTCTTCGCTCCAGCGATCCTGTGGGGCCAGCCTGAATCCATCAGGAAGCATGACAACGGCACCCACTTGGAGGGGCACATCACTGCCATCGGAGCTGATCTCTGTTGTGTCTTTCTTGTAGGGGATTTTTACCACTGCTTTGAAGACGCTGTCGGGTAGTACTGATTGAGGTACTTCTGCCTGAGTGGTTTTTTGGGCTAGATGACAGTTCGCACAGACGATCTTGCCAGTAGCTTCTCGGGGGTTGTCGTAGTTCTGTTGAGCCCAGAAGGGATAGGCCCAGCTGGCAGCTGGAGCAACAAGAATCGACAAACTAAGAACCAGTGAGCCGAGAAGGATGGGGATGAGGCGACGCATGATGCGAGGGGATAGGAGAGCTGGAACGACGATGGTGCGTTTGGTTGTCAGATTCAGGTCCACCAGGGCTTCTCGCCCGTGCGGAAGTCTGTCTCGGTCCATTGGCTTACAAAGACGTTGTCGTTCTCGACAGCGATGTTGGCCAATGCGAGAGAGAGGGGTGCCGGCCCCCTTACGACCTTTCCGGTGGAGTTGTATTGGCTGCCGTGACACGGGCAGACGAATTTATTAACCCCGCTGTTCCAAGGCACCACGCAGCCGAGGTGGGTGCAGATCGCGTTGATTCCGTAACTGCCAATGGCATCATCACCTTCAACAATCAGGTAGGTGGGATCACCTTTCAGCCCTTGTACAAGGCTGCGGTCACCATCTGAATGGTTCGCAAGCCAGCCGCTTGCTGTGACCGAATTGCCAAGTTCATCCTTGGCGCTCGTGCCACCTCCGCTCCCGGAGGCACGAGGTGGAATGAAGTACTTCACCACTGGATAGAGGGATCCAAGCGCAACGCCAGTCACTGACCCGAAAGTGAGCAGGTTCATGAACTGCCGACGACCCATCCCGGGCACATCACTCGAGGTCATTTGTGTCATGACGGATGTTCGATCTGCGCAGAATGGAGACCATTATGGACTGTGAAGGGCACGTCACGCTTTGCAAAGACTGGGCTTTTCAATGCAATCGTCGCATCATTCTGTGCTTTGGCTAATCCTTGACGATGCTCTGTTGCCTCTAGAGCTAGGAGAGGGAATTGCTTGCTTAAGGAATTGTCGGCAAACTTTTTAAGCCATGCACTTGTTGGTGTGCCGCCAGAGTCTGTACTTGCAGGTGATCTGGGCGTATTTGAGCAGCAATCTTTATGTTCTGGATCAACAGGCTTATCGCAATCATCTCGGCGAGGCGCTTTAGGCGGTCATTCGACTGGGCTTGGCAGAGGTCGTCTGGGAATTGCTGGCGCGCACAACAGAAAGATCAAGCTTCTCAATTTGTGGCTGTAGGAGGCTGGTCGCTTTCGCTTGCAGGCATGTCTGGCCTGAATTGATCAGTTAGCGCCACTAGGCCTACTCCAATCAGGAAAAGGGCTGTAATGGCTCCAGCCAGCAGCAGCATGGTGATTGGATCAGTGGATGGGGTCAATACAGCTCCAGCCAAGGCGGCACCAAGCACGACCCATCGCCAGGCACTCAACATGGGTTGCCAGTGCAATAACCCCAGAATTCCTAATATCAACTGGAGCACAGGTAGCTGAAAGGCCAGGCCGGTAGCCAGCATCAGCAGAAGCACAAAATCGAGATACCGCTCAATTGACCACAGTGGCTCGACTACATCGGCGCCATAACTCACCAGAAACTTCAGAGCTGCTGGTGCTAGGGCCCACCAGGCGAAGGCAAGGCCGGCTAGAAACAAGATCGCTGATCCAGCTACTGCTGGCGCGATCAGACGTCGTTCCCGTTGAGTGAGGCCAGGCAATACAAATCCAAGCCCTTGGTAGAGCACATAGGGCAGTGCAAGTGTTAAGCCTGCGTAGCCTGCCACCTTGATTGAGACGAATAGAAACTCTCCTGGGGCCAGCTGAAGAAAGTGAATGGATCCAGCCGGAGCTTCCAACAGCCGTACGAGCGGCTTCACCATGAGCAGGCAGGCACCTGCCGCTAAAACAACAGCAAGCAGACTGCGCAGCACTCGCTGCCGTAATTCCTCCAGGTGATCAACCAGAGGCATTTCCACGTCGTGGGGTAGTTCGGTGTGCTTGATTCCCTGCTCGACGTGAATCGGGGTAGGGGGTGGAAGAACCGAACCTGTGGGCTGATCGGGACTGGTCAGAACAGGCGCCGCTTGGTTTTCATCAGACTAAGAGTTCTGAGGCAGAGAGGTGTTGAAGCCCTCGGTCTGGTTCAGCCCAGCAAAGGTTTCCGTCCCGGTATCGCACGGTCCCTGGGCCTGCTCCTGGGATTCGCTGCAGGTTGCTTGTGGGCACCATCACCACGGGTACGCGTTGATTGCCTCTAGCACGACTGAAGTGAGCGGCCAGGTCTGCAGCTAGTTGCAGGTCGGCCTCCTCAGCATGGCCATTGGAGGCCTTGAGAACGACATGGCTGCCTGGACATTCCTGGGCATGAAACCAAAGATCACCAGGGCGAGCTTGGCGAAGGCTGATCCAATCGTTTTGGCGGTGGTTGCGACCAACCTGAACGATGAGTCCACCAGGAGTGGTCAGTTCGAGGGGGCTTGGGGGTTGTTGATTGCGACGGCCTCGCTTCTGGCGATTGCGGGATTGAGAGATCAGCAACTCGTCCAGCTCCTGCCGCAACTCCTGCAGCCTTATCGACCGTTCTCGCTGTCCTTCCCAGCTGGTTCCAAGCAGATCTTCCAGAAACATTTCACTGCCTTGGATCAGCTGCAGCCTTTGCTGGTGATGTTCAATCCGTGTTTTCAGCACGGGCACTGAGCGGCGGAATTTTTGAGCTTTTCGGTAGAGCTTTTGGGTTTGGTTGATCAGATCCTTGCTCGGCGAAGGCAGGCAAAGCATGGCGTCGGCTTGTTGTTGAAGAGAATTGCTTTGACTGGTTTCGTTGAGTCGACCCTGTTGTTCGCCAAGGGCCTGCTCCTCTCGTTGTCGCCACTGAAAAAGTCTTTTCTGGAGGTCTTCGGCTAGTTGATTGAGAGATTGGGTTTCAAGATGCCTTCGGTAATAACTCCCGAGAGTGAGGCTGAGCCCATCGGTGAAGGAGGAGGAGGTTGAGGTGTCACAGTCCCAGACGCGGTAGCTGCTTGGACCGTCAAACCTCATCGTGAAGCGCTCTTTCTCAAGACAGTCCAGCCATCGACTCCAGCGGTGGTAAAGGTGTTGCCATTGCTCGTCGGTGATCTCAAGTACTGAAACCTCCAGCAGGGCATGTGCTTTTTTTGCATCGTCGTCAACCAGCTGCAAAGCTAGTGCAGGACTGATGCCTTGGTAACACTGCTGCAGAGCGCTACGTAGCTTGGTTGGCACAAGGCAGAGAATGTCTTTCCAGCGTTTTAGGGATTCCTTTGAGCTTGGTTCTCTGCCTTGCATCGGTGGTGGAGCTACATAGATGTCTGCAGTTCCGATTGGTCTCACTCTTGATTGATGGTTGCGTACCTGGCGTCCAAGGGTGATCACCTGGCGTTGACGATCAAGCAGAAGCAGGTTGCTGTGGCGTCCCATCAGTTCCAGCACAAGAGTGCGCTCGATAGGTTCGCCGGGGCGGTGGGCGAGGCCGCACTCCACCACGCGATCAAATCCTTTCTGTTTCAGTTCAATGAGGGCCATCTGTCGAAGGCCATGTTGAATCTGCTGGGCCAAAGTGCTGCCGCTGCCTAGGCGGGGAGGAGGGGTGATCTTGACCAGTCGGGGACAATCAGCACGCCAACTGAGTTCCAGCCACACAAGACCTTTGAGTGTGCGCAGCCCCAGTTGGAGGGTATGAGGTTCTGGTTGTTGGACCTTTTCGAAGCGGCTTGGCAGCACCTCCTTGCGGAGCTCGCTCAGTACAGCGCGCAAGCTTGAGAGGTCCATGACCTGGAGGGCAGCATGGGCCATCGATTCAGTCGGGACCTGGATTGCACGCAGCCTTCCTACTCTGCGATCCGATTCAATGCAATCAATGGCTTCATCCGCCGCTGAAGGAAAGCTCACGGTGATTACTGGGCCCAGTGGCGTTGGCAAGGGTTCGTTAGTGAAGCAACTCCTAGAGCTCCATCCAGAGATCTGGCTGTCTATTTCGGCGACAACGCGTGAAGCCAGGCAAGGCGAGATTGAGGGCGATCATTACTTCTTCTTGAACCGTGATCGCTTTGCAGAACTGGTTCAAGCTGGCGGTTGTCTTGAATGGGCTGAATTTGCAGGCAATCGATATGGCACCCCACGCCAACCTGTTGAGCAGCAGCTTTCATTAGGCCGTCCGGTTTTGCTTGAGATTGAACTGGAAGGGGCCCGACAGGTGCGGCGCAGTTTCCCTGAAGCTTTTCAGATTTTTTTGGCACCGCCCAGTTTTGAGGAGCTTGAACGACGCATTCGCGGACGGGCCACTGATCCTGAAGAGGCAATTCAGCGACGTTTAGCTAGGGCTAGGGAGGAACTGATGGCTCAGCAGGAGTTTGATGCAGTGGTGATTAATGACAACCTGCAGGTTGCTGTGATTGAGCTGGAGTCTTTGATGGGTCTGAGCTGTTGATGCGAAGACTTTTTCCTGACCTTAAAGCGTTATTTGACAACATAGGCCAATAAAAAAAGCCCCTTTAGAGGGCTTTTTTAAGGGGGTTAGCCAAGAAGCTAATTTGTTTCTTGGCTGTAGTTGGTGATGCTCTTCAGCTCTTCAAAGACCCATTGGGTGGAAGAGAAGATCTGGGTAGAAGCGGTTGAATTCAACAATTATTCCCGCTGTGAGCCATACCCAGAGAACGGCAGCCATTGGCCAGCTTTCGAAGAATTTTCTCATCTTGATAAAGGGGAAAAGGGGTGGTTGTTAAGAGGAGAATATTGCTCAGCGTGGTGAAACTGTGATCTTGTCGTCGCTCTCACGGAGGCTGCCATTTTGGCCTTCAATATGAGCGAGCCACGGCCAGGCGGAAGCTCTCAGCATGCAATTGAAAGCCAGGGTTATATCAAGATGGATCTCATTGTCTAAGGCTGCTTTGTGGCCTTTGGCTTTGATGGCCTGGAGATAAGAACGACCAGCCCAACCAATGATTCCAGCGATGTAGATGAAAATCACCCCTGGGATCATGATTTCGCCTTCATGGCCGCGAATAAAGGACATCGCAAACGGCTCAACTGGCGCTGGGATTAGAGCGTGTGGGAGTCCGTCATCACCGCACAAGGATTTGCTGTAGCGGTCAAAGCGGGCAATGGCCTGTGGAGTGTCTGCAGCACTGGCTCGCTGCTGAAAACGGGCATTCTCAGCGCAAGGGGTTAGGCCAGCTATGTCAGCTTTAGCAACGGGTGCAAAGCCGAGAACCAGCAGAGCCGAGAGCACAACGGCGAAGAGACGACGCATCGGTTTCGATTCCTGTAAGACCTGCTCCGGAACGGCAGGATGTCACAAGTAAAATGTAAATGAGGCTTCCCACAACCATGCCGACGGTGCTTGCCCTCGAAACAAGTTGTGACGAGTCGGCTGCCGCAGTTCTACGTCTAAATAACGGGTGTTTGCAGGTTATCGCTAGCCGAATTGCTTCTCAGGTTGAGAAACATGCCCAGTGGGGAGGCGTGGTACCGGAAGTGGCCTCTCGCTTGCATGTGGAGGCTCTGCCTCATCTTGTAGAGGAGGTTTTGCAGGAGGCGGGACAGTCGATGGCTCGCTTTGATGCTGTAGCGGCAACGGTGACCCCTGGGCTGGCCGGAGCACTGATGGTGGGATCGGTGACAGGCCGATCTTTGGCTGCTCTCCATGCGCTGCCTTTTTTTGGCATTCATCACCTGGAGGGGCATTTGGCTTCAGTGCGCTTGGCGGAACATCCTCCACGCCCTCCTTATCTGGTGCTACTTGTGAGCGGGGGACACACTGAGTTGATTCGGGTCGGGGCAGAGAGTGAGATGGTGCGTCTTGGACGTAGCCATGATGATGCTGCTGGAGAGGCTTTTGACAAAGTTGGTCGTTTGCTCGGTTTGGCCTATCCAGGTGGCCCCGCTATTCAGGCGTTGGCCGCGACTGGAGACTCTGGCAGATTTTCTTTGCCCAAAGGACGGGTCTCTAAGCCTGGTGGTGGATTTCATCCCTACGATTTCTCTTTCAGCGGATTGAAGACCGCCATGCTGCGCCTGGTTCAGGCTCTTTCAGAGGCTGATGAAGACCTGCCCCGCGCAGATCTTGCTGCCAGTTTTGAGCAAGTGGTTGCAGATGTTTTGGTCGAGCGCAGCTTGCTCTGCGCTAATGACCAGGGCCTAAAAACTGTGGTGATGGTTGGAGGAGTCGCTGCTAACCGCCGCCTAAGAGAACTGATGAGCAAACGTGGACAAGAACAGGGAATTGAAGTGCACACGGCACCGCTTCGATACTGCACGGATAATGCCGCCATGATTGGAGCAGCGGCCCTGCAGCGCTTGGTGTCTGGGGTTAATGGCAGCTCTCTTGAGCTGGGAGTGGCAGCCCGATGGCCATTGGACAAAACCGAGGTTTTGTACCATTCACCTCCCCCATTTTGAAGAAGCGAATTAGCTTGACCTTGTCTGCTGTGCAGCGATGGCTTCTGAATCTCCACTTGATTCCAACACCTCTGCGGAACCTGTCAGTAGTGAAGAGCTAAACGCTTGGCGACGAGGGTTCACTCCACAGGCCGAGATCTGGAATGGTCGTATGGCAATGGCGGGATTGATTATTGGGATCAGTGTGTTGTTGTTGTTGCGTCTAGTGATGCCTGCTGATTGCAGAGCCTGGCTGAATTAGGTGTGGTTCAATTCCGGCCACGAATGCTTTGGGCTAGTTCGTTGGGCTTAAAGCTTGCGGCGACTGCCATCTCTGGTTCTACCCGGCCACTATCGACAAGATTCAGCAATGATTGATTGGCTGTGATCATGCCATCAAAGCTGCTGCGTTCCATGATCTCCTCAACATCCTCAAGTGCTCCTCTTTGGATGTAGTCCTTGCAAGCATCGGTATTAATCAGGATGTCGTGGTAGGCAGCTCGCTTGTTGTCGGTTGTTCGGATCAACCCTTGGGCAATCACCCCCAGCAGTGATTCTGAAAGGGAGCGACGCATGCTCTCTTGATCTTCTGGGGCATACATGCCCAGGACTCGCTCAATGGTCTTGACTGCCGAATTGGTATGCAGAGTGCCAAACACCAGGTGCCCCGTTTGGGAGGCCTCAATCGCTGTGGCCAGGGTTTCTTGATCACGGATCTCACCGATCAGGATCACATCTGGGTCTTCTCGTAGGGCTGCTTTCAGGGCGTTGTGGAACTTCAGGGTGTGTTTCCCCAGTTCTCGATGTTTGACAAGGGATTGCTTGCTCTTGTGTACAAACTCCACAGGATCCTCGATGGTGAGGATGTGGCGGGGTTGATTTCTATTGATCCAGTCGATCATGGCTGCCAGGGTGGTGCTTTTCCCTGACCCGGTTGAGCCGGTCACCAAGACAAGTCCTTTCGGCTTGGATGAGAGGCCCTTCAGTACATCAGGGAGTTGCAGTTGCTCAAGGGTGAGAATTGTTTGGGGAATGATGCGAAGCACCATCGCTGGTCCCGTGAGGGAATCCAGCAGATTGATCCGGACTCTTGCGAAGGGAAAGGCATGGGAGCCGTCGAATTCTTTGCTTCTAAAGAATTCATCGATCTGATTCGCGGAGAGGATCTCTTGCAACCAGCTTTGAAATCTTTCTGGATCGGTTACAGGCCAATCTGTGCTTTGCATTTCGCCGCGGTCTCGGAAACGGGGCACTTCGCCAACGCCTAGGTGTACATCGGAATGTCCTTCTTGATAGGCGATTCGTACGATCTCCTCCAAGTTGGGAGAGACCCCAGGCGTGGCTCCAGCGAATGGGGTTAATCCCTCTGTAGAAGATCTTGATATCGGCTCCGCCGACTGAGAGGCGGACTTTGGTGCTTGAGGGGGGAAGTTGGGCGGAAAGACCAGTTGACTCACGAGGGGATTGTGGCCGCTCTCTTCAGCTTCGTCACGGCGAAGCTCTTGGCAAGTCCGTGCGCACTTTTGGTGATCAGCAAGCACTCTTAGGATCCTTTCAAGATTGCTTCTGTTATGGCTGGCTTGCCCCGCGTCACGATCGTGCTGGGCACCCGTCCAGAGGCGATCAAGTTGGCACCGGTGATTCAGGCGTTTCAGGCCTGTGACGCTTTGACGACGCGAGTTGTGCTTACTGGCCAGCACCGCGAGATGGTTGCTCAGGTCATGGATCTATTTGGTCTTTCAGCCAATCATGATCTCGATCTGATGGCCCCTCTGCAGACCCTCACTCACGTGACCTGTGCAGCATTGCAAGGCCTCAAGGATGAATTCAAGGCCTACCCTCCCCAGCTGGTGCTTGTCCAGGGAGATACCACTACAGCATTTGCAGCTGCCCTTGCTGCTTTTTATGAGCAGATTCCGGTTGGTCATGTTGAGGCTGGTTTGCGCACAGACAACCTTTTAGATCCGTTTCCTGAAGAGGCCAACCGGCGCCTGATTTCTCAGATCTCCCAGCTTCACTTCGCTCCAACGCCTCGCTCTCAGGCCAATCTGACCAGTTCAGGGGTTGTTGGTCAGATCTTTGTTACGGGCAACACAGTGATTGATGCTCTTTTGTTGATGGCAGAGCAGGCGCCGCCTATCGAATTTGATGGTCTCGACTGGGCGCATCAGCGCGTCATTTTGGCCACCGTGCATCGACGGGAGAATTGGGGAGATCGGCTTCAAGACATTGCCCAGGGCATGAGAAGGGTTCTTGACCTCCATCCCGACACGGCTTTACTTCTGCCTTTGCATCGCAATCCAACCGTTCGAGAACCAATGCAGGCCCTTTTGGGGACCCATCCGAGGGTGGTACTCACCGAGCCTCTCGATTACGACCGTTTGGTTGCTGCGATGAGGGCCTGCACGCTTCTGCTCACTGATTCTGGTGGGCTCCAAGAAGAAGCTCCTGCACTGGGTAAGCCAGTTTTGGTTTTGAGACGGACCACCGAACGACCAGAGGCTGTTGAAGCGGGTACGGCCAGGCTGGTTGGTACCGATCCGGAGATGATCGTGACTGAGACAGCTTCCTTGCTTGATGATTCAAGCGCCTACGAGGCGATGGCACGTGCTGTCAATCCCTTCGGCGACGGTCAGGCCAGCCGTCGCATTCTTGAGGCAAGTTGTGCATTCCTGGGCGTCTGAGGCTGCCTTTAGTTCTTGTGGTCACTACCGCTGGTGGTTGAAGCGCAGCCTTGGGCAATGCGAACGCACGTTGCTTTTCATTGGCTTGAATCCCTCCACCGCTACAGCGTCAGAGGATGATCCAACCTTGCGGCGGTTGCTGGGGTTTTGCCGCTCCTGGGGTTATGGACACCTTTTTGTTGTGAATCTATTTGCGCGGATCAGTCAATCCCCAGCGCTGCTTAGGCACTGTGCTGATCCGATTGGTGATGCAAATGATGATCAGCTTTTGACTCGGGCACGCCAGTGGTCTGAGAGCCCTAATTGGGACCTTTGGTTTGGTTGGGGGTGCGGTGGAACTTTGCGTCGACGTGATCTTGCCGTCCAGGCTTTGTTGGAGCGTCATCGCCAGAACCGCATCAGCAATATCCCTGATGCTCGCGGCCCTCTCTCGCTTGGTTTGACGCGTGAGGGACACCCCTGCCATCCCCTTTACATGCCTGGCAAAGAGGTCCTTCGACCATTCAATTGGGCAAGTGGGGCAACTATCGGCCATCCTGAGTTGATGGACCTTGGTATTACGGTTCACTGATGACACGCACCCCACGCCGCTATGCGGTGTACCTCCATCTCTCCGGGGGGCAGACCGAAGAGGTTCATTTCCCTACTCTTGAGACGTTTCAGCAGTGGTATCAGGGAATCGTCAACGCCTCAGGCAGTGGGGGGTTCGTGAACGTACCGCTTAGCGAGCTCGATGGAGAGTATCTGGTGGTGCGTCCAGAGGCTGTGATCGGTGTGAGAGTGGAACCTCAGTTCGCAGCCCTCGATGACACCTGAGCGGTTAGGCCTGCTTTGGGGGATCACCGTCTTTGCAGGTGCCGGAGCTCGGATTTTGTCTGCTCTCTCTGGCCTTCCTGGTGTGGTGCTGTTGTTGCTATCTGGCCTGCTGATTGGTCGATCGGGCCTTGGTTTGGTTGAACCGCTAGATCTTGGTCAAGGACTTGAGACGATCGTTGGTCTGCTTGTGAGCCTTGTGCTCTTTGACGGTGGTCTCAATCTGCGCCTCCCTGGCGACACCATCAAGTCAACGGTGCTGCGCATCTTGCTGATCCGACTAGTGATTTCACTGGCCGCGGGTCTGTTGGCGGCGCATTGGCTGGCTGGTTTGGGTTGGTCAGTGGCAGCGGTTTACAGCGCCATCGTGCTGGCTACTGGTCCGACTGTTGTGACCCCGTTGGTGCAGCAGATCCGTTTAGCTTCTCCTCTAGGGGATGTCCTTGAGGCAGAGGGATTGGTGCTTGAGCCAGTGGGTGCTGTGCTGGCCTTGCTTTTGCTGGAGTTATTGCTGGGCGATTTGCACGGTTGGCGGGAGGTTGCCTTCGGGTTGCTGGCCCGCCTGGGTGGAGGCGTGTTGATGGGGGCTGCTGCTGGTTGGCTTTTGTCAGAGGGATTGCGGCGTTTAAAACCGGACCCTTCGGTAGGGCTGAGGTTGCAGCTCACCTTGGGTGTGTTGTTCCTCTTGTACGCAGTTTGTGAATGGTTGTTGCCGGAGTCGGGATTGCCGGCTTCTGTAGCAGCGGGGGTGGTGGTCGGTCGCAGGCCTGTTACCCAGTCCGATCAGCTCGATGAGTTGATCCGGGAGCTGGCCCGTCTTGCTATCACAATGTTATTTCCACTTTTGGCTGCTGATGTCTCATGGGGTGAGCTAAGTCCGCTTGGCTGGGGGGGGGTCAGTTGTGTCCTCGTACTGATGTTGGTTGTGCGTCCTGTTGCTGTAAGCCTGGCGACGATTGGCTTGCCTCTTGATTTCAGGCAGCGATTGTTTCTTGGTTGGCTTGCACCACGTGGGATTGTTACGGCCGCCGTGGCCTCTTTGTTTGCGATTCGCCTTGAGCAGGCTGGGATTTTAGGAGCCGGTCGGTTGCAAGGTTTGGTCTTTCTCACCATCCTGATGACAGTTGGCATTCAAGGCCTCACGGCCCAGCCGCTGGCCAAGGCCCTGGGTTTAATCGCTCCTGAAGATTCAAACGAAGACGACTGCTCAGAGACAACGACGCAGCCTGTTCAAGTCTTGCCCGATCCTGGCCAGTAATCCCCATGTTGTGATTAGGTCTGGCCCTTGTAGGCGGCCTAGAAGCGCAGCTCTGAGGCTTTTCATGATCACACCTTTTTTGACGTTGGCAGCCTGAGCAGCATTCGTTAGCAGTTGTTGTGCTTGCTTGACATCAAAACCGTCCCAGGAAGTGCGATCCAGCTGATCGAGAAGATTGCTAAGGCCTGCCTTGGCTCCGTCCACGGCAAGTTGTTCCAGGCCATCAGCTTGCAGCGTTGGTTCTTCGAAAAAAGGGCGAGCTTGATCGACACCATCCTTGAGCAGTGTCAGCGATGGTCCAAGCAGCTCGGCTAGATCCAAACACCAGTTTTCTTCTGGTAGAGCCCAGCCAGCCTTAGACCACAAGGGTTTGAGTTCATGCAACAGTTGATCTTTAGGCAAGTCATGTAGCACTTGAGAGTTGAGCCAGTTGAGTTTGTCCCAGTCAAACTTTGCTCCTGCTTTATTGACTCGGTCAAAACTGAAGACGGTTGCAGCTTGCTGAAGAGTGAACCGTTCGTCAGTCCCTTCGGGGACTGACCAACCCAGCAGGGACATGTAGTTGGCCATAGCTTCGGCTGTGTACCCCATGGCTTGGAAGTCACTGATCGAGGTCACTCCATCCCGCTTGGAGAGTTTGCGTCCTTCGGAATTGAGAATGAGCGGGGTATGGGCGAATTGAGGTATTGGTAATCCAAGGGCCTCATAGATCAGCAGTTGTTTGGCCGTGTTTGCGATGTGATCTTCGCCGCGGATCACATGCGAGATACTCATGGCGGCGTCATCAACCACCACAACAAGGTTGTAGAGCGGGTCTCCAATTTCCTTGGCTGGAGCCCGACGTGAGATCACCATGTCGCCGCCCAAATCTGATCCCTTCCAGTGCATTGGACCGCGCACCAGGTCCTTCCAACTGATGGTCGCATCATCATCGATACGGAAGCGCACCACGGCAGTTCTACCTTCAGATTGGAAGGCGGCTTCTTGCTCGGGATTGAGATCTCGGTGACGGTTGTCGTAGCGAGGGGCCTTGCCCTGGGCCTTTTGTGTTTCTCGCATGGCCTCCAGTTCAGTCTCGCTGGCGTAGCAGCGGTAGGCCAGGTCACGATCGAGCAGCTTTTGGATTGCTGCGCGATGGTCATCCACATGCTGGCTTTGAATGATGGGCTGTTCATCCCAGTTGAGGCCAAGCCACTTCAGACCTTCGAGGATGTTGGTGGTGAATTCTGGCTTGGATCGTTCTTTGTCGGTGTCCTCGATGCGCAAGAGGAATTGTCCTCCCTGATGGCGTGCAAAGAGCCAGTTGAAAACTGCCGTTCTTGCCGTGCCGATGTGAAGTGTGCCTGTTGGACTCGGGGCCAGCCGAACGCGCACCTTCACAATGACTCTCAGGATTAGGAATAAGAACGGGACCGACGGGGTTCGAACCCGCAACTTCCGCCGTGACAGGGCGGTGCTCTAACCAATTGAACTACGGTCCCAGATGAGTTCAGGTCCAGTCGGGAGCTCGCCGCATGGAAGCTGACCTGTGTCGCTTATGCGACCAAGAAAGTATCAACCTCTGCCCTGCCTGCCGTCAACTCGCTGGCGGTGGTCTTGTGATCCTTTTGAGGATGGATCGATTCGAATGAAATTGAAGACTTCGGATCTGCTTTTTGGGACGCTTGTTCTCGATGACGAAATAAAGACATCCCTAGTGGTGTTTTAGGTAGGGAACTCAGATAGAGAGCAAGTCGAAAAGTTGGAATCACTGTCCCTCTGATTAGGGACGGAATCCTGCGGGTTCGATTAGGCGTACTTGGTTCCCGCGGGCTGTGAATTCGCGTCCCTGATCGCTTTGCACGACCACACGACCACCAGATTTGACTCGAATGACGCGTGCACGAACCCAACCAAGAGCGGCTGACTCGAGCACTTTGACGACATCACCAGGTTGAAGATCTAACTCCATTCTCGGAACGAGGAAACTGCAGGATGGGCCATCGGACGCGCCGTGGAGGACTTGAACCCCCGACATCAGGTTTTGGAGACCTGCGTTCTACCAACTGAACTAACGGCGCAAGGCGATGGACCCGTCGACCATCAAAGAGGTGATGGTATTTGGATTGAACGAGGCCGAAACCTCAGCGGTCGAAGCGCTGCTTCACGCGGGTGGCCTTACCCACCCGTTCCCGCAGATAGAAAAGCTTCGCTCTTCGCACTTTACCTCGCCGCTCCACCTTGATGGAGGCCACCTGAGGGCTATGCAGCATGAAAACACGCTCGACACCGATGCCTTGGAAGATCCTGCGCACGGTGATGGTTTCATGAATTCCGCCGTGGCGCTTTGCAATAACAACACCCTCATAGGGTTGGATCCGTTCCTTATTGCCTTCACTGATGCGTACTCCTACTCGGACGGTGTCTCCCACGTAGATGTCATTTAAATCACTTTTCTGCTGTGAGGCCTCGAACTCTTTGATCAGGGCGTCAGGGCTGAGCCTGACGTTTGGGGCACTTTTGCTTGTTACATCAGTCACCATGGCTGAGCTGTTCTCAATTGCTGTTGCCGTTTCAGTGTTGTCTTCGCTCATGGAGGTGTCTTTCGAATCCGCCGTCATCCCAGCTCCGGGTTAACTAGCCAAACGACAACTCTACCTGCTGATCATTCTTGCCTTGAGTAGTTTTGCCATTGCTTGGCGGTGAAAGCTCCTTAGTCGATGCTTGGCCATTGCGAGGGGTCAGCTCACAAGCTTTCTGGGAATTTCACTTAGTCAGGAAGCCTTCGGCAGCATTCTTGCGCCTGTGATCAGTATCCATAGCAGTTAAAGGGCATGGCGTAGAACCTCCTTTAGCTCAGCTTGGGAGCAGGACATTCACCTTCATGCACGGTGGTCATTCTTAGCCAATGACTTTGTTTATCGGACATTTCTTGCCAGTGACGCAACAAGGGATATGTGCCTCATGAATTCATCTTGTGATCAGCAAAGAAATCACCACTCATGGACCCAGCAAGCCAGCGATGCGGCTAGCAGGGTTGCTTGAAGCGGTTCATTCGCGCCGTTCCTAGGACAAAGATTGATAGCGTGACGAATGGAAAGATGGAAGTCGGGCAGAGCCGATAACCGTTCATTTGATTTCTCATATCAGTTTTTCTTCAGCCCTATGAACCTCTTCGCTGATCTGCTGGCCTCAACTTCAGAGGCGCGCGCAACGGCTACAGGGCCTCGAATACAACAGCGTCGAGGAGTGGAAATCAAGTCTTCAAGGGAGTTGGCGATCATGCGCAAGGCAAGCCACATCGTGGCCACGGTTCTGCGCGAGATCATGGAGATGGCCGAGCCTGGCCAGACGACTGCTGATCTTGACGTTTATGCCGAGCGCAGGATTCGTGAGATGGGCGCAACCCCTAGTTTCAAGGGCTATCACGGCTTCCCTGCCTCGATCTGCGCGAGCATCAACAATGAAGTTGTGCATGGCATTCCAGGCCCTAAGCGAGTGATCAAGTCCGGGGATCTTCTCAAAGTCGACACCGGGGCTTACTACGAGGGATATCACGGTGACAGTTGCATCACCATTTGCGTTGGGGAGGTGCCTGAATCTGGGCAGAAACTTAGTCGCGTGGCCCAAGAGTCCTTGATGGCAGGGCTCTCTAAGATTCGAGCCGGCAACACTCTTCTTGATATCGCAGGAGCTGTTGAGGATCATGTCAAGGCTCATGGCTACAGCGTGGTGGAGGATTACACCGGCCACGGTGTGGGTCGTAACTTGCATGAAGAGCCTTCCGTTTTCAACTTCCGCACGGATGACTTGCCCAATATCACTTTGCGTTCAGGGATGACTTTGGCCGTCGAGCCGATACTCAATGCTGGCAGTAAGGCTTGCCGCACACTTAAAGATCGCTGGACTGTTGTGACTCAAGACGGCAGTCTTTCGGCTCAGTGGGAGCACACCATCGTGGTCACCTCAGATGGCTGCGACATCCTCACTGATCGGGGCGACTAATGCTGGAGTCGACTTGTTATTGATTGTCTGTGGATCCACTACCTAACAATCGGGAGTAAATCATTCGCCCTAGTTCGGTCAGGGGCATCAGTAGATACGTGAGAGGGTTGGGGGTGACGATGATCAGATTGAGGCCAAGGTCGGCTTGTTGAACAATTTGGCTGGCTACTAGATCAGCAGACATTAATCCGATTGGATTGAGCTCTGAGCGGAAGGGGCCAAGTACAAGCTTGCGGATTTTGAAGACTTTGCGTTGATTCGAGGTGAGGTTGTTCCAGCGCAGGCTGACCAGCTGACCGATCAACCGCTTGCTGATTTCATAGGTGGGGCTGAGGGCTGGTTGGATTTCAGCTTCTGATGTGTTCACCCATAGCTCGCGGGGGCGTATGGATGGTTCTGCGTTGAGGGCGAGGCTTTCAAAGAGTTCCATTAAGCGCCAGCTGCTCAGAGCATTCACCTCTAATGCCGCTTTGATGTCTTTCTGTGTCTGACGTCCCTGCGGGTTAATGCCGTGATTGAGCACGAGCACGTCAAGGCTCACAAGGGTGCTTTTGAGGGATGCTTCTTGGCTGCATTTCCATTGCACCCATTCCTGGGGTGCATCGTCTGATGGCTCTGCGGAGGGAATCGGTCCATGGGTCAATCCGATCACAACAGCTCCCCGAGAGCGCAACTTTTGGGTTAGAGCCCTGCCAAGACTTCCACTGGCTCCAGTGATGCCGATGCGGCAGTTTGACCAATGGTTGTTGAGAGTTGTGATCTGTCCCATTTCTTCAGCTTGGGGCATCCTTTGGTGTGAGCTTCAAGTTGACGTTGCCAATTCCCTCCGAAGCGGCCCAATTGGCCTTGTTTGCACCCTATTGCGGTGGCCTTTCCAGGCAGGCTGATTTGCAGCGAGCCCTGCGGCTCTTGGCTCAGAGCTCATTGAAAGGAGAGCGACCTCTTCAAGGTGGTCGTGTTCATCGCTTCACTCTTCGTTGGCAGGGAGCTAGGTCGCCACTGGAGCTGTGTTCTTGTCAGTTGTGTTTCCCAGACATCCAAGCTTTGACCTACACCTTTGATGTGTCTACGCATCAACTTGTGGAATGGTTGATGGACTGGCCTGAGTTTGGGGGGCAGGGAGACGGAGACCTGCCCAATCGATTCTGGAAGTGGCTGCTGTTGGGTTCTGAAGAGTCTGTGGGGGACGCCTAAATTGCTCAGCTATAGGAACACGGAGTCCACTGATGGGCAAGACCTTGCTGATTGGCTCTTGTGAGCCATTCAGTGGTAAATCGGCATTGGTTCTTGGTCTCGCTCGCCAGTTGATAGCGGCGAATCAGCCCATTCGCTTTGGGAAGCCTTTGGCCACGAGTGTGGAATGGGATCCCGCAGTTTCCCCTCTGCCCGAACCTTTAATTGATGATGATGTTCGTTTTGTTGGTGCAACCCTGGGTTTGTCTGAGCATCAGCTGATTCCCTCTTTGCATCTCCTGGCAAAGGCAACGGCCGATCACCGTTTGGCCATGTCTCAAATCGATGCTGGCAAAGGATTTGAGGACCTATGCAAACAGCTCGATCTTCATGCTCAGGGCCTCACCATTCTTGAGGCAGCCGGTAGTTTGCATGAAGGCCTGCTTTACGGTCTTAGTCTTGGTCAGCTGGCCCATGGCTTGGATGCCCGCGTCGTGCTGGTGCATCTCTGGCAGGACAGCTGCAGCGTCGATGCTTTGTTAGCGGCGAAGGAGCAGCTTGGAGATCATCTGGTGGGCATCGTTTTGAATGCGGTAAAACCAGATGAAATTGATGATCTAGAAACCAATGTGGTGCCTGCCCTGGAGGCCCTTGGACTGGCGGTGTTCGGAGTGATGCCCCATTCGCCACTCTTGCGCAGCGTGACTGTGGGTGAGTTGGTTAGGCGCCTAGGAGCCCGGGTGATCTGTTGCTCTGAGCGACTTGAGCTTCTGGTTGAGACTCTCAGTATCGGAGCCATGAATGTGAATTCCGCCATGGACTTTTTCCGTTGTCGTCGCAACATGGCTGTGGTGACTGGTGCTGACCGTACTGATATTCAGTTGGCGGCCCTCGAGGCTTCGACTCAGTGCTTGATCCTCACTGGTGCAGGGCAACCTTTGCCGCAGTTGATTAGTAGGGCAGAAGAACTTGAGGTTCCTTTACTCAAGGTGGATCACGACACACTGTCTACCGTGGAAGTGATTGAGCAGGCCTTTGGTCATGTGCGACTGCATGAGGCCGTTAAAGCAACCTATTCCTTCCGATTGGTGGATGAACACTGTGACTTGGACCGTTTGTTTGATGTTCTGGGGTTGCCTATGCAGGGTCGATGACCACTGCTAGCTTCGATCCATCGTCATGGGGATGTCCTTGAGTCAGTCTCTGGATCTCCCTGACCTTGATCGGGTCGATACCCTTGCCCAAGAGCTGGCCCTCTTGCAGGACAAGGGCAAGCGCCGCATTGCCATGCTTGGCAGTCGCCATGTGCCGGTGGTCGCGATTCATCTTGTTGAATTGATGGCGCGCTCCCTTGCGCAAGAGGGTCATTCTCTGATCACCTCCGGTTCACAGGGGGTGAATGCCGCGGTGATCCGTGGGGTATTGGAGGCGGATGCCTCTTGCCTCACTGTGTTGCTTCCCCAGAGCCTTGATCGTCAAGCTCCTGAGATTCGCGATCAGCTCGACTCTGTGCTTCATCTCATCGAAAAACCTGAGCACGATGAGCTGTCGTTACCTATGGCTAGCAGTCTTTGCAATCAGGAGATCATCAGTCGCTGTGACCAATTGATCTGCTTTGCTTTCCATGACAGTGAGACGTTATTGACCAGTTGTCGTACTGCTGAGGATATGGGCAAGGTTGTGAGTCTTTTGTTCTTTGATTGAGTTCAGCGACGCGGCAGTGGCAGAACCTGTAGTTGTGTGCCTTCACGGCCCATTACCACGACCTGATCACCGGCGTTTATTGGAGTCTCCAGGTCGATCGAACTGGCGGCCCAGCTTTGCCCATGCCAACGCACACGCCCATCTCCTCCAGCTTTGATTGGCGTCAGCACTTCGGCGATATCCTCGCGTTGGCGAAGCCCATCTGGACTGGGGTTGCGGCGGGCTGACCAACGAGTCAGCCAGAGAGTCCCTAAAACCGTGATCAGCAGAAAGAAGATCATCTGCAAAATCAGTGGCATGGGAGTGATTGCAGCCAAAATCGATACCACTAAGGCCCCAAGCGCTGCGAACATCAGGCCATCGAAGCTCGGTTGAGCCAGCTCAATGGCTAGGAGTAGGCCAGCTACGGCGAGCCAGATCAGAGGAATCCAGGTGGGCGAAGGCAAGGGATAGGGTGCAGGGCTTTCTCTATCTACTTTGGAGAAGAGAAAGCTGTTTGGAAGGGCTTTGCCGTGGTTCGTTTACGGACCTAGGTTTTGCCTACACAGGAAGAACATTGTGGAAGCGTTTCTTGGTTTGCCAGCTCTCTTGCTAGTTGCCTTGTTGGGAAGTGGCAGTGTCAAAATTACGAGTGGTGGACGCTCGCGCTTGGTGGAGCGGCTCGGCAAGTTCGATCGTGAACTGCAGCCTGGCCTTTCTTTTGTTCTCCCCATGGTTGAAAAGGTGGTCAGTTACGAGTCGTTGAAGGAGAGAGTTTTGGATATTCCTCCTCAGCAATGCATCACTCGTGACAACGTTTCGATCGAGGTGGATGCGGTGGTGTATTGGCAGCTACTTGAACACTCTCGTGCTTATTACTCGGTGGATAATCTGCAGGCGGCGATGGTGAATCTCGTTCTCACTCAGATCCGAGCCGAGATGGGCAAGCTTGATCTTGACCAGACATTTACCACCCGTACAGAAGTGAACGAATGCCTTCTTAGGGAGTTGGATGAGGCCACAGATCCCTGGGGGGTCAAAGTCACGCGAGTGGAAATGCGAGACATTGTTCCATCGCGAGGGGTGCAGCAAGCGATGGAACAGCAGATGACAGCAGAGAGGGAAAAACGTGCTGCCATTCTTCGTTCTGAGGGCGAGAAAGAGGCTCAGCTCAATGAGGCTCGTGGTCATGCTGAAGCCTTGGTATTAGATGCTCGCGCTCAGCAGGAAGCCCTTTTACTAGAAGCTGAAGCCCAGGCAAAGCAGCAGTCAACCCTTGCTCGCGCCAAGGCGGAAGCCGCCCTGGAGATTGCTCGGGCTTTGGAGGCCAGCCCCAGAGCAGAGGAGGCTTTGAGGCTTTTGTTGGCTAAAGAATGGATGGCTATGGGCGAGCAGATGGCTGCTGCACCAGCAGGAAGTGTCTTGATGGTTGATCCTCAAAGCCCAGCTGCTTTGCTTTCGGCACTCAAGGCTTTTCAGAAATCAGATAGCTGAGTTTGTTATGGCTGTTCGCTAGCTGGTTTAGCTCTCAAGCACTCGGCTAGGTCAGGGTTATTGGTCATGAGGTTCAAAGGGTTCTTTTTTGTGAGTGTGCGTGCCGGTTGCCTTGAGTTTTAAGCAGAGAAGCCATCCCTTGCGCTGGATTTAGATCCTGCAGCAGGGTTGGCTAGGGAACTTTGCTGCAGGATCTAAATCATGAGAAGCAACCAAAAAGCCCTTGCTGATGAGGCCGGGCCTCGCTGATGGGACTTTTTCTCGTTATTGGATCATGAGGGGCCATTCAACCCTGCCTGTTCGAGAGTTCCCGCCATCTCCATATGTAGTAGTTGTTACTTGCCTTAGTGGCAAAAGAAGCACCATGAGCAGTTTTTCTGCTCATGACAGATCCCTAAATAGTCACTACTCTCTGCATGGCCGGGTGATGGGGATCAATCGGTTCTAGGAGAATGGAAACCTCAGGCTGATCACTGGGGGATTCACTAGCGCTTCAATTGAGTTGGCTGAAGGATGCAAAGCTGTTTTGTTGGGCTTAGTTCGCAGGCTTTCTTGTCTCTGGCATATATTTTAAATATCGCTCTCAGCAGTAATGCGCTTCGCCTGGATGTTGGCCAAGGAACCGAGAACGACCGGTGAACGGTGAGGAGGTAGTTGCCTTAAGTAGGGGCCTGAAAATGCTCAGTTCCTCAACACAAAGGTTCTCTAGGCTGTGTCAATACCGTTAGTGGGTTGATTGATGGTAGAGACCTCTCTGTTTAGAAGCGGACCTTGTATTAGGCAGTGGTGAAGGGATTGATCCACTTCTGGCAACGCCTGGGGCGATCGGAATTCCGCAGCGCCAACGCCTCCTTCGCTTGATTTGAGATGGACGACCCAAAGAGAGACCTGGAAAAATTCCAGCAGGAGATTGATGAAGCGCAGGCCAAGGTCCGCAAGGTCAGCGAAGGAGGCTCATCTGTGATCAAGAAGCCCGCGAATTTGGATGTGGTTCTTGTGATTGCATGCGGACTTGGAGTGATTGCAGCTGGTGTTCACTTCGTTGGCCAGATGACCGCGCAGCATCGTTTTGCGTTGATGACTGGGATGGGTGGCGCTGGAATTGGCTTGGTTGCAGGCTTCGCTATCGGGGTAAACCGCAAAGAATCCTGAGTCTTTCGCTCATACGAGCAAGATCAGGCCGAGTTGGACCTGGTCTTGCTGAGATGTTGGGTAGGTTGAGCTCAGAACCGTTTCTAGATATGGCGACCTATTCCTTTGATGTTGTCTCGGACTTTGATCGCCAGGAGTTGGTGAATGCGTTGGATCAGGTCCGTCGGGATGTTGGACAGCGCTACGACCTTAAGGATTCAAATACTGAGATCGAGTTAACAGAGAGCGAAGTGTTGATCACCACTGCTAGCGATATGACGCTGCAGGCAGTAGAGGACGTGCTGCGAGCTAAGGCCACCAAACGCAACCTCTCACTCAAAATCTTCGATTTTCAGACGCCGGAGGCGGTTGGTGGCAGCCGGGTGAAGCAGGTGGTGAGGCTGCGCAAGGGTTTAAGCCAGGAGATCGCCAAGAAGTTGAGTAAGTCCGTGCGCGATGAGCTCAAGAAGGTGACCGTGGCGATTCAAGGAGAGAGTTTGCGGATCACCGGCAAAAACAAGGATGATCTGCAAGCAGCGATTCAGTTAGTCAAAAGCAAGGAAGATGATTTAGATGTGCCGCTTCAATTTGAAAATTATCGATAATAAAACACTCTTGCGAATGTTGCTGTGTGTATAGTAGTGGCAGTAAAATTCTTGTTTAAGTATTAGACGTGAATCATTCGAAGGGGTCGAAGATATTTAACCAAGGCATAAGGCTTGCGCTTGCTCTGAGCATGACTTGTCTTATGGCTGAGAAGTCTATGGGCAACCAGTTTGGTAGTCAGAAATTTGGGATTAAGGAGTCTACAATTGAATCCATCCATGATGCTTTTAAAGAGAGAGAGATTGATTGTGAGCAATTAATTCAGAGGTATTTATATCGGATAAAGAAGTATAATTTTAGCCTCGAAAGAGGAGCTCCGCTTAATGCATTTGTTGCACTTAATCCGAATGCAGTCAGGCAGGCAAAGGCTCTGGATAGGCATTTTAAACAAAGCAATAAATTGATTGGCCCTTTGCATTGCATCCCGATTGCTGTTAAAGACAACATTGATACCGTTGACACTCCTTCCACTTCTGGGTCGTTGGCTTTGCTTGGCTCTCAGCCAATCAGTAATGCTTTTTTGGTTAATAAATTACGAGCCGCTGGCGGCATCATTATTGGTAAAGCCGCTATGGATGAATTTGCTTCTGGTGGGGAAGGAATTAGTGGTCGTAGCGGAAGGATTGGCAATGCTTATGACCCTAATCAAAATTCCGGTGGCTCAAGTGGAGGCTCTGCGGTTGCAGTGAGTGCGAACTTTGCTGTGTTAGGGATCGGTACGGATAATAGTGGCTCGGTCAGAGTGCCTGCAGTCTTCAACGGGGTTTATGCCATTCGTCCAAGCACGGGGCTGATTAGTCATTCAGGAATTCTCCCGAGAGGCAACCTGGATGGAGTGGCAGGAGTGATGGCAAGGTCGATTCCTGATCTTGCTCTTGGCCTTGCTGCGATAGCAAGCACATCTGATCCTGATGATCATTTTACGAAACAAGTACCGCGCACAGATTCCTATGCAAATAATTTAAAAACTGCTTCCCTTGATGGAATGCGAATTGGCGTGATTCGCAGTGTTGCAGGCAATGAGGTCTTTGACGCCACCGACAAGACTTCAATGGCTCTATTCAATCAGGTCAAAGCCAGGCTTGAGAGAAAGGGTGCGTCACTTGTTGAAATCAATCTGCCCTTATTCGACACGAACAGAGACAATAATATGGCGGGCGAGGCGGAAGATATTGATCAATACCTAGGTTCTTTTGCTTCGACCAGAAGGAGCCTTCAGGACATATGTTTATCTGGTCGCACACGGCTAGGCGAGAAAGCCTGCATAGGGTATATGGAAAGTATTGCGCCAAAGTACAGCGATCGATATGATTCTGCATTAAAGACTTTTGAGAAGAATAGAAACTATGTAGAGGGATTGATGCGAGAAGATGGCATTGATGCTTTGCTAATGCCACTTAGTTCTTGGCAACCCCCAAGCTATTACGATGATATGTATCGCACAGCCACAACGGAATCGCCTGTGGCATCAAACTCCGGATTGCCGGCAATTGCTTTAATTGCTGGTTGGACATCGGCAACTCCAGCGATGCCGATCGGCTTTGAGTTGATTGGTTTTCAATATGGAGAGGGGGATTTGATCGGCCTTGCGCAGGCTTATTCTTCTGGTCTTCCAGACAGGCCTTTGCCTGAATTGAACGCAGGTAATAATGATTCTCCTTTCGAGGATGTTTGTGTTCAAGGAATCAATTACTTTATTACTCAGGCTGGTTGGCATAGTTATAAGCAGTTCCTAAAGGATGCTAATGGTCAGAATATTGATCCAGTTGCTTATCAAAGGTTTTTTGAGAAGCAAACGCAAAAATTCGCTCAAGCAAATCAACAGTCTGTCCAAGCTTGTGAATAACTGCTCTATTTATCCAGCTTTTTCCTGTTCTTGAGAGGCTTTTGCTCCGCAAACACAGGCAGAATTAGGGCTTGCTAAAAAAACGAGAATTGAATTAACTCTTGCTTCTAAACTTTTAGTTCTAGATGTAGCACCTTGGCTTCTGCTTGTTTGTATTTGCCCAGGAGAGCTGTAAGAACAGCTCTCTATTTTTGTTGTCTGTTCATGCCACTGCTGCAAAACTCTCGCGGAATGCCTTCAGGGTGGTTTCGATGTCTGCTTCGGAATGGGCAAGGGATGTGAAGCCTGCTTCGAAGGCACTTGGGGCTAGGTAGATGCCCCTTTCGAGCATGGCCCGATGCAGCTTGCCGAAGAGTTCGGTATCGGTTGCTTTGGCATCTTCGAAATTCCGTACTGGGCCTTCGCAAAGGAAGAAGCCGAACATCGCACCGATGCTGTTGCCCGTAATGGGAACCTCTGCTGCTTTGGCTGCTTCGAGAATGCCCTTAATTAAGCGCTCCGTTGTGCTTTCTAGGCGCTCATAGGTGCCTTCTTGCTTAAGTAGCTCAAGGGTCTTGATGCCAGCCGTCATGGCCAGCGGGTTGCCACTCAGCGTGCCGGCTTGGTACATGGGGCCTGCGGGGGCCACCATCTCCATGATCTCGGCTCTGCCGCCATAAGCACCAACGGGTAGCCCACCACCGATCACTTTCCCCATGGTGGTTAGATCAGGCGTGACGCCAAAGCGGGCCTGAGCACCTCCGTAGCTGATGCGGAAACCGCTCATGACTTCATCAAATACAAGCAAGGCTCCGTGTTCACGGGTGAGTTCTCGTAAACCTTCCAGGAAACCAGGCTCTGGAGTAATGAATCCGGCATTTCCTACGACCGGCTCAAGGATCACCCCGCTGATTGCGTCAGGATTCTCGGCAAACAGCTCTTTGACTGCCTCGAGGTCGTTGTAGGGCGCAGTAAGGGTGTTACTTGTGGTGCTGCGGGGCACCCCTGGTGAGTCGGGTAGACCGAGAGTTGCCACCCCGGATCCAGCTTTCACCAAAAACATGTCGGCGTGGCCGTGATAGCAGCCTTCGAATTTGATGAGCTTGTCGCGGCCAGTGAATGCGCGCATGAGGCGCAGTACAGACATGCAGGCCTCAGTGCCGCTATTCACAAAACGGACCATCTCGACGCTGGGCACGGCGTCGATCACCATTTCGGCTAGTTGATTCTCTAGCTCACATGGGGCACCAAAGCTTGTGCCCTTTTCAAGCGCATCTTGTAGAGCGACGATGACTTCTGGGTGGGCATGGCCGCAGATTGCGGGCCCCCAGCTGCCGATGTAGTCGATGAAGCGATTGCCATCGACGTCCCAGGCGTAGGCACCCTTTACGCGGTCAAACACGATCGGTTGACCGCCTACGGAGCGGAATGCTCGCACTGGAGAACTAACGCCACCAGGCATTAAGCGCTGGGCGGC
Organism: Prochlorococcus marinus str. MIT 9313; assembly: GCF_000011485.1. NCBI lineage: Bacteria > Bacillati > Cyanobacteriota > Cyanophyceae > Synechococcales > Prochlorococcaceae > Prochlorococcus > Prochlorococcus marinus. The sequence continues at coordinate 1,383,408 of NC_005071.1, read as the reverse complement.
GCTGAAAATCGCCTGGGAGCGGGTGGTGTTCAAGGCTGAAGCTGTCACAGGGACCGAAGCCAAGTGGCTGATACGAACCGTTCGCCATCTTGACCCAAAAAGGTCAGAAGCGGATGAACTGTGTCAGGCCATCCGTTTACTTCAGGGTTTGCTGCCTAGGTTGTTGGACAGATGCGCGGGCATGGTGTCCCACGACTGGACTGCTCTAGACAGGGACTTAAGGCGATTTTTGCCGAAGAAGTCGGTGGTCTCCAAGCGGCAAGAGTTGCTCGTTTACGACTGTGACGGGTTAACCATCGATCGTCATTGTCCTCCTTTGGCAGTGTTGCCCGAGACCACTGAGGAGGTGTCTCAGATCTTGGCTTGTTGTCATCGCCATAGCATCCCTTTTGTCGCTAGGGGTAGTGGTACGGGGCTCTCGGGAGGTGCATTAGTGGAGCAAGAGGCGCTGTTGGTGGTGACCAGTCGCATGCGCAGGATCCTTTCGATGGACCTTGATAACCACACCATTACGGTGCAGCCAGGAGTGATCAATAGTTGGGTGACTCGGGCGGTCGCTGGGGAAGGGTTTTATTACGCCCCTGATCCTTCCAGTCAGGTGGTGTGCAGCATCGGTGGCAATGTGGCCGAGAACTCCGGTGGTGTGCACTGTCTCAAATATGGCGTCACCAGTAATCATGTTCTGGGGCTTGAAGTAGTGCTTGCTGATGGAACGGTGACCCTTCTCGGTGGTGGACTGCCGGAGCATGCGGAGCTCGACCTGCGTGGGGCCTTTATTGGCAGCGAAGGCACCCTGGGGATCGCCACAGCGATCACTCTGCGGCTCTTGCGGGCGCCGCAACATGTGACTGTGCTGCTTGCAGATTTCCCCACCATGGAGTCTGCTGGCGAGGCGGTCTGCCAGGTCACCGCTGCCGGAGTTTTACCTGCGGGTATGGAGATCATGGACAACTTCATGATTAATGCAGTCAATGATCTGTTTGGCTTCGACGAATACCCTCGTGATGCCGCGGCTGTGCTGCTGATCGAGCTCGATGGTCAGGCGGCGGAAGTCACTGTGGCCGCAGACCAGGCCAGTGGACTTTGTAGCAAGGCAGGAGCGAGGACCATTCGTCGTGCAGAAGAGCCTGCTGACCGTGCCTTGCTTTGGAAGGGACGCAAGTCAGCATTTGCTGCGGTTGGGCAGATTTCACCCACCTATTACGTGCAGGACGGTGTCGTGCCACGCAGTACTTTGCCGAGGGTGCTAATGGCAATAGAGAGGCTTAGTCGGGAGTATGAGTTGCCGGTGGCCAATGTTTTTCATGCTGGCGATGGCAATTTGCATCCTTTAATCCTCTACAACGCAGACACGCCTGATGTGGAGTCTCGTGTTCGGGATCTGGGGTCAGCCATTCTGCGTGAGTGTCTTGATGTTGGCGGCAGCATCACTGGTGAACATGGGGTTGGGGCTGATAAGCGCTGTTATCTCGATTGGATGTTTGCAGCGGATGATCTGTCCACAATGAAACTGCTACGAAGAGCCTTCGATCCAGATGGACGGGCCAATCCTGACAAAATTTTCCCCACTCCAAAAAGCTGTGGTGAGTCGGCTCGGCGCCAGGTCATCTTGACTTCAGAAGGTCTTGAGATGCCTTCAGAAGCCAAGGCATTCTGACTGCTCCGCAGATGAATCCTTGACTGCGACTATTGCCTTAAAGAATCATGTCCTTCAATTGCTGAACAGTTCCGACATCTCCTCATCGTCATCAGTTGGAGTCCAGTTGAGATCTACGCTTACCGGGGCATGATCACTAGGCTTTTCATGGCCCCTTAGATGCTTGTGAATCACACAGCTTCTGGCCTGACTGAGAAGCTCATCGCATAGGTAGATGTGATCAATACGCCAACCCTGATCACGGTCCCAGGCACCACTTCGATAGTCCCACCAGCTCCAATGGTTGGCATCTGGTTCGAACACGCGGAACACGTCGTGGAGCCGGTCTCCTAAAACCTTTAGAAGAGCCTCTCTTTCAAGCTCGCTAGCCATAATCCCTCCCGTTAGTAGTTCGGGATGATGAATGTCTCTTGCTTCCAAGGCGATATTGAAATCCCCAACGAGGCAGAGGGGTTCATCCCGTTTCGCTTGTGCACACAGATAGCGGTTTAGGCAGCTCAGCCATTCGAGTTTGTAGGGATATTTCTCCGATTTCAGAGCTGAACCGTTGGGAACGTAGGCATTGACGATACGAATGTTGTTAACGAGCGCGCTGATGACGCGCTTTTGCTCTCCCAGTTGCAAGGCTTCGGCATCCTCTGGGAGCTCACCAGTGAAGCCCCGGCGCACATCTTCGAGAGGTTGGCGGCTAACGATTGCAACGCCGTTGTAGGCCTTCTGTCCGTGAAAGTGCACTTGATAGCCCTGAGCTTCAAAGACCTCGTGAGGGAACAGCGGATCATCCACTTTGGTCTCCTGGAGGCAAAGCAGATCGGGTTGGGCATCCTTTAGCCAAGCTTGCACCTGATCGAGGCGGGTGCGAATTGAGTTGACGTTCCAGGTAGCGATCTGCACAGGTCATGAAAATCTGACCATGACAATTAGCATTAGCCTTACTGAACTTGGGGATGCGTCATTGATCAACCAAGCCCCCTTAGGTCTTAATCCCTTTCGCAAGCTTGGTTTGGCTGCACTGCCAATTGCCTTGCTCAGCCTGACAACAGTTGTCGATCGTGCTGAAGCACAGCTTTCAGGTGACTATCAGACACCTCAGGAGCGTGATCTTTACAACACCGTTCCGGGGAACAACGACAAAGGAACGATTCTCGATGCCACCAATCCGATGGACCTTATGAATCGTTTGCGAAGGTCCACAGCAATGGACGATGCCACAGCTCCTTCTGATGCAATCGATGCAGCCCTCAAGGCCCTGGAATTGGAGAGTTCTGAGGCTTCGGCGAATCAGCCCTGAGGACAGTGTTTGAACCTTTTGTGCGGATTGAGTTAAGCCTCCACTGACTCGCCAGGCCATCAATCAAGGGATCCGCTTCGCCTGGTTTGTTACGGCGTTCTCTAGCTTCTTGAAGCAGAGTTTGTGCTTGCTGGTCTTGGCCTTGCTCCTGCCGCATGAGAGCAAGAGCGAGCAAGGGACGTGCGTCTGTTGGTGACTCATTCGATAGAACGCGATAGAGCGCAGCGGCAGCCTTGGTTTGTCCTGTCTGGCGCTGCAAATCTGCCAGGAGAAGCCCTATCGGTATGCGCTTGCCTTTTGTTTTTGACCCAAATCTCTTTTTGAGTTCAGCAACGGCTGCTTTTTCTCTCCCGGCCTCTAGGTCAAGCAAGATCTTCAATTGCAGGACCTCGAGGTTGTGAGGCTGGATGGTTATTAGCTGGTTGATGTCCTTCTGGGCTCCATCGCGATCTCCCTGCTCGCGCTTTAGTTCCGCGAGCATCAACTTCCATAACCAGGTTTTTGGCTGCCTGGCCATTAGCAGTTCAATTTGGGTCATTGCCTCCTCGTTGCGGCCTAGGACCAGCAATCGCTCCAGCAGCTTCTGCTGTTCTTCTGTGTTCAGATCACCATTATTTTGTTGATCGAGCAGATCTTTCACCTGCCGATTGAGGATCTCCCGATTGCCAAGAGCTCTTGACTCAGGTGCGATCAATTGAGCTCCAAACCATGCCAGTGCTGAGGCGGTCATGAGCCCAGTGATCAGAAGGATCATCCCGCGGGAGGGCAGAATCCTTTCGGGCTTAAGCACTTCAGCGAGCAGAAAATTACCTGGTCAGTCTGGGACGGTTCACGAATGCTGGCTAGATTTCCAATTGGGCCAGTGGATGCCCTTTTTTTCGATGCGCGACCATCCGATTCCTGCGGCCACTGAGCCGTTGCAGTACAGAGCCATCGGTGTCGTAAGAGGCACTTATCGGCCGCAAGATTCTGAGCAGTTCACTCGAGGTTTCCTGGTGGATTCTGAAGGGGTTGAGATTGAGGCTGTTGTCCTAGGCCGGGTGCTCACCTTGATGCGTCGTCATCTAGCCATGGATCAACCTCATCTATGGGTCGTCTATCCCCGCTGCCGCGAAGCGGATCATCTCCATCTACAGATCTCTGGAATCTGGGAGCCCAGCACCCTGAAACAAACCTTGCTTGATGAAAGTGATTCAGAGCGTTCGAGTGATTCCAGCTTGGAAACTGAAGATCAGCTTCCTCAAGGGGACGACTATTTTTCTATTCGTGGTGAATTGATCTATACCAGGCCTGAAACCGGTGACCTGGTTTTGAAGGTTCGCCAGAAGCCTAGGGCTGATGGCAGTAGACCATTGCCGTTCAAATTGCAATTAAAAGGGGATGTGCCCCTCAGTAATCTGCGTCATTTTGTGAGTTTGGAGGTGCGACGTCGTGGGCAGCAGCTTCACCTTGAAGACTATGAAGTGATGGGGCCGATGCCTACTCGCGGTGGCAAGGGGCGAGGCGGAAGAGGTTCCCTTGTTCGACGGGACGGACGCGGTCGCCAGCCCAATAACTGAATGTCGTTGATCCAACCTTTCTCCTTAAGCCTTGGCGTTAGATCCTTCGCTGCATTGGCTGTCTATTTAGGCGTTGTGATTGCTATTGGTTTGGCTGTCGACAAGCTGTATTGGCAGTCTGTTCATGTTTGGTTTGTTCAGTTTCCCAAGGGACTTCCTCAGGGGCAATGACGGCCCTGTTTGTTGACTGCCCAACTGGTCTGGCTGGTGACATGCTCCTGGCCGCATTTTTGGATCTGGGTGTGCCTCGGGCCGTGATTGAGGCTCCCCTTGCAGGGCTTGGCCTTGAGCAGGGTTATGCCCTTACGGTCGCAGAGGACCGCAGCGCTGGCTTGAGGGGCCTGAGGTTATCCGTTGAAGGGATCGAATTGGAGCCTCCTCATCGGCTTTGGCATGACATCAGAGCGCTGATCATGGAGGCTGATTGGTCAGAACCTTTGCGCGCCAGGGTGTTGAGGGTGTTTAAGGCTTTGGCGGAAGCAGAGGCTGCGGTTCATGGTCACCCCATCGAGCAGGTGCATTTTCATGAAGTGGGCATGATCGATGCTTTGGTTGATGTGGTGGGTGTTTGTGCGGCTGTTGAGCACTTGGCTCCCGAACAGATTGTCTGCGCCGTACCTCCGGCGGGGCGAGGCAAGACGGCAACAGCTCATGGCTTCTTGCCGGTTCCGGTCCCGGCCGTTTTGGAACTAGCCCGAAGACATCAAATCTGCCTCGAGGTTGGTGATGACCTCCCGGCTTGTGAGCTCACCACTCCGACGGGGCTTGCCTTGATGGCTGTGCTGGCAGAGCGCTTTGGTCAGCCTCCCTCGCTAAGAATCAACACGATTGGAGTGGGTTTGGGACACCGCACTCTTGATCGCCCAAACATCCTGCGAATCTGTGAGCTCGATGGTTTCGAGAGAGAGCGATCTGAAGAAGAGATGGCTGGTTTGAGATGGCAGCCGGTGGTTGTGCAGGAAGCCTGGATTGATGACGCCACGCCTGAGGACGTTGCCGTTTTCAGTGATCAGTTGCGGGATGCCGGAGCGTTGGATGTTGTTTCTGAGCAAGTACAGATGAAAAAAGGTCGCCAGGGGGTCAGTGTGAAGGCATTGGTGACTGCTGAACAGGCTCCTGGGTTGCGAGTGGTGTGGTTCTCTCAGGGAACGACTCTGGGGTTGCGGGAGCACTCTCATGGGCGGTGGTTGCTGCCTCGTCGTGGGGGATCCTGTCCCACGCCATGGGGCTCAGTGCGTGTCAAGCAGGTACGGCGACCTCAAGGGATCCTCACTGTCAAGCCGGAGCATGACGATCTCCTTCGCCTCAGTATTGAGACGGGCAATTCTCTGGAGGAGTTACGCCGTGAAGTGTTGTTGGCTTCGGAGGATTTTGTTGCAGATGAGGATTGGACATGGTGATCTCAGGCTTGATTCGCAATGGGCGGGGTTTGAGGTTTTGGCTGGGCAAGGTGGCTCTCCCAGGTGGGTTTCGACTCTGGATCACGCTCGCAAGTCTTGCCTTTGTGGTGGTGGCATTGGTCAGCCATGGGGCACAGTTGCGTCAGCTTTCCCTGAGTGGCCTGGCCTGCTGGTGGCTGGTGCTTGGCGTGGGAATTAGCTGGTCGAGCCTCGTGGTGAATGCACTCGCTTGGCGAGTGTTGGTGGGTTGGTTGGGCCATCGACCCAGGCAAATATCACTGATTCCCCTTTTCCTGAGTAGCAATCTGCTCAAGTATCTGCCTGGCGGGATCTGGCATTTGGTTGAGCGAATGCGGGTGTTAAGGCCCCATCTGGGGGCCGGGCCTGCATTGGCGTCTGTGTTGCTCGAGCCCTTGCTCATGGCCGTTGCGGCCCTGCTTTGGGTTCCCTTCGGAGGTTGGCAGTCAGGCCTTGCGATGGCCTGTTGTTTGCCAGCAATGTTGTTGATACCTCGCTGGAGAGAGCCCCTGTTCAGACGCTTAGAACGTGCCAAAGCCAAGCAGCTCGATCGGGTTGATCAGGGTCTGGTTGGTGTTGTTTCAGCAGAATCATTGGGCAGTGGACGAGACGACTACCCCTGGAGTTCGCTGGCGATGGAGATGCTCTTCGTGGCGTTTCGCTTTGCTGGATTTTGGTGTTGTGTGATGGCGTTTTCGCTGAGCACCAGCTTGTCGATGGTGGAATGGTTGGCAGCGTTTGCCTTGGCTTGGACTGTGGGCTTGGTCGTTCCTGCAGCGCCTGGAGGGCTAGGGGTTTTTGAAGCAACTCTTTTGTTGCGAGTGGGCTCTGAGGTGCCGGAAGCGCCCCTTTTAGCGGTGGTGCTCTGCTACAGGGTGATCGCAACGATTGCCGATGGGCTTGCCGCTGCTGCGGTTGCTGGGGATCGTGCGTTATTGAAGCGACAGACGGTGCATTAGCGAGGCAGACGGCACATGCAATGAGGTGATGAGATGTCTCAGTTTTTAAAAATTAAATTGTCTATAAAAGTCTGAAACCCTTATTGATGATTTCAGATTAGCGACAGCATTGATAAATCTTGCGGCTCTAAGTAGAACGTTCTCTGTGTTGTTGAGTCGAGACCAATCGGTGTGCCTTGTTGCTCGACATGGTTTGGTCTTTACCCTTTCTGCATGGCTGAAAAGGCTGAGTCAAATTATCGGAATCAACGGCACTTCTTGTTGCGAAGTTGCTTGCGCCTTGCGTTAGAGAGTGCTGGAGAGATTCTGGTTTCTTGGGGCATTCTAGGGATAGAATTTCGCTTAATGACTGTCAAGCTATAGAATCATAGCTGGAGTCTTAAATTTTAGAGTAGAGGTTTCTGAACAAAAAAGTTCTCTCTGAATCCAAAGAATAGCAGCTTGCTCGTCAGATTTAGTTTGTTAATGCTCCATTAAATAGCACAGTGATAACACCTCCAAGTATCGCGGCTAAACTGCAGCTCCATACCACGCAATGCCTTCGTTAGTCCATTCTGCAGAAGAGTTGAGGATACCTTGTTCTTGTGTATTAGTTGAATAAAGATGCGAACCTGTGTAATTATTAAAATACCGTACTACAGCAAGGCCGTCTGCCTCGGTAGAACCTTCCTGAGGAGTGTATACAGTAAATGCGACACCTTCATAATAGTAATGTTGCGTAGCGGGATTGGACATGATTAGGTCTTTTTCAGAGTCGTTTGCTGTATAGAAATGCCTGCCCTCTCCTAGGACATTGAACCTATGTAGACTAGCGCCTCCTCCTGTTGGTGTTCTATAAGACAAGCCTTCGTTTAACCATCCTTGGCCTGTGACGACATCTATTTCATATTCATTAGACGAGAATAAGTGTATTCCGGTTAATGAATTATAGAGCCTGTAAACACCTCCTTCTTCAAAGAGGACTCCAGCTAAGGGATTTGATATGGGTTCATCTAAATAATCGTAATCATCTTCTCTTCCCCAAATACTTACTAAAGCGTCAATATCGGACTGAGTCCAGTCTACACTCCATCCATTAAGACCTTCGTTATATGACATCACAGTATCATCACTATTGTAAGCGGGATTGTAACCATTATCACCTGGGTGATCTAAGCCAAGTGAATGCCCAATTTCATGGATGATTGTGTTCCTATCAAATTCCCAGTCGCCAGTGTATAACCATGCGATATCAAACCAGGAATAAGCACCATATCCCATGGTCCATGTCATACCTACATATGTGTCACGCCATCCACTATGACCAGAAAGATTATATATATCTAAATCAGATCCACTATATGTATACACTCTTGTGAAGTCAAGATCAATATGCGTGTCTATAGAGTTAAATACAGAGACTATATAATCTACTTCATAAGTTGAATGGGAGTAAGTATAGCCATATCCATAACCAACTTCCTCGTACCCACTCGCATTATGAATATAATAAGTAAGTGTTTCCGTGCCAGCCAGGTTGTTATTGAGATGATTAACGCCACCCTCCCATGTTATCAAATCAGGGCTTATTGGCATTCGTACAAAGCCTAGGCTTGATTAAGAATATCCTTATAACTTATTCAATAAAATGGCTAAACTGCAGATCGTGTAGATAACTTAATAATATAGCACTAGTTTGGCAATATTGATTAATGCTTGATAAAGCAAATTGACGCGAGTGAACGCATGAGGCCTTAAGGCTGAGCAGGCCTAGTTAAAGCTTGTTTTCATCAATTACCATTGGGTTAAAAAGCTAGGCCATTGCAATCTTTTTAATTAAAGTCCTGGGTCGTTATTCGCCCTCTAGCTGTCGTGCATCGGTCTACCGCCTTGTTTTGCAGATAATGAAGTTAAATCACGAAGTGATGGACCTTTTTCCAAGGTCCATCCTCAAGGGGCAGCTTGAACCCTCAGTGCTCAGCAGCCTGCAGAGTCTTGCGGCTCAGGTGCTCGCGAATCCAGAAAACAGCCCTGATGCATCGTTGAAGCTGGCTGGGCAACTCAACCAACAAAGAGAGCTTGCTCTCAATCAACTAGAAGTTCAGATTTTTTGCAATCAAGCTGTCTTGCCTGGTTGTGAACGTTGGATTCGTCATGTGATTGATCGGCAACCTCCGCAAGGACGTGGCCCATGGACACCAGGCCGCTATCGACTGCAGATGGTGGATGTTTGGTTGAACAGTCAACGTGCTGGTGATTACAACCCGACCCATACCCATGGTGGAAGTTTTTCGGGTGTTGCATTCCTGCAAGTGCCATCTCAGATCAGGCCAGAGAGTTTTGATGGTCAGCTTTGTTTTCATGGCCCTGAGGAATGGCACATCCAAAGTTTTCGCACGGGAATGGCGCACTATGTTTTGCCAGTGCCAGGTGAGTTTTATGTTTTCCCCGCATGGCAACCTCATTCTGTGATGCCTTTTCGAGGTGAAGGAGAGCGCTGGTCATTGGCTTTTAATGTTTTGGCATTGCCTAAGACAAAGGATCAGCCCAAGCCACAAGATGAGCCGACCACCTCTCAGTTCAATCGAAACGTGTCCCTTTCATCCCAGAGGGCTGAGGCGAAAGGGTTTTAGCTAATTTTGTGGTTGAAAAATTAATGCTTCATCTTGATCATGAACAGCTCCAATCGTCTGGAGGAAATTAACTCATGCCCTGCAACTTTGCTAAAAGAAAAGACGCTTAGTCGTTGCCTGATATCAGAGTCAATAGCGGCAAGTCCAAGCATCAGAGGCTCCATGTATTAATAGCCTTGAAGGAGCTTAAGCTACGTTCAATGTATAGGCCTAAGAGAGAGTTTGCTTGATTGTGTGTTTAGCCAAGTGGGACATTGGTTGTATACCAAATGGGCGAACCCATTTCAACTGTAACCCCGACCAATCGCAGAGAAAGGAAAGCGTCAAGGCCAAGGAATAGGCGTATTAGAAGCACATTTTTATATTTTTCCATGGACTGGTCTTCAATCAAAAGATGCCAATATCTTAGTCTTCTGATGCTGCTAATCTCGTATCAAATAAGTGATTTATCTGTAGCAAGTGTTGTGGAGGAGAGGCTTTTTTGTCTGTCGAGTCTCTCTTCGCAATTCTCGCTTGTTATGAGTCTGTGGTTTTGAATGGGGTCTGCCTTTCTGAGCCCGACCCAAAACTCTTGTTGAAGATCATTTGAAGTATTGAAAACTAAGTGAGTGGTTCTTTACTTGAATGAGGCTTTTTTTGTTCCCCTTGATCGAGCCCTGGGACCAATGCCAGCGAAGCGATTAATCCCAGAGCGATGATAATCAGTGCTGGCAAGATGGATTCCGCCATGCGTTCATCTGCGGCGTATTGGTACAGCCGTACAGAAAGGGTGTCGAAATCAAAGGGTCTTAGAACAAATGTGAGAGGTAGTTCTTTAACCGTGTCGACAAAAACCAAAAGTGCTCCTACCGCTAGGGGACCTTTCAGCAAAGGCAGATGAACGCGTCGAAGCACCTCCTGCCATTGACAGCCAAGTCCAGTAGCGGCTTCATCCAGGCTTGGGGAAAGGCGCTCGAAGGCAGCGTCGAGTCCTCCTTTTGCAACTGCCAAGAAGCGATCGCTATAGCCCCACAGCAGCAGCAGAATCCAGGCGAGGTTCCATGGAGCACCGTTGAATGGCATCAGCGCAATGGCCATTACAGCTCCTGGAATGGCATAACCAATACCTGCCACAAATGAGAGGTTGCCCATCCAGCGAGTTGATGACCAACGCTTGGCGATTGCAAGTATCAGACCTGCTACCACGGCCAGGCTTGCTGCTGCCAGCCCAAGTCCAAGACTGCGTTCTGTCAGTGGGATTAGATCAGGATCTATCCCTTGTTCGAGTTGATCGAGGTTGAGGATGGCCCACAGCAGAGGCACACCCAAAGTGATCGTGGGAGGAATGAGGGCTAGGCACTGAGCGCACAGGGCGCGTACACCGTGCAGCTGCCAGGCTGGAGAATCGCCACCAGCGACACCCTCTGTCCAGCGGCGGCTTCGTCGTCTCAGTCTGCGTTCATATCCCACCAGTGACATCACGATGATCAGCGCGATCATTGCTAGTCCAATGGCACCGGCAGGATTGCCTTCCATTTGCCAGGTCTCAACGATGCCAGCTGACAGGCTTGGGATGGCGAGTAGTGCTACGGCCCCGAGTTCATTGACGACTTCCATGCCCATCAGGGCAATCCCGGCACCAATCGCTGGCAAAGCCATGGGCAGAGCAATGCGTCGAAAACTGTTCCACGGTCCCACCCCAAGACTGCGGCAGGCTTCCAGTTGGCGGCGTCCGCAGATTGAAAAGCTTTCAGTGCTGAGGAGAAAAACGTAGGGATAGGTTGTCAGCGCCATGATCAAAATCCCCCAGCCCATGCCATGAATTCGTATGGCATTGCGACTGCCAAGGTCGATTAGGATGGCAGAGAGTAGGTAGGCGGGTGTCGCGAGGGGCAATAGCTGAGCCACCCGTAGGGCTCGACGTCCTGGGAAGCGGCAGTTTGCTAATAACCAGCCGTTTGCAGTTCCCAGTAGGCCTCCCAATAAGGATGTCCCGATCAGCAGAGTCAAGGTCCCTTGAATCTGTTGTGGGCCATCGACTCCCAGGCTGGCCGATCCATTGATGAATCCCTGCAGTGCTTCACGGATCAGACCAATCAGAGGCCAGAGAGCAAGTACAGCAAGCAGAATGGCCATGCTGTTGAGAAACAGGCGGTCTGGTTGCCAATGGCGTTTGCGCAGGCGGTTCGAGCCGTAGTTTGAGGGGACGGCGTCTTGGGTCATCAGGCGATCAATCTCAACCGTTAGAGGCCATCAGGGAGAAGGTTTTGATGTTGAGCAAGCGAAGTTGGGTGGCATTTGCAGAGTTCTGCAGCGGTGAAGACTTTTTTCTGCATGACCTCAACTGCGTTCAACAGCATTGTGAGTCACGACATTCTTTTTGCTCTGCGATGGCTTTGAAAGCTGGCTTGCAGCTTCTTGTTTTGCTCGAGCTCCCTTCCAGCTTGTTGATTGAGGGGTGGTTTTCTAGCGGCGTCGCTCGCGTACCGGAATAGGCACAAGTGAGGGTTCCATCAGTCCGCCGCCGCTGTTGTCGTCATCGGAATCGGCCAATAACCAAAAGGCCAGCATCACGAGGGCCAGGGCGGTGATGGCGCTCAGCAGTTCAAGCATGGCCCTCTCCGTTGAGGAAACATTTTAGCCAGATAGATCTCAATGAGAAGTATTAGAAGCTTGATTTTGTTCATACTGAAGTATCAATTCAGCACAGCAAACACAACCAGCGAGCGTGCAGTCGTTTTTATTGCCCCAGAATTGAGTGCGCTGTTGATCAAGCTGTTGTTCAGGTTCTCCTCCTGGCGCGGGTTCAGCACATGCCATTGATGCAGCTGTTGAGTAGCAAGCAGTGGGCGAAGTTGTCGATCTGTTTGCCTGTTGGTTGGATTCAGCTGAACCCTTTGCCGGCGTCCTTTGCTACGCAGGCCTGAAGTTGGCGTCGCAGGGTGTCGTGATCGAGTTGGCGTCCAATCAACACCAGTTGGTTCTTGCGCTCAGCGGGCCAGTCGCTGTCATCAATGGAGAAGCGCTTGCCGGCTAAATGAAAGATGTGGCGGCGTTCGCTCTCGTTGAACCAGAGAATCCCTTTGGCACGAAAGACTTCTGCAGGAAGTTGATTGTCTAAGAAATTTTGGAACTTCCGCAGCGCAAAAGGGTCATCGCTGCTGAAGGATAGGGATGTGAAGCCTTCGATTGCTAGGTGATCAGGGTGGTCATCGTGGTGATGACTGTGATCGTCGTGGTGATGACTGTGATCGTGGCTCTCTGCAAGGTCTGCTGGTTGTACGCGATCGGTTTCAAACAGGCCCACGCTTAGCAGTAGCGGTAAGGGCACGTTCCCTTTGATTGATCGAAGGATGCGCGGATTTTGTTTGAGGTCTGCCAACTTGGATTCAACCTCTTTTAATCGCTCTTCAGGGACGAGATCTGTTTTGTTGAGCAGCAGGATGTCGCCATAGATCACCTGGGCTCTGCCGACTTCGCTTTCCAGGAGTTGGTCGTTAAAGTTTTCCGCGTCGATCAAGGTAATGATCGAATCCAAGCGGGTTTGATCTCGCAGTTCACTGCCAAGAAAGGTCATGGCAACGGGTAGCGGATCTGCCAGGCCTGTGGTTTCTACAACGAGGTAATCGATTGGGTCTGGACGTTCGAGAATCCGATCAACCGCTTCAAGCAGCTCCCCATTAATCGAGCAGCAGATGCAGCCATTGCTGAGTTCGACCATGTCATCGCCGGTGGTCACGATCAGCTCGTTGTCGATTCCAATTTCACCGAATTCATTCACCAATACGGCGGTTTTGATTCCGTTCTGATTGCTGAGGATGTGATTGAGCAGGGTGGTTTTGCCGGCGCCTAGGAAGCCAGTGAGGATTGTTACCGGTACGCACCGGTCTTGCTCGAGCGCTTCGCCATGATCAGGTTGAGTGGTTGCTTCGGATGCGATTGCGTCGTTCATGGGCTTGCCGTCAGGGGAACGGGAGGGTGCCGGAACCACAGCCGTTCTTTGATTCCATGCTGGCAGCAGTTTCGCCTGAGTGAGTTTTGATCAGCCAGGCTCAAGCAAATTGATTGCTTCGGCGAGCTTCAAATCACGATCGCTCAATCCGTTGACGTCATGGGTCGTCAACTCGATCGTCACAGTGGCATAGACGTTGCTCCATTCCGGGTGATGGTTCATGGCTTCAGCTAGCAGTGCCACACGGGTCATAAAACCGAAGGCTTCCACAAAGTTGCGAAAGCGCCATTGCCTTTGCAGCCGTTGATCCGCCAGGGTCCACCCCGGCAGCTTTTCAGCTACGGAAGAGAGCTGTTCAGCAGTAAGCAGGGTTGCCGTCATGAGGTTGTGTTGTGAGCTTTGGAGTCATTCTTGTCTGTGATGGTTACTGTGTTGTGTTGCTCGAATGATGCAATGGTTGAAGGGTGATTTGATGTTGTCCCCTAGGAGTGATTGCGGCAGTTGAGAATCCAATGCTGTTGTCCGAGTTGGTCGAATACTGTTCAACAATTTTTTTGAACCAGCCGCAGTATTGAGCGCTGTGGTGCGTTGTCGATAGGTTGTCTTGTCAGAGCATCGATCAACGATGCATATTGGGCAGCGCATTTGTGCTGATCATGTTTGTTCTGGTGGCATCGATTGCTCCTGATCTGGTGATTCAGCTAGATCGTGGAGACGATCAACGAGCAGATCTACGTCGGTCTCAGCACCACCATCTTCAGCCCAGGCATCAGGGTTGTGGCGTTGCTGCACCAATTGGTTGATTTTGGAACCATTGCGGCGTGCGAATAAGTTGGCTGTGCTGCTTGGTGCTGCTTCTTTGTGGCCAGCAGTTGGCTTGACTGGCTTGGACTTCGAGAGATCAGGAATGGCGAGATTGAGGGCACCTCGTAGTAGATGCTCGATGGCTTGTTTTTGATCCATGCCGTGCATCGCGGCATAACGATCAAGTTGCTTTAACAATTCATCAGGCAGATCATTCATGGCTGTTCATTTCGCCAATCGCGTGGATCGCCACCCGCCTGTGGCTTCCATGCCGGCGATGTTCCCAGAGATAAATCGCCTGCCAGATGCCTAGTAGCAGCCTGCCTTGATCAATGCTGAGGCTAAGAGTGCTGCAGGTGAGAGCTGTGCGGATATGCGCGGGCATATCGTCTGGCCCTTCATCGTCATGGAGATAGGAACGCCGCGCGCCTAGGTCGTTGATCGGCCGGAAGCCCTCTTCTGGCACGAGAGCCTTGAGATAAGCCGAGAGATCTGTGAGCACTCGTGGGTCTGCGTTTTCGTTGATGGTGAGGCTGCAGCTGGTGTGCAATGCCGTGAGGTGGAGAACGCCACGCTTAATTCTCGAGGAGGCAATCCAATGATTGAGTTGGGCAGTGAGGTCTGTGAAGCCTTCTCCTGTCGTGACGATCTCCAGCTGGTGTAACGCTTGCTGAAGAGACATCGCTGTTGGGGGGAGTGACTGGCTGCCTAAGTTTGGTCTACACAGTTGACCTAGCAGCAATGGGGCGTGCTGTTTCGCTGAAAGGGTCTGCTGGCGATCATTGCTTTGCTTGCTGCGATTGCGAGTGGCTCTGCCTCTCTCCATGCGCAGCGGGTCTGAAGCAGCTGAAAAATATCTACCCGATGGCTTGTCTCGAAACCTTGTGCTGGCAAAGACAACACTCGCCACTGGATGACCTATGCCTTGATGGCCAGCAATGGTGAGGAATTCCCTTGTGGTTGGATGACGTTGACTGATGACTGATGCCGCAAGGAATGCACCTGGAACAGGAGATGACCGTCAATGTTGAACCTGAGCTCACCCTCTTGTTTGACGGGGCTTGTCCTTTTTGTTGCCGTGAAGTGAGCTTTTTACGCGCTCATGATCGTCACGGCCGCTTGAATTTTGTTGATATTGATTCCTCTGACTATGAGCCTGAGGCCTTTGCTGGCATCAGTTATCGGCAGGCGATGGGGCGCATGCATGCGTTGCGTCGCAATGGTGAAGTCGTGCGAGATGTCGCGGTCTTTCGCGAGGCTTATCAATTGGTGGATTGGGGATGGCTCTATGCACCCACGGCCTGGCCTGGTGTTGCTCGAGTTGTGGATGGGGTCTACAAGATCTGGGCTCGATTACGCCTGCGGCTCACTGGCCGCGAATCCCTCGATCAGCTATGCCGCTGCCGCATGAAGCGGCTTTAGTTTTTTACTTCTCTTCTGTCTCTCTTTTAAGGGGTAAGGGGGAGTCAATCCCAACGAAAGTTTGGCCTTAGGGCACTCGTCTGTTTAAGGTTGATGCAGTCATGGATCCAGCCCTTGCTTGCGCTGGCTTGGCAACGACTTGGTGAATATCTGCACGAGACCCAGCTTTTGGGTTCGATTCAAAGCACCCTCTATTGGGATCAGAACACCAGGATGCCTTCTGCTGGGGCTGCTTGGCGCGGTGAGCAACTCAGTCTTCTGGCCAAGCAATTGCATGCACGTCAAAGCAGTTCGCAATTTGAGGGGCTGTTGGTGGAGGTTCGCGCTGAATTTGAGCAAGCTCGTTTGGCGGGGGAGTTGGAGCCAAGCCAGGTTGTTGAGCGAGCTCGCAACCTGGAGCTGCTTGAGCAAGACCTCAGGCGACAGCAGCGCCTAGATCCTGCTTTGGTGGGAGCGCTCGCGACTGCGAAGGCAAAGGGATATGCGCGATGGCAGCAAGCCAAATCAACGGCTGATTTTTCCTGCTTCGCGCCGGCTTTGCAGCATCTGATCAGTTTGCGCCAGGAACAGGCGCAGCAGCTGGCAGAACAACGCAGCTGCTGGGAAAGTTTGGCCCAACCTTTTGAGCCGGATCTGACCTTGGCGCGTTTAAAGGAGCTGTTTGCTCCATTACGTCAACGACTGCCTGATTTAGTTGAGGAGGCACGCGCTTGGACTCGTTCTCGTGCGGTGTCATTGGGATGGGATTTGCATGACACCACTCAGCAGGATCTTTGTGAGCGCCTGCTTCAGGGATGGGGTCGGGATCTGAGCATCACTTGCGTGGCGCGATCACCGCATCCGTTTTCAACAACCCTTGGACCTCAGGATTTTCGACTCACGACAAGAGTGGTGCCTGGGCAGCCTTTGTCTTGTTTTTTGGCCACCGCCCATGAATGGGGACACTCCCTTTATGAACAGGGTCTACCTGCTCAAAGTCATCAATGGTTTGCCTGGCCGTTGGGCCAGGCCACGTCGATGGCGGTGCATGAGAGTCAGTCTCTGTTTTGGGAGAACAGAATTGCTCGCAGTAAGGCTTTTTGCGAATGCTGGTGGCCTCATTTTGCCTCTGTAGGCGCGCCACTCAGCTCTGCTGATGAGCTTTGGCTGGCGATGAATCCATTAACACCAGGATTGAATCGCGTGGAAGCCGATGAACTCAGTTATGGCTTGCATATTTTAATTCGAACAGATCTTGAAATTGCGCTGCTAGAAGAAGGCTTACCGGTGGAGGATTTGCCTGATCAATGGAACCAGCGCTATAGCAATTTGCTTGGTGTGATTCCCGACAATGATGGCGAGGGCTGTCTGCAAGATGTGCATTGGAGTGAAGGTTTATTTGGTTATTTCCCTTCTTATCTGATGGGGCATCTGATTAGTGCGCAGCTATCAGAAGCGATGCAGCAGGCGATTGGACCACTTGAGGAACATGTTTCTCATGCTAATGAGCATCAGCTGTTGGCTTGGTTGCGAGAGCATGTTCACCCGATTGGCCGGATGATGAATGCTGAGCAATTGGTGGAGCACGTAACCGGAAAACCTTTATCGAGCAAGCCTTTCCTTGATTACTTAGAAGACAAGCTCGAGCGTTTACGAGAGCTTTGATTGAGAAGGATGCGAAAACGCATGGCTCGAGCAAAACGCTTTATTTTCTTTCTTCTGGGATTTCTCCAGGGCCCGTTATGCTTGATACAGCAGAGCGTCGCAAATGAAAGGTGTTAACGGCATATTGGCTGCCATTGGCGTCATGCTTTTGGTGTTTATTGTTATCACCATGGGGATAATTCCTGGAGCTAATGTTGTCACTAAGCAAGTTGCTGAAAGTCAGCTTGATGCTAGGGGCGTAGCTAGTGATCAATTGAAGAATAATCAAGTGGCAATTAATCCAACAGCCACTAATCCAACAGCCACTAATCCAGCAGCCACTAATCCTCTAGCCATTCAGCGAGTGCAAGCTAATTCAGTGACCAGTCAGCAAGTGCCGAATGATCAAGTATCAACAGATGAGACCGCTGTTGAACAGCCGGGCTCTAAATGTGCACCTGGCTGGGTAGAGACAGGCGATGGCATTTTATGTGTGCCTGGATTGTTTAAGATGCTTGATGTTGCTGATACGGGCGGTCCGGGCGAGAAGAATTGTTGGGCTGGAGGGATGGTGCTTAATTGCCGCGACTAAAGAATCTTATGCGACTCTATGCATTGTAGTCGCATAAGTTGGTTGGATCTATTTAGGGTTAAACTCCTAGAGCACCTATTTATTGGTATGATTACATTGATTAATTCACAGCGTCTGCACTTAAATAGCAATAGATAGTTTTGAGGTTTGGAAAACTAGTTTGGTCAAAGCTGGTGACAACTGGCTGTGCTTTTGAGGGTTGGCTAAGGCATCGATAAAGAAGACAATGTTCTCACCAACAGCAATGGGAAGAAATGCCCCTATGACGGCTTGATCGGGTGTGCCTGCTCCTTGCAGTGTTCCTTGGAAACCCCAGTTGAACCACACAGCGTCTTTAAGCTTGATCTCCATCACGCCTAGATCTTCTGCACTGCAGTCGTCTTGAGTAGCAACAGGCTGGATGGGAGTGTTGGCTAGTGCAAGAGCCGTCGCACCAGTCAGCGATAACGCGAGGCGAAGCGAACGCAGCACTGGGATTGAGCTGTTCAATGCTGTCAACAGCATGATGGGAAGATGTGGCTTTTGCTACCTGCCCAAATCTGTTTCGCCAAAACGAAAAGCAGGATCGGTGTCTCGGTTGCGCAGCTTTAGTTGGTGGGTAATGAGCGCATGAGGTGCTGGTCTTGTATCAATAGGGCAGTAGATCTTGTCCAATGCAGAGCAAGCCATTCACTCAAAAAGAAGACACGCCGTTGTGGCTTCAAGTGTTCATCGTCAGTAGATGGCCCTTCGCGCTGGTGATCTCGATTGGTGTGCTTTCGGCAACAGCGCTGCAGTTGCTCAGCCGGCCTATTCCAATTCGCATCGTTGGTGGATTGCAAGTGGATCAGATTGCTTTGCCCACCGTTGACATCAACGCCGAACAGCCACTCTCTGTGAACGGTGATGTGGCTGTTAAGAATGGCGTGACGATTAACTCCAATAAAGCTCTACCGATCCTCGGCCAAGTGTTGGTAGAAGAGATTAAAGGAAGCGTGAGTGTTGATGAAATTCGAACACCGGTGGATGTGGTGAATTCATCTCCGCTACAAGTGCAAGGTAGAGTTAATATTGATGGCAAGGTGAATGTGGAAGGGAGTGTGGGTGCTTCTGTTAAGCCCAAAATCTTTTGATTTATCTCATGGAATGCAAGAAGGTGATTGGCTAGAGGCTTCTCTTTTAACGAGAAGTTCTTGATTGATGTTTAGATGGTCAATTATTAATCTTTTTATTTGTTCTTTTAATCAAGCCAACTGCTATGCCAGCTGTTGGCTTAATTTCCCTCTTGAAGCTTTGGATAGTGTTAAGCATCGTTTATTGAATCAATCGCTTTGGATTCTTTGCGGCGATGAGCTTGATCGCGGCGCCCCCGTAGGATGCGCCGCTGGCGACTTCGCTACTTATGGCCAACATCGATCAGGCTCCAAGCCGCAGCACTCCCAACCTCTTGCATGTGTTGCCTGCCTTTGCCGATGAATCGGAATTGCGGCTCAACACGATCGTGGAGCTCAACTCCAACACGATCAATAAATATGAGCTGATCACGGAAACAGGCCACCTCAAGCTTGATCGTGTCGGCTATTCCTCCCTGGCCTATCCCTTTGCCTACGGTTGCATTCCTCGTACATGGGACGAAGACGGTGATCCACTCGACATCGAAATCGTCAGTGTCACAGAGCCGCTGGTGCCCGGCTCGATTGTTGAGGCAAGGATCATTGGCATCATGACCTTTGATGATGGTGGTGAAGTCGACGACAAAGTGATCGCTGTGCTGGCTGATGACAAGCGCATGGACCACATCACCAGCTTTGAACAGCTCGGAGAGCAATGGCTGAAGGAGACCCAGTACTACTGGGAGCACTACAAGGACCTTAAAAAGCCTGGTACCTGCAGGGTGAACGGCTTCTTAGGGGTGCAAAAGGCTGTCGAGATTATCAAGGCCTGCGAAGCCCGTTATCTCGCTGAGATCGATCCAAAACTGGTTGATTGATCCTTGCGGCAATGGTCGTTGGCAGCGAATGAACATGGCCTGAACGGTTTTGTTGCTCGCTGTTTATCTTGAGACTGATCAGTCTTTGCTGGCCATGTCAAGCCTGTTCCGTCGTCCGTTTTCGCTGTTGCCTGTTTCATTGATCCTGGCGGGAGCTGTTGCTTTACCAGGCATGGTTCAAGCATCTGTTGAGACCTCAGCGGAAAACACTGAAGCATCTGTATCGCCTGAAGTCTCAGCGGAAAAATCTGAATCGTCTGCATCGCCTGAGAGCCCAGCCGATAACTCTGAAGTGTCTGCATCGCCTGAGATCAGTACGAAAGTTGTCTTGCTGCTTGGTCGTCGTGAAATCAGTGTGATCCGCGATGGCGAGAAGCTTGGCCCCTGGCCGGTTGCTATTGGTGATCCTCGTACGCCTACTCCTACAGGTGTCTTCAAGGTGGAGAACAAAGTGATCAATCCGCAATATCAGAGCACCAAATCTGGGCGAGTGAATCCTGCGATTGGGGTTGCTAGTCCCCTTGGCGATCGCTGGATTGGCTTTTTGCAAAGTGGTCAGAACCAATTCGGCATTCATGGCACCCCATGGCCCTACTGGGTCAATGCAAAAGCTGCAGTCACCAATGGCTGTGTGCGCATGCTTCATGCGCATGTACGTCAGTTGTTTGACGTCGTCGAGGTGGGAACAACTGTGGAAATCCTGCGCTGATCCTTGTCAGCGCAGCCAACAGACTGACGAGTGCTTGATTGATCTCGCTAGCTGGCTCAATAGAGATTGAGAGTAGTCAGGCTTCTGGCCTGACAGCAGCGAAGATCTCCGCAAGGATCTCTCCAGCGCCTTGAGATTTCAGCGTTTCAGCGAGTTCCTTGCCGATGGCTTCACAGCGATCAATTGGGCCGCGCTGCTGATCACGTATCAAGCGTTTGCCATCCAAGCTGGCAACCATGCCTGTGAGCAGTAATTCGTTGGCTTCGATGCGGCTATTGACACCGATGGGGACCTGGCAGCCCCCTTCTAGTTCTCTTAGTAAGGCCCGCTCAGCAAGGCAGCGCTGCGCTGTTGGTTTGTGTTCCAGTGCCTTGATGGCCTCGAGGACTTCGGGGTGACCCTCCACGCATTCAATGCCTAGGGCTCCCTGGCCAACGGCATGAAGGGAGATCTCGCTGGGAATCAACTGATGAATGCGATCTCCAAAGCCAAGCCTTGTCAGACCTGCTGCTGCAAGGATCAGGCAGTCATAGTTGCCGGCATCCAGTTTTTCAAGGCGGGTGATCACATTGCCGCGCACATCCTTAAACACCAGATGGGGGTAGTGATGCCGTAATTGGGCGAGACGCCGTAGCGAGCTTGTGCCAACGATTGCCCCTTCAGGCAGGGTGTCGAGTTGATGCTCGGCATTCTTTTGATTCACTACCAGAGCGTCGGCTGGGTCTTCTCGCTCAGTCACGCACCCAAGCATGAGCCCTTCGGGAAGATTGGTGGGTAGATCTTTGAGGGAATGAACAGCTATATCAGCACGCCCTACCAGCATCTGAGCTTCAAGCTCTTTCGTGAACAGGCCTTTGTCGCCGATCTTGGCAAGGGCGACATCGAGAATTTTGTCTCCCTGGGTTGCCATCGCTTCTACCGAGATGGAAAGGCCAGGGTGTGCTTGCTCCAGTTCCGCTTGCACCCAATTGGTTTGCACCATGGCCAGCTGGCTTCGGCGTGAGGCGATGCGCAGTTGGGTGAGGACCATGTGTTCAGAACTCCAGCCCTCCAGATTAAGCAGTCGACCCCACGATCTTCGCGATGGGCTGCTAATCCGTTAATGCTCTGAGGGAAGGGAGGTTTTTCGGTTGTCTGTTTAATCAATAGGTCTTGTTCATTTCCTTTCCCAAGACCAGCAAGAGATGCAAGAGCTCCCTTTTGGGAAGCAAATATCACTTCCCAACTATTGAAAAAGGGATCAGGGATATATTTAACTTGTCTCCAGATTGCATGCTAAAAAATAAAATTTTTCCTAATGAGTGGCTTGATTGTATTGAATGCGGAGGCGCTAGCTTGATGGCAAGGTTTTGGCTTTTGTCAGAAGGATGGAGGTATTTTATATCTAATATGAATGGTCCTAGTAGTTAAAGTATTTGGAGTGCCTTTGATCAGATTGAGAGTTGCTTTTTGGCAGCCTTGGCATAAATAGCTTTTCTGCTTTATTGATATTAGGAATTAAAGATATCAGTGGCTGACAGGTCTTGATCGCCTGCACTGAAAAAGGAGGCTTAAGCCCCCTTTTTGGATTGACTTTTACATTGATTACTTGATGTATTCCTTTAAAACACCATTGCGATTCGGGTGGCGAAGTTTGCGTAGGGCTTTGGCTTCAATCTGACGGATGCGCTCTCGTGTGACCTCAAAGATCTGTCCAATTTCCTCGAGGGTTTTCATGCGGCCATCGTCAAGGCCATAGCGCAGACGCAGAACATCACGTTCGCGGGGGCTGAGGGTTGCGAGAACACCTTCTAGATCTTCTCGCAAGAGATTTTTGGCAACATCTTGTTCTGGATTCTCAGTATCAGATTCGATGAAATCACCAAGTCTGGAGTCTTCCTCTTTGCCAATCGGTGTCTCGAGGGAGATGGGTAGTTGAGCACTTTTTGCGATAAATCGAAGTTTTTCGATTGTCATCTCCATGCTTTCGGCAATTTCCTCTTCTGTTGGTTTACGGCCAAACTCCTGGCTCAGCACTTTGGTTGTTTTTTTGATGCGTGAGATTGTTTCGTAGAGGTGAACAGGAAGACGGATTGTTCGGCTCTGATCCGCAATTGCTCGGGTGATGGCTTGACGGATCCACCAGGTGGCATAGGTGGAGAATTTGTACCCTTTCTCGTGGTCGAATTTTTCGGCAGCACGAATTAGTCCAAGGCTGCCTTCTTGGATTAGATCCTGGAAGGACAAGCCTCGATTCATGTATTTTTTGGCGATCGAAACAACCAGCCGCAGGTTGGATTGCACCATCTTTTCCTTGGCTCGGCGCCCCAGCATCAGGCGACGGCGGAATTTGATGTTGGGCATTTCAACAAGGGAAGCCCATTCCTTGTTGTTGGGGTAGTGACCGTGATCACTATTGAACTGCTCTGCCAGTTCCTCTAGATGCAGGAGGTCAGCAATTTTGCGGGCTAGTTCAATCTCCTCGTCCGGACGCAGCAGGCGGATACGGCCGATCTCCTGGAGATAAACCCTGATGGAATCTTCGGTGTAGACGCCTTTAGGACCGATCTTGATATTGGCTAGAGCTCTGGCCTTCGCGTCTGCTTCGCTGGTTGCTTTAGCAGCAGCTTGGCTGCTTTCAGTTTCAGCGCTTGCCTTAGGGGCGCTTGTCGCTGCTGTAGCGAGAAGTTGGTCAGCAGTTAAATCAAGGTTTTTGCTGACAGTAGGGGGAGGGGTGGCTTTTGCTTTTTTTGCTTTGGGGCTGGACGCTTTTGCAGCAGAGCTAACCGGCTTGGCAGCAGTCTTTGCCTTAGCTGCTGTTGCCTTGACTTTCTTGGCTTTGGTTTTAGCCGTGCCTTTGGCCACTTGGGGTTTGGCAGTCTTTGCAGAGGCTTTTGGCTGGGCCTTTGCAGCTGCTGCTTGGGTGGCTGCAGGACTCATGGCAGGGGAGGGAATGAAAGAGGAAAGTGGGAATGAGGGAGCAGAACCCATGCTTATGCAAAACCATGCAAAAGTGGCCACTGCAGCACCGACGGCTCAAAGCATCAGATCAGAACCTCGTAAACAAGTGATTATCTGAGCTAGAAGTAGCCTGACGATCCTGTTATCCAGGTTGAGACTTGGGATGCTCTGATTTGGAGCGAAAGGAACAGGGAATGTTTTTGTGGACCAAAGCAGGGCTGTCAGGGGCTTTCTCAGACCGACCGAACTTTTATAGAGGGTTCCCTATAGAGGCTCGAATTTCGTGTCTTCCCACTGGACGGAACTCTGCTTGGTTCCGACGACAGCCTTTGGACTGTCCAACATTGACATTCTAAAAAAAACTTGTGACGCCTGCAAGTGCTGATCCGGCTGAACTGCCCCACTGCCCTTCCGAACGCTGCGCAGAGGTGGACGTCTGGGTGGAGGCAGGCCGTGAAGGGCGGTGTTTCACCTATGTGGACAGCAGACGGTTAGGGGTGGATTTAGGGGATCTCGTCGTCGTTCGCTTGCGGGGACGAAGGATGCACGGCCTCGTGATGGATCGGCGGATCTCGTCTCCTGTTGATCGTGGCCAGGACTCTGGGAGTGAAGCACCGCCGCGTCACTTAGAGGCCATCGAGGCTCTTGTGCAGTCTGCGGCGGTAGATCCTCTCTGGTTTGGCTGGATTGAAGCGATGGCTGTTCATTGCCATATCAGTTCATTTCGCATGCTTAAAGCAGCTTTGCCGCCTGGTTGGCTCGGTCAGCGGCAGTCTCATCAGGCGGAGCCCCGTCGACTCTGGTGGATTCAACTCGAATCTTCTGCGATCAATCCCCAGAATCTTCCTCAGCGTCAGGCTGATTTGCAGGCGGCCTTGGCTGCAGGGGGTGGTGGTGCATGGCAGAGGGATCTTCAGGCTGCTGGCTTCGGGTCTGGTCTTGTCAATGGCCTCATCAAGCGAGGTCTCATTCGTAGGGAAAAGCGTCAACCTACTGATGCCTCCAACGGGCTTTCCTGCTCAGATGCTTGTGATCAGGATTTGGAGGTGCCTCAGTCTCTGACTGTTGAACAGCAGGAGGTTGTGGAGGCTTTCCAATCCCAGCCTCTTGGCACTGGGATGCTGCTTTGGGGGGTGACAGGCTCGGGCAAGACAGAGGTTTACTTGCAGCTTGCGGCAAGAGAACTGCAAGCCGGTCGTCATTGCTTGATTCTCACGCCGGAGATTGGTTTGATCCCTCAGTTGGTCGATCGTTTCCGTCGCCGTTTCGGAACCAAGGTTCTGGAATATCACAGTGGCTGTTCCGATCGTGAACGGGTGAGCACCTGGAGGCAGGGGCTTACTGCTGCCACTCCATTGGTGGTGGTTGGTACTCGTTCAGCAGTCTTTTTGCCATTGGCACCATTGGGTTTGATCGTGCTTGATGAGGAACACGACAGTTCTTACAAGCAGGAGTCACCCATGCCTTGCTACCACGCCCGTGATATGGCCATGGATAGGGCCAGGCGAACTGGCGCCAGGGTGGTGCTGGGAAGCGCTACGCCTTCGCTTGTCAGCTGGAAGAACCTCGCTCCTCAAGGCCAGCTTGCCTTGGCTCGACTGACCCGTCGCATTTCCGATCAGCCCTTACCGCCTGTGCATGTGGTTGATATGCGACAGGAATTGGCCGATGGCCATCGTCGCTTGATCAGCCGTCCATTGATGGAACGTCTTTCGGCATTGCCTGAGGCCGGTGAACAGGCGGTGGTGTTGGTGCCACGACGCGGCTACAGCAGCTTTTTGAGTTGTCGTAGCTGTGGAGAGGTCGTGCAGTGTCCTAACTGCGACGTGGCGCTTACGGTGCATCGCAGTCGTCAAGGGCACCAGTGGTTGCGTTGCCATTGGTGTGACCATCGTGCTGAGGTTATGTCCAGTTGCCATAAATGTGGATCGAAGGCTTTCAAACCCTTTGGTGCAGGCACGCAGCGCGTGATGGAGCATCTCGTTGAGGAGCTCCAGGGTCTGAGGTTGTTGCGTTTCGATCGTGACAGCACCGCTGGGCGTGATGGGCATCGCCGTTTACTGGAGCAATTTGCAGCAGGGGAGGCAGATGTGCTGGTTGGCACCCAGATGTTGGCCAAGGGTATGGATTTGCCTCGGGTCACTCTTGCGGCGGTGTTGGCTGCAGATGGTTTGCTGCATCGCCCTGATTTACAAGCTGGAGAGCAGAGCTTGCAACTGTTGATGCAATTGGCTGGTCGTGCAGGACGTGGCGAGCGGCCAGGTCATGTGCTTGTTCAGACCTATTGCCCTGATCATCCTGTGATTCACCATTTGGTGGATGGTCGCTATGGCGAGTTTCTGAAAGAAGAGGCCTGTCTTCGTCATGAGGCTGGTTTGGTGCCTTATAGCCGGGCCTGCTTGTTGCGTTTGTCAGGTGATTCAGCTGCCGTGACAGCCACAGCTGCTGCGGTCCTCGCTGAACAGATCAAACCCCTTTGTGAGGCTCAGGGTTGGTGTCTTGTAGGACCAGCGCCAGCTCCGATTGCACGGGTCGCTGGTCGAAGTCGTTGGCAACTGCTATTGCATGGTCCGGAGGAGAGTCGTTTGCCGCTGCCATCAGGATCGACTCTTTGGAATGGATTGCCCCGTGGGGTTTCCTTAGCGGTGGACCCAGATCCAATTCAGCTTTGATTAGGCCATCATCTTCAATGGTTGATGTTGTTGGAGGTCCGTTCGAGGGGCATTTTGAGCACGCCGAAGCCGAGTCTGAGCTGAACGTTTTGCAGGATCAGGCTGGTCTTCAACAGCTCCATGACCCAAGGGTTGCCAACCTCGAGTCGGCTGGAGCGTTTGCGATCAAGGTCTAGCTGCTGAGGGTCGCCTTGCTGTAGAGGCCAACTCAGATCCCCGTAAGGGTTGTTGGTGAGTCTTTGGCTGGTTACTGGGTTCACTCGTTTGGCCTTAAGAGGCTTATCTCGGTGGTATGGCCAAGCCACTGAGCAGCATGGTTAACCCGATGAGAACGAGCAAGACCAAGATTAAGAAGCCCAGATTGGGGGCTTTTGTTGGTCCGGTGGCTGGCGGTGGCGGCGGCGCTGGCCGCAGTGAAGGTCGACGGGCTGAGACAGGGCGTGCAGCCGTTGTGGCTGTCATGTTTAAGTTCGGCAAGCGTATCGACCAGTTGGCAGGCCGTTGCAAGCTTGGTGCTTCCAACACGATCAGTAGCTGTTTCGCGTTTTGGCGAAGTTCGAGGTCTTTGCAGCGGGTGAGAAGACGACAGGTTGCGAGGGCCTTGCGCTCGTCACCTTGCCCCATCCAAGCAGTAACCATCAACATTCTGATCCTGGCCCCCTCCGCATGGGGCAGTGGATGGCTTGCTGCCAAAGGCTCTAATAGAGCAAGGCTTTGGCCATAGTCTCCGCGGGCGAGGGCGGCTTCAGCCTCGGCCAGATTCGCGTGCATCGCTCAGCTGCGACCAACCACCATGGTGCCGATGCCGGCGTCGGTGAACACCTCGAGAAGCAGGGCGTGTGGAACACGTCCATCGATGATATGGGCAGCGCCGACCCCTTGAGCTAAAGCTCTGATGCAGCATTCGGTTTTTGGGGTCATGCCGCCAGCCACCACCCCTTCAGTGATGAGCTGGCGTGCTTCAGAGAGACGCAACTGATGAACAAGGGAACTTGGATCATCCCGATCTAGCAAGATGCCTGGGGTGTCGGTTAGCAGGATTAGTTTCTCTGCTTCAAGAGCGGCGGCGATCTCACCGGCGACCGTGTCTGCATTGATGTTGTGTGAGCAGCCCTCAACAGTGGCGGCCACGCTTGAGATCACTGGTACATAACCCTTTGCGAGAATTGGTTCAAGTACATCGGTGTTGACTCGGGCTACATCTCCGACGAAGCCATGGCTACCGTCGCCCCAGGGTCTGGCTTCAACCAGATTCCCGTCACTGCCACTAAGGCCAACAGCCTTGGCCCCCAGTTGGTTGAGGCCATTAACGATTTGCTTGTTAACGCGTCCAACTAAGACCATTTCCACCACGTCCATGGTGTCTGCATCGGTAACGCGAAGGCCATCGCGGAATTGTGCTGGAATCTCAAGCCTTTCCAGCCATTGATTGATCTCTGGTCCGCCGCCATGAACCACAACGGGCTCTACGCCCACGCTGACGAGTAGGGCAAGGTCGCGAAAAACCGCTTCCTGCAAATTGGCGTGGGCCATGGCGGCTCCGCCGTATTTGATAACAATGCGCCGTCCGCTAAACCGTTGGATGTAAGGGAGGGCTTCGCTAAGCACAGAAACCCTGAGGGAGTCATCCTCTGTAAGCCTTCTCGCGGAGTTGGTTTGGCAGGGCTCAACCAGCGCTGCAGCAGATTTAGCTGACTCCATCTTGACCTGCTAGTTCATCATCCTTGTTGATTGGCAGCAGGATGAGATCCAGGACCCCCGCGCTTGGTGATTTCAGTTCGGCGTGCAGGCCTTTGGCAAAGAAGCGGCCCAATCGTTCCTGGCGTTCCTGCCAGAGATCGAGTGGCACAGCACCCAGATTGAATCTCAACCGTACGCCGTACCCCGCTGCAGTTTCTAGTTCTTCAATCTCTTGGAGCTGAGGGGGGTTGTCTTTATCCCAGAGTTTGAGCGCTTCTAAGGACGTCTCAAGATGGGCTTTCTGTCCATAACGCCAGCGGGTTACATCCCAGACGAGTTTGCCCAGTTCCGGTGCTCCCTTCTCCCTGGCTTGACGCAGAACTGCGGCTGGAGTGACGCGTTTAGCAGGGGGAAGTTCAGAGGATTTTAGTGCTAGTCCTCCTATGAGGATGGGCACTCCATAGAAGATGGTTGGCAGGCTGAGGTTGGCATCGCCATTTGTGTAGGCCACCGCACCAACAACTGCAAGTACACCACCTGCCACGGTGACGAGGCTGCCTGGAGAGAACAGATCATTCATGGCGTTTATTCTGACGCTTTAGCCTCCAGGCTGAGGGTAAGGATCCGTTGCAATGGCTTCAGCTCATCCCTCTGATAGCGACTTATCTGAGTTGATCACTCAGTTGGATGCTGATCGAGCTTGGTTGCTGGAGCAGATTGATCGTGGCCGTTGGGTTGAGTTGCGCCTTGACTTGGCTGCTCTGGAGAGGGAATTGGGCCAGCTGTTGACTCGAGCTGCCGAGGGCCTTGAAGACGAGAACAGCTTCGGGTAATGAATGCGTTCAGAAGGGAATGTCATCGGTGTCTGGCACCAGTGGGGCACTATTCCAGCTGGCAGCTTCTGGTTCTGCAGTTGTTACCGGTTTGGGTGTTGGCGTCTCGGCTATCGGTAGAGGTCGTGAGGTCTGGTTGGTTGTAGTGCTAGTAGGTCGTTCTGGGCTACTAGCAGTTTGACCAGCTTGGCCGGAGAGGGAATGAAGACGCGCGAGCGTGAATTCGGCGCGCTTTTCCTTGGTGCCATCTTGGCGGGGAACTGTGTTCATTCGTAGTCGACCTTCAATCACAAGCCTTTGCCCAACTTGGACGCGGTTTTGTAGATCCTGGGCAAGGTTGCCCCATCCCACCACCTTGAGTTGACCAGGGGCAGTGTCGACACGAAGTGCATCGAAGCGCACCTCCATTTCGGCGATCGGTGTTTGGTTGTCTTGGGTATAACGAATGGTTGGTGCCTGGATCACTTCCACTTCAAGTACGCAGTGGTTCATGTCCTTCCCTTGGAGTGAGAGTCATTTTGATGCAAGCTTGCAGGAATGACCAGCCGCATGTCTGGTTGCTATCTGGGACTGGTGAAGGACCTGTTTTGGTGGCCGCTTTGGTGGCTCAGGGATGGCGAGTCAGTGTCAGTGTCGTCAGTGCTAGCGCCGCAGGGGCCTACGCAGGTCTGTCCTTGGAAGATCTTTGGACGGGCCCCCTCGACGGAGTGGAAGGGATACTCGGGGTGCTTGATCAGGCTCGTCATCGCCATCAAGGTTTTGATTGGGTGGTGGATGTGACCCATCCCTTTGCAGTCAAGATCAGTACGGATCTGCAGCGTGCCTGTCAGGAATTCGCTCAGCCTTTGTTGCGCTTTGAGCGTCCCATGGAGGGTTGTGGAGAAGCATCCCTGATCGCGAGCTCGGCTGATTTGGCAAGGCAAACATTGCAAGGAAGTCGATTGTTGATGGCTCTTGGGGCAAGGCATCTTGGCCAGGCTGTCAGGGCAGCTCGTCAGGCTGGAGCTCAAGTGTTTGCCCGTGTGCTTCCTTCGCCGGAAAGTCTTCGACATGCTTTGGCGAGTGGCTTGCCCGAGCACCATCTGGCTGTTGTGCGTCCGCTGCAGGGGCAATCTCATGGCGAACTGGAGTCAGCCTTGTGCCGGCGCTGGTCGATTACAGCAGTGGTTTGCAGGCAGTCGGGGGGGGTGACGGAGCAGCTCTGGCACAAGATCTGTCGGCAGCAGGGGCTTGGCCTTTGGTTGATCTCCCGGCCACAGCCCTGCGGTGCAGTAGAAGCCATCGGTAGCGTTGAGAGCCTGCTCAATCGGCTCTCAACCGATCGAGTAGCTCCACTGTGCTGACGTTCTTTGCAAAGGTCTTCATGGTTGATCGAGGATTCTCATCGACACTGGTTTTGGTGTTGACCACAGAGGCAAACGCAAACCTGGCCGAGGGATTGGCCAATGAGCTCTTGGCTCGCAGGTTGGCGGCCTGCGTGAGTTTGCAGCAGATTCAATCCCACTACTGTTGGCAGGGGAAGCTGGAACGAGCGCAGGAAGTGCAATTGCTGATCAAGACCAGTCAGCATCAGCTGGATGCACTGCATCAGACGATTAAAGAGTTACACAGCTATGAGACCCCAGAGTGGATTTACTGGTCAGCCACTGCGAGTGATCCTTACGCTGTTTGGGTAGCAGCAGCTGTGGAACCTGTTGAAGGGTGAAACCGCCCTTCAATTAATTCAGATGCTTCGCTACTAATTCCGGAAGCGACACCTGTGAGCGAGGACCGAGTTGAGTGATCACCTGGCCGGCGCAGATGGATCCAATTTGTCCACAGGTTTCCAAAGTGGTTCCCTGGGTGTAACCGTGTAGGAAGCCACCGGCGTAGAGATCACCTGCACCTGTGGTGTCAACCACGTTGCCAAGTTTGTAGGCAGGAATATCCCAGCGTTGATCACCAGCGAGCACGACAGATCCGTGCTCGCTGCGGGTGAGGGCTGCCACCTTGCAGCGGCCTTTCACTTCTTCCAATGCAGCCTCGAAGCTGACACTCTTGTAAAGAGAGGTGATTTCGCTGTCGTTAGCAAACAGCAGATCCACGTGGCTATCAACCAGCTCGAGGAAGCTGTCGCGATGCCGATCAACGCAGAAGCCATCGGAAAGAGATAGGGCTACTTGGCCTCCTGAATCACGACAGACTTGTGCGGCAGCGATGAAGGCTTTTTTGGCTGCCGGACTGTCCCATAGATACCCCTCGAGGTAGAGCACCTTGGCTTGGCGAACCATTGACAGGTCTAAATCTTCAGGGTCCAGCTGTACCGAAGCTCCTAGATAGGTACACATGGTGCGTTGCGCATCAGGGGTGACCAGGATCAGACAGCGAGCCGTAGAAGGACCATCACTTGCTGGTGGAGTCTCGAATCGAGCGCCTACTGAACGGATGTCGTGGCTAAAAATGCTGCCTAGTTGATCATTTTTGACACGACCGATGAAGCCTGCCTTCCCGCCGAGTTGCGCCAGACCTACCAGGGTGTTGGCGGCGGATCCACCTGAAGTCTCTAGACCTGGTCCACTGATGGAGTAAAGCGCTTCTGCTTGGGCTTCATCCACCAAGGCCATATTGCCTTTACTCAGACTGTGCGCATCAAGGAAGGCATCGTCCGCCTGCACCAGCACGTCCACGATGGCATTGCCTATTCCAACCACATCGAGAGGACGATCACTGAACCTGGGGATAACCATGGAGGGATGCATGGGAAACCTCAGAAGTATCGATCCCCGTCCACCATTTGTTTTGAGAAAGTGCTTAGGCGCTTAGGAGAGCCCGTTTGGGACCGTGGATCGGATCTTCTACAACGATTGTTTGATCACGGTTGGCACCTAGGGAGACGATGGCAATCGGCACTTCCATCAGGTCGGCGAGGAAGCGCAGATAGTCCATCGCTGTGGTTGGTAGGTCTTCAAGACGGCGGCAGTCTGCAGTGGAGCATTGCCAGCCTGGCAGGGTCTCGAAGATTGGATGACAGCGGGCAAAGTCTTCTGCGCTGCTAGGGAAGTGTTCAATTCGTTCACCATTGAGTTCGTAGGCCACGCACACTCGGATTTCGTCGAGCTCATCAAGCACATCGAGTTTGGTAATCGCCAGGCAATCCAGGCCATTCACTGCTACTGCGTAACGACCAATGACTCCATCGAACCAGCCGCAGCGTCTGCGGCGGCCTGTGGTGGTGCCGAATTCACCTCCCCGGTCACAGAGCTGTTCATTGATGCTTCCTTCCAGTTCTGTAGGAAAAGGACCTTCTCCTACACGGGTGGTGTAAGCCTTGGCAACACCGATCACTCGATCGATCAGCGTGGGTCCGACTCCAGCTCCGATGCATGCACCGCCTGAGATTGGATTGGAGGAGGTGACATAGGGATAGGTGCCGTGATCAAGGTCTAAAAGGGTCCCTTGAGCTCCTTCAAAAAGAATGTTTTTGCGGCTGCGGGCAGCTTGATGAATGGTTTGAATACAGTCGACAACGTGTGGAGCAAGCCTTTGGCCATAGCCGAGGTATTCCTCGATGACCTGCTCTGAGTCAAGTGGTGCTACTCCATAAATTTGTTCGAGTAGACGATTCTTTTCTTGCAGAGGGCCACGCAGTCGTTCTCGTAGTCGTTGGCTATCTAAAAGATCAAGTACGCGAATGCCGTTGCGTTGGGACTTATCTGCATAGGTGGGACCGATGCCCCGTCCAGTAGTGCCGATACGTTGATCGCCACGTTGTTGCTCCATCGCCTCATCCAAGAGGCGGTGATACGGCATCGTTACGTGGGCAGTCGATGCCAGTTGAAGACCTGAGATATCAATGCTGTTCTCAAGCAGCATGTCTAGCTCCTTGAGCATCACTTTGGGATCGATGACTGTGCCAGAGCCGATGAGGCAGATTGTTTCTGGGTAAAGGATTCCTGAGGGAATGAGGTGCAGTTTGAGCACCTGGTCATCCACAACGATTGTGTGGCCGGCATTGACGCCACCTTGATAGCGGACGACAACATCAGCTGAACGGCTTAGGAGATCGGTGATCTTGCCTTTTCCTTCGTCACCCCACTGCGCACCGATGACGACAACATTGGCCAAGGACACTGCGGCCCGAAGCCGCCGTTATTCACAAACGGGGATCTTCCCAGATATCCCTGCCTTAAGTCAAACAGTGATTACTTAGCAGTTGATTTATCTGCCTCTTAATACAGTTTGTTCTGCCTTGGCAAGTTCTTTAGTGATCCGATTTTGAAGTTCTTCCGGTAGGGGGCGGTTGGCGAAGTTGTTGTAATGACCAGCTAGAGAATTGAGGGCTGTCTGCATGGTGGTGAAGGACTGCAGGTTATTCACCTTGGAGCGAGGCCGATATCGGGCGATGTAGTTGTAGCTCAGGTCACGAGCCTCCTCTTGCGCTGCTGAAAAGCCTTCGTCGTCCGAGGACAGGGCGATTGCGTCTTGCAGGTTGTGAGCCACGTTGACTGTGTCGTCTACATAGTTTCCGGACAATTGGATCTCGGCTGCATTGGCGCTTCCGTTGGCTGTGAGCATCAGGCAAAGGACAAGGCAGATTGCCAATCCTGCCCGCATCAACTGCTTGGCCATGTGATGCAAGGCAGTAGTCATCCGTTTCATTCCATTCCCAAGAATTTTAAATGGCTGGTCAGACCCTTGTGTTTTGGTTCGCTGCTATGTCTTTAACCAGTGCGGTAAAGGCCTGTTTTGCAGAAAGTATTTGAACCTTGCGGCTGGATCTTTGAATCAGTTCCACCTGCCCCTTGGCGGCATCTCTGCCAACCACGACTCGCCAAGGGATACCGATCAGGTCAGCATCTTTGAATTTCACGCCGGCGCGTTCAGTCCTGTCATCAAGTAGTGCTTCGATATCAGCTGCTTGTAGTTCGCTGTAAAGCTGTTCGGCCAGCTTTTGCTGAACCTCATCCTGGATGTTGGCTACCACGATGATGACCTCAAATGGGGCTATAGCCAGAGGCCATTTCATGCCAGCTTCGTCATGGTGTTGTTCCACAGCAGCCTGGGCAAGTCTGGAAATCCCGATGCCGTAACACCCCATCCAGAAAGGCTCCTGAGTGCCCTGGTCATTGGTGAAACAGGCCTCTAGGGCTTCTGAGTACTTGCGACCTAATTGGAAAATGTGTCCTACCTCAATGCCTCTTCTCTCCTCCAGAATCTGGCTGGAGTCATGGATACAGCGATCGCCAGCCTGCGATTTGCGTAGATCGACGCTTTTGGGCACTCCCCCGAGTTTTGACCAGGTCATGCCAGTTCGATGCTGATTGTTTTGATTGGCACCGCAGACAAAACAGTTCAGCTCAGTAGCTGTCGGGTCAGCTAGGCGTAGGAAATGTTTTGTCCAGCTTGTGGCTCCGCTTAACAGGGCATCGTCTAGGTCAGGCCCTATCGCCCCAAAGGGCCAGGCTTCAAGCTTTTGCGCAGTGATTTGATCGGCGCTGATGGGGGCCACATCGAGCACCCCCTTGTTTAGTTCCCTGCTTAGGGCGTTGATCAGCTTTACCTCATTGAGTTGCTGGTCTCCTCGGATGCTTACAAGGACTGGTTGAAGTTCACCATCTTCGAAGCGGGCCAGCATGACCAGCACCTTCACCACTTGAGACGGAACAAGGCCCTGGGCGGTACACAGTGTCTCGATCGTTCCCTGTTCGGGTGTATCAAGCAAGGCAACTTTTGAAGCAGGCAGGGGGATGGCTTTTGGTGGATGAGAGACGGCCTTTTCTTGGTTGGCGGCGTAGTGGCCATCACCACTGATCAGGATCAGGTCTTCGCCAGCATCCGCTGTGACCATAAATTCTTGAGACGAGGCTCCGCCGATGGCTCCGCTGTCGGCTTCCACGGCGACGGTTTCGAGTCCGCAACGGGAGAAGATTCGTTGATAGGCCTCATCCATGGCTCTGTAGGTCATGGCGAGGTCTGCTTCGCAGGAATGGAAGGAATAGGCGTCCTTCATGATGAATTCGCGGCCGCGCATCAGGCCAAAACGTGGGCGGATCTCATCGCGGAATTTGCTTTGGATCTGATAGAGCGTTACAGGAAGCTGTCGATATGAGCGCAGCAGGTCTCCGGCAAGACTTGTGATCACCTCTTCATGGGTGGGGCCGAGTCCGAGTTCTCGTCCTTGGCGGTCTTCAAGGTGGAACATCAGGCCTTCGCCGGCCGTATACCCCTGCCATCGGCCACTACGCCGCCAGAGCTCTGCAGGCTGCAATTGAGGTAACAAGGTCTCCAGAGCACCAGTGGCATCCATTTCCTCCTGAACAATCGATGTGATTTTGCGCAGGACCCGCCACATCAGTGGTAGGTAGGCATAAATGCCTGAAGTCACACGACGGATATATCCCCCTCTGAGCAGCAATTGATGGGAGGCGATTTCCGCGTCAGCTGGTATGTCGCGCAACGTCACCAGCATCAGGCGGGAGACGCGCATGAATCGGACCTCAGTGGATGGGGGAAGCTACCATCCGCGGTCCAAATAAGCCGATCACGAAACTGTCTCAAAGCGCCTAATCGACCTGTACGAGATGAGTCTCACCTGCTAATGTCGCGCAAAATCTAGAAGCGGTTAGTCGATCTCATGTCTGATGGCTCGGTCAATTCTGATTCTCCTCTGCCTAGCCCTTCTTCATATTTAAGCAAAGATATTAATGCTGTGATGGCTCAATCTGATGCGCTTGTTGGGATCGATGACGTTCAGAAGTCTTTGAATCGTTCAAGGGCTTCGGTGTATCGCTACACAAATACAGATCCACGCAACCTCAATCCTTCGTTTAATCCTCGCAAGCTCAATCCTGAGTATCGAAGCGATCAGAAAGATCCCCTTCTTTTTCATCCAAATGAAGTCGCCCGTTTCGCAAAGGATGTTTTAAGGATCAAAGAAGTCACTGTTGAGGTTCTTAATTCCCCCTCAACAGCAACGCAACAGGTTCTTGGATCAATCCTTGAGGAGCTGCGTGCGATTAGGTCACAGCTTGATGGGTTGAATGATGCACCGTCAGATTTGGCCGCCCATCGAGAGCGGCAGGATCGTCCTGCTGCATAACGTCTCTTTCGGTGACAGAATATTTTGTAGCGGTTTCCGGCAATGGCTTGCCCAGACCCTGAAATCGCCCCGATGAAGGTGGCTGATGCTATCCCCTACACCGGGTCGTTCTAAACCACCCCTGCATGGATCCTGACCCAGCCTCAGTTTCAAGCCCCTCGTCTAAGGGTGAGGAGCCGTCCAGATCACATCATGATTCTGGTCTCATTGGACCAGATCCTGAAGATCCTTTCAGCTTGAGTGCGCCTTCGATTGCGTTGCTGGGTTTGACTATTGCCATCGCAACCGTTGGATTACCCCTCGCGGCAGTTTTGACAGATCGGTCTGCGGGGAGGGAAAGCATGGTTCCCACAGCCTTGGAGAAAGATGGATCTAAGCTCTCTACTCCCATCTCCTTCACCCGGGTTGGTCAACCTGTTGGTGGAGATTCCGGCGGGAAGCCGGAACAAGTACGAATATTTTGATGAGGCTGGTGTGATGGCCCTCGATAGGGTTCTTCATTCCTCGGTTCGCTACCCGTTTGATTACGGCTTCATCCCCAACACCCTTGCTGAAGATGGTGCACCTCTTGATGCAATGGTGATCATGGAGGAACCCACATTTGCTGGCTGTCTGATTAGGGCACGACCAATCGGGGTGCTTGATATGCATGATTCCGGGGCTTATGACGGCAAGTTGTTGTGTGTTCCCGTTGCTGATCCCCGTCAACGGTCGATCAGCAGCATTCGGCAGATTTCAGCCAGTCAACTGGAGGATGTGGCTGAATTCTTCCGCACTTACAAAAATCTTGAGGGGCGAGTTGTTGATATCGGTGGCTGGAGAGATTCAGAAGCTGTTGAGCCTCTGTTGGAGACCTGCGCCAAAGCTGCGCAGGTTAAGCTGAAAAAGTAACTATGAACCCTAATCACTTGATTGAACGAGTTCATTCTTTGCTGGCCAGTTAAATCATGCTCAACTCAATAAGGATTTATAGCTATTCGCGCTGCGCTACTTGTCGGAAGGCCTTGACTTGGCTGCAGGAGCATCAAATTGTGCATGATCTTTTCGACATCGTTGAGACACCTCCTAGTCGAGAGATGCTTAGTGGCGCCAGTAAGCAGTTAGCAAGCCGCAAACTTCTCTTCAACACAAGTGGTGTAAGTTATCGTGCACTTGGCGCGGATGCAGTCAAGGCCATGAGCGATGACGAGGCGCTCGATGCACTTGCCTCCGATGGCAAGTTGATTAAACGTCCTTTCTTGATCACTGAAAATGGCAGTGTATTGGTGGGCTTCAAGCCGGATGTCTGGGCTGAGGCGTTGCTGCCTTGAAGAGTAAACCCTTAGAAATAGGAGTATATTTCGGCAAAAATAAATGTTGTTTTGATGTGATGAATTTTTTGTAGGGCTGCTAAAGGGAAAATGACAAAAGAGATCGCGAACGATGGGCGTGCGATTATTGCTATTCGCAATTTGTAAAAGCCAGTAATCAATAACCTGAAGGATGATTCGTATATTGTTTATTCCTGGGGGGATTGACTGCCATGGCTATAGCAGGTGTGTGACGGGCCATGAGTCATCCCTGTGCGCGAATATAATGGCCTTGTCTAAGTATTTATCTACTTTGCTGCAAGTTGATGGCAGCCTGTAAAGGATAGGGCTTGTTGTCTGTTCATGCTAGTGGAAGGAGATGGTTTGTGTTGGATATTTTCTAGATAAAGCAGCAAGTTTTTCCAAGAAGTTCAATTAAGTGGATCCGGGTCAGGCCCAAAAAGTCAAGAGATTAAAGTCGCTGAGGGCTCGCCATGAAATATTAAATGCGGAGGCAGCTTTAATCTTTGTAGCCGTTTATCTTGTCGCTATTTCGTTTTCTTTTGTTTACGTTTTTCAGGCTCTCGCTGTCTTTGGATTTCTTCTAATGGTAGCTTGCATGATATTTTATAGTGTTATTTTATTGCCAGATTCTTGCTTTTGGCTTGTCGTTTTCGCCTCGCTAAAGTTAAGACCATCGAGCTCGCTGATCAATTCATTAACCCCACCTTGTTCTCTGAGCTGGCGAAAGCTGGAGCGCTTGAACTCTTCAAGGAAGGCCACCATTAGTTCTTGACTACGTTCGAGAACGGGTCCCTGCTCGAGGGTGCGAGCGAGCTCTTCCCAGAAGCGATCAATCGTATCGACTCCTAGTTGCTCTAGCACCATATCCTTGCGGCCAAGTTGGTCGCCGGCATTGCGAGAGAGCTGCAGAAATGTATCGATCATTCCGGCTGCGAGTTGCCGGCTTAGTTCCGATTCGGCCTTTTCAATGACGGTAAGCCCTTTGAGTGGAGCGGGCACGATCACGCCATCCATACTTCGCTGCAAGGCGTGACTAAAGAGTGCCAAAAGTTGGGGGCGCATGCTTGGCCCTACCTCGCTGAGGATTAGCGGAAGCCAGAGCCGAAGCAATTCGGTTAGTTCACGTTCCTCGTTCTTGTCCACTGATTGATGACTACAAAGACTGCGGATTCGTTGCGGCAGATGTGGTGAGCGAATGATTTCTTGCATCGCATCCACGATGCGTAAGGTGAGAACTTCAAACAGCTCCAGGGCTAATAGGGCTACGACGCCCCTGCTGATGACAGCGCGCAAAGGTTCCAGCTGAATGAGCCCAGCGCTGGATAGGCGCTCGGTAACGGGCACTACCCGCAAGAGTCTCCAGAATGGCAGCAGTAGAGGCAGGTCGATCCAGCGTCGCAGCAGGGCCTCTCGCCAGCTAATGCCGGGGAAGCGACGCTTCAGGCGCATAGCCCTTAGCAGGATGTCGAGGAGAAAGAGAAGTTGGAAGGGAGTGTCGAGGCGCCAGGCATAGTCAACAGGCTGCCCGTTTTCGTTGATCGATCGCCAATAGTTGGTGGCGATCAGGGGAAGAATCTTCTCGGTCCAGAACAGTCTTTCTTGCTGCCAATCGAGGTTGTTGAGGTATTTGTTTCCCAAGAGATGGGCGGCTGCCTGCTTGGAGGAATCCATCCCAGCCCTTGCACGCAGTAGGCTTTTTAGTTTTTCAAGGGTGCCGACGTTGCCAGAGCTGACGAACGGATTCTCATCGATCAGTTGAGTTGTGAGCTCGACTTGATTAAGGCGTAGTTGTTGTGAAGCAGGGCTATTGATTCCTTGCCTTGCTGCGGTTTGATCGAGTTGGCTGAAATGTTTGATATAAATCTGGGTATCTCTATGCGGTTTGATGCCTTTAACAACGTCATAGAAAGGCGTCACGTTCGGCACCCATGGCAACGGCACCATCAACGATGTTGAGGGCAGGAGATAGAGATTGCGGTGTAACCAGAAATTGCGTAGCGGAATGTAGGTAACGTCGAAGAGGATCCAACTCAAGTTGATGGCAGCGATTAGCGCCAAAACCTGATCCCAGCGCTGCCAGAACTTACGCGAGGGGGAGGGTTTCAACCCTTGCCAGCGGGGACGCACCATGGGCTGAGGTTGCTTTGATCACGCTAAGGGGCCGGACAGGCTGGCCTTATCGTTAAGCATCGAATTCATAACAGGGCTGAGTTGTCTGACGCGCAGCAGCAGGACCATCCCACAAACGATAAGGCGTCTGCTCCCCGGGGAGCATCAACCTCTCAACCTCATCCATTTTGGGATTTCTGGGGACCAGTCTTCTTTACTTTGGGCCTGTATTTCGGCATTCGTCATTACGTCGCTGAGGCGAGATACATTCCCTCTGAATCGATGATCCCAGGGCTGCAAGTCCAGGATCGTTTGCTGGTTGAGAAAGTCAGCCTTCGCAGTCGACCTCCACGTCGTGGGGAGATCGTGGTGTTTAACACGCCCTATTCCTTTAATGCTGCGTTGAATTTGAAGAGTGGTCAGAGTTCCCTTCCTTGCTTTGTGGTGAACCTTCCTTTTATGAACTGGATAGGACTAACCAATCCCAGCTGTGATGCTTGGATTAAGCGTGTTGTCGCCGTGGGGGGAGACCAGGTTTCGATCAATCCCAGGGGAGAAGTGAGCGTGAATGGACAGAGGCTGAAGGAGCCCTATGTAACCCAATATTGCCCTGTGAATAACAGGGGAATGGGACCTTGCAATTCCCTTGTCGCGACAGTTCCCAGCGATCATGTTTTGGTGCTGGGAGATAACCGAAGCAATAGCACTGATGGACGAATTTGGGGATTTCTGCCTGAGAAAGAGATCCTCGGGCGTGCTTTATGGCGTTTTTGGCCTTTTGATCGTTTCGGGTCACTTATTCCCTGAGTCCACATGCCACGACACGGCCTTGCAGTTGGCAGCCCTGCCAGGGTTGATTAGCGGCTTTGGGGGCATCATCACTGTGCCGATCTTGGATCCAGAGCTGATCAGGGTCGAACATCAGCCAGCGCCGGCTGCCAACGGTCAAGCGTTCTTCGGGCAGGTTGAGCATTTTTGACGGTCCAAAACTCAGAGCATGCCAAAGCTGCTCTACAGACCAACCAGCTTTGACCACAAGCTCTTGCCAAAGCGCAGGCAGCACGAGTTGATGGCCTGCTAGGCCAGGCTCAAGCTGATTGGGAGGCAGTTGGGTATCTTCCTCATCCAGGGGTATGGCATGGACAGCCACGGCCGTGAGGGTGCCATTGGCGAGGGCCTTGATCAAGGCGGCTCGATCTCTAGGACTGCCAAGAGATGGGCTGACCCTCCATCCAAGCTCTGTGGGATCAAGTTTGCTTTGGTCAGTCACCAGATGCCACCAGCACACGCTGGCCATAGGCCGGGAGGGACAGGACCCCAAGATGGCGACTCCAGGGGCAGTGGCCAGGTTCATCAGTCTTAGGGAACGTTCAGGGTGCTGCCGATGAAGTTCGAGAAGTTGTCCCAGGGGGAGGGTTTCGCTGGCGAAGGGGTCAGGTGCCCAGCCCGCTCGTAGTGTTTCAACGCCTTCGCGCACCATCCCGCCACCTTGAATTTTTTCATCTCTGGGGGCGATTAACACAGGGGCTGACCCCATTTCGCCTAGCACCAGTCCTCGCTGTAGGAGAGCGATCGGCAGGATTAGATCGTCGTTTGCCAGCCCTACGGCACCGTGTTGCACTAAATCCGCGTGGGGGGATAGTTCGCTGCCGGCACCATCTCTGCTAAAGCTGCCCCACAAGTGAATGTCGACATCGCTATTTGGATTTAAAAATCCCTGCAATCTTTCGGGGCGATCACGCCAGGAGGAACTGCGGGGTAGCAGAGCTAGTTGGCCATAACCGGCAGCAGCAGCTGCATGTCTCAGGCTTGCAAGGGTTTCGCAATGACCACTGATTGGATCTTCAAGGATGGAATGGGGGTCTACAAGACAGGGGGCGAGTAGTTGTTGGCTGGCTGATTTGGGGGGCAGCCCGAGCTGTTGAGCCTGTATACGTGCCTTCGCTCCAAAGGCGATCAGATGGTTGTCTCTGATCAGCACAGCATCTTCAACGACAGGTTGATCCGACCCGTGCAGGATCCTTATGGGGTCTAGAAGTTGTGCCTCGGGCATCACGTTAGAGCGCCCCAGCAGCTGTGCGATCGAGCACACCACCAAGGTGAGAGGTGAGGTTGAGAGAGGTCACCACTGCAGGTTGGCCGGGATCTGTAGCGATGTCGACCACCGTGACACCTCCATTCCCTTGTTTGACTGCCCAGATATCAGCCGGGGTCATTCCGAGTAGATGGCAGAGAATCGTTTTGTTGACAGCGTCATGAGCCACCACGAGCGCTGTTGCTTCTGGAGCCAGGCTGTTGGCGATCTTGTTCCAGCAGGCCACTGAACGCTTCCATACATCCTGGATGGTTTCGCCTTCGGGCATCTGCACCGTCTGCGGAGCTTTTTTCCAGGCATCTAGCAGTTCAGGCCAGCCGGCTTCAATGTCTGATTCCAGCTTCCCTTCCCAAAGGCCATGGCCAATTTCCACCAGCCCCTGGGTGACTTCGAGTTGGACATCTGGATGGTGCTTGAGGATGGCTTCCGCCGTTTGTCTTGGTCGGGTCATCGAACTGCTGTAGGCCTGATCGATCAACACATCGCTTAGGAATGCACCGGCTGCGGCGGCTTGCGCGAAGCCATTTTTATTCAGCGGGATGTCGATTTGGCCTTGGAACCGGCCTTGTTGGTTCCAGTCGGTTTCACCATGGCGCACAAGGATCAGTCTCGGCCCCTTCCCTTTGCTGGGTAGTTGCTGATGCAAGTGAACGGTGCTGTTGAGGCATTCGACTTGTGCTTGATGGGATTGCTCTGAGAGGGGTATCAGGTTGAACACCGAGAGTGAGGCGTTATCGAGGCGCAGTCGTCGCAAGCCTTGGTCTGGCTCACCAAGGAGAACAAGGATTAAGCAGCGCAGGATGCAATTGTGCGAAACAACCAGAACTGTTTCGTCACCCTCCATTGGGTGACGTTGAATGAGTTTCCGTAGGAATTCACGAGCCTGTTCCATCAGCTCGCCAATGGGTTTATAGGGATTGCCGTCTTCTCGCTTGAGAACCAATTCCTGTGGTTGTTGCTTCCAGGTGCGATAGGCATCTGGGAACATGCTCTTTACCTCATCGCTGCAGAGACCACTCCATGGAGCCAGGTCGATTTCCAGTAACCCATCATCGAAGCAAGGTCTGAGATCACTGCCTTTGCTTGCTAGTAGGTTTGTTGTTGTGGATGCGGCACGCTTCAGAGGGGAGCTGTAAACAGCATTGATTTGGATTTCTTTTAGGGCTTGTCCAGTTTGACGGGCCTGTTCTTGGCCTTGCGAGGTGAGCGTGGAAAGATCACTGCGACCCTGAATCCGTCGCTCGCGGTTGAAGCTGCTCAGCCCATGACGGACGAGGAGAAGACGCAGGGGCACCGGCAAAGATGTTTTGACGCGGCCATCGTATGGGGCCCCCTGCCAGCGCAGTATGGGATGGTTGTCGGAGATGCCCTTGAGGGAGTGTTGAACAGCTGTCAGCGCGCTGTGCTGCGGCCAGCGAGAATCAGTTTCAATTGATGCCTGGTCGTTGAGCTTTGATCCCCTGTTCAGCCTGATCAGGCGATACACCCGTGAGCCGCTTTGGAAAGTCGGACTGGCTTTCGTATCACTGATGTTTGCGGTTTTGATTTGGTTTGTGGGGTTGCAAGACAGCTTCAGCAGGCCGTCAGTGACCCCAACCATCTCCATGCAGCAACAGGAGATGGCTTTGCTTGCTGATCAGGCCGTCCCTGCAGCCATTAGGCCTCTGCTTGTGGGTGAGGATCCAACATTGGCTTTGCAAGAAGCTCTCGGTGAGATCCCTCTCAGTCAGATGAATGACCGCCAGAGGCTGTTGCTCGCCGGACTCCAATCTTCAGAGGCAGAACGTCGTGAGCTCCTGGCTGCTTCAGTGCAGTCACCGTTACTGATCCCTCTAGAGCAGGCGCTACTGGCTAGTAAGCAAGAAGGGGGCTTGTCACTTGCTGATCGTGAGGCGCTTGGCTCATTAAGCGGGGACCCTTTGCTTCAGCAGGTTGGTTGCTTTGCTCTTGGCGGGGATCGCGATGACTGCGTGAATCCCCGTGTCGCATCGAGCATGGCTTTGCGGCTGGTCTTGAGCGTGGTGTTACCGGCGGCGGCTCTACTTGCCGGTACTGCGCTTTTGTTGCGTCATCTTTGGATGTTGTTGCGCAAGTCTGTTGCTCCCTGGCCACCGCTT
Organism: Prochlorococcus marinus str. MIT 9313; assembly: GCF_000011485.1. Lineage (NCBI taxonomy): Bacteria > Bacillati > Cyanobacteriota > Cyanophyceae > Synechococcales > Prochlorococcaceae > Prochlorococcus > Prochlorococcus marinus. Next base: position 1,340,025 of record NC_005071.1, on the reverse strand, counting down.
CAGGCCTTACCACTTTCCTTAACGGACATGGTGCTCCTGATTGCCTGTGGATTTGTGGTCTTGGGTGAGGTGATTGCTCCCGCTTTCGTGGCTCCGCTGAGTGCCTTGATGACGAGGGGGATGGACAGCCCCTTGAGCAAAGCGTTGACAGTGGTGATTGGCTACGGCGCTTTGGCACTACCGCCATTGTTGATTCTGCGTCAGCAGCTGCGCAGTCTGCAGGCAACTGATCGGCCCGTTGATGGATGGTTGCAGTGGCGTCTGCAGCCTTGGGGTTCAGCGTTGCTGAAGGCAGGTCGAGGCTGGTTGATGGTGATGCCGTTGGTTCTCTTGACTGGATGGCTGATGGGATTGCTGTTGGGGGATCAAGGGGGAAGTAACCCCTTATTGGAACTGGTACTGCGCAGCAAGGATCCATTGGCCTTGATGTTGCTAGCCACCACCGCTGTGATTCTGGCGCCTCTCTTTGAGGAGTTGGTTTTTCGTGGTGCGCTTCTGCCTGTATTGGCGAAATCTTTTGGCCCGCTATGGGGTGTGGTAACTAGCGCGTTGGTGTTTGGTGTGGCTCACCTGAGTGTTGGTGAATTACCACCGCTGTTTGTGTTGGGCTTGGGACTCGGTCTATTAAGGCTTAGTTCAGGGCGTCTTTTGCCTTGCGTGCTGATGCATGCCCTCTGGAATGGGGTTACTTTCATCAATCTTTTGCTGCTTGGCGGATAACTGAACTCTTCAATCAGCCTTGATTGTTAGCGACTTAGCCTTGCGGAGGCCTATTGAGGGTGGTTCACTGATTTATTAGAGTGGCTTATTAGGTGGTTGCCGCACTTCAACAGCGTTCGGTAACGGCTAACCGTGCTGTTTCTCGGGCACGTTCTGTCCGCACACTTGAGCTGATCCAGGGATCCTTGTCTTCAAGGAAGGTGGCTCGCCAGTCGCCAGTCCTGGCAGGACTGCATCGGGCTGCTGATGGTGCATTGATCGGTGTTTTGGTTGCTGCGGCATTGATGTCCGCTCTCACGCTGCATTGGCAGCATCGTTGGACGATTGCTTTCAACAGGCTGGAGACCACTCGCTCATTGGCTCATCGTCTTACGGAGTCAACCGCGATGATTGAGCGTCACTTGTTGGTTGAAACCAGGTTGCCTCAGTCGATGGTTCCCACAAAGGTTGCCAACCTTCTTTACCTCGATCGCTCTGCGAATCCGTCTGGTGGTGTTGTTTCTGGAGAGTCGCAACTGCTTAGCCAATTGATGGGCCAACCCATTAATCACGGCTACTGATGCCTGCCTCAAAGGCTCGTCGCTCACGAAGCTCCAGGAGGCGTGCCCAGGACGTGATTGCGTTGGAATCAGTTCCTGCTCATCGGATGCGATGGGTGTTTTCCATCCTCTGCGTTGGGCTGATTGGACTTGTGGGCCGGATGGCTTGGCTGCAGGTTCTGCAAGCACCGGAACTTGAAGCCCGTGCAAGGGCTTTGCAGACCCAGCGAACCCAACCGATTGGGACACGGCGTTCAATTGTGGACCGCAATGGACGGCTGGTGGCTCTCGATGAGGAACGCTTTCGGCTTTGGGCTCATCCTCGTTATTTTAATTTCCCCGGGGATGATCCCGGTTTGATTCGTAAGCCACTGGATGTTGCTCGCAAGCTCTCCGGGGTGTTGGCGATTCCTGTTGCCGAATTGGTGCAGCGATTTGGCGACCGTCCTTCTGGTGTGAAGCTTGCTGAAGGATTGGATCAAGACATCGTCAATGAAATCCGCAACCTTGGTATCAGTGGTTTAGATCTTGAGGCTTATCCACAGCGGCTCTATCCGCAGGGCTCTCTGTTTGCCAACGTGGTGGGTTTTCTTAATTTGGATCGCGTCCCACAGGCGGGATTGGAGCAAAGTCGCCACGAGGATTTGTTGCGTCATGAACAGGTTCGCAGCATGCGCCGAGGAGCGGATGGCACCCCCCTTCCTGACGACCTGGCTCCGGGAGTGTTTTATGGCGATCATCTAAGCCTGCAGCTCACTTTGGATGCTCGTTTGCAGGAGCTGGCGGGGCAGGCACTTGTGGCCCAGGTCAAAGAGTGGAAGGCAAAGAAGGGAGTGGCCATCGTGATTGATGTCACCAATGGAGAGTTGCTGGCGCTGGCGTCCACACCCACATATGACCCAAACAAGTATTGGAAATATTCGCCCTCTCTCTTTCGCGAGTGGTCCGTTCAGGACCTTTATGAACCTGGTTCTACCTTCAAGCCGATCAACCTTGCCCTTGCTCTTCAGGAAGGTGTGATTGAGCCGGGGGGAATGGTGAATGACAACGGATCACTGAAGATCGGGGGATGGCCAATCTCCAACCATGATCGTAAGAGCCATGGGGTGATCGACTACGCCAAGGTGCTGCAGGTTTCTAGCAACGTCGGCATGGTGAAGATCATGCGTCAGCTCAAACCCTCGCTGTACTGGGATTGGTTGCGACGGCTAGGACTTGATGTCAAGCCCGATACCGATCTGCCGGGGGCTATTGCAGGTCAGTTAAAGACGAAGGAGCAATTCGTGGCTCAGCCAATTGAGCCGGCCACGGCGGCATTTGGACAGGGACTGTCGCTCACGCCACTGAAGCTGGCTCAGTTGCATGCCTTGATTGCCAATGGTGGCCGACTGGTGAGTCCCCATATCACCAGGGGATTGCGGGCGGGAGAAGCGTTGGCTCCACGCGCCGCCGCAACAACTGGACATCAACTACTGCGCCCAGATGTCACCAGGATTGTGCGGGACTGGATGGAATCGGTTGTAGAGACAGGGAGTGGGGAAGGGGCGAAAACACCTGGGTATCGCATTGGTGGCAAGACCGGCACTGCTCAGAAAGCACTGAATGGTGTTTATTTGCCAGGAGCAAAGATTTGCAGTTTTGTTGCCCATCTGCCGGTTGACAATCCTCGCTATGTGGTGGTCGTTGTGGTGGATGAACCCCAGGGAGGCAATGCTTATGGGTCCACGGTGGCGGTGCCTGTGGCGAAGCAGATCATTGATGCTTTGCTGGTGCTTGAAAAAATCCCACCTAGCACTGAGCAGACCGATTCTCAGCCGGCCAAAGGCTAAGTCTTGGCAAATCTTCGATGGTGAGTTCTGAACCTGGGCTGTCAGCAAAAAAAACGCCGCTAGCTTAAAGATCTTGCGAGACGTTCTGCTTCATGGCCACACTCCTTGAGCAGCTTTCCACCATGACCGTGGTCGTGGCGGATACCGGTGATTTGGACGCGATTAGAAAGTTCACCCCCAGGGATGCCACGACCAACCCTTCATTGATCCTTGCGGCGGCTCAGATTCCTGCTTATCAGAGTTTGATCGATGAGGCTCTTCACTCCTCCCGTCAGTTATTGGGTAACTCTGCAGCTGTGGAGGAGGTGGTCCATGAGGCTCTCGATGAGATTTGTGTAATCTTTGGAAAGGAAATTCTCAAGATTGTTCCTGGCCGTGTTTCCACTGAAGTGGATGCTCGTCTCAGTTTCAATACTGAAGCCACAATCGCTAAGGCTCACAAACTCATTGGCCTATATAACGACGCTGGCATTACTAATGATCGCGTTTTGATCAAGATAGCTTCTACTTGGGAGGGTATAAAAGCGGCTGAGGTTTTGGAGAAGGATGGAATTCATTGCAATTTAACTCTGCTATTTGGCTTTTCTCAGGCTGTCGCTTGTGCAGAAGCAGGAGTCACTTTGATCTCTCCTTTTGTTGGGCGAATCCTTGATTGGTACAAAGCGTCTACTGGTCGGGATTCTTATGCAGGTCCAGAAGACCCTGGTGTGATCTCGGTGACCAAGATCTTTAATTATTTCAAAACCTATGATTACAAGACTGAGATCATGGGTGCGAGTTTCCGCAATCTTGACGAAATCATTGAATTGGCTGGATGTGATTTGTTGACCATCTCACCAAAGCTTTTGGATCAGCTGGGTAGTACAGAGGCTCCGCTGAAGCGTAAGTTGGATGCGGTTAATCCTGTTGCTGCAGAGTCTCAGATCCATGTCGATAAGGAGAGTTTTGAGTCAATGATGAGGGCTGATCGCATGGCTTTTGAGAAGTTGGATGAAGGGATTCGCGGCTTTAGCAAGGCGATTGAAACTCTTGAGGCTCAGCTGGCGCATCGATTAGCTGTTTTGGAGGGAGGAGCGGCCTTCTGCCATGTTGTTCAGGAGATTTTCATGCTCAATGATCTCGATGGTGATGGTTGTATTACTAGAGAAGAATGGCTCGGTAGTGATGCGGTATTTGATGCCTTAGATCATGACCATGATGGCCGACTTCTTCAGGAAGATGTTCGTTCCGGGCTGGGTGCTGCTTTGGCACTAACAACAGCTTGAAGTCTTGCTTAGTAAGTTAATAAGGTGATGAGTATTTATCATCATTCCTTATAATGTTGAAAAATACTCTGCTTTGCCTGAGTTGAAGCTGGAGAGTTTTTTCTGCCATCTAGAAAGGACTAATGCTATGAATCCCAAGATCGGTATCGTTTGATCAGAGCATGAGAGAGATCAGGGCTGGCAATCCTGCCAATCCAACTGGCATGCGTGCAAAGATACTCTCTCGCTATAAAGTTATTTTCTAAATAGGCTTCTGCTTTCTCTGCTCTTGGCGACCTATCTGATCACAGGAACGAATCGCGGCATTGGCTATGAATATTGTCGTCAGCTTCATGCTCGTGGTGACGTGGTTGTGGCTGCATGCCGTAAGCCTTCGCAGCAATTGGAAGGCTTAGGCGTGCGTATTGAGGCCGGAGTCGAGATCACTTCAGATGGATCGATTGCGCGCTTGAAGCAACGGCTTCGCAGCTTGCCGATCGATGTACTGATCCACAATGCCGGCATTTTGGAAAGCACGACTTTGAAAGATTTTGATCCCGAGAGCCTTCGTCGTCAGTTCGAGGTCAACGCCATTGGGCCATTACGTGTCACACATGCTCTCATGGATCATCTACTTCCTGGCGCAAAAGTCATTTTGATGACTAGCCGAATGGGCTCGATCGATGACAACAGTTCCGGCGGTTCTTATGGCTACAGGATGTCGAAGGTGGCTTTGTGTATGGCAGGAAAGTCATTAGCTATCGACCTTAAATCTCAAGGCATTGCCGTGGCGCTTCTTCATCCAGGGCTTGTGCGTACCCGCATGACAGGATTCACTGATCAAGGCATTACTCCAGAAGAATCGGTTGATGGCTTGTTGGCCCGTATTGACAATCTCAATTTGGAAAACTCAGGCACTTTTTGGCATGCCAATGGGGAGATTCTCCCTTGGTAACAATTGGTTTTGTGAAGAAGTGATTGACGTTGCTTTGGGCCTGTGATTTTGCGTTCTTCGTAATCACTTGAGAGCACTTCACTGCTCACGCTGAAATTTATTTTAAATTAGAAATGCTTGAATGCTAGTTATCGAACTTCGTTCGGCTAATCTTTATTATTTTATGTAATTAACGTTGCAATAGCAACCGTTTAATCACACGCTGGGCAATGTCGCCATACCCCATTTCTCCAGAAAGGATCTGAGCAATCCGTTGTGGAGCTGTTGGCCTTTTGATCCCAAGCTGATATCCCACCTTGGGGAATCGATAAAACACCTGAGCAATCCTCTTGCCCCAGGCCATGGAGTCTCCCCACCGTTGTCGCATGGTTTGGCTGTAATCAGCCAGGTTGTTGGTATCACCGTTCAACCAATGATTCAGGCAGCGGGCTGCTTCACATCCACTCATCAACGCTGGGCGCAGACCTTCTGCCAGGAACGGATCGCATAGTGATGCCGCATCTCCCACGGCGACGACACCATCGCCATGCAGTGCTTGATGGCCGTTCCATACCCGTAAAGATGCTTCTTGTCGTTTGCCTGCTTGCGGGTCAAATCCCAGGTTCGGTAGCAGTTGTTCCAAGACGGCATCACTATCGGCGGCATTGCGGCCGATGAACGTACCTACGCCTACATTCACGCCTCCTGCCAAGGGGAAAGCCCAGGCAAAACCATGATGAACCAGCCCAAATTCAAATCGGGCTGAACCAGTTTTGAGGTTGCCTCGACCCTCCAGGCGTACAGACATGGTGCTCGCGTGATGCAGGGTTTTTGGTCCCAAGCCCAAGGCTTCAGGCCAAGCTGACTGGGAGCCATTCGCCAGTACGACCGCTCTTGCTTCAAGTTGTCTGCCGTCATCGGCTGTGACTTGCCATCGTTCGTTTTGTCTTTGCAAGCTTTTGACCGTAAAGGGCCGGAGCAGTTCGGCGCCTGCATCAATCGCCTGGCTTGTTAGGAGGGCATCAAGCTTTTCTCGCCGCACAATCCAAAACGGGGCGGAATCTTGCAGGTCGGCCACGACGGGATCACTGAGCTGCCAGCTGAACTCAACCCTTTCAATGACTTCATCAACGACCGATTGCAAATCAAATGGAAACCACTCCTGCACCGCGGCTGCCATGCCTCCGCCACAGGGTTTGATCGTTTGGTGTGCATTCTGTTCGAGCAGTGTGACGCGTTGGCCGGCTGCAGCCAGATGGAAAGCTGCCGCAGATCCAGCGGCGCCTGCTCCGATGACCAGCACATCGCGAGTGCTCAAACCTTGAGAATGTCGGCTTCTTTTTCGGCGAGGTATTTTTCAATTTCAGTGATGAATGTGTCGGTGAGTTTTTGTATCCCATCCTGTTCATCATGGCTCTGATCTTTAGAGAGCTCAGCATCTTTTTCTAGCTTTTTCACTTTATCAATTGCATCGCGACGGATGTTGCGCAGGGCTACTTTGCCTTCTTCTGCATATCTTGCTGCCAGTTTGCAGAACTCTTTGCGGCGCTCTTCAGTTAGCGGCGGCACATTGATGCGAATGATCTTGCCGTCATTGTTGGGTGTCAAGCCCAAATCACTAGTGGCAATGGCTTTTTCAATCAGGCCCATTGATCCATTATCAAAGGGCTGTATGGCAATCGTCTGTGAATCAGGGGTGGATATTGTTGCTAGAGATTTCAGGGGCGTTTCTGTGCCGTAATACTCAACGTTGATTCGATCAAGTAGTGACGGGTTGGCGCGTCCAGTACGGATGGTGGCGAAGTTGCGCTGTGTGGCCTCCACTGATTTGTGCATGTTGTCTTTGAGTTCCTGGTTCGACATGGCTTCAGAGAGGCGAAGGCTGGGTGAAGGGATGAGTTGGGATGGCCTGTTTAGGTTGCATTGCTGATACGGGAGCCGATTGCTTCGCCAGCCACTGCTTTGCCGATGTTGCCAGGTTCAAAGAGGTCAAATACAACGATCGGGATATTGTTGTCTTTGCATAGGGCAATGGCAGTGCTGTCCATCACCGCCAGCTCGCCGCTTAGTACTTGCTGGAAGGTGAGTGAGTCATAGCGTGTTGCATCAGGGAAGCGTTTGGGATCACGGTCATAAACCCCATCCACCTTCGTGGCTTTGAACACCACATCAGCGTTGATTTCCGCAGCCCGAAGTGAGGCCGTGGTGTCAGTTGTGAAGAATGGATTACCGCAGCCTCCACCAAACACAACCACTCGGCCTTTCTCTAGATGACGAATGGCTCGCCGACGGATGTAAGGCTCCGCCACCTCTTGCATTTCGATTGCAGTTTGTACTCGGGTTGGTACCCCCGCTCGCTCTAAGCCGTCCTGCAATGTGATGGCATTCATCACTGTGGCCAACATGCCGACGTAGTCGGCCGTGGCCCGATCCATGCCCGCGGCAGAACCCTTTAGGCCTCGAAAAATGTTGCCACCGCCCACCACGATCGCCAATTGGGTGCCCTTGGCCACCACTTTGGCTACATCCTCTGCGATGGATTGAACAATTGCTGGATCGATGCCATAACTCTGATCACCCATCAGCGCTTCGCCGCTGAGTTTTAGAAGGACTCGCGCGTAAGCCATTCATCGTCCAGATCCCGAAGAGAGTAGCAAGCCTTCTCCGAATCGTCCTTGAGCTGGATGGTCTGAAGGGTTGTCGATTCTCAGATTCGCTTGGATGAAGTCATCATTCCTGATCGATGCGAGAGAACGTGCTTTGTCGCAGCGATGTGATGGCCCGTCTGAGCTGTTGAGCGCTTGAAGGCATCAGACAGGATCCTTCTTGTTGGAGCGAGCTCATTGTGCATAGAGCTTTGCTGGTGAACGGTCTGTCGGTTTTTGTTGCTACAGATCAGCTATTGGATGTGCATTTAGAGGTGAGATGATTGATTGCTTCAAAACTCAATGCCTGCTTGTGCTTTGACGCCTTGCTCCTTGAAGGGGTGGTGCACCAAGGTCATTTCTGTGACCAGATCTGCACGTTCAATGAGCTCCTTTGGTGCGCCTCGGCCAGTGAGTGCTACGTGGGTTAGGGGTGGCCTTTCCGTGATCCCCCCTAGTACTTCTTCTACCTTGAGATATCCCAGTTTCATCGCCACATTGACCTCATCAAGCACTACAAGTTTGTGGGTGTTGCTGTGGAGGTAAATCAGAGCCTGTTGCCAGGCTTTTGATACCAATTGCTGATCTCTTTCCCGGTCTTGGGTTGTCCAGGTGAAGCCCTCTCCAAACGCATGCCAGCTCAATGCGTCACCAAAAACTTTTAACGCTTTTGCTTCGCCTGGCTGCCAACTCCCTTTAATGAATTGCACGACTGCAACATGCTCGCCATGGCCAAGGGTGCGTAAGGCTAGCCCTAGCGCTGCTGTGGTTTTACCTTTGCCATGTCCTGTGAACACAAGGATGAGGCCTTTCTCTTTGTCTCGTTCTCCTACACGTTGGCGCTGAATGTCTTGTCGGCGCTGCATGCGTTTGCGGTAGCTCTGTTGGTCGGTTTCGGGGGCTAAATGCCCGCCTATGCCGAGAACTTCTGCGCTGTGATCGAGTTCGGTTGAAGAGGGCGAATGCGGAGCTGGCGGGTTGGTCATCAAAGTGTTGGCAAGGTCTTGAGCATGCTTTGAGTTGGGTTGCTTATGGAAGGCGGGCTGTGATTCGTTGTAGTGCTCGGCCTGCTAATAGTTCTTGCTCAATAGTGCTGTAACCCATCTCCCGAAGTTGCTTGGGCAAGTCTGCTTGCAGCATTGTGAGAGCGGTTTCAGTTTCGAACAGGGCACAAAACAACTGTTGGGGCAGTTTGAGGCAGGGGCCTGCTGGATGGAGGTCTATCAGCACTAGCCAACCCCCCGGTTGCAAAAGGCGCATGCAGGCTTTGAGCACTTGTTGTCGTTCTTCTGAGCTGAATTCGTGCAAGGCCAGGCTGATTTGGATGGCCGCAAATTGGCTGGTGTTCAGCGGTGGTTTTTCTGCCATTCCCTCGATGCATTGCAGTTGGGGGGTTCGTTCAGCTGCTAGTGCCAGTGCCTTTGGTGAAAGATCTAAACCTGTTACAGCGAAACCAGCCTCGATCCATGGTGCTGCTGTTTCGCCAGACCCACAGCAAAGATCCAAAACTGGTGCTCCTTTAGAAATCTTGTCTTGAAGAGCAGTCAGCCCTAAGGACCTCAACCGCTTTACACCCCCTACGCTGAGGGCCGAAATGGTTGTCACTAGGTCATAAAACCAGCGATGCTCGTAGGCAAAGGTTCTTAGTGGTGAGGTCATGGGCTGAGCTGTCGAGCTAGGGCTGCATCTACCGCTTGTTGTTGGTCACGTCGGGTGATCCAGTGGTGATAGGTGCGGGTATGAATAGCCACTGAATGGCCCATCATTCTTGCTGCAACTGTGTCTGGAAGGCCGATGTGGATTGTGCGTACCGCCCAGGCATGCCGCAGGTTGTAGGGGGTGAGGGGCAGTTGATAGCGTCGGAATTGTTCCGACACTCTTCTCCCCACCTGTTGGAGTGTGGTGTGACGCAGATCGACATTCACCGGCGGCAGGGCCTGGGCATTGTTTGCTAGTTGTTCAAGTTCAAAATGCTCGACCCAGTCTGGATGAAACGGCCAAACCTGATGCTCGCCGGTTTTTGTGTTTGGTAGGACCCGCAGCACCTGATCTTCCCCCTTCGCTAAAGCAGCAAGGTCGCAGAAGAACACCTCGTGATTGCGCAGGCCGTAAGTGGCCATCAGTCCATAGGCAAGTCGCCATCCTGGGTTGGGGATGCGCTCCACCGCCTCGATGATCTGCTTGTCGCTGGGTAGTTGACGAAAGCGCGCCTGATGCAGTCCATATCCATCCGCTTCTGCTCGCCAATCTTCCGGCAGTGTCATTTCCAGGTGGCGTGCCAATGCAGCTAGGGCCGTGGCGCATTGCTGTCGGCTTCTGCTGCCATCTGCATAACTGGCCAGAGTGTCTTTTAAAAGGTCTGAATCAAAACAGCTCTGCTTGTTAACAGCTAGGGCTTTGAGTCGTCGTAAGTAAGGAAGGTAAGCGGACGTCCATGTGCTGCGGCTACCGGCCGGTGACCGTCGGCGATATGGATCAGTAAAGAATGCTTCTTCAAAGCTGACCAAAGCTTCTCTAAGCCCTGTCGCTATCTGTTCAGGTTGTTTCCGTGTTGATTTGGTCGTCCACTGGGACCAGTCGAATTGTTTGCGTTGCAGTTGGTAGTGCACAAGTTGCACAATTCGCTCAGCCTCTTTCAATCCTTTTTGTTCTGCCAAAAGCTGCAAACTGATTCGTTGAGTTTTGATCAATCCAGTTCCATTCCGGCAGGGCAGTGCGCCGCGTAAATTGAGCCACTGGCCTCGCTGTTCAATTCTCAGGTTGATGCCGCTGTCAGCCAGGGCACGGTTGATGTTGATTAGCTCGTTGCTCAGCTCCATGGCCTTGTAGGGATGGTGCCACCTTGGCGTTGATGGCAGCTACCCTCAAGTCCCTCTAAAGAACTCTCTTCTCTATGGCCCGGGTCGGTGTCCTCTTGATGAACCTAGGGGGGCCTGAACGTATCCAGGATGTAGGGCCTTTTCTCTTTAATATTTTTGCCGATCCGGAGATCATTCGGCTGCCTAACCCCGCTCTTCAGAGGCCTTTGGCCTGGTTGATCAGCACGCTGCGCAGCAGTAAATCCGAGCAGGCTTACCGCTCAATCGGGGGCGGTTCACCTCTGCGGCGGATCACTGAACAACAGGCTCGGGAGTTGCAGAGCTTGCTTCGGCAACGCGGTATCGATGCCACGAGCTATGTGGCGATGCGTTATTGGCATCCATTCACAGAATCCGCTGTCGCAGATATCAAAGCTGATGGGATTGATCAGGTGGTGGTGCTTCCCCTCTACCCTCATTTTTCGATTAGTACCAGTGGCTCGAGTTTTCGAGAGTTGCAGCGCTTGCGACAGACGGATGAATCTTTCCGCAAGCTGCCAATACGTTGTATCCGCAGCTGGTACGACCACCCTGGATATGTTCGTGCCATGGCGGAGTTGATCGCTGAGCAGGTTCGGCTGAGTGATGTACCTGAAGAAGCTCAAGTGTTTTTTAGTGCTCATGGAGTGCCCAAGAGCTATGTCGAACAAGCAGGTGATCCATATCAGAAGGAGATCGAGGCTTGTACGACTTTGATCATGGCTGAGCTGGAAAACCTTCTTGGCTATGGCAATCCTCATTCCCTTGCCTATCAAAGTCGAGTGGGTCCAGAGGAATGGATTCAGCCCTATACCGATCAAGTTATTGAGCAGCTTGGTGAGGCTGGTACACGTGATTTAGTGGTTGTGCCGATCAGCTTTGTGAGCGAACACATCGAAACTCTCGCCGAGCTTGATATCGAATACCGCGAGCTGGCGACCGAAGCAGGAATTGTTCATTTCAGGCGGGTGCCTGCTCTTGATACTTACCCCACATTCATTGAGGGTTTGGCCGATCTGGTTGGATCCAGTCTTGAGGGGCCAGAGATCAATCTCGATGAGGCTGCCAAGCTGGCCGGTCGAGTGAAGTTCTATCCCCAGGAGAGATGGCAATGGGGCTTGAATACCAGTTCTGAAGCATGGAATGGACGCATAGCCATGCTTGGGTTTGCGGCTTTTTTGTTGGAGCTGATCAGTGGCCATGGCCCTTTGCACGCGATCGGTCTGCTCTGAGTGTTGGCTCGTTAAGGGTCGTCTCACTCTTCTGGTTGGTTCGTCTGTGGGATGACTGTTCTCAACGGAGTCCATTTGTATTGGGGCATTCGCCCGCAGGCAGCAGGCTCACTGACGGATTGATTTTGCTGGTGATGGTGAAGAACCAATAGGCAATCTGTACGGAAGGCCCTTAATCTTTAGGAGCAGATCATGCTTTGCCACTGCCGTGACTTTGACTTCTTCAACCACGGCTCTCGGTGGTTCATCACAACAAGTGCAAAAGCGTATGACGGGCGCCGATGCCCTGATGGATGCTCTTCGCCGCAACGGTGTGGAGATCATCTTTGGTTATCCAGGTGGTGCAATCCTTCCGATTTACGACGCCGTTTATAAGGCTGAGCAGCAGGGATGGTTGAAGCACATCCTTGTTCGCCATGAGCAGGGGGGCGCCCATGCGGCTGATGGCTATGCAAGGGCTACAGGTCGTGTTGGAGTTTGCTTTGGAACCTCTGGGCCAGGCGCAACCAATCTCGTTACTGGTATCGCCACGGCTCAGATGGATTCTGTTCCAATGGTGGTGATTACAGGACAGGTCCCTCGACCATGCATTGGTACAGATGCTTTTCAGGAAACTGATATTTTCGGGATCACGCTGCCTATCGTGAAACACTCCTGGGTTGTTCGCGATCCGGGTGATTTGGCTTCGGTTGTTGCTCAAGCATTTTTTATTGCAGCTTCTGGGAGACCTGGTCCGGTGTTGATTGATATCCCTAAGGATGTGGGCCAGGAGGAATTCGACTATCAGCCAGTTGAACCTGGATCGGTCGTGCCTGCAGGATTTCACCGATTCCCGGCTCCAGAACTTTCCTCAATTGAGGCGGCTCTCGATTTAATTGATGATGCTCAGAGGCCTCTCCTTTACGTTGGCGGAGGAGTTATTTCTGCCGGGGCTCACGAGAGTCTTAAGGGTTTTGCAGAACGTCACCAGATACCTGTCACCACCACATTGATGGGTAAGGGGGCGTTTGATGAGCGACATCCTTTGGCTTTGGGGATGTTGGGAATGCATGGCACTGCCTATGCCAACTTTGCAGTTACTGAATGTGATTTGTTGATCGCTGTTGGTGCACGTTTCGATGACCGTGTTACAGGCAAGCTTGATACTTTTGCGCCCCGTGCAAGAGTGATTCATTTTGAAATTGATCCAGCAGAAGTAGCTAAGAACCGACGTCCTGATGTTGCGGTATTGGGTGATGTTGGTGTCAGCTTGGTGAAGTTATTCGACTTGAGTAAGCAAAAGTCTGTTGAGTTGAGGACTTCAGCGTGGCTAACTCGTATTGAGAGTTGGAAGAACCTTTACCCCTTGATGACTCCGCCTGAGGAGGGGCCAATTTATCCTCAGGAGGTGCTCTTGGCGATAAGGGACTTGGCTCCTGAGGCCTACATAACAACTGATGTGGGCCAGCATCAGATGTGGGCGGCTCAATATTTACGGAATGGGCCTCGTCAGTGGATCAGTAGCGCGGGATTGGGAACGATGGGTTTCGGGATGCCAGCTGCTATTGGTGTTCAAGTTGCTTTGCCAGATGAACAGGTTGTTTGTATCGCTGGTGATTCCAGCATCCTGATGAATATTCAGGAGTTGGGAACACTGATTGAGTACAACATCCCAGCCAAGATTGTGATTGTGAACAACCACTGGCAAGGGATGGTTCGTCAGTGGCAGCAAAGCTTCTACGAAGATCGTTATTCAGCCACTGACATGCTTCCGGGCATGCCTGATTTCGTGGCATTGGCGAAGGCCTTTAGGGTTGGCGGGGTGTTGATCACTGAGCGAAAGGATCTCAGGTCAAGTTTGAAGCAGGCCCTTGCGACTCCAGGTCCGATGCTCATCGACGTGCATGTGCGACGTGATGAAAATTGCTATCCGATGGTTCCTCCTGGCAAGAGCAACGCTCAAATGGTGGGTTTATCTAACCACCCTGAACTTTCTGGGGTTTCTTTGTGATGCAACGACTGCAGTTTGTTCTTCTAAGCATTCTGCTTGTTTTGTTCATCGCACCATTGCCTGTCATGGCGGCGGAAGTGCTGCGTGTGAGTAGCTCCTCGTTGCTCCTGGTTGGTGACCACAACCGAACCTATACCGTTCGTCTTGCTTGTTTGCAGGTGGATCAATCTGATGAGGCGGAAGCGATGGCTTGGTTGAAGTCAGAGCTACCAAGGCGCCGGCGGGTCAATCTGCGCCCAGAAGGTTCTAGCGAAGGTGTGCTTTTGGCGCGGGTGACCTCCATCGGCAGCGATGTAGATCTCAGTGCAGGGCTAGCGGCTGCTGGTTTAGGTCGTTTAACGTGCGATTCGCCTCAGGCTTGAGATAGGAGTGGCTCTGCAAGATCAAATTGTTTCTCTAGAAAGATCTTGTGATAAAGCCAGAGGTGTCTGATCCATCAGCCCTACTCTGATGACGTTGGGTCTTCAGGATCATGGCCCCCTCCCAAGCGGCCCCTTCAAGTGGTTCGTCTTTGGCTGCAGATTCCATTGCAAGTGGGTCTTGGAGGCAAAGGTTCTTTAAGGCTCCCTGGCGGAGCTGGTTGATGATTTTTGCCAGCCTCCTTGGCTGTCAGGCGGTTTCGGCAAGTGGGCTGCTGTCTCCATCTGTGGTGGTTCTGTTGCCAAAGGGCTCTGCTGTAGAAGGTGCCAATGAGATCTTCCTCAAGGGCTTCCAGTTGGGAGAGGAGAAGGTAAGAGGTTGCGGTCTTTCGCTGGCGTCTGTGAAGTTGCGTCTTCTCAATCTGGATGATGATCCTGCTGTGGCTTTATCAGGTAACCCGCGGTTGAAGTTGGTCGTGGCGCCTCCTGCTGCGGATCTTCGTGCTTTTTCTGCTCTGGCGTCTAAGCGCAATCTCAGTGTGGTGTTGCCTTATCAGCGGGGCGCTTCGTTACGAAGTCTTGGTGAGCTGGATGCACGTTCACGCCTGTGGTTCTTGGTGGCACCTGTTCGCGATGATCATCAGGCCATGGCTCAGCGAGTAATGGAGCAGGGTTGGCGCCGCGTCATGGTGGTGCGAGATCCATCTGAGCTTGGTGTTGCTGCAGCGAAATCTTTTATTGAAGCCTTTGAAATTCTTGGGGGGAGGGTGGAGAGCTACGAGCCCGAGTTGGTGCAGAGCGTGAATCCTGACGATGGCGAACGACTTAAGCGTTTGCAGCAGGACCTGGTCTGGCTAGGACCTGATGCTCTTGTCTTGGCGTCTCGCCCATCAGGTCCTCTTGCGCAGGCTTTGAAAAAGGCGCAGATGGATGGATCGCTTGGGCGGGGACCACAACATCCAGCCTGGGTATGGCTTGCATCATCGGATTTGGCGAGTGATATCGGTCCAGAAGCCTGGGAGCAGCTCTTGTTGAAGCAATCCTCACGGGGGCCTGGTTGGCAGAAATTTTCTGAATCGTTTGAGCAGCATTGGGGGCAGGCGCCCGATTTGTTGGCCGCTGCTGGCTTTGATACTGCTCGAATAATTGCGCTGTCAACGATTTCTGCTTCTCTAGCTTCTGCAGAGGGAAGCGCTGATCCTCTTGGATGGGTTGATGCAGAAAGTGAACCCCAGCCTCTTTGCAAAGCTTTGCGCTTGCGGCTCGAAGGCAAACAAGTGCGTTTGGAGGGCGCCGCTAGCAGTTTTGCTTTGCGAGCAGGACAGACACCTTCTGGGACAACAGTTTTTACACGAGTTTCTGCTTTGGGGTCTGACTGAGGCAGAACTCGAATCTGCTGGGATTGAATCAGGATTGGATGGAGCTGATGCGCTTTACGTGTGAGGTGATGACGTGTTGCGGTTGAGTGAGTTGAAGCTTCCCCTTGATCATTCGCCAGAGGCGATCGAAGCAGTCATCCTTAAGCGGTTGCGTATTCCGCCTTCCCAGCTCATCAATCACAGGCTGGTGAAACGAAGTATTGACGCTCGACGTCATGAGCGGATCCAGTTCATCTACAGCGCGGATGTGAAGGTTCGAGGGGAAGCTGCTCTGTTGAAACGCCACGCAGGCAATCAAAAGATTCGTAAGGCTCCAGACACCCGCTATTACCCAGTTGCGCAGGCGCCAACAGATTTCCCTCAAGTAGAAACGCAGCGGCCGGTTGTGGTGGGTGCAGGCCCTTGTGGTTACTTTGCAGCTCTGCTTCTGGCACAGATGGGTTTCAAGCCTTTGCTGTTGGAGCGCGGTCAGTCGATCAAAAAGCGCACGCTAGAAACCTTTGCTTTCTGGAGGGGACAGCGGCCTTTCAATCCTGATTCCAATGCCCAATTCGGTGAAGGTGGGGCGGGGACTTTCTCAGACGGAAAGCTTTA
Source organism: Prochlorococcus marinus str. MIT 9313 (assembly GCF_000011485.1). Classification (NCBI taxonomy): domain Bacteria; kingdom Bacillati; phylum Cyanobacteriota; class Cyanophyceae; order Synechococcales; family Prochlorococcaceae; genus Prochlorococcus; species Prochlorococcus marinus. The sequence goes on along the minus strand of NC_005071.1, from coordinate 1,323,723 downwards.
TAGCCAGGTGAGTGACCCTGAACACTATGGGCGCAAGGTGCTTGAAGAATTGGTGGCCAGTGGAGCCAATCCAGAGATCCTTACGGTGCACCGACCTCACATTGGCACCTACAAATTGGCCACGGTGGTGCGTGGAATGCGCGCCAGAATTGAGGAGCTTGGTGGTGAGATTCGATTTGAGACTCGAGTTGATGAATTGCTGCTGCGGCGAGATTTAGATCATTCACGCACTGGCAAGCCTTTGCAGGTGGTAGGGCTGAAGCTTGCCGATGGCAGCACAATTAGCAGTCGGCATGTGTTATTTGCCCTGGGTCATTCAGCCCGGGACAGCTTCGCCATGTTGGAAAGGGTTGGCGTGAAGCTTGAGGCCAAGCCCTTTTCTGTAGGACTCCGCATCGAACACCCCCAGCCTCTGATCGATCGCGCGCGCTGGGGTCCAATGGTGGGTCATCCACAACTCGGCCATGCGGAATACAAGTTGGTTCATCACGCTCGTAATGGCCGCTCTGTCTATAGCTTCTGCATGTGTCCGGGGGGAGTTGTGGTGGGTGCTACATCGCAAGCAGATTGCGTGGTTACCAATGGCATGAGTCAACACACGCGCAATGAACGCAATGCCAACAGTGCCTTGGTTGTGAATTTGGAGCATCAGGATTTGTGCAGTTATGAGCGTTGGCCAGGAGATCCTTTGGCAGGAGTGGCCTTGCAGCGGGACTTGGAACGAAGGGCTTTTCAGCTTGGAGGGGGTGGATATTGCGCCCCTGCTCAGCGCCAGGAGGATTTCCAGGCGGGCAGGCCTACAACTTGCCTTGGTGAGGTGATTCCCTCTTATCTGCCAGGGATCACGTTGGTTGACCTCAATCAGATGTTGCCGGCTCCGTTGATTGAGGCTTTAAGAGAGGCCTTGCCGGCCTTCGCTAGGCGTTTACCAGGCTATGAGCATCCTGATGCTGTACTCACTGGGGTTGAGACCCGTACCTCATCGCCTGTGCGTATTCCCAGGGATAACTCCTTTGAGTCGCTTAACACCACTGGGCTGATTCCTGCTGGAGAAGGGGCTGGTTATGCCGGAGGCATCCTTTCGGCTGGCATTGATGGGATTAGGGCTGCAGAAGCCCTGGCGAAACAGCTTGTGGTTGCTCAGTCTTCAGCTTGAGCAACGATTCCACTCCACTGCACAGCTTTGATGTGGTCCCTGCGCCATGAGTAAAAGAGGCTGGGCTCTGTCACTGTGCATAGCGGGCAACTGCTGATCTGCTCGCTGCTTAACCCAGCTCGTTTTAGTTGTTCAGCAGCAGCCAAGCGAATGTCGAGACGCAATCGCTGTGGCTGTTTGTCTGCATCGAGAATGCCTCGTTCTTTTAGTGCGGAGAGCCGTTTCTCCAGCTGGATTGGTGGGTTGTTTGGATCTGCTTCGAGGCTTTTGGCCACAGCTTCTGCAACATCAACTTGAATCTGATAGTTGGACCCGCTTACAGCTGGTCCTAGAGCAACAAGCAGAGTCTCGATTTTTGCTCCTCGAGATTCCAACTTTGCTAGAGCTTCCTGCAGGATTTTGGCGGCTACGCCTCGCCAGCCCACATGACATGCGGCTGCATGCCCCGTGTACTGGTCGGCAATCAGTATTGGAGTGCAGTCGGCAGTGCAGACCCAGAGACTTTGTCCACCCCTGTCGCTTACGAGGCCATCAGCTTCCGGCCAGGGTGGGCGGTTGGCTTGTGAGGCTGGGAGCACCTTGCCGCCATGAACTTGTTGGGGTCTATGAACGCTAATGCCTGCGCTTAGGTAACCAGCTAGTTGATCGGGGCCTCGATCTTGCCAGCGTCGCGTGAAGAATCCATGTTCGAAACCAGCTTTTTGTAGAAGGTCGGCCTGCAGGTAGTAGCCCCCATAGCAACCAACCCAGGTCCATCCTTTGAGTTGGTTGAAAAGGGTATCTGGAGTGGCAAGCGGGTCTTGGTTGTCAGTTTCCGTTGCCGGCCCCAGCGATGTCATGGTTGCGGCAGGTCACGCAGCATCCAGAAACCAGCAAATCGTTTTTCCTCTGGGGAGGTCTGCACAGAGATGAATTGCAGTCCGCCGGCTTGCTCTCTTGCCTCTAGGAGGCTCTGTTGAACTGCCGTGGCTGTTTTGTCATCCAAATCCGTCACCAGCCAGCGATCGTCTTGACCTGCTTCAAGCATCAGCTGCGTGCCATCGACGGCCAAGCAAACTGGTTCCAGGCCTCCAAGCCAGCCTGCTAGAGCCAAAGCACGGGTTTGACTGAACATCCGTACACCTGGCACGGGGATGTTGTCGTTGTCGTTTGCTCCAACTGGTAGTAGGCCGCCGAAGCCGATTGGCCACTCTTGGGCTTCGCGTAGCAAACCTAAGGGTAGGGAGGCCCAGCTCCAGGCGTCTCCCCTTACAGCCTCAGGTAGAGGTACTGGGGGTGTTGGTATCGGAGTTGGGGGAGGAGCCAGTGGACCAGCCATGTAGCCCTCCTCAAGGGGGTAGACATCCCGTTCTCGCTCGGCGAGCCAGTCGAGTAGGGCATAGGTTCTGCGGCTTGGAATGACTTCGATGCCAAGCTCTGCGGCAGCCCGTTGCACCATGGTGCGCATCGATATACGCCAACAGCGAAGCCTGAGAGGGGCCTCCCAGCCTTGTTCCTGAGAGTCTTTAAGGGCCTCTCTCAGGGCGTCGGTCAGCCACAGTGAATTGACTTCTCCTGCAGGGCAGCGTTTTACCCAGCGGAATGGTGCAGTTCCTGACGGGTCCTGTGAGCTGCTAATTAACAACTCCCAACGTTTTTTGCCGTCAGATTCAAGGATTGGTCGCGAGTAGAAGTCGAGCTCCCAGTCAGTCTTAGGGTGTTGGTCTGTGATGTTGGGCGTATTGGCAGCAATCATCCTGCTGACTGTTCCTGCTGCCTAAGGACGTTACGAGCTTTGTTGGCTCGATCAGTCGCTTCAGCCATAACCTTATCTTTTTCAATTAGGAGTTCGCCCGGTTGTCCTTCCAGTAGGGCTGTGTTCAGGGCAATGCGTCCGCGACCAGGGTCCATTTCGGTGATCAAGGCTTTGACTCGATCGCCTTGGTTGAATACCTCCCGCAGGGATCTAAGACTGCCACCGGTGATCATGGATTGGTGAAGGAGGCCACTCACACCGCCTAGGTCTATGAAGAAACCGTAGGGCTTCACTGCTACGACTTGACCTTCCACGAGCTGTCCTACTTCAAGTTCAGAGAAGCGGGCGGCGGTAGCGGCCCGCTTCTCTGAAAGCACCAGCTTGCGGGTTTCTGGATTGACTTCCAGGAATGCCACACCAAGGGTTTTTCCGATAAGCGCTTCGTGATTCTCTCCATTTTGGAGCTGAGAGCGGGGAATAAATCCTCTCAGGCCTTCAAGGTCGCAGGTCACTCCACCACGGTTGAATCCATTGACCTTGACCTGGGCGACCTTGCCTTCCTTCTCCATCTGCTGCACCTTGCTCCAGCTCTTACGCAGCTCTAGAGCTCGACAGCTGATGGTGACCATCCCATCGGCATTTTGCTCTCGAGTGACGAGTACTTCGACCTCTAAACCCTTTGGGAAGCGCTCTTTGAGGTTGGTAATCACGCCAAGGCCGCATTCATTTTTGGGCATAAAGCCTGGTGCTTTCCCGCCGATGTCGACGTAAACACCATCACTTTCCAAAGCGATGACCTTGCCTGTAGCCACTTCCCCTGTGGTTCCAATTGGTTCGTTTTCATCGAGAGCAGCCAAGAAGGCGTCTTCATCGAAGTCGAAATCGTCGACACTGCGTGCTGGGTTGGATTGCCCTTCTTCGTTGCGATGATCGATGCCCTTTGGGGCCGAAGCGCTTCGGCGTGACTGATCGGCCGGACCAAGTAGATCGGCCATCGTCATGTTTTGCAGCTCGCCGAGATCAAAACGACTCTCATCTGAGGCTGCATCAGCTGAGACGGATCGATTGGGGGCGTTGCTGAGCTGGCCTGATGCTGCAGTTGCTTTACTGCCAGGTGAAGTTATTTCGGCGGCTTCTCGCACTAGCTTGTCTTGTTCCCCACGCTTGCTGATGTGCATGACCTGCAGGGGCTTGCGAGGGGCTTCCGCTGCGGGTTTAGGGGGCTTTGGTCTATTGGGCTGCGGACTGCCTGATCCCGCCATGGGGGCCTTGGGGTCGTCGATCAAGCATTCTGACAGGCAGGGTGGGGTTCTGTTCGCAGATTGGGGCTGATGTCTATTTCTTGCAGGCGTTTTGACCATCTCAGCTGGCCAGAGGCTGCAGAAGCGGTTGGTCTGGAGGGATCCACCTTGGTTTGGCCATTCGGGGCCTGTGAACAGCATGGTCCGCATTTGCCTCTGATAACGGACGCTTTTTTCGCAGAGCGGATGTTGGTAGAGGTCCTTGAACGCTTGCCTGCTGACCTGCCGATCTGGATGTTGCCAGCCCAGTCATTGGGATTTTCTCCGGAACATGAGGCATTCCCAGGAACTCTTTCCCTTTCAGCGAACCTGATGTTTCAGCTGGTCATCGAAGTTGGTCAGCAATTGGCGGCCATGGGAGTTCGTCGTTTGCTGCTTTTCAATGCACATGGAGGCCAGATTGGCTTATTGCATGTGGCGGCTCGGCAGCTTCGTGCTCAATGCCCTGCGATGGCTGTATTGCCCTGTTTTCTCTGGAGTGGTGTCGGGGCATTAAAGGATTTGCTCCCTGAAAGTGAGCGTGAGGTAGGCCTGCATGCTGGTCTGGCTGAGACCAGCCTGATGCTGTCCATGGCGCCTGAGCTGGTAGGGCTTGATCGCCCTGTCGATGGTGACCACTACACCCCTGGCCTATCTACCACTCCGCCGATGGGTTGGAGCCTTGAGGGCCATGCTCCATGTGCTTGGCTTACGGACGATTTCAGTGAGTCCGGGGTGATCGGTGATAGTCGAGAGGCTAATGCTGCGCTAGGGAAAGCATTGGAGCAGGCTTTGGTTGATCACTGGGTTAATTTGCTGATCAGCCTGATGGGAAGCCAATGGCCTCCGGTGAGAGAACCAGAATGCTTGTGATTTAAAGGGCGGCTTGAGTCAATTTTCCCTAGTAGAGGGTTAAAGTCTCTCGACTTACGACTTTTAAAAGATCCATGCCTACGCTTGAGATGCCTGTGGCAGCTGTTCTTGACAGCACTGTTGGATCTTCAGAAGCCCTGCCAGACTTCACTTCAGATAGATATAAGGATGCATACAGCAGAATCAACGCAATAGTCATTGAGGGCGAACAGGAAGCCCATGACAATTACATCGCGATTGGCACGCTGCTTCCCGATCATGTCGAAGAGCTCAAGCGGCTTGCCAAGATGGAGATGAGGCACAAGAAGGGCTTTACAGCTTGCGGCAAGAACCTTGGCGTTGAGGCTGACATGGACTTCGCAAGGGAGTTTTTTGCTCCTTTGCGTGACAACTTCCAGACAGCTTTAGGGCAGGGGAAAACACCTACATGCTTGCTGATCCAGGCGCTCTTGATTGAAGCCTTTGCTATTTCGGCTTATCACACCTATATCCCTGTTTCTGACCCCTTTGCTCGCAAGATTACTGAAGGTGTCGTGAAGGACGAGTACACACACCTCAATTATGGCGAGGCTTGGCTCAAGGCCAATCTGGAGAGTTGCCGTGAGGAGTTGCTTGAGGCCAATCGCGAGAACCTGCCTCTGATTCGCCGGATGCTTGATCAGGTAGCAGGTGATGCTGCCGTGCTGCAGATGGATAAGGAAGATCTGATTGAGGATTTCTTAATCGCCTACCAGGAATCTCTCACTGAGATTGGCTTTAACACTCGTGAAATTACCCGTATGGCAGCGGCAGCTCTTGTGAGCTGAACTCTGCTGCTTATGGGCCTTCCTTTCCCCTTGTATCCATTCGTGAGCAGCTTGGTCGAAGTTCAAACACTGGACCGTAAAGACCAGCATTAATGGGATTATGGTTGACTTGGACCTCTTCAGGGCTTATAGGGTGGGCTCAGTTTTTTCGTATGTCAGCACTACATGTTTGGTCTGATCGGTCATTCCACCAGTTTTGAAGATGCCAGGAAGACGGCACTTCAGATTGGCTATGACCATCTAGATGGAGACCTGGATGTTTGGTGCAGTGCTCCTCCGCAGTTTTTGGAACAGATAGAGGTAGAAAGCCTTACAGGAAAGAAAATAGAAGGCGCTTATATCGATTCATGTTTTGTGCCAGAAATGTTGAGTCGGTTCAAAACTGCCCGTCGCAAAGTTCTCAATGCCATGGAAATGGCCCAGAAGAGAGGCATTCAGATAAGTGCCCTAGGCGGATTTACCTCAATTATTTTTGAGAACTTCAATCTTCTTAAGCATCAACATGTACGAAACACCACGCTTGAATGGGAGCGATTCACAACCGGCAACACTCATACGGCTTGGGTTATTTGCCGTCAGCTTGAGAACAATGCCCCACTTTTGGGCATTGATTTAAGCAAGGCGCGTGTAGCGGTAGTTGGTGCAACTGGCGATATAGGTAGTGCTGTTTGCCGTTGGCTTTCCGCTCGAACTGGTGTCGCTGAACTTCTTTTGGTGGCTAGACAGCAACAACCTCTTATAGATCTTCAAACTGAATTGGCTGGCGGCAGAATATTGAGTCTTGAAGAGGCCTTGCCTGAAGCTGATGTTGTGGTTTGGGTTGCCAGCATGCCTAGAACCCTGGAAATCGATATGGAGAGTTTGCGCAAGCCTTGCTTGATGATTGATGGGGGCTATCCGAAGAACCTAGATGCAAAGTTTGCTGGTAGTGGGGTGCATGTTCTCAAAGGAGGAATCGTTGAGTTCTGCAATGACATCAGCTGGGATGTTGGCTGGATTGCAGAGATGGATAAGCCTGCGAGGCAAATGTTTGCCTGTTTTGCAGAAGCAATGCTGTTGGAGTTTGAGAATTGCCACACAAACTTCAGTTGGGGGCGTAACCAGATCACCCTTGAGAAAATGGATTTTATCGGCATGGCGTCTTTGCGTCATGGTTTTTCAAGCCTCAATCTCAATCACCAACTTCAGGCTGCTGCAGCCTGAACCTTGTTTCCGGATCTTTTCTTGTCATGGCTCGTCGTTATCTGTTTGAGTTCGAAAAGCCATTGGTAGAACTAGAGCAGCAGATTGAGCAGATCCGAGAGCTTGCACGCGATTCCGAAGTCGATGTCAGTCAGCAGTTACTCCAGTTAGAAACTTTGGCGGCACGTAGACGGGAGGAAATTTTTCAAGCTCTTACACCGGCCGAAAAAATACAAGTCGCGCGACATCCTCACCGGCCGAGCACTTTGGATTTTATCCAAATGTTTTGCGACGACTGGGTTGAGTTGCATGGTGACCGTCGTGGTAGCGACGACCAGGCGTTGGTTGGTGGTGTGGGCCGTATTGGTAAGCGCTCTGTGCTGCTGATCGGACATCAAAAGGGCAGGGATACAAAAGAAAATGTGGCTAGAAACTTTGGGATGGCTACGCCTGGTGGTTACCGCAAGGCTCTTCGTCTGATGGATCATGCCGATCGTTTTCGTTTACCCATCCTCACTTTCATCGATACGCCAGGTGCATATGCAGGCCTGCTTGCCGAGGAGCAGGGGCAAGGTGAAGCCATTGCAGTCAACTTGCGTGAAATGTTCCGTTTGCGCGTGCCTGTGATTGCCACGGTGATTGGTGAAGGAGGCTCGGGTGGCGCTCTTGGAATTGGCGTAGCTGATCGTTTGCTCATGTTTGAGCACAGCGTCTACACCGTGGCCAGTCCGGAAGCCTGTGCTTCGATTCTTTGGAGAGATGCCGCCAAAGCTCCTGAGGCAGCTGCTGCTTTGAAGATCACTGGTCCAGACCTCCTTAACTTAGGAGTGGTGGATGAAGTGCTTCCAGAACCAGCTGGAGGCAACAACTGGGCCCCTCTTCAGGCGGGAGAGGTGCTTAGAGAGGCTATCGAGCGGCACCTCGATGAGCTTCTTGGTTTAAAGGTTAATCAGCTTCGCGAAGCGCGGTATCGAAAATTCCGGGCTATGGGTCGTGTTCTCGATCCAAGCTCGTCGGAAACCGGCTTGCCTGCCTAGGGTTATTGGGGTTGCATTCGCTCCTTGCCTACTGCCCTGATTACTGGAGCATCCCGCGGTATCGGAGAAGCAGCTGCGCGGTTGTTTGCCAATTCCGGTTGGGATTTGATGTTGGTAGCCCGCAGCCAAGATGCACTTCAGGCACTTTCCCAAGAGCTAAAAAGTACAGGCCAGAATGTTCTTTTTAAATCAATCGATTTGGCTGATCCAGAAGCCATCGCTCCTGGTATCGAGGATTTGCTTGGACGGGGACATTGCCCATCAGTGTTGATCAACAATGCTGGGGCGGCTTGGACAGGGGATCTTCTATCCATGCCTTTGAATCGTTGGCAATGGTTGCTTCAGATGAATCTCACTAGTGTCTTTCAATTGTGTTCTGTTGTGGTGCCTGCGATGCGTGCTAGCGGTGGATTGGTGATCAATGTGAGCAGTCATGCCTCTCGCAATGCTTTTCCACAGTGGGGTGCATACTGCACTACCAAGGCAGCATTGGCTACTTTTACTAGTTGCTTGGCAGCGGAGGAGCGCAATCATGGGATACGTGCTTGCACCCTTACGCTTGGTTCGGTCAATACCCCTCTTTGGGATACTGAAACCGTGCAAAGTAGCTTCGACCGTGACGCCATGCTTTCTGTTGAGCAGGCTGCCGCTGCCCTTCTTCACTTGGCCCAACAGCCACCATCACAGGTGATTGAAGATCTAACTCTGATGCCAGCCACTGGCGCCTTTTGAACCAGCCTTTAATGACTTCCATCATCCCAGCATCATCGAAAGGCCTTGGCAATGACAAAAATGCTTCGCCTGACAATGGTCAAATTGCCAATACAAGCAAGATTTCCGAGCGTATACGCGCACGGTTTGTTGCGGGAGGTGTTTCCTTTCTCGCTAACGATAATATTTCGGAATACATTCAACCAGGCGAGTTGCAAGAGCTTGAAGTAGAAGTTGCCGATCGAGTACGAGAACTACTTCAAAGCCTGTTGATTGATATTCATAATGACCACAACACAGAAGAGACAGCCGAGCGAGTTGCTCGCATGTATCTCAACGAAGTTTTTAAGGGCCGTTATCAGAAACAGCCCAAGATTACAAGTTTTCCTAACGTTAAGCAGCTTGATGAGATTTATACTGTTGGACCAATCACGATCCGTTCGGCCTGCTCCCACCACTTTGTGCCGATCATGGGTAACTGCTGGATTGGGATCAAGCCAGGGACCCGTGTGATTGGACTCTCTAAGTTTGCAAGAGTTGCCGATTGGGTATTTTCAAGACCTCATATTCAGGAAGAGGCCGTAATGATCTTGGCTGATGAAATTGAGCGGCTATGTGAGCCTCAGGGGCTTGGAATTATTGTCAAGGCAGAGCATTATTGCATGAAATTACGTGGCGTAATGGAACCCCAGTGCACCATGGTGAACTCAGTTGTGCGAGGTGTTTTCAGGCATGACTCTAGCCTTAAACAGGAATTCTTTGAGCTCGTTCGTCAGCAGGAGGCCATGCTTGCAACATAAAAGATCTCTCTAGATCTTGCCAAGAAAGAACATTTTGGCGATGGCCATGTCTGATTAACATGTGTGTATCCACTTCGCTTGTTACTAGCCAAGTGGATGAAACTCTGTCAAGCTAATTCTTGTATTTACAATTTAGAGGTCAATGCCTTCGCCTTTGTTTGCAATGGCTCTTAATCTGAGCCCATTAGCGATTGGAGTGATTGTAGTTGCAACTGTCTTGGTGTTAGGCGCGAATGTTTTTTTTGGAATTCAACAAAGACAGGAACAGCTTAACGATCAAGCTAAAAAATAATTAGCAGCAACCTTCAGTTGGGGTCTTGCTCGTCTCATTGACCAAAGTTTTAGCTAGGCATATTTTATTGATTTGATTGAAATTCTTATTGTTTGTTCGCTCTTTATTATTGAAATTCAATTTCAACCCATTGAAAAAATCTGCGGCAGCTCAAATTGTTTAAGAGCTTTGATTGCATCATTGAATCTATTTTTGCTGCTGACGTACCGCTTCAACCAGGGCCTCAACCAGTTTTAGATCCTTAATCCCTGGCGAAATCTCGAGACGGCTTGAGGCGTCCAAGCCCCATGGATTTACCTGGCTCAAAAGTTCTGGAATCCACTCTGCGGAGACACCACCCGCTAACCACCAGGGCAGTTCAAAAGAGGTTTGATGCAGCCAGTTCAGGGGAAGTCGATGGCCTGTGCCACCAAGTTGTCCAGGCCTCCATGCATCGAGAAGGAGTGCGTCGACCTGGCCTGCATAGGTATGGGCAAGGGAGAGATCCTCATGGCTACGGATGCGCAGGGCTTTCCACCACTGCGTGTTCGGGTGTTGGATGCGCAGGTTTGCGCAGTGTTCTGGCGTTTCTTGGCCGTGAAGCTGGATTGCCGAAGGTGCACCTTCTCCTTGCAGGGCTTCGGATAGGTCGGTGTCATCTGGATCAGCGACCACCCAGACTCGTTGGAGTTCTGGCTTGAAGCTGTTGAGTTGAGCGAAAAGGTCTCGTCGTTGCTGTTCTGCAACAAAGCGGGGTGAGCTTGCTACGCCGATTACGCCAATTGCTTCGACACCTAGCGCTGCAATCGATTTGGCTTGGTCAATGTTGGTAAGACCGCAGATCTTCACTGCGGTGGATGTTGGAGATCCCATAGGCAAGACCATTGGCTCGAGACTTTTCTAAGATTGGTTTGCTACTGGCCGCTGATCCGGCTCGATGGAGATGAAAGGGTGGGCGAAGGCTGGGAGCTGATGAAGATTCGGGGAATCCCTTTAAGGGTTCATCCCAGCTGGTTTGTGATCCTGTTGCTTTTTACTTGGATTTCACAAAACCAGGTGTCCGCTGCAGCTGAATCTTCGCTTCCAGCTTGGATCAGCTGGGGTCTGGGGTTGATCACGGCCCTGCTGTTGTTTTTGTCTGTTCTCCTGCATGAGCTAGGCCACTCTTTGGTTGCACTGCGTGAGGGGGTCAAGGTTCGCAGCATCACGCTTTTTTTCCTGGGAGGTGTTGCCAGCGTTGAGAGGGAGTGCTCGACACCGATGGCCTCTTTAAGGGTTGCTGCAGCGGGACCATTGGTGAGCTTGGTCTTGGCTGTTGCCTTGCTGACTGGAGGGGTGTATGCAGCTGATCACGTCAATCCGCTGCTTGCCAATCTCGTTGGTCAGTTGGGTGGGCTCAATTTGTTGCTAGCCCTTTTTAATTTGCTGCCTGGGTTGCCTCTTGATGGAGGCTTGATCCTTAAGGCTTTGGTCTGGCAGTGGACTGGCAGTCAGAGGAAGGGTGTCCAGGTCGCCACCGCAACTGGCCGTGCCCTATCTCTCTCGGCAATGGTGTTGGGGGGTTGGTTGCTCTTCTTTAAAGGTGGTGGGATTGGTGGGCTTTGGCTGTTGATGCTCGGTTGGTTTGGTCTCGGTGCATCTCGCTCTCAAACCCAGCTACTTGCCTTGCAGAAGGTCTTGCGTGAGCTCAACGTAGGCCAGGCGGCTGGGCGCAACTTCCGTGTGCTTGAAGATGACCAGTCGCTGCGCAGGCTTAGTCAGTTGCGTTTGTCTGGCAGCGAGGAGCAGTCTCCTCAGGAGTGGGTTTTGGTTTGTCGCTCTGGTCGTTGGGTTGGTTACATGACGGACCAACCCTTAAAAGAATTGCCTGTGCAGCAATGGGATCGGCAATGCCTGGCGGATCACATGAAGCCGATATCTGAGTTGCCTGCCATTGGCGAGAAAGCCCCGTTATGGCAGGCGGTGATGGCACTAGAACAGGCTGAGGAGGGCAGGCTTCTTGTCTTTAATGTCGCTGGTCTCCCTTGCGGAACATTAGATCGAATTGATCTCTCCGAAGCTGTGCTTAAGCGTCTTGGGGTAAGGCTTCCTGTTCAGTTTCTCGAAGCTGCTCGCCGTCAGAACACCTATCCCCTGGGAATGGCACTGCCTAAAGTTGTGGAGTCGATGGTCTCTGGCGGATTGGTTGAGCAGCCTGAGGCATCCAGCAGTACTTCATAGTTCGGTGCTTTGTTGGCAACTGAGCCCCATTCAGCGTTAGTGATAGGGCTCTCTTGCCAGTTCACCTCTGGCCAACAGGAGCAAAACGTTGTTTGCAGGAGATCGCTCAGCTCTTGCCTGGGGATTGATGCTGGTGCGTCGCTAGGTGGTTCGCAATCGAAGACTTCTCGCCAGAGTCTTTGAGGGGGATTCAGGATGATTTCGCCATGTTGAAGGAGATGACCCTGACGCCAGAGTTGTGCACTGCCGATGCGTTTGTGACCCTGAGAATCCACCAGATCAGCGGCTGTGGCTGTGGCGAAGCAGTTACTCTCGCTGGCCCCCCTGGCTGGGTGATCGCCAAATTGCAAAGGTAATTCGAGCTCTTTAAAGCCCCTTATGAGCCATTGACAAGCTTGTTTATAGGCTTGTTGTCTCTGGCGGGGAGGAGAGGGCCAGATCAGTGCATAAGTGAGCCCTCCTGCATGCAGGACTGCACTACCGCCACTGGGTCGGCGAACCAGCTGTAGATCTCCTCGTTTGGCTAGGGCATTCCAGTGCTCTGGCCAGTGGCGTTGGTTGCGACCAAGGGAAAGCCATGGACCTTTCCATTGATAGAAGCGCAGTGTTGGTAGTGGTTTCGCATCTGATTGGTAAGCCTCGAGCAGCACTTCATCGAGGGCCATCTGTTCTGGGCCAGACAATCGCAAAGGGGAGATCAAGCGGCCGCGACCTGGCGAGATAGGTAGGCAGGATGCGGCTGTCGGCATAGAGCAGTGATGGTGTTGTGGGATTGGCTGGTGTTTGTGCCTTTGGGGCTTTGGCCTCGCTTGAGCAACAGCCGCTCCACCTCGTTGAGTTTCTCCGGCTCACGCCAGGTGTAGTTTTTTTGAGGTAGTGGGGCTGTTGCAAAGTTGTAATCGCTAAGTGGTGGCCGCTCTATTATTGACTCATGATTTACCTGTAGATGCTCTCACTTGGCTTGCAGTGCTGAGCTTTAGTTTTTCTGCTCTTCTGATTGGATTAGAACTCGATAGGCGTTGTCATATTGTTGCTCAACATTTGTTGAGGCATGACATTGTCTACAGTTAAAAGAACGTTCTCATCTGAAGACGATAAAGGCATGCTTTGTGTGATTCCACCAAAGCTGAAGACATCATGATCAGCGGCGATCGGTTCTCCAAAATCTTGGGCATGCTCAAAGTTAGTGGTAACTTTATTTGCGAGCAATCCTTTGTCGAAGTTTGTCAGTTCGTCAGTGCCTTCAATCTGGGCAGAGGTGTTGTTGCCTTGCAATAATAAATTGTCTACAATTCTATTCTCTAATGAAGTTGTTACAACCTCTTCAAGTAGATATTCAGAAGCTAAATGAGGATCAACTTGGTTAATCAGTGAATCAAGGTTGTAGGCATTTGCGGTAGTCCACCATGGTGTTCTGCCGGGGTCCTCCAGTCCTGGATAAGGCGTGATGTTATTACCCGTCACCCAATCCCAAAAACTATCCCACCAGCCCCCTTCGCCTTCATCCTCTCCACCTGCATGACTTCCAAGATTGCTTCTTGCCCCTTCAATTTGTCCTTCAGTGGGATCACCGTATGCATGATCTTCTTCGCTAATCTCTTCCCCATTCCTCCAATAAGTGTTTTCACCATTGGGATCTGTCTCGGTTGTGTATGTATCTTCCCCTTCAGTGGTTATTGTAAATAGACTGCCACCATCGTGCCAAATAGTAGTTTCTTGTCCAACATGTACATGTATGTCGTCATGTTCATTGTTGTGTCCAGACATTCCTCCACGAATGGTAGACCATAGATTTTCCATCCTTGCATCCCTATTGTTAATGAGCCTATCCGCGATATCGGTTGAAACGGCAGCATCAGGATTAATAGGTTGGATGAGATCGTTTTCGATTTCCAGTGGCTGAGTCAAGTTGATTTCTGGAATGCGAATATTGCCGATGTCAATCAAATCAGATGACTTGATCTTTGGATTCTTGATAGGATCTAATAGATTAGAGTCTAGCAATTGGTTGCCGTAGTTTTTCCCCCATCCACTGTTAACTAGAGATGAGGCCTTGGTAAGGTTGAAATTAAAATTGCTATTATTATTGTCAAGCCAATTCGTTGCTTTTGGGTGGATGCTTGGCACTTTATTCTCTAATTCAAATGTCATTGCATGATCCTCGCGCTTCCTTGTTATGTCTTCCCAATTAGCTTTGACTTGATTGCGAACGAGGTTGTTGTTAATCATTATTTTAAAGGGTTGATGAGTTTCAGAGGCTTTCGCCTCCTAATGCACATACCCTCTCTCCGCGCAATCAATCTGGTTGTGACCCGTCTCAACTAATCCTGTGATCTTGATCACAGTTGAGTAGTGGCATTCATCTTCTGTTTGATAGAGCAGTTTCGGTCTATTAGTGATGGGCAGTCTTGCTTTGTGAATTAGGCCTACATTTGGATCAGCGCAAAGCTTGCCTAACCGATGTGATGCAACTCAAGGTTTGGTGGATGGTCTAAGAGGAGCTGCCAGCCAATAGCGGAGGCTGAACGATCAAAACTTTCTCCTCTTTCATCTATCAAGCCATGCGCTGTTCCATTGATCTCTCCATCGCGAAGCCGCTCTCCACTTGGATCATTTTTTCTCAATGCTGCCTGGATGGCTTGTTGCTAACAAGCAGCGACCCAAGAATCTGCAGTTCCGCTCAGATAGGTAAGCCTCCCTGTAGCTAACGGCAACAACTCAAGTCTTGGCGCATCAACTCCCGGGCGAGTCTTAGTTACACAGGCGCCGCAACAATGGAAGCTGTGGGTCACCTGCGGCGTGGTTGCGGTGAGCAGTTCGGCGTGTTCGCCGAAACAGAAGCCAACCACTAGGCAGGATGCAGCTGTCGGCATCGAGCAGTGATGGTGTTGTGGGATTGGCTGGTGTTTGTGCCTTTGGGGCTGTTGGCTGGTGGTCTGGCTGGTCTGCTGGGCATTGGCGGCGGTCTGATCTTTGCGCCCCTCCTGCTGTGGATGGGGCTTAGCCCTCATCAGGCTTTGGCCACCAGTACTTTCGCCATTGTTCCTACTGCGTTGAGTGGCAGCCTGACCCACCTCTTCGCTGGAGGATTTCAGCTTCAGGCTGGATTGAGCATCGCAGTGGCCGCATTTTTGTCTTCACTGCTGTTCAGCAAGATTGGTTTAGATGTTTCTGGCTGGCTTTTACTGACGTTTCAGGTGGGGCTCTATCTCGTGGTGGCTGCCACGATTCGTTCAGAGCCTCAGCAAGCAGCTCAGCAGCTCAAATCCACTCTTTTTTTGCCGGGTCTTGCGCTCGTTGGCGGTGTCGCAGGATTTTCCGCAGGCTTGCTTGGTTTGGGGGGTGGTTTGTTGATGGTGCCTTTGATGGTGAATGGCTTGGCTGTTCCTATTCACTTGGCGATCCGTTTAAGCACCCTGGCTGTGACATGTTCAGCGACTGCGGCCTCTTTACAGTTTCTTAGCGAGGGTCGGGGCTCTGTAGGGATTGGGCTGTTGCTCGGTGGCGTGGCGGCTCTGGCCGCTCATTGGTCAGCGTCTCGACTTCAACGGGTTTCTGGCAAGAGTTTGGCATGGATGTTGAGAACACTCGTGCTGTTGCTTGCTTTTGGCACTGGCCGTCAGGCCCTGATCCTTGCGATGGGGCATTAACTATTCCTAGTGCAAGTTTCAGTGCTAAGCCCCGCGTTTCAAGAGCCCATGTTTTTTGCTGCAAGGCGTTATTGATGAGTTGATCTCAGGAACCCTTTCCCTCCGAGAAAGTCGCTGCGAGAGCTTGCTCTCAATGGGCTTTGAGAGGCGTCTTTCTAGTCAGTGGATGGTGGGGAGATTGATCGATCAATGCCATTCGACGGAGGAGTTGCCATTGATAGGTGTGACAGGCCTTTGCGAAGACTGGTCTTAGGTACCGTTTTGCGAGGAGAATATGGATGCTTCTAGCGTTCCCCTTCCATCATGGGCATCACTGATATTGCAAATGTCGACTTGGCCGGTTTGTGCCTCGTGGTTGTTTTTCATTGCGGTGTGCTAGCTCTTCGCCTTGGCGTAACCCTTCATGAGGCTTGATTGAGGCCCTAAAACTAATTGGGTCTAGCCCCTTGGCAGTTGAGGTTTGCTGCGCTACAAGCGGTCAACCGTTGAATAAACTTGGGCTCCTCCCTGGCTAGACCCAGGTCAAAACAGAAAAGCACAGCTCGGCGACGCCGTAAGCAGATGCATCCTGAGGTGATGGATGCAGTCACCATGGCGTCTACGTTGCAGCTGCAAGAGCAGCGCAGAGAGATTAATTTCAGCCTTTTGGCATTGACCATGAAGCTTGGACTGGTTTCTCTTTGTGTTGTGACTCTGGTCAAGCTCTCAATCGCTTATCAGGAACGTCTTGATCGTCATGGTGAACTTGTCGCCGTCTTGAACCTTGAATCTGCTCAGCTGAACACCCTTCAGCAACGTTTTGATCGCTTGTTCACCCTTGGAGGCGGCATTCGTCTGATGGACGAGCATGATCAGTGGATCGCCCCGAATCGCTTGAGGGTCATCTGGCGCTGAGTTTTGTTTTGCTTGCGTCGAGAGTGAAGCTCAGCGCTTAGTTTTATAGCTATACCAACCTGCTGCTCTCAAGGCTGCGTCGATGGCTTCTTCTCAAGCTTCTCCAGGCACCGTCTTAATCACGGGCACGACCTCTGGCGTCGGGTTGTATGCCTGCAAGGCACTCGTCTATCGAGGCTGGCAGGTGATCACTGCAAATCGACATCCATTGCGAGCTGTTGCCGCTGCCGAGAGGGTTGGTATTCCAGCCGCTCAACTTACTCATCTAAGGATGGATTTGAGTGATCTCCAGAGCGTTCGCGATGGAGTCGAGACCCTTCTCGGCTCGCTTGAGCAGCCGCTGGATGCGCTTGTTTGTAATGCCGCGGTCTATCAGCCCAGGCTGCGCAAGCCGAAACGCTCAGCTCAGGGCTATGAGCTTTCGATGGCAACCAATCATTTCGGCCATTTCTTGCTGATTCAACTTTTGCTTGAGAACCTCGGCAAAGCAAAAGTCTTTCAATCAGCGCGTGGCTCTTATTTGTCTGCTGCCCGAGTGGTCATTCTTGGCACAGTTACTGCTAATTATAAGGAGCTTGGCGGCAAGATCCCGATCCCTGCACCGGCTGATCTGGGTAATCTTTCAGGTTTTGAACAAGGCTTTCATGCGCCTATCAGTATGGCGAGTGGCAAAAGCTTCAAGCCTGGCAAGGCATATAAAGACAGCAAGCTCTGCAACATGATCACCACGCAGGAGCTTCACCGGCGTCTACATGAACAATCAGGGATTTTATTTACCTCTCTTTATCCTGGTTGTGTGGCTGATACACCGTTATTCCGCTACACACCAAAAATCTTCCGGTTTTTGTTTCCTATATTCCAGAGGCTGATTACTGGTGGATATGTCACCCAGGCCAAGGCTGGGCAGCGGGTTGCACAGGTTGTAACTAATCCAGAGTTTGGTGTATCAGGTGTGCATTGGAGTTGGGGCAATCGTCAGAAGAAGAACCGCGAAAGTTTCCGACAGGAACTATCGGAAAGGGCGACAGATCCCATCACCGCAAAACGGGTCTGGGAATTGTCGATGAAATTGGTTGGTTTGACTTAAATGATCAAGGGCTTTGCTCCTTTTAGAGGTTAGTCAAAGCCAAGTAGGTCAAAAATTTCACGATCTTTGAGAGGTTCCGCTTCAAGAGGCTCAACATTATCGAGCATTTTTTGTGCTAGTGAAAGATATTCATTTTGACATTCCATTACCCCCTCGTCTGATGAGTCCATCTCGAAAATTGTGCATTTCTTAAGTCTTGATCTACGTATTGCATCAACGTTTTTAAAATGAGCCATAGTTTTCAGCCCTGTCTGTTGATTAAATTTTTCTATTTGATCTAATTCGGCAGAACGATTTGCAATGACTCCGCCAAGGCGAACTTTGTAGTTCTTAGCTTTGGCGTTAATTGCAGCGACAATGCGATTCATCGCAAAGATCGAATCAAAGTCGTTAGCGGTGACGATTAAGCAGTAGTTGGCATGTTGCAAGGGTGCAGCGAAGCCGCCACACACCACGTCTCCAAGGACATCGAAGATCACCACATCGGTGTCTTCCAGCAGGTGATGCTCTTTAAGCAGCTTTACGGTCTGCCCAGTCACGTAACCACCGCAACCGGTGCCGGCTGGAGGCCCCCCACTCTCGACACACTTGACTCCATTGAAGCCTTCAAACATGAAGTCATCTGGTCGCAACTCTTCGCTATGGAAATCAACCTCTTCAAGGATGTCGATCACCGTAGGCACCATGCGATGCGTAAGCGTGAACGTACTGTCGTGCTTGGGATCACAACCAATTTGCAGTACTCGCTTGCCGAGTTTGGAGAATGCGGCTGAAAGATTGGAGGAGGTGGTGGATTTACCAATTCCGCCTTTCCCATAGACCGCGATTACCAGGGCCCCTTCCTGAATGCGAACAGAAGCATCCTGTTGAACTTGCACACTGCCTTCACCATCGGCTGGTCGTGTCAGGGTCGTGGTCATTGAGTGATCTTGCTCAAGTTCTTATTGTTATTCAAGGCCAATGGATCTATCTCTGCTGGTTCCTAACAAATTCGATACAACTGCTCCCATGGTTTGCTTGCTTTTCGAGACAAAGGCATTCACTATTGGGCAAAGGGAATGAGTGCAAACACTCATTCCCTTTGCCCAATGTAATGACTAGAAGATTCTTTATTTTTTCTGATAGTCAAGCCCGGAAGTGGACTTTTGCGTCGTAAACGGTTTCGCTGTCGATACATCTGCAACCAGCCTGGCGCGCATACTTTTCCGTATTGCGGCGAACCTTTCCGCGTACAAAGAAGGGGATCTTTGCGAGCTCTGCTTCTCCCTCTGGGGTCCAGAGAGGTGATTCCTCAGATGAGGAATCTGCATTTGATTGCGTTGATGGATTGGTTGCTGCTTGGCTTTGTTGTTGTTCCGTTTGGCTCTGATGTCCGCCTAGGTGCCCTAGGTGGCTTTGATGGCCATCCACAAATTCAAAGTCATGGCGGAACATACCGATTAGATGCTCCTCAAGGCCCATCATCAATGGATGCACCCAGCTATCGAAAATGACGTTTGCACCTTCCCATCCCATTTGTGGGCTGTATCTGGCAGGGACGTCTTGCACGTGCATCGGTGTGCTGATGACTGCACAGGGAATACCCAGTCGTTTGGCGCTGTGCCGCTCCATCTGTGTGCCAAGCACAAGTTCGGGAGCTGCCTCTGCCATGGCAGCTTCCACGGCAAGGTAGTCATCGCTGATGAGTGCTTCAAGTCCTAGTTCTTTGGCTGCAGCTCGCACCGGTCTGGCCATTTCGCGGCTGTAGGTGCCAAGACCCACCACTTTGAAACCGAGCTCTTGATCAGCAATCCTTGCTGCGGCAAGGGCATGGGTGCCATCGCCAAAAATGAACACGCGCTTGCCGGTGAGGTAGTTGGAATCCACAGACTGTGAATACCAAGGCAGTCTCGATTGCTCTGCACCTTCGCCTGGATTGGGTGCAGGCATCTCTAGCAATTGATGGAGTTCCTCTAAAAAGTCTTTGGTCGCACCCACTCCGATCGGCACTGTTTTGGAGAACGGCATGCCGTAATTGCGCTCAAGCCAGAGACAAGTTGCTTCTGCGATTTCAGGGTAAAGACAGACATTCAGATCAGCATTGGGCAGCCGCATTAGATCGGCTGGTCTTGCTTCAAGTGGAGCAACAACATGTACATCAATGCCGTGTTGATTGAGCAGTTTTTCCAATTCGAGAATGTCGTCTCTACAGCGGAAGCCAAGCAGGGTTGGGCCCAAGAGATTCACTCTGGGCCGGCGTCCTTGGCTTTTCCATGCAGCAGGGCTATGACTGACGCCAGATTGCTCAGAAGGCTGCTTGCTGAGGATGCCTCGCACGAGTTGATAGAACGTTTCTGAGGCTCCCCAATTTTCTTTCTTGCTGTAGGCCGGTAGTTCTATACCCACAACAGGCATGTTGAAACCCATGCCTGAAGCAAGCGAGCCGGGTTGGTCTTGAATGAGTTCAGCGGTGCAGCTTTCACCCACTAAGAGTGCTTCGGGGTTAAAGCGCTCCACTGCTTCATGCAGATGACCTTTGACCAATTCAGCCGTATCTCCTCCTAGATCCCTGGCTTGAAAGGTGGTGTAGGTCACGGGTGGCCTGCGTCCGCGCCGCTCGATCATCGTGAACAGCAGATCCGCGTAAGTGTCTCCTTGCGGAGCATGCAACACATAATGCACTCCTTCCATCGAGGAAGCGATGCGCATGGCTCCTACGTGAGGAGGCCCTTCATAGGTCCAGAGAGTGAGTTCCATTGGTTTTTTAGACGCTTACGAGGAGTTGGTTGTTGAGAAGGTTGCGGCGATGCAGTGGCCTTGCAAACAGTTCGGCGAGGTCTGCGGCTTGATCAATGCCGTGGATGGGGCTAAAGATCAATTCGATTGACCATTTCGTAGCAATCTCTTCCGCTTCAAGGGGATTTGCCAAACCCATACCGCAGACAACTAGATCGGGCCGCTGCTCCCTAACCCTGTCGAGCTGCTTCTCGACATGCTGTCCTTCCATTACTGGAGTGTTTTGCGGCAGCAGTTCCAATTCAGACTGCATCATCTCTCGATTGAGATAAGGAACTCCAACTTCTACAAGTTCCATTCCACATTCTCTGTGAAGGAAACGCGCTAGTGGAATTTCTAACTGGGATTCAGGCATCAGGAAAATTCGCTTTCCAGCCAGTTGCTCTTTGTAGGGCGATAAAGCCTTTTGGGCGCGCTCGATTAATGGCGCAAGAGTATTTGCGACGTGATTGTTGTTGATGCCAAAAGCTTTGGCTGCCGCTTCCATCCAGAGTCGGCTTCCCTCAGCTCCCAGAGGGAAAGGCGCTTGAAGGATCTCGGCGCCTCTGTCTTTGAGTTCCCTAGCCGTGTCAGTTAAGTAGGGCTGGGTTAGCAGAACACGGGTGCCAGGCCCTACGGATGGCAGATCAGTCGACTGCCTGGGCGGCAAGCTGGACACTGAGGGGATGCCCAGGCGTTCGAATAAATGGATGAGACGATCTTCAACCGCGTTGGCCATGGTGCCAACAAGCAGAAGCTGGGCTTCGTTGCTGTTGGGCATCAACGGCACCATGGCTTTGAGCGCACCGTCCTCACCTTGGGTAAAGGTGGTTTCAATTCCGCTGCCTGAGTAATTCAGCACGCGTACGCGACCTTGAAGCTCTCCATTGAGTCGCTCGGCCACTCTTGCCAGATCTAACTTGATCACTTCGCTGGGGCAGGAACCCACCAGAAAGAGGGTGCGAATTTCTGGGCGCCGAGCCAGTAAATCGTTCACCACTCGATCGAGCTCATCATGAGCATCTGCCAGCCCCGCGAGGTCTTTCTCCCCCAAGATTGCGGTGCCAAAACGCGGCTCGGCAAAGATCATCACGCCTGCGGCGCTTTGGATGAGGTGGGCGCAGGTGCGAGAGCCCACAACGAGGAAGAAGGCATCCGGCATGCGCCGATGTAGCCAAACAATTGAAGTCAATCCGCAGAAAACCTCCCGCGGTCCGCTTTCTTTTAGAAGCGTGGCGCTGCCCATGGGCTGCTTGAAGAGCTCTCTACCAAGTTGCCGAGTTCATGGCCAACTCTTAATTAGCAACTAAAACTCTTTGGGATCGAGGGGAAGCTTTTTGCTTGAGGGGCCTGACAAATTGCTTCTCTCTTAAGTCAGTCGGGGCTCATAGCCAGATATTGTTTTGTTCAAGTCAAGTGGGTAGGAGCACTACGTTTTGGCATTGATCCATGGATTTCATTTGCGCAATGTTCGCGGAGATCTATTAGGCGGATTGACCGCTGCGGTGGTGGCGCTGCCTTTAGCCCTCGCATTTGGCAATGCTGCCCTTGGCGATGGAGGCGCGATCTACGGCTTATACGGAGCGGTGATTGTTGGCTTCTTCGCAGCGCTGTTTGGCGGCACTCCATCTCAGGTCAGCGGCCCCACTGGTCCGATGAGCGTCACCGTGGCAGGAGTAGTCGCCGCTCTTGCTGCTGTTGGTATCTCCACAGCGTTGCCAACGGTTGATGGCCCAGGCGAGCTTTTGCCCCTGGTGATGGCCGCAGTTGTTGTGGGAGGTCTATTCCAAATTCTTTTTGGGGTCTTACGACTGGGTCGTTACATCACGCTTGTGCCCTATTCAGTGGTGTCTGGCTTCATGTCTGGGATTGGGGTGATCATCCTCATTCTTCAGATTGGACCTCTCTTTGGCATCTCAACCAAGGGCGGTGTGATTGCTTGCCTTACGCAGTTATCGGCAAACTTTCAACCCAACTGGGGTGCGGTAGCAGTGGCTGTGATGACCTTGGCCATTGTCTTTTTGGCACCTCGGCGACTCACCGAGGTGGTGCCTTCACCGTTGTTGGCTTTGTTGATCGTTACGCCTCTCTCGGTTGTGCTGTTCAATGACGCGAACCTTTCAGCCCGAGGCATCGATGAGCTGCCGCGTATCGGCACGATCCCTGAAGGCGGCCTGGGCTTTTCTTTGCCCAGCTGGGACCCAGCATTTCTTCCTTTGATCATCAAATCAGGCTTAGTGCTTGCAGTGTTGGGAGCAATCGATTCGCTGTTGACATCCCTTGTTGCAGACAACATTACCCAGACTCGTCATAACTCTGACCGAGAGCTGATTGGCCAAGGAATTGGCAACTCTCTTGCTGGGCTGTTTAACGGATTGCCTGGCGCCGGTGCAACGATGCGGACGGTGATCAATGTCAAATCTGGAGGCAGCACGCCACTCTCTGGAATGGTGCATTCCATCGTGCTGTTGATTGTTTTGTATGGAGCAGGTCAGTTCGCGGCTTTAATTCCAACTGCCCTGCTTGCAGGAATATTGGTCAAGGTAGGTCTCGACATCATTGATTGGAGCTTCTTACTTAGAGCTCATCGCCTCTCGATTAAGACAGCTGTTGTCATGTATGGCGTCTTGCTGATGACAGTTTTCTGGGATTTAATCTCAGCAGTTTTGGTTGGTGTGTTTGTTGCAAACCTATTAACAATTGATTCGTTGACACAGGCTCAATTGGAAGGAATGGATGCCGATAACCGTTTGATGGATGGTGATTTTGACAACAAATCAACTGGTGCTGCTGCTAATACTGAAGAGCCATCTTTGCCCCCTTCAGAACAAGCATTGCTTGATCGTTGTGGCGGGCAGGTGATGTTATTTCGCCTGCGCGGACCATTGAGCTTTGGAGCTGCTTCGGGGATCACAGAACGAATGGCTTTGGTACGTAATTACAAGGTTTTGATCCTTGACATTACTGAAGTTCCTCGGCTTGGCATTACTGCCACTTTGGCCATTGAACAGATGGTTCAAGAGGCAAAAAACCATTCAAGGAAAGCTTATGTTGTGGCTGCAAACGAGAGGGTCCGAAACAGACTTGAGAAGTTTGATGTGCAAGGGTTGATGACTAATCGAACTCAAGCCCTTGAAGCCGCCCTGGCTGACTTATAAGAGCAAGTGAGAACTTATTAGAGATCCCAGCTTCATGAGACCACCTTCATGGGATTGGGATCTTTGATAAAAACAATGATACAATCTTCCTTGTAAAATCTTCAGATTTGAATGGTCTGAAAAATTTTCTACTCTTCTTTTAGTCACATCTTGCCAAGTCATTATCTAAAACAGACCAGATTTCCCTGCAACTTCTTTATATGATCACAGCAACCGCAACAGCACTTGACGCAGGGCTCGTACTGGCCAATGTTTTATCACCAAAGGTTTTATTTTTTTTCTTGGGTGCGATTGCGGTTTTATTGAATGCTGACCTTGAGATTCCTGCGCCGCTGCCGAAATTATTTTCACTTTATCTGTTGATGGCCGTTGGCTTTAGGGGTGGCATGGCTTTGGCGAAAGATGGTCTCGGTGGCCAAGTCATCATAACTATTGCTGTTTCTGTGTTAATGGCGGCGGTCATCCCGTTGATTTGCTTCTGTATTTTGCGATTGAGGTTTGATGTCTTTAATGCAGCAGCAATATCAGCGACATACGGCTCAATTAGCGCAGTGACCTTTATCGCTGCTGAGAGTTTTCTTCAGGCTCAAAATATTTCTTATGACGGATTTATGGTGGCCCCACTGGCGTTAATGGAATCACCGGCAAT
This sequence comes from Prochlorococcus marinus str. MIT 9313, assembly GCF_000011485.1. NCBI lineage: Bacteria > Bacillati > Cyanobacteriota > Cyanophyceae > Synechococcales > Prochlorococcaceae > Prochlorococcus > Prochlorococcus marinus. The sequence continues at coordinate 1,299,460 of NC_005071.1, read as the reverse complement.
CATCGTTGGCTTGGTCCTAGTTCGGCTTGGTTCCCGTCAGGCACGTCCTGGTTCTGATGGAATGAATTGGCGCAAGGTTCTGCATGAATCGATGCTGAATGGCTATGTCTATTTGATTGCAGGTAGCCTTGTAATTGGTTTCATTGCTTCTATCTATAGCCCTGCTGGTGTAGAGAAGATGGAACCATTCGTTTATAAGTTTTTCTATGGAGTCTTGTGCTTCTTCTTGCTGGACATGGGAATCGTTGCGGCGCAGCGTTTTAAGGACCTCAAAAAAGCAGGAGCGTTTCTTATCTTTTTTGCCATTCTGATGCCAATGTTCAATGCGTTAATCGGAGGCCTTGTTGCTAGGGCACTTGGTTTAGGCTATGGCAATGCACTCTTGTTTATTATTTTGTGCTCTAGTGCCTCATATATTGCCGTCCCTACGGCAATGCGAATGACAGTTCCAGAGGCCAACCCAAGGTATTACATTTCTAGCGCCTTGGGATTAACTTTCCCTTTTAATCATACGATTGGGATTCCACTATATATGGGTTTGGTTTACAAGTTAATCCCTGCATCAATTTAAAATCATGAAGCGACTAGATTTAATTGTAAGCGAGAGAGAGCTTGAGTCAGTGATTAAAGCTCTTGATGAAGCTGGGGCACCTGGCTATTCAGTCATTAGGCCTGTCACTGGTAGAGGGCCTGATACTTATGTGACAGAGGGCATGGATTTTAGTGGCCTTGGGGCAAATGCTCATGTGATTGTCTTTTGCGAGATAGAAGTTCTTGAGAAGTTGCGTGTATCGATAAACCCCATACTTAATTATTATGGTGGCGTAGCTTATGTTGCGGAGGCTTCTCCACTCTGACAATCTTTTGAAAACATAAACGTTGACGATATGAGTATTGTGCGGCTTAGTAGTAGCCGCAATTGATGCCGCCTTAAAGGTTTAAGTTTTTCCCCTCACGCTAGAGGGGTAACTTTTTCTTTGAAGTTAGCTTGATTGATGTGAGAGTACCTATTCTCTTGCTGGTAACCAAGTCATGGCTGAATGCAATTATTTCAACTGGCAAGGAAAGAAATAATTAAAATATCGCATGTGAATCTAAATATAAGCTTCTAAAATAAAGTGGTTTTTTCAATGACTTCTCCCCTCTCTACCATTAGAACAGTATTAGTGGTGTTATTTAGATGTTGTCAAGAGATACTCGCCTGCGTTTGCAAGAGATTCTTGCTCGAGTCGCAAGCGATCAGCCCGTTAGCTTAAGTGAACGGATTTATATTCATAAGTTTGCTGACCGAAACCAGACTGTTGCAACCTGGTTGCATAGAGCGAGGAGAGAACAACAGAAATTGCAACCTCAAGATGGTATTGATCAGTTGCTCGATGCTCTTCAACTTGGCTCGTCCGAACCAGATGATCACTACTGCTCGGAGGATGACGACCTTGGCGAATGGTTTGGCGGAGCTCCGTCCTGGTTAGGTAGGAGCTGATCTTCAATTGTAGGTTTTTCTATCACAATGCAATCTGTCTGCACTTAGATTTTTTTTAATTGCAGACGAAACATGACTAAATTTACGAGAATCGATTTTTTGGATTGATGGCTGCAGTTCGCTTTTTATCGTCTGTTTTGGCTTGATCTCTCACTCTTGCTTCTTGTGAGTCATCTAGCCAGAAAGCAACCAATGATGAAATCCAAGTGGCTGATTATGCTGAGCTGGTGTGCTCTGCTCGAAATCAAGTTGATCAGGCTGTAGCGGTGGTCAATGCGCTGACTCCTGAACCCACGATTGCCCAGGCTGAATTCAGTGAGTATCGTGACCAGGTGAAGATCTTCTGCGACGCTGTCGAGGAGATACGTGAGTAGAAGGATCTGACTCTTGCTGAAGCTGCTGATCAGCAAAAGGGCAAAGTGGCTCCTGTGATTGAGGCCAGAGAACAATTGATGGCAACCACGATCTGCATCGATGTTGAACAGTCGGCCAAAGGAGAGTCAGACGATGAAGAGGAGTCAGAAGATGAATGATTAAAGATAATCTCTTCTGGAGATTGATCAGTTTGATGATTAATTTTTAAGGGATTCAAAGGCGGCGACGGAATCCATCGCCGCTGAATCCATCAACATTGCGCTCTGGAGTTTTGTCGGAACTGCTGAGCTTCCAAACGTTTCTGCTGACTCGCCTTGCGATCAGCCCTCCTCGTCTGACTTCCTTTGAGCCGGGTCTAGCGCCAAGAAGTTTTGACACCTCAGCTGTGCTAAGTGGAGCACCAGTTTGAATGGCCAAAGATGTGAGCTCGAGGCGTTGTCGCAGAGCTAAAAGATCGGCTTGTCCGCCAGTCTCAGCTTGAGACCATGTCCATTCACTTGCACCTTCCCGCATTTTTTGCATCAGGCCCAAACCAATTAAACCCAAGGCTTGCTCTGCTTTTAGGTCTGTTGGAAGGTTTGTAGATTCAGATTTTTTTTCTTGCATGGTGGCCATAGTCCATCCCAATCATTGATTTGGACGGTATCGGCTCTAAGGCCACTTGCAAGAGCAGTGCATTTGAAAGATATGTTCAATCACAAGGTATTATCCCCGCCATGCAGCGATTTGCGGGCTTAGAAATTCGGGAGCGGCGTCAAGGTGGAAGCTCGCTGGTGACAGGAACTGAGGTTTTGCCTCAGGCCTCAGGGGCAAGCTGCGTCATTACGACTGATTCGGAGACAGCAAGGGTTGGCCGTCAAAATAGTCATGTGCAGCAAATTGAATTGCGCACGTATGTTTTCCTCGATTCACTTCAGCCTCAGCTAGCTGCCTACATGGGCACGGTGAGTCAAGGCTTTTTACCGATTCCTGGTGATGCTTGCCTGTGGATGGAGGTCTCACCAGGCATGGCTGTCCATCGAGTGACTGATATTGCCCTTAAGGCCAGCAATGTGCGACTAGGCCAGATGGTCGTTGAAAGGGCTTTTGGTTCTTTGGCCCTATACCACCGTGATCAGAGCACTGTGCTCCATTCCGGTGATGTTGTTTTGGATGCCATTGGCAGCACTGTTAGCCAGAGAAGTTCTTGTGATGTGAGCTGGACCGAGGTGATCCGTGCGATAACCCCAGATCACGCTGTTTTGATTAATCGCCAAAATCGTCGTGGTTCGATGATTGAAGCTGGAATGAGCATGTTCATTCTTGAAACCGAACCGGCTGGTTATGTATTAATTGCTGCCAATGAAGCTGAGAAGGCATCCAATATCACCATCGTTGACGTGAAAGGCGTGGGAGCCTTTGGCAGGCTCACATTGGCGGGGAAAGAAGGTGATGTAGAGGAGGCTGCTGCTGCTGCAATGCGAGCCATCGATCAAATCAATCGCTAGCTAAACAATCTGATCAAGTCCTAGTTGTTCTCGCAGGCAAGGGGCTAGTGCTCTAGCCGCTTTTCCTCGACTACCAAGCCTTGAAAGCTGTTGATTATTGAGTTCTCCGTAGGTGCAGTTCGCTTCGCGAACCCAAAACAGCGATTCGAACTCGCCTCCTTCATAGGCAGGCGATCTAAGTAGTTCTCCCCAGCAAATCCCCTCTGCTGCTTTAAGAAGCTTCCCCTTGGAATTGCATAGAACCATCACACTGCGGAAGCGAGCACTCCGATATGGGTTGTTTTCAAGGGCCGCAAGGATTTTCTTGATTTTTTCTTGATTGCTGGCAGCAAAGCGGGCCGAATAAAGCCCCGGGGCTCCATCCAGGGCATCAACTTCTAATCCGGAGTCGTCAGCAATGGTCCAGTTTCCAACTCGTTTTGCGACTGCTCGAGCTTTGAGTAGGGCATTGTCTAGATAAGTGGAGCCCGTTTCCTCGACATCTAGATCTTGCGGTTGCCTCTGCACATCGATTGGGAGTGGACCAAGCATTGCTTCGATCTCGGCGACCTTGCGAGGGTTTCCACTCGCAATGGTTAGCAGTGGTTTAGCCAAAATCAAAAAAACTATCGCTCTTATTCTGCTTTAGGGGGTGGAAGTTCTCTCTTGGGAAGATCTGAGGCAGGATTTTTGATTGTTTCTGCTCCCCTTGGACAAGCGATAGAAGCTTTTGGAGTCGATCAATTGAGACTTTCGCGCGGCTTGGCAACCAAATGTGGTCAAGAGCTGACAGAAAAACGAACAGTCGTTTAAAACAGTCGTAGCAAGGGTGATTAGCCGAGCTTATGGAAGGGGCTATGGATGGTGATCTCCGTTTCGGCTGAATTTGCTTGACGGAAGTTGCCTGCGCAGAGCATTCTCCTTCCCGAACATTCAATCTCCTACTACAGGTAAGCAATGGCTAGCGAAACCATGGGCATCGCCCTAGGCATGATCGAAACCCGCGGCCTCGTGCCAGCAATTGAAGCTGCTGACGCCATGACCAAGGCAGCTGAAGTGCGCCTGATTGGTCGTGAGTTTGTCGGTGGTGGATATGTCACCGTGCTCGTGCGTGGTGAGACAGGTGCTGTGAACGCCGCCGTTCGTGCTGGCGCTGATGCTTGTGAGCGTGTTGGTGACGGCCTTGTGGCAGCGCACATCATTGCTCGCCCTCATCGGGAAGTTGAGCCTGCGCTAGGCAACGGCAATTTCTTAGGTCAGAAGGACTGAGGCCTTCTGCGATGGCTCTAAGAGCTTCGCCATCTCAACCTTCTATACCGACTTAAAAGGAGCTATTCCATGAGCAAGAAGTATGACGCAGGGGTTAAGGAGTACAGAGACACCTACTGGACTCCCGATTATGTACCCCTAGACACTGACTTACTGGCCTGTTTTAAATGCACTGGCCAGGAAGGAGTACCCAGAGAGGAAGTTGCTGCGGCTGTAGCGGCTGAATCTTCAACCGGTACTTGGTCCACAGTTTGGTCAGAGCTATTAACTGATCTTGAATTTTACAAGGGCCGTTGCTATCGCATCGAGGATGTCCCTGGAGACAAGGAGTCCTTTTACGCTTTTATTGCTTACCCTCTAGACCTTTTTGAAGAAGGTTCAATCACTAACGTTCTGACCTCTTTGGTCGGTAATGTTTTTGGCTTCAAAGCATTACGCCATCTGCGTTTAGAAGATATCCGCTTCCCGATGGCCTTCATCAAGACATGCGGTGGTCCTCCTAATGGCATTGTCGTAGAACGTGATCGTTTGAATAAGTACGGTCGCCCCTTACTTGGTTGCACCATTAAGCCAAAGCTTGGCCTTTCTGGTAAAAACTATGGACGGGTTGTTTATGAGTGTCTGCGTGGTGGTCTTGACTTAACCAAAGACGACGAAAACATCAACTCTCAGCCTTTCCAGCGTTGGCGCGAGCGCTTTGAGTTTGTTGCTGAGGCTGTCAAGCTTGCACAGCAAGAAACAGGAGAAGTCAAAGGTCATTATCTCAATTGCACTGCGACAACTCCTGAGGAGATGTATGAGCGTGCTGAGTTCGCTAAAGAACTCGACATGCCAATCATCATGCATGACTACATCACTGGTGGATTTACCGCTAACACAGGTTTGGCGAATTGGTGCCGTAAAAACGGCATGCTGTTGCATATCCACCGCGCCATGCATGCGGTGATTGACCGTCATCCCAAGCATGGAATTCACTTCCGTGTGCTTGCCAAGTGCCTGCGTCTTTCCGGTGGAGATCAACTCCATACAGGAACTGTGGTTGGCAAGCTGGAAGGTGATCGTCAGACCACTCTTGGTTATATCGACAACCTGCGTGAGTCTTTTGTTCCAGAAGATCGCAGTCGCGGTAACTTCTTTGACCAAGACTGGGGTTCCATGCCTGGTGTTTTTGCTGTGGCCTCTGGTGGTATCCACGTTTGGCATATGCCAGCATTGTTGGCAATTTTTGGAGACGACTCCTGTCTACAGTTTGGTGGTGGTACTCATGGTCATCCATGGGGGTCTGCTGCTGGTGCCGCGGCTAACCGAGTGGCACTTGAAGCCTGTGTGAAAGCACGCAATGCCGGTCGTGAGATCGAGAAGGAAAGTCGCGACATCCTTATGGAAGCGGCGAAGCATAGCCCTGAGCTGGCCATCGCACTTGAGACTTGGAAAGAAATCAAGTTCGAGTTCGATACTGTCGACAAGCTCGACGTTCAGTAGAAAGTTTCATCAGAGGAGGCATCTGTCTCCTCAAAATCTTTCTTCAGATTTATTAGGCCAACACTTAGTCGTATTGGCCCTTAAACATCCACAATCCAAGGTTCACCATGCCTTTCCAGAGCACAGTTGGTGACTATCAAACAGTCGCCACCCTGGAAACCTTCGGCTTCTTACCGCCGATGACCCAGGACGAAATTTACGATCAAATTGCTTACATCATTGCTCAGGGATGGAGCCCTGTCATTGAGCACGTCCATCCAAGTGGTTCCATGCAGACCTATTGGTCTTACTGGAAGTTACCTTTCTTTGGCGAGAAGGATCTGAACATGGTTGTAAGTGAGCTAGAAGCTTGCCATCGTGCATATCCAGACCACCATGTGCGCATGGTTGGTTATGACGCATACACCCAAAGTCAAGGAACCGCATTCGTGGTATTTGAAGGCCGTTGATTTAGTTTCGGTGTCTATCTCTTAATAGCCTCGATTTATTTTCGGGGCTATTAATCAACTCTCAGAGGCGACAAGCTTCTTCTTCCCTTACGACGTTTTTATTGGTTGGACATGGCAAAACAATCCAGTCGAGAGCTAGCGCTTGAACGCCGTAAGGCCCTGAGTAATTCAGGTAAGAAATCAACCACATTAAATGGATCAAGTCCTAATCGCATCCGTACTGCCTCTGATGCACGTCTAACCAGGACTGATCAATCTTTCGTTAAGGCTGGGAAAGAATCTGTGCAGCTAACCGCTCCTAAGAGAGAGCAACTAGATACGTCTTTTGTTGCTTCTAGAGAATCATCCGGAGCTTCGCGCCGTCAAGTGAAAACGATCCGAAATTCAAGCAGAGAATTGGTTTTGGCCCGTCGTGATGAGCTTTCTCGCCGTGGTCAGCCAGCGGCAAAAAGTAAAGATAGAACTCGTGCAGAAGTTGAGAAAATCTCTTCAAAGGTTAGCCAGCAGGATGCTGCAAAAAAGCAGGTTAATGATTTAGCCTCTGATCAGAAAGGTGTTGATGAATCTTCTTCAAAGTCTTTGAAGAGTTTGGACACTGTCTCAAGATTAAGTTCAAGGAATTCAACTAGTCGTCCTTCTGCTAAACGTAGATCGATACAAAATCCAAGTCGTGCTTTGGTCCTTGCACGCCGTGAAGCACAATCGAAGCACGGTAAAACGGCAGCCAATCAACCGACCTCTGCAGCATCAGTCGCTCGCCAGGGAGACCCTGACCTTTCAAGTCGAGAGATTTCACAGAGAGTGCGTGAATTGCGTAGTAAAAGTGGTGCTACTGGCAAAAAACGTTCTGGTGCTTGTCGTCCCTGTGGTCCCAATCGCAATGGCTCCAAGCAGGCTGTCGCAGCAGATGCTCATTGGAAAGTTGGTTTAAGTGAAACCAGTACAGGTCAGGTTGTGACTGGTACTCAAGCAAACCGCTCATCTAAAACTACTGGCAACGAAGCGAGTACTTGTCGTTCAATTACAGGTACTCAATATTTAGGTTCAGAGGTGTTTGATACTTTTTGTCAGTCGGCTCCTCAACCAGGTCAACCTTTAAAAGTTGCAGTTACAAATACAAGCCATGGAAATCGGGTGACCGGTAATGAAGTTGGTCGCTCAGAGAAAGTCACTGGTGATGAACCTGGGACTTGTAAGACTTTGACCGGCACTGAATATATTTCAGCTAATCAGGCCAATCAATATTGTGGAGTTAGCCAACCTTCTCCAAGAAAAGTTGGTCAGAGTGTTACAGAAGATGGTCGCAAGGTTAGTGGTGTAATGGTTGGACGATCCGAGAAGGTTACAGGCGACGAGGCTGGTTCTAATCGTCAATTGACTGGTGATCAATACCTTGGAGTTGATCCACTTCCTGAAGGGAGGTCTGCAGAGAAAGTAGGTTCATTTAATACTCTTCGTGGTGCAGGAGTTACTGGTACAAATGTTGCCCGCTCTGAGTACGTTACAGGCAATGAACCAGGTAGTTGTAAAAGAGTGACTGGTGACGAATATGTGGGCCCTCAGCAATACAACACTTTTTGTGGCGGCAAGCCAAACCCTGAGGCTGCCAAGGTCGGTTTAAGTCTTACAAATAAGTCGCAAACTGTTAGTGGAACTCTTACAGGTCGCTCGGAGCTTGTAACAGGCGATGAACCTGGAACTTGTAAAGCTGTAACTGGAACTCCCTATAGCGGTGTTGAACAGGCTTCAGGTTGGTGTGATACAAACTCTGTAAGAGAAATTCAGGATCGAACTCCAAAATTGTTGGGTACACCTGGCGCTGTGATGACAGGTCTTCAGCCTGGAGTAGGTGGAGTGATGACAGGAGCAGAGAAAGGTGCTTGTGAACCTTTAACTGGCACCCCATATGTAGGTGGAGATCAACTTGTTCAAGCATGTGGAAGTGATGCTCCCGCTGGTAGTAATGATCACCAGGGTTCATCAGAATCATCTCCTTGGACTCACTTTAGTGTTCAGTCTCCTGCGAGAGCGATGCAGCTACAGCGTGATCCTCGCTCTGGTGTGACAGGAACAAGTTATGAGCAGGGCTCTCAGATTACGGGTCCTTTTAATATGGCGGTTGATAAAATTACTGGCACTGAGCAGTTCCGTTTTGACCGCAAACAACGTCATTTCAAGTCAGTTCCTGTTGAAGCAACCCCCAATGATGTAAGTCAAACACGCCCAGAATCACGAGTTACAGGAGAAGGCCAATCTGCCGGCCTCAATATCACTGGTGATGATTGGGATCGCAGTGAAAGGGTGACTGGTACCGAAGGAGCTTCTGCTCGTCGCCGTAATCCAACTCGGCCTGGCCCGATGTCTGCGATGCCTGCTGCTGATTTAAAGCGTAATGAGGAAGTTTCTCAACCAATGAGTCGAGTAACAGGGTCAAGTGGTAACACTGATCAAGGCTCCTTGATCACAGTCTCTGGCGGCGCAAGGGGTTGATTGATTGATGGCCTATCGCAATCGCAATTTGGCCTCTCAAACGCAAAGACCCTTGGCGCCGACTGCTCCAAGGAGGAGGCCTGTGGTAACACCTCAGATCTCTGATCGCTCAAGGCTAAGAGGGTTTGCCAATGTTGGTTCAGGGCCTTGCCACCCTCTCACAGACAGAGCTGCAAATCAGCATCTGCAGACTTATGAAGCCAATGTCAAAGGCTCTTTTGAGCTGATTGTTCCTTTTCTTAAAAGGATCTCAGCACTTCAGCATGATCAGGATTTTGTCTCAAAGTGCCAAAGTCTTGCTCGCTCTGAACTTGGTTTTGATTTGCCTAGCCACCTTTTGGAACAGGCTTGGGTACGAGCATTAGATATGAGGGCCTTATTTGCTTGGTGTGTGTTTCAGTCTCATCAGCATGTGAGTGACCACTTTTTTCAAGAAGACCCTCTGCAAGGAGGAGAAGGCAGCATTCAAGCAAAGCATTTCCAATCATTCCTTGTTGATTGTGGTTTTCATCTCCTTGATGTCTCCCCCTGCGCTGATGGACGCTTGGCACATACGATTGCTTATGCCTTACGGATTCCATTTAGTTCAGTAAGACGTCGCTCCCATGCAGGTGCTCTATTTGATGTTGAGAAAACTGTCAACCGTTGGATTAAGACAGAACACAGACGTTATCGAGAAGGTGTTCCAAATTCAGCCGACTCTCCAACGCGTTATCTCAAGGTTGTCACCTATCATTTTAGTTCCCTTGATCCATCTCATCAAGGATGTGCGGCTCATGGGAGTGATGATGCCTTGGCAGCTTCTGCTGGTCAACAGCGCCTGCTTGATTTTCGTGAATCCGTCGAAAATAGTTTCTGTTGTGGTGCATCAGTAGACCTTCTTTTGATCGGGCTTGATACCGATACTGATGCTATTCGTGTGCATGTTCCTGCGGCAGATGGTTCAATTGTTTTAGATGAGTGGCTTTCCGCGGAAGATCTCTATCACGAGACGCTTTCTCTAACTTCAGATGAGGCGATGCAACATATTGCTGAACGTGTTGAAGCCATTGCGCCTAAGAAACCCGACGAGGGGATGGTGGCATTCATTGTGAAATTGATTGCAAACAACTTTTCTCAGATTGACTACGTGAAGCAATCACATGCTGGACCCTACCCAGATGCTGGGCATGCAGAGCGTTTTATTGGAGTTGGAATAGGTTTTAAGGAAGTGCATCTTCGCAACCTAACTTATTTCGCCCATTTGGATACTGTCGAAGTAGGTGCCCCAGATTTAGATGTAGGAGTGAAAATTTTTAAAGGGTTGAATGTTTCTCGAGATCTACCAATTCCTGTTGTTGTTCGTTTTGATTATTCTGGCCAAGTCCCAGGGGCAAGGGATCGGGCTGTCACTGATTGCTATCGCGTAAATCAAGCCATTGCTGAGCGTTATTCTGAACTTTTCGATCAGGGTCTTCTTCATACATTCTTGACCATTCGTGATCGTGATAAAAAAGACACTTCAGAGGTCGTCGGTTCCTCCTTGGAGCCTGTTCATCAGGAGGCACACTGACATGTTGATCTGCAAGGTTCTTAAGCCGCTTGTTTCCACTAATCGAATCCCTGGATTCGAACACAAACACCTTCAAGTTGTTCTTGATGGAAGTTCCAAAAAGGTTGCAGTCGATGCTGTGGGTTGTAAGCCAGATGACTGGGTGATTTGTGTTGGCAGCTCAGCAGCGAGAGAGGCTGCAGGAAGTAAATCCTATCCTAGTGATCTTACGATTGTAGGCATTATTGACCATTGGGATCCAGGCGCCCCGAAGCCAGTTTCAGGGGGCTCAGCTTGATGGAAATCATGCAGGTGATGGGCCGTTTGGTTTGTACGCAAAGGGTTGACGGTCTTGGTCATATGCATCTGCGTATCCTGCGTAATAACGCTGGCAAGCAGTTGGTGGCTGTTGATCCTGTTGGTGCTCGAGAGGGCAATTGGGTGTTCACTGCCAGTGGATCAGCCGCACGTTTTGCATGTCCAGATCCCAACACTCAAACAGATCTGACAATTGGAGGAATTATTGATTACTGGCTGCCAGATGGATAGCTAATAAATGATTCGGATCTGATCCATTTATTCTCTTCTTCTTAAACCTTTTATCCATGCCAAAACCTTCTTCCTCTAGTTCTTCAGACAGCCCCTCTTTGACGACAGCGAAACCTGCTGGCTCTGAAGTTGCCAAAAAAGTTCTTCCTGCCAAGGCGACACAAACTGTTGATGTTTCTGCTTCAACATCGTCCTTATCAGGTTCAAAGTCGACTACGCGCAGAAGCGCTGCCACAGGGCGTACATCCGCCAGCCGAGCAACGGCTGCGACGCCTGCATCAAGGGGCGGTAAGAGTGCTGCGGGTTCCAGTGGCAGTGGTTCTGCGTCTGGTGGCGCTATCAAGCCACCCGCCTCTTCCTCTGTGCCTTCTTTTGTTCAGGGGATTGCACTCGGAATGATTGAAACTCGTGGCATGGTTCCTGCCATTGAAGCGGCTGATGCAATGACAAAAGCTGCTGAGGTTAATCTCATCTCTAGGGAATATGTTGGTGGTGGTTATGTCACTGTGATGGTGCGTGGCGAAACAGGAGCTGTGAATGCAGCCGTTCGTGCTGGTGCAGATGCCTGTGAACGGGTTGGTGATGGCCTTGTTGCAGCCCATATTATTGCTCGTCCTCATCAGGAAGTTGAGCCAGCATTAAGACCCACTCATGCAAAGCGCCGCAGCTAAGTTGGGTAAACCCTAATTTTTAGCTTTCTAATTTGCGGGTTTCTTCTGTGGCGAAGTTATTCGGAAATCTGGTTTGATCAACTTTGATGACAAGCATTAAGGTTATTCTTTAACTTCGAACAATCCATCTCCCAACTGTTGTGATGAATCAATGGCAGAAGCGCTCTCGTCCAATACGACTCGAACGGCGATTTGAATTCGAAACCTATTCAGAAACCAGGGATTTTTTAGACCGTCTTGGCGAGCACACTGAAGCCGCAAAGCGCTTCCCTGATATAAGTTTTGGACGTACCTATGTCAATATCACTTTGCGGCCGGAGGATGAAGAAGAAGAGGTTGAGTTAAATGATGATGATTACAAATTTGCAGCTGAGATAGATGGACTCCTCAATTGATCTCTCTTTGGCTTATGCCGATTCCGGAGTTGGTGAGGTACTAGATCAGTTGGATTGTGAGCTGATTGGCTTGAAGCCGGTGAAGACGAGGATTCGAGAAATTGCCGCTTTGTTGTTAGTTGATCGGGCCAGGAAAGATCTCGATCTTGCTAGCACGATGCCAAGCCTTCATATGTCTTTTACTGGACGACCTGGCACTGGAAAGACAACTGTTGCAATCAGAATTTCTCAGATTCTTCATCGCCTTGGATACCTGCGCAAAGGACATGTTGTAACTGTCACCCGTGACGACTTAGTTGGTCAGTACGTTGGCCACACGGCACCAAAAACTCGGGAGATGATTAAACGTGCGCAGGGAGGTGTGTTGTTTATAGATGAGGCATATTACCTTTATAAACCAGGTAATGAAAGAGATTATGGAGCAGAAGCAATCGAAATATTGCTACAGGATATGGAGAGCCGGCGAGGTGATTTTGTTGTTATTTTTGCTGGTTATAAAGATAAGATGGATGCTTTCTATCAATCTAATCCGGGCCTTTCTTCGAGGGTTGCTCACCATATTGATTTCCCGGATTACAGCAACCGGGAGTTGTTGGCTATCGCTCAGTTATTCCTGGTCCAGCAGAACTATTACTTTGGCGATGAAGCTGAGGGCATTTTCGAGGATTACATCGAACGTCGCCGTCAGCTTCCTTTCTTTGCTAATGCTCGCTCAATTCGCAATGCTCTGGACCGTACCCGTTTGAGGCAGGCGAACCGATTGTTTGCACGCATGGGAGAACCGCTCAGTCGTGATGAACTGATGACGATCGAACCTGCTGATATCTTGGCGAGTCGTGTATTCCAAGGGGAGGTGGAAGGCCGGCATCCGACTCAACCCCTGATGGAATCGTCTGAATGAGGATTGAAGATGGCTGTTTGGATGAAAACCTTTCTCTACTTTGGTTGTTCCAGATCCCGTCTGATCAGCACAAGCAAATAAGACGGTGCCTTGTAACGGCTGGGGAGGCAACGATTGAGGGTTTCAAGATGGCTCCAACAAACTGTGCGCTCTATCTCTTGGGTGCTACGACCTTCCTGCAGCAGTCGCCTTAGGGCCTTGCAGTAAAGGGGATAACCCGCCTCGAGTTCGCCAATGGTCAACTTGGCTTCGGCCATGGTTTCTCGCAGTACGCCTCTAAACCTATGCAATCTTCAGACTACTCAGCGGACTGTCCGTCTTGGCGGATTCGGCTTTCGCTTTCTGGTTCGGCCAATCGTTTTTGATCCTTTCAACGTTAGGGAAAGTCACAGGAGTTAGCAGTAACCCCTCTTCAGCCGTAAATCAAAATGATTAGGGATGATCGGATCTCAGAACTCCTGCTAGCTCAGGGACAAGATTTTTTTCTTGAGTCGCTACACGCTTGATCAAAGCGCTTCAGGTTTCCACTGGTTGTTTTCAGCCGAGCCAAGCAACGCAATCGATTTCCACTCGCCCACCTTTTGGAAGGGCGGCTACTTGAACACATGCTCTTGCTGGGCTGATGCCATCCCCGAAGATCTCGCCATAGAGAGCATTAACCCTTTGAAAGTCCGCCAGATCCGTGAGGTAAACCGTGGTACGAATCACTTGCCTTGGCTCAGCACCGGCTGCTGTGAGCACAGCCATCAGATTGCTAAGGACTTGGCGGGTTTCAGCTTCCACATCACCTTGCCCAACCATCACCCCGTTGGTTGGATCAAGGGCAATTTGACCAGAGCAGTACAGCCATCCTCCTGCTAGTACAGCCTGGTTATAGGGCCCGACTGGTGCTGGAGCTGATGCTGTGGTGATTGCTTGCACAGAAGGGGCGTTCATGGTCTGCTCTGAGCATGAATGTTGCATCATCGCTTTCAGCTTTGGTTTCTGTTGAAAATCCTCTGGGTGTGAGGCCGCTTCGTTTATGTTCCAGCGGCCTTGATCTCAATGGATTGCAATCTCACTAGCTGTTGGTCCTGTTCCATTGCAACAGGACTGCCTTGTTGCTGAGTCAGATATTTGTGCTTAGTTTCGCCATTGATCCTTGTGGTGGCGAAGTTCTGCTAGCTCTTTGCTGCTCTGAGCACGCACGAAGAGGTTGGTACGTTGTTCTTCTGAAATGCTGCTAGGCAGGCTCAGGGCACCCCTCTGGCGGCGACTTGAAACGTCTGCCAGTCGTTCGCTGATAGCAACATCTTCTGGATGCAGGGCGGAGGCCCAGCGCAGATTTGCTTCGGTGTATTCGTGAGCGCAATACACACGGGTCTTCGCTGGCAGGCAACTGAGACGTTGAAGAGCCTTGAACATGTCTTCGGCAGTTCCTTCAAACAGTCGGCCACATCCAGCTCCAAAAAGGGTGTCACCACAGAACACTGCTGGATCTTCAAGATCTTCCTTGTTTGTGGGCAGGTAATAAGCAATGTGTGCTCTGGTATGACCCGCAACAGCGAGCACTTCAACACTGCTGTTGAGAAGAGAAACCTTGTCTCTATCACGAACGGAGATCGTCTGGAAGGGAATGCGATCACGGTCTTCAGCGGCTGCTACCACGGCTGCGTTAGGCCAGTCCCTAAGCAGCTCAAGGGTGCCACCAATGTGATCAGCATGGTGATGGGTTTGAAGTACTGCTGCGAGTGAGAGCTTTCGAGTTCGCAGCCATGTCTTGACTGGTTCTGCGATTGCTGGATCCACAACGACAGCCTGGTTGCCTTTAATCCAGATCCAGATGATGTTGTCCTGAAGAACAGGAAGGGCATGGATCGATGAACGTTGTTTATCGCTAGTCGCAGCTGTTGAGGTTGCCTCCATCGTTAAAGTCCAGGTCGACGCATCGCTCCATGATCACTGTCGCGCTTGCAAAAGGAGCTTTGCTGAATGATTCGGTTGCTCGTTTTCAATCTGCTGGGTTGGATTTTTCAGCTGTACTTGATCCAGGCAATCGTCAGTTAATGGTGCCTTCCCATTGTGGCCGGGCCCGGGCACTGTTGGTGCGCAACGGGGATGTGCCCGTTTATGTTGCCTATGGTCAGGCCCAGTTGGGAGTTGTTGGTTACGACGTGCTGCGGGAGCATCAGATGCCCGTTGCTCAGTTGGTTGATCTTGGCTTCGGGGGCTGCCGTATGGCTGTGGCAGTGAAGGCCAGCAGTGGCTATCAGCACGCAGCTGATCTGCCTCCCCATTGTCGAGTTGCTAGCAAGTTTACCCATTGTGCTCGAGAATTTTTCGATGCTCTCGATCTGCCTGTAGAGCTTGTTCACCTGACCGGTTCGGTGGAACTTGGCCCTTTAACAGGCATTGCTGAAGCGATTGTCGATCTGGTCGCGACAGGCCGTACCCTTCGCGACAATGGCTTAGTGGCCATTGAGGAGCTATTTCAGTCTTCGGCTCGCTTGATCGGCCATCCATTGGCCTTGAGGTTGGACCGTGGAGATCTTCAGTTGATTGTGGAGGCTATGCGCATTCAGGAATCATTACCTAAAAATCCAGCTTGATGGCTGTTACTGATTTTCAGCGGGTTCGGCGTCTAGGGCGCTATCTCCGTGAGGACCGCCGGCGTCTATGGATGGTGCTTGTCCTCTTGGTGCCGGTAGCTCTTGCTGGTGCGATTCAACCCTTCTTGGTTGGCCAGGCAATCAGTGTTTTGAAGCAAGAGTCAACCTTCCCTTGGCTCAGTGATCTGCCAGTGAGCTCAGCAATAAGAGTTTTGGTGGGGATTCTGCTGATTTCTGTGCTTCTGCGCTTGGGTCTGCAGGGCTTTCAGTCTTTCAATATCGAGGCCTTAGGGCAACGGCTAACGGCGCGTATTCGTAACGATCTGTTTGGCCACGCCATGGCCCTTTCGCTGCGCTTTCACGATCGAATGCCTGTGGGCAAGTTGTTGACTCGGCTGACCAGTGATGTGAATGCACTATCGGAGGTTTTTGGTAGTGGGGCAGTAGGAGTTTTGGGGGATCTCGTCAGCCTTGTGGTGATTGCAGTCACCATGATTTTGATTGATTGGCGCCTGGGGGGGTTGCTGCTGGTGACGCAGGTACCAGTCACCTTGGTGATCCTTTGGTTGCAACGCCGATACCGGAAAGCCAATTACCGCGTGAGGGAGGAACTCTCTCAGCTCAATGCCGATTTTCAGGAAAACCTTCAGGGGCTTGAGGTTGTCCAGATGTTTCGTCGAGAAACGTTTAATGGGCAGCTATTTGATCGCACTGGCTCGGCCTACAGGCAAGCCGTGAATGGAACGATCTTTTATGACAGCAGCATTTCAGCTTTTATCGAATGGGTGGCCCTGGCAGCCGTGGCTGTGGTGTTGGCGCTTGGGGGATGGATGGTAACTGCCGAGACAATGGGCCTTGGCACCTTGACAACATTCATCCTTTATTCCCAGCGTTTGTTTGATCCCCTGCGTCAACTTGCTGATCGCTTCACTCAGATTCAGGGGGGCCTGACTGCTGTTGAACGGATTGGCGAGTTGCTGGAGCAGCCACTGGACATTGTCGATGCAAAGCCTGTTAAAGACGAACCCAGCTTTGTTAGGCCCTCGGCTTCTGCTGCTTGCGGTGAGGTGGTGTTTGAGGGGGTGAGCTTTGCCTATCGGCCAGACGAGCCGATTCTCCAGGACCTTAGTTTTCGCATTTCTGCTGGTGAACATGTTGCCCTGGTAGGACCAACCGGTTCAGGCAAGACGACCCTGATCCGCTTGCTTTGTCGTCTTTACGAGCCTCAAGTCGGGCGGATCATGCTTGATGGTGTTGACATCAAAACAATCCCTCTTTGGCGGCTACGCAAACAACTGGGGGTTGTGCTTCAGGACACCTTTCTATTTAGCGGCAATGTGGCAGATAACCTCCGATTGGATTCCTCGATTGAGGATGACCGTTTGCGGACGATCTGTAGAGATCTTGGCCTTGATCCTTTGCTCAATCGGCTACCCAACGGCTTGGAGACTGAGCTCAGGGAGCGTGGCGGCAATTTGTCATCGGGAGAGAGACAGCTCTTAGCAGTTGCAAGGGTGGCCATTCGCAACCCCACTGTGCTGGTAATGGATGAGGCGACCGCTTTCATGGACCCTTCTACGGAAGCGACATTGCAAAGGGATCTAGATCGCTTGCTTGAACGTCGTACCGCGGTTGTTATTGCCCATCGCTTGGCCACTGTGGAAGCAGCCGATCGAATTATGGTGCTTCGGCGGGGCAAGCTGATTGAGCAGGGAACCCACCTTGAGCTTCGTGCCAAGGGAGGCCTTTATTCTCAGTTAGCGGAACTACAGGAAAGGGGACTGGCGAAACTTTGAATTTAGTTTTTGCTTTCAGTGATTGGATCTTGATTTCAGCTTCACGCTTAATGGTTATGGGCCTTGGTGAAGCAGGATCAAGACAGTTGAGCACTGCCGTGTGATCAGCTCCTCTTCGCTAACGCCGGAGGTTCTTGAGCAGGCCTATGGGCATCGAGCACGAGAGTGCCCGTCTTCGAATGAGCAGATCAACCTTGTCTTCAGTCAAGACCGTTCATTCGATCTTGTTGAGCTTGAACAATTGCTGGAGGCTGTGGGTTGGAGTCGCCGGCCGATGCGTCGAGTGCGTCTTGCACTTGATCACACGCTCTTGAAAGTGGGCCTTTGGCGCCATGATCCCCTGTTCCCTCGTTTGGTTGGTTTTGCTCGATGTACAGGTGATGGAGTTCTTGAAGCCACAGTGTGGGATGTAGCTATTCACCCCATTTATCAGGGGGTGGGATTGGGTAAGCATCTAATGGATTACACCCTTGAATCTCTTAAGGAGATGGGTGTTAAACGAGTCACGCTCTTTGCTGATCCAGGTGTTGTCGATTTCTATGAGCGACAGGGTTGGACGCTGGAGCCTGATGGCCACAAATGTGCTTTCTGGTATGCCTAAGGATTATTGGTAATAGTCTTTTGACAGCTGCTTGGCTGCCTCTCCTCTGCGCCAGCGTCTACGCAATTGGGCGTTTTGCCAGGCTTGATTGAGTAGACCTAGCCGTTGCAAACGGCGGCCATCGGTGTACAGGGGTAATCCCAGGCTTAGCAACTTGACTTGGCAAGAGAGTCGCTGCACCAAATCGAGATCTTCCATCAAAGGGATGGGTTTGTATCCCCCGATGTGTTGGTAGAGCCTTTTGCTGATGAGCAAGCCTTGATCGCCATAGGGCCTTTGCAGCCAATGACTGCGAAGGGCCACAGCTAGTTCCATTAGACGAAGTTTTGTTCCCTTTCCTTGGATTTTGTAGTCGAAAAACCAAGCATTCAGCTCTCCTGCTGACTGAGTAATCACTGCTTCAACGACAGCGGGCCATTGGGGGGGGAGTCGGCTGTCGGCATGCAGGAACATCAGCCAAGTTCCTTTGGCATGGCATGCTCCATGGCTGAGCTGAGCACCCCGATTGGGATTGGCTACTCGCAGTACATGAGCTCCTGTGAGTTGGGCAGCGAGTTCTGTGTCATCACAGCTGCCAGCATCAACGATCCAAAGGTCAAGGGGTGTCGGCCAGCGTTGGAGATCAGCCAAGAGCAGTGGTAGACGGCTGGCTTCATTGAGGCTCGGCACAATCACGCTGAGGTGATGTCCCACCTCACTTAGAGCTGAGATGTTGCTCATTGATGAGAAGTTTTGAGCGGCATTGCTTCCTTTTTGAAAGAGGTCATCTTGTTCTTTCTCGACCCGTTTTTCTTGCCTTAAACGAGTTGTTTCCTGGTTCAAATCCTTGTCATATCAATCTTTCCTCGCATGCTTGCCATGGTGAAAGATCTTCAAGGCAATCGAGATCGTTTTGTTGACCAAGTAAGCAAGGCCTTACTCCTGCATCCGCTGCTTTCTGCAGTGTGACTTGCTTCACTTGATTGCTACCCCAAGGAATGCCGCAGAAGGGCCAGCGTGTCACGGGCTTTACCAAGCGCCCTGAGAGTCCAAGTAACCAATAGCCCCCATCAGTAGCGGGTCCAAGTACGAACTCATGCTCTTGCAAAGCTTCTAGGGCCTGAAGCAGATCACGATCACAGAGATTTGGCAGGTCTGTGCCGATCAGCAATGTGGTGCGGCCCATTGTGATTTGTGGATGGTGTCGTTGCTGCACTCGCAAAACCTGTCGACGCATCCGTTCACCCAGGCTTCCCTTGCCTTGAAGCTCCACTGTGCTCACACCTTGATCGTGTGCCCAGCGCTTGGCTGCCTTGGGAGCGAGGCCAGTGATCGCGAATTGCAGCTCGACCAGGCCTCTATTGGCCAGATGATTGGCCACGCGCAGAGTGTGTTTGGTAAGCCTGGCCTGGATTGATGCTGCACGCACTATTCCAAGAGTGTCGGCCAGTCTTCGTTTGCATCTGCCTGCTGCCGGCCAGCGGGCCATCACCACCAGTGCAGGTTTTGCCATTTCAATTCACCCCTGCCGGGGTAGCTCTGCTGGTTTGACGATTAATTCGATCGTCTTGTTGTTTCGTTCAAGGGTGAGCGGCATGGGCTTGCCAACCTCCCCACGATCAACGGCAAGTTGTACTTGTGAAGGGTCGCGGACGACCTCACCATTGACTTCACGAATTAAGTCGCATTGGCGCACGCCGGCTTTGTCTGCAGGGCTGCGAGACATCACTTCAACAACGAGAACAGCATTAACTTCAGGTACTTGGCATGCCCCTCCTGTTGCGTTGATTTCTTTGGCTAGTTGGGGGGTAAGGCTCTGCAGCCTTACCCCGATATAGGGATGAGAAGCTTGCCCTCTCCCCACGATTTGTTGGGCAATTCGTTTGGCCAGGTTGATCGGTACTGCAAAACTCAGCCCGCCTCCCGGCGCAACTTTGATGGCAGTATTGATTCCGATCACCTGTCCTGAGGCATTGATGAGTGGTCCTCCGCTATTGCCAGGGTTTACGGCGGCGTCCGTTTGGATGTAAGGAACTCGTTGCCCCCCCCCTAAGGCGTTGGTGCGGTCGACGGAGCTGATGATGCCTGCAGTAACGGTGTTGTTGAGTCCAAGAGGATTGCCGATCGCGATTGCCCATTGCCCAGGCTTGATGTTGTTGGAATTGCCGAGTGGGGCTACTGGAAGTTTCTTCGCTACGACTTTGACCACGGCTACATCTGTAAGGGGATCACCACCAAGCACTTTGCCGCTGTAACTGCGTCCATCTGGAAGGGTTACTGATACCCGTTCTGCCCCATCAACCACATGAGCATTGGTGAAGATCAGCCCGTCAGAGCGTGTGATGAAACCTGACCCTTGGCCGGCTTGCCGTTGGATGGGAGGTCCGCCGCCGAAAAAGTTGCCAAGGGGGTTTGCGATCCGTTTCACCGTGTCGATGCGCACCACTGCCGGACCAACTTGTTCCACCGCAATCACGATCACATTGGTGCCAGGCTGCAGAGGCGCTGACTTGGGTGGATCACTGACGACAGGGGTGTTGTCTGGACTTGTCTTAGAACCAATGCCGATGCGTTGACGTAACCCTTCGTTGCAGCCACTTAGGTTGATGCTGATGAGGATCAAGCCAAGCCATCTGAGCGGATGCAGCCTGTGGGCAGATAGGGCAAGGGTCATGACAAACGCAGGTGCCAGGGAACGAGAACATCAGGGTCTTATTAAAGACGGCTTGCTCGATAGAAGTTGCGTAGATTCAGCCATCGCAGAGGAAAGGATGTGGTGATAACGGGCAATGAGCTGTGGTCCAAGGTGCAGCAGGCCCTTCAGCACAATCTCAGCAAACCTACGTTTGAGACATGGATTCGTCCTGCCATTTGTAGTGGTTTTCGGGACGGGGAGTTGACTCTGATTGCTCCAAATAGCTTTGCAAGTAACTGGCTTCGCAAGAATTACGTTCAGACAATCGAGGCGGCTGCGGCCAAGATTTACGGCCAGTCAGTGAGGGTGTCTGTTCAGGCTCAGGAGGAAGACTCTGCTGAGAGGGTGTTACCACCAATGACATCGGCTTCCATCCCTTCACCTTTGCCTACTGCAGAAACAACCACTGCCTCTGTAGCCCCTTCTAGTGGCCCTCGGCGGATTCTTCCAGGCCTGAACCTGCGCTATGTCTTCAATCGGTTCGTCGTGGGGCCGAACAGTCGCATGGCCCATGCTGCTGCGCTAGCCGTTGCAGAAGCTCCTGGGCGAGAGTTCAATCCTTTATTCATTTGCGGCGGTGTTGGCCTAGGCAAGACTCATCTGATGCAGGCTATTGGTCACTACAGGCTTGAGATCAATCCCGAAGCAAAGGTGGCTTATGTTTCTACAGAGACCTTCACGAATGACTTAATTCAAGCTATTCGGAAGGATGGTATGCAAGCTTTCCGAGATCGATATCGTGCCACTGATTTGATTTTGGTTGACGATATTCAGTTTATTGAAGGCAAGGAATACACCCAGGAAGAGTTCTTTCATACCTTTAATGCTCTCCATGAAGCAGGTAGGCAGATTGTGATCGCTAGTGATAGACCTCCAAGTCAGATTCCAAAGCTTCAAGAACGCCTAATCTCTCGATTCTCTATGGGCTTGATCGCTGATATTCAGTCGCCTGACCTTGAGACTCGCATGGCAATTTTGCAGAAGAAGGCGGAACAGGAACGCATGATGCTGCCTCGCGATTTAATTCAGTACATCGCTGGGCGCTTCACCTCCAATATCCGTGAACTTGAGGGGGCTTTGACCAGGGCAGTTGCCTTTGCTTCGATCACGGGGCTGCCGATGACAGTTGAATCGGTAGCGCCAATGCTTGACCCTAATGGTCAAGGTGTGGACGTTACCCCACAACAAGTGATTGATAAGGTCTCTGAGGTTTTTGACGTGACTCCTCAAGACATGCGTAGTAGCAGTCGAAGGCGGGCCGTTAGCCATGCTCGGCAGGTGGGCATGTACCTGATGCGTCAGGGCACGGATTTGAGCTTGCCTCGCATCGGTGAGACTTTTGGGGGAAAGGACCACACCACAGTGATGTATGCCATCGAGCAAGTGGAGAAAAGGTTGTCCAGTGATCCTCAGTTGGCTAGTCAGGTTCGGCGTGTGAGAGATCTGCTGCAGATCGATTCACGCCGTCGGCGATAGGTTTCAACAATTTGATTATTTGACAAGATTAGATGAGGTGTATGAGATTTTGTTTGCATCAACATCAGCCTTGCAATGCCTTTCCCTCAAAACGTTCCAGATGTCACCTTCAAGACTCGCGTGCGCGATGAATCTGTGCCCGGGTCTAATCCATTCCGCTGGCAAGACCTGACTAGTGCTGAAATCTTTAAGGGGCGCAAGGTGGTGGTGTTAGCCCTGCCAGGAGCTTTTACGCCTACGTGCTCATCCAATCATTTGCCACGTTATGAGGAGTTGCATGCAGAACTTGTTGCCCAAGGTGTTGATCAGATTGTCTGTCTTTCAGTGAATGATGCTTTTGTAATGTTCCAGTGGAGCAAACATTTGGGTACCAAGAATATCTTTATGCTCCCTGATGGGAATGGAGAGTTCACTCGTAAAATGGGCATGCTTGTTGAGAAATCCAACCTAGGTTTTGGTTTGCGTTCCTGGCGCTATTCGATGCTAGTGAATGATTGTAATATTGAAAAGATGTTTGTTGAGCCTGGCTTTAGTGATAATGCTGATGGTGACCCGTTTGAGGTCTCAGATGCTGATACGATGCTTGCTTACATGAAGGGTGTGCAATCGGCTGGTGTTAGTTCCCCGTGCCGTGAGTTTCAGGGTTAAACCCTTCACTTCTCACACTCTTGCCTGTTCATTAAATATAAAACTGATTATCTGTTTTCCTGCTTCACTCTATATCTTACGTAACAAGTAGCAATCCTCTTCTAGGACTGAGTCTTTATCGACAAGCTCTTTGACTTTGTCAAGTTGCTTTGAGAGGCTGATGTAATTTGCTTGATCGATCAATTTGTAGCCTAAGAGATTCTCGTGGAATGTTTCGCTGAGTGTATTGGGGGAAAAGTGTCCTATCCCGTAGCCTTTCTCGCTGAATTTCCTTAGCCTTTGAAACATTGCCTTAGAAGTTTCGCTTGGTTTGAATGCATTCAGTGCGAGAAGACTTCCGGCTATTTGTGTTTGCTGTAGATGTTTAAAAAGTGAATTGACTGAGTCTTGCGAAAGCCAGTATAAAAGCCCTTCCATGAGGATAAATGATTGGCGTGATCCTATCCATTGGCTTAATGAGTCGAATAGTTTTTTGTTTTCTCTGCTGTTGTTGAGGTCTGTTGTACAGAGGAATAGAATGTCTCTTTCTGGGAGCTGCTGAGAGGATTGAAGCTTCTGTATTCTTTGCTGCTTTGACTTGATCAGGTTGGGCTTGTCTACTTCGCAGGATGCTATGGGAGTGTTGATTAGATAGGGGTAATTGGTGAACCCGGCGCCAATATTGATAAACACTCCATTTGTTGCTTGAATGTGGAACTCTCGAAGCCTTTCTAGAAAAAATCGATGTCTGAGGCAGTGGGCAATATCTTCGGATTCACCTACCTCCTTCAGGTATCGATTCGCAAGCTTCTCAGCTGGTTTGGTGACCCATAAATGTGCAAAGTTGTCGAGGCTAATGTTGGTATATTTTGCCCTAAAGCAATTAACCACATGCGCTGAGGCATCTACTCCAGGAAGCACGTTCTTTTGTTTGTTGCAATCACTTTAGCGAGCTGTTGATCTTTCATGGCATCAGAGTCATCAAGAGATGCTTGAGGAAGGAGAGTCTATGGACAGCGCAGCTTGCTGATTAGCAGGCTCAAAAGTAGAGCGGCTGCTCGATGCCCTTTTAAAAGTGTTTACCAAGGATTCAATCCGACAAGAGGTGGCTTAAGCAGGCTTGAGGGGCTGCCTCCTACAACGTCGCCATGCCAGCAAGCTTGGAGGCCTAGACATGGCAGGAGTCGATGTAGGCAATGCCGATGTCACAACTAGAGAGAATTGCTTTCAAAGTGGCCACCAAGCCAGGCTGTCTCTAAGAAAAAACCCATGAGTAGAAATGGGCTTGCATCAGAAATAATCAGTAGCGCAGGCATTAATTGCTGCTTGCTGACTATTAGTCGCTGCATTTATTTCTCCCGGTAGAAAGTCATCAGTGCTAAACCCCCGTTGCTTCCTGCAAAAGCTGTAAGGCAAATGCTGTTTAAAAAGGATTGATAGCTCTGCGATAGATCACCAGAAAGGATCATCGGCGAACTCCACCTTGAGTTGGCATGACTTCGTTCTGGGAACGATGGCGATGCAGGCTCTCACCACTTCTCCATTCACTTCAATCTCACAAGCACCACAGCTCCCTTGTAAGCAGCCTGTGGGAATGATGATTCCTGCGTCTCGAGCAACCTGGAGCCAATCAATCCCTGGTTCTGTATGGGATCTTGTGCCATTGGGCCATTGAATCTCAATCTTAGAGATCGTCATGTTCCCAGCAGTGGGTTGATGTTGACATGTTCTTCGAAAACATCGGCGAGACGATTGAGTAGTTGTTCTCTTTGTTGCTCATGGTTGGATATATCGGTCGGCAAGTCTGCTAAACCCTTTTGCTTCCGTATCAGATTGAGCCACAGCCTTCGCCAGCGACCATTCTCGAAAATCCCGTGCAGGTAAGTTCCCGCGACTTGGCCGCAGCTCTCATTTTTACTGACCCAACCCATTGAGGGATCGTCAGCCATAGGGAGGACAGACTCATGGCTCCCTTGAATGAGTTGGCTATTGCCATGGTGTAATTCAAACCCCTTCACCTTGGCATTGTCTGGCCACTGGGTAATCCTTTGGCATTGACTTAGAGCCTTGTTGCGTTTGAAAACGGTATCTAGAGGCAGCAGATTGAGTCCTGCCATGCTGCTTGATGGGTCTGTTGTTGTGACGCCTTCCAGACCTAGGGGATCTGCCAGAGTTCGCCCAAGCATTTGCATGCCGCCACAGATGCCAAACACATGCCCGCCGCTTTGGGCGTAGGTTTGCAACTGGCTTCCTAAACCACTGCGGTTTAGCGAATTTAGATCGCGCAGTGTCTGCTTGCTGCCGGGAATGATGACAGCATCTGGCATCCCGAGGAATGTGCCGGGTTCAACCCATCGCAGCTGAACTGTGGGTTCTGCTTCTAATGGATCGAGATCGGAAAAATTACTTAGGGATGGCAATTTCAAGACAGCGATTTCGATCTCGGCATCATTTTTTTTGCCTCTTCTCTCCAGTAGATCAAGGGAGTCTTCTGGCGGGAAGAGCTCTTCCAGCCATGGCATTACACCGATGACGGGAATTCCGGTTTCGGCTTCTAACCAATCGCGCCCTTCATCAAAAAGTTCGCGTCGGCCACGGAAACGATTGATGAGTAGCCCGCGTATCAACTGCTTTTCTACCGGCTTCAGTAAAGACAGGGTTCCCATGATCTGGGCAAAAACACCACCGCGTTCGATATCGGCAACGAGCAAACAGCGGGCACGCAGGAACTGAGCCAATCGCAGGTTGGTGAGGTCTCGCCGTTGCAGGTTGACTTCCACTGGGCTGCCTGCACCTTCCAAGACAAGCCGGCCATGGGTGTAAGAGCATTGAAGGTCTTTTAGCGCCTCACGGATGACGCTCCATCCAGGACGGAACCATTGCTCGTAGTAGGTCTCGGCACGCGCCGTGCCAACGCTTTGACCCAGATGGATGACTTCACTGGTGCTGTCTCCCTGGGGTTTGAGCAGCACAGGGTTCATGGCGCATTGGGGCTTGAGTCCTGCCGCCCAAGCTTGCAGGGCTTGTGAATAGGCCATCTCTCCGCCGCTCTCATCAACCCAGGCGTTGTTGCTCATGTTTTGCCCTTTGAAGGGTATGGGAGTTTCGCCTTGACGAAGCAGCAGCCTGCAGAGAGCGGCCGACATTAATGATTTACCAGCTCCACTGGATGTGCCTAACACCATCAGGGGGGTCGACATCCCATCGGTGCTCATTGTCTGGGCCAAAGTCGACGCAGATTGTGTTGCAGTCGTTCGAAAATCCCAGCTTGTTGTGTTGGTAACCCTGGTGACTGTTCAAGTAGCTGGCGGCCCAAGGGGGTGAGACGTATTTTCGCTGTCAACCCCTGCCCATCGACTTCACGGCGCAACACACCAACGGTAATCAACCAGCGAAAATCGGCTTCAACAGCATCAGCACGCTGAAACCAGCTGCATCCAGGCAAGCAGTATTGCCGGGCTTGCTGCCAAACGCTCTCAGCATTGAGCCCTGTTGCTTGGGCATCGGTATAAAACCTGGTGTCAAACCGAAGACAACGCATGGCTTGGGCAGCACGTTTTTTGCTGCGCATGTCAAGCAATTCCATCTCGCTTGTCATGGCAACGAAGGCAAGGTCGACCATTAATGGCAGCCTAAGAACTTGTTCTCGCTGCTGTAATTGATTGTGTTGATGCTTGCCTCGGCTTCTCCAGCCCGCCGTCGACTGCTTCAACAGGCCGCGATTCCCCATCAAGTGATGGTGAGCGGGGTTGATGAAGAGACTATCCACCATTTTGATCCAGTGCGGCTTGTCCAGCATTTAGCGGAGGCGAAGGCTGGGGTGGTGCATCAACAAATTAAGGCGGCTTTGCCGGTGCTTGGCTGCGATTCAGTGTTGGAGTTTGATGGCACAGTGTTTGGCAAGCCTGCCACGGCGGTGGAAGCCAGTAGCCGTTGGCAGAGAATGGCTGGCGCGTGGGGGTTTTTGCATACCGGTCACTGTTTGCTCAGTGTTAATGGTGAGCGCCTCAGCGAAACAGTAACGACACGTGTGCTGTTTGCTGCCTTGAGTGATTCTGAGATCGAGGCTTATGTGGCTACTGGTGAACCATTGTTATGCGCGGGTGGCTTTGCTCTTGAGGGTCAGGGTGGCTTGATGGTGGAGCGCCTTGAGGGTTGTTTTAGCAATGTGATTGGCTTGAGTTTGCCCCTGTTGCGGCGCTGGTTGCTAGTTATTAATGAATAAGTTGGATTAACTGATAGTGAGTTATTGAAAGCTTGGCGTTGATTTTTCCATTGTTAAGGTTGATCATTGCTGTGGTTTTTTGAGTCAAGTTGTTGTTCTTCAGGTTCTATTGAGCATGTGATTGTTGCGCTGTGTTTTTTTGATGTCCTTTGGCTTAATGAAAAAAAACCCTCGCCGCAATGGCGAGGGTTGAAGGTTTTCCCGATTAACAAGATCGATGCTTGATGTTGAGAATCAGTCCAGATCAGGCATTGACAAGGCTGGTTCGGTCTTACGATCGGTGCCTTTTTCAAACCCTGCTGCAACAGCCCTGGCGCGACCAGCGTGGAACCAGTGCCCCACGATGGTGAACCAAGCTAGGAAGAACGCATGACCAGCTAACCACTGGCGAAGGTTCACGAAGTTAACCGAGTTGGGCTCGGTGATGATTCCACCTACTGAGTTGATGGAGGCGTTGGGGGCGTGGGTCATGTATTCAGCAGCACGGCGCACTTGCCATGGCTGAACATCGTTCTGAAGCTTGTCAAGGCTCAGGCCGTTAGGTCCACGCAGTGGTTCTAACCAAGGACCACGGAAGTCCCAGAAGCGCATCGTTTCTCCACCAAAGATGATTTCACCAGTAGGAGAACGCATCAGGTACTTACCAAGGCCTGTTGGCCCCATGGCAGTACCAATATTTGCTCCAAGGCGTTGGTCACGAACGAGGAAGGTGAAGCTCTGGGCTTGAGAGGCTTCGGCGTTCGATGGACCGTAGAACTCTGATGGATAGGCGGTGACGTTGAACCATATGTAGGCCGTGGCAATGAAACCACAACAGCTCAGGCCAGCAAGGGCGTAGCTGAGGTAGGCCTCTCCGTTCCAGATGAAGGCTCTACGAACCCATCCCCATGGCTTGGTGGCAATGTGGAAATGGCCGCCAACGAATAGAAGAGCAGCAACGTAAATGTGACCACCAATGAGGTCTTCCATTGAGTTGACACCAGTGATCCAACCGGTACCTCCCCAGGGAGAACTGAACACGTATCCAAAGATCACGCCTGGATCAAGTGTGGGGCTGGTGATTAATCTCACGTCGCCACCACCTGGAGCCCAGGTGTCATAGATGCCGCCAAAGAAGCAGGCCTTGAGGATCAGAGCAAGAGCTCCCCAGCCTAGAAAAATCAGGTTGTAACCAAGAATGTTGGTCATCTGATTTTTGTCTTTCCAATCAAGCCTGAAAAATGGAGAGCTGTAATCCTGAAGTTTTTCAGGGCCGGCCAAGGAGTGATAGACCCCACCCAAGCCGAACACAGCAGAGATGATTAAGTGCATCACCCCGCAATGGAAGAACGGGTAGATGTCTACGATTTCGCCACCTGTACCAACGCCATAACCAAGCGCTGCCACATGTGGCATCAAGATCAGGCCTTGCTCGAAAATTGGCTTGTCGAAGGTGAAGTGACTTACTTCGAACAGGAGCATGGCTCCTGCCCAGAAAGTCATCAGACCTGCATGGGCAACGTGGGCGCCAAGTAGGCGTCCAGAAAGGTTGATGAAACGGGCATTACCTGCCCACCATGCGTAACCGGTGGATTCAAGGCTGTATCCCCCGGCATTCTGCAGTATGGAACCAGATTTAAAGGGCGTTTCCACGTGGCATTACCTCTTCAGGGAATACAAAGTTTTCGTGAGGTTGGTCCGCAACGGACATCCAGGCTCGGATACCTTCGTTAAGAAGAACGTTCTTGGTGTAGAAGGTTTCGAATTCGGGGTCTTCAGCTGCGCGGACTTCCTGGGACACGAAGTCGTAGGCACGCAGGTTGACTGCTAAGCCAACGATGCCAACCGAAGGCGTCCACATGCCCATGACAGGCACGAACAGCATGAAGAAGTGCAGCCAGCGTTTGTTGGAAAAGGCGATTCCGAAAATCTGGCTCCAGAAACGGTTGGCGGTGACCATGGAATAGGTCTCTTCTTCCTGGGTGGGATCAAACCCTTTAAAGGTGTTTGACATAGCGCCATCCTCGAACAAGGTGTTCTGCACCGTTGCGCCATGGATGCCACAGAGCAAGGCACCACCAAGGATTCCTGCTACTCCCATCATGTGGAAGGGATTCAGAGTCCAGTTATGGAAGCCCTGAAGGAAGAGAATGAAGCGGAAGATTGCTGCAACCCCAAACGAGGGAGCAAAGAACCAGCTGTGTTGTCCTAGGGGGTAAATGAGGAAACACGCCAGGAAGACAACGACTGGTCCTGAGAAGGCAAGGGCGTTGTAGGGGCGGATGCCAACCAAACGGGCAATCTCGAACTGTCTCAGCATGAAGCCGATCAGAGAGAAGGAGCCGTGAAGGGCTACGAAGGTCCAGAGGCCACCAAGCTGACACCAGCGCACGAAATCACCCTGCGCTTCAGGGCCCCATAGCAGCAGCAAGCTATGACCCATCGCATCTGCGGGGGTGCTTACAGCGGCGCTAAGGAAATTGCAGCCTTCCAGATAGGAACTTGCAATGCCGTGGGTGTACCAGGAGGTAACGAAGGTGGTGCCGGTAAACCAGCCTCCTAGGGCCAAGTAGGCCGTAGGGAATAAGAGAAGGCCAGACCAGCCAACAAAAACGAAGCGGTCGCGCTTGAGCCAATCATCGAGGACGTCAAACCATCCCCGCTGAGGCGCGCGTCCTACAGCGATCGTCATGGGAAAAAAAACGGTGCGGTTCTGCCGCAAGCTGTGGGATACCCGAAGACTTTAACAATCCCAAAGGGGCCTTTGGGAGAGAGTTGCCATGAGCTGAAACCCCTTGTAGTGGTGTTGCTCCTTTGGCTTGCTTCAAATCTGCCCGTTGTGGGCTGTAGCAGTCCAGAATGGAGATTCATATTGGGTAGTCATGTCAGCTGATCTCCAGGAAACCCCTAAGGCCGGAGATGCTTCTCTGGAGCGGCTTGAGCAATCGGTTCTCGGTTTTCGACGTCTCTCCAATCAGCTCTTGGCCGTCATCGTCACAATCGGCGGCCTTGGCTTCACACTGACTTGTCTGTCTAGTTATTTGGGGCGAGATCTTCTTCCCATCGGCAGTCCTTCGACTCTCCTATTCGTGCCTCAGGGCTTGGTGATGGGTCTCTATGGCATAGCAGGTTTGCTGCTTGCGAGTTACCTCTGGGCGATGATCAACATCAATTTGGGTGCAGGTAGCAACAACTTTGACAAGGCTTCCGGGATGGTGAAAATTTGCCGTCGCGGATATTTCAAGCTGATCAGCGCGGAGTTCCCCCTCAAGGATGTCAAAGCCGTCAAGGTTGAGGTACGTGATGGTTTCAATCCCCTTCGCCGCTTGTCCTTGCGGGTTCAAGGTCGGCGAGACATCACTCTTACCCGCGTCGGTCAGCCTCTCCCCCTCGCACAGTTAGAACAGGATGGTGCTGAGCTAGCGCGTTTTCTTGACGTGAATCTTGAAGGGCTCTGAATTTTGTTGCTCTCATCCCTTGCGCGTTTGATTCGGCGTCAAAACATCTGGGGAATTCTGCTTTGTGTGCCCTTATTGGTTGGCTGCAGCAAGTCCACTACGGCATCGATCAAGGCGGTTTGTTCCTCGCTGACTAGCCCCTGCTTGCAAGGCAAAGCCAATGTGCTGATGAGTACGAATCGAGGCGCAATCACCCTTGAGGTGGATGGTGATGCTGCTCCTGTTACCGCAGGTAATTTCGTCGATCTTGTTAAACGTGGTGTCTATAACGGCACTGTTTTTCATCGGGTCGTGAAAGAGCCCGTTCCCTTTGTTATTCAGGGCGGTGATCCTGCTTCAAAGGATCCTAAAACGCTCAAGATCAATTACGGGAAGGGTAGTTTCATCGATCCCGCCAGTGCTCAGGCCCGCTTCATTCCCTTTGAAGTGAAGTTGAAAACAGATGACCAGCCTCGCTATGGAAAGTTGATCACCAACCCCAGAGAGTTGCTGCAATTGCAATTGACTCATAAGAAGGGGGCTCTGGCTATGGCTCGTTCTCCGGCGCCGGATTCAGCCAGTGCTCAGTTTTACATTGCTTTGCGCCCTTTGCCCGAACTTGATGGCCGTTATGCTGTTTTTGGCAGGGTGATCAAGGGGTTGGAGGTGGTGGATTCGATTCAGCAGGGTGATCGTATTTTTAAAGCCAGCCTGGTAATGGCGAAATAAAAACCCTTAAGACATTGCCAATCACTTAGGCCGGTATTCGGCTCCCGCTCGGAGAGACCTTTAAGAGTTCGGTGTTTACCCCTGAGGCCCTTACCAGAGCGACCTTGCCGGTACGGGCGATTTCGATAATCCCGTAAGGGGTCAGCAAGCTTTCGAGCGCCACCAGCTTGCCTGGGTCACCCACCACCTCAAGGGTAAGCGCGCCATCGGCCACATCAACCACTTTCGCTCGGAAGACCTGAACGAGATCGAAAATGGAGCTGCGCTGGTGAGCGGGTGCGGAAACTTTGAGCAGCATCAGTTCTCGTTCGACTGCAGGTTGCCTGGTTAGATCAAGCACCTGCAGGACGTTGACGAGTTTGTCGAGCTGTTTGCTCATCTGTTGAAGGGCATGATCGTCTCCCTCTACAACCATCGTCAGTCGGGATTGTCCAGGCGTTTCGGCTGGGCCCACCGCAAGGCTGTCGATGTTGAAACCACGGCGTGCAAAAAGTCCTGCGATCCGGCTTAGAGCTCCGGATTCGTCTTCGACTAGCACTGAAAGGGTGTGCTTCATGCCCTTTATTGTTCATTACCTAAATTAAGGTTCAGCCAGCTGAACACGGCTTGATCAAAAGCCTGGGTGGATTCGTCATGGGGGCAATGGCCAGTTTCATTAAGCACTGAAAGCGTTATCCATGGGTATTGATGCTGCAGTCGATGGCCAATTTTTAATGGCACAAAACGGTCCTCTCGTCCCCAGAGAAGCAATATGGGGGGGCGATCGGGCCTGCTAGCAAGGCGTTTTAGTAAGCGAGGAGCTGTGCAGCCCACTGGCCGCAGTGTCATGCCAACGCACATCGCTCGTAGGGCGCGAGCTGCCGAGGGTCGCCTTGCAGGTTGGGCGATCAGGTGTAGTAGCTCATGGTCTAAATGGATGGAGTGGTGGTAGCCCATTTGAAGAGCTGCTTTAAGGAGTGGCGTTCGTGCGATGAGAGGAACAATCAGTTCCAGAGGCAAGAGGCGGAAGATGATTGCGATCAACTTGTGCTTTAACCGGCGCCACCAGCGGGTGGGGTGGAAGCTCAATGGTTCAACCAATGCAGGATCCGGTAATGGAGCTGCTACCACAGCTCCAACAAGGTCTGGGCGGAATGCGGCTGTGGTGAGAGCCGTTAGTGCTCCTAGAGAATTGCCTATTAGTACTGCTTGTTGAGAGGGGCTGGCCTGGACAATTTGCTCAAGAAAGGCTGCTAATTGTTTGCCCCACAGTCGATTGTCGAGGCGTCGAAATTGCTTCAGTCCTGGCTGGGCTGAAGCTCCAAAACCGATCAGATCAATGCTGTAGACGCGGAATCCTGCCGCTTTTAGGGGTGCAGCATTGTGTCGCCAATGAGCGCTGCTGGCACCGAATCCGTGGATGAGCACGAGTGGCCGTGCATCCTCTGCTCCCAGTACACGCCAGTGACAACGTAGGCCTTGCCAATACCAATCATGGGATTCGCCCCAGTCAGCACCTGTCTCTTGAATGGCCCGCTCGGCAGTCTGGAAGTCAGTTGCAAACAAAGCGGCTTGAACCAACCCACCACCCACTATCGCGAAGGCTCAGTCGTTTTGGAGCCAGGAGGTGGTTTCTTCCGCCCAGAGTCTCGTCCTTCCCGTGATCTTTCGGTTTTATTGGCTGCTTTTCAGCAGCAGAGGAGAGAGAAGTTTTCGCCTGCTTTGCGCTGGTTGGACCTTATGGCTGGTTGCGGTATTCGTGCTTTGCGCTGGGGGTTGGAGGCTGTTAAGCCCTCATTGTTGGCGTCAGGAGTAGAGCAGCTGCCAGAGCTGTGGGTGAATGATGCCGATCTTGAGCGCGCTTCTCTTTTGGAGAGGAATCTGGCCCCTCTGCGCCAAGAGCAAATCTCGCTAAAGCTTTTTCATCAGCCCGCTGAGGTCCTGCTGAGCCGTGCCTACCTCGATCAGTGTCGTTTTGATCTGATTGATCTCGATTGTTTTGGTTGTCCGAATGCGTTTCTGCAACCTGTGTTGCAGGTTCTCGCTTCTGAGGGGTTTTTGCTGCTTTCAAGCAGTGATGGTCGCTCTCCCACAGGTCATGACCGGCCAGGGGCAATTCGCAGTTTGGCTGCTGCGGCTCGGGTGCATCCAGCCAGCTGGGAGATCGCTTTGAGGCTGCAGCTTGGGGTTCTTGCACGACATGCCTGGCTGCTAGGGCGTGGCTTGGAGCCCCTGGTCAGCTTTAGTGAAGGTCGTACTTTTCGTGTTGCGGTAAGGATCAAGCGTCGAATTTCTGCATGTGAGGAGAGCCATCTTGGGCTTTTAGCTCGCTGTGAGGCTTGTGGTGCTCAGCTTGCTCAACCACTTCTCTCCCTGCAGGGATGGTCAGGGTGTATGTGTTCACAAGGAGGTGGCCGCTGGGCGGTGAGCGGTCCCCTTTGGCTGGGCCCCCTTCAGTCGCCAGTTGTGTTGGCCGATTTGTTGGTGTTAGCAGAACAGTCGATCGTTCCGATCGCATCCGCCACACTTCGGCTGTTGCATCGCTTGCAGTCTGATATCGGCTTGCCGGTCTATTGCTGGTCCACAGCTGAACTGGCCAAGCGTCTGGTTTTGTCTGGCCCGCCGTCTGTTTTGGCATTGGTCAGGGCTTTGCGTTTTGCTGGCCATGAGGCTTGCGGCAGTGCCGTGATGGCAGGACAACTACGAACCGATGCGACAGTGACCGAGCTTTTGCGGATTTGCCACGAGATGTGTCAGGAAGGGCGTTAAATGGTGTGCGTGATTCAAATGCCCATTCATGGCTTCGGAGATTTTCGGGATTGCTGCCGTCTTCTGGGTGTTGATCCCAGTTGGTCTTGCAGGTGGTGCTCTCTTATTGAAGCTTCAGGGGGACTGAAGTTCGCAGACTGGAGTCGCTCGATATAGGCTCCTTGCTTGTATTGAAGGGCCCTATGCAGGTTCTGTTGGTTGGTGGAACTGGCACCCTTGGGCGGCAGATAGCTCGTCGTGCCATTGATGCTGGCCATCAGGTCCGCTGCATGGTCCGAAAACCTCGTAAAGGGGCTTTCCTGCAGGAGTGGGGTTGCGAGCTCACCTGCGGCGATCTGCTTGATCCGGAGACTATTGATTACTCTCTTGATGGCATCGATGCTGTCATTGATGCGGCCACGAGCCGTCCCGATGATTCTGCGAGTGTCTACACAACCGATTGGGATGGAAAGCTCAATCTGCTGAGGGCTTGTGAGAAAGCAGGAGTGACGCGCTACGTCTTTCTTTCTTTGTTGGCAGCTGAGAAGCATCTCAACGTGCCACTGATGGACATCAAATTCTGCACCGAGAGGCTGTTGGCAGATTCGTCATTCGATTACACGATTTTGCAGGGTGTTGCCTTTATGCAGGGGTTGATCGGTCAAATCGCCATACCTGTTCTTGAAAACCAGACGGTTTGGGTGAGTGAAACGCCTACAGCAGTTGCATACATGAATACCCAAGACGTCGCACGTTTTGCTGTGGCTGCTTTGGAGCGTCCTGAAACGATCCGCCGCAGCTTTCCTGTCGTGGGTCCGAAGGCTTGGACCTCCGAAGAAATTGTGCAATTTTGCGAAAAGTCCAGCAGTAAAACAGCCAAGGTGATTCGTGTGTCACCTTTTCTGATCGGATTGAGCCAGAGAGTGGTCTCATTCTTTGAACAGTCAGTGAATATGGCTGAAAGGCTTGCTTTTGCAGAGGTCACTGGAGGAGGAATTGCTTTGGATGCACCGATGGATGACACCTATTCCTGCTTTGGCTTGGATTCTTCGGAAACCACCCCTCTTGAAAGTTATATCTCCGAGTACTACGACACGATCCTCAAGCGACTGCGTGAGATGGAGGCAGATCTCGACGAGGAAAGCAGGAAAAAGCTGCCTTTTTAAGGAATCCTCCATCCAATACTGGCGTGAGGATGGTTTATTTGTACTATTAGCAATATCTGTTTTGCTCCTGCTGGCATGTCTGTTGTTCAAGTGAAAAACCTGCAGCGCCGACTAGACAATTTGTCTTGTGAGGCTATTCAGGAGCTCGATCGGGCTTGTGGGCATGAGCTTTGGCGCAACCTTGGCTTCGATGCCTTTGACGGCCTAGAGGATGCTGAGCGCCGGGCTAGGGCCAATTACTACTACGGCCAGTTGCAGACAGTGAATGAGCTACTGGAGGCCTTGGGCTAATGCCCTTGGGTCATGCAGGTTTAGCCACCGATTCTTTCCCTGCCGACCACAATGGATTGATCTTTCTTGAAGGGCTTGATTCATGAGCAGTAGTTGCTGTAGTCCCTCTGCTTCAGGCCCTGGAGCTGATGCGTTAGATCAGACGCAGGCTGTAGAGGAGCGCTATGGAGCTGCAGCGCATGCCCAGGAAGCTTGTTTGTGTACCCCGGTGGCTTTCGATCTCAGCCTGCTTAAGGCCATCCCTCGTGAAGTTGTAGAGCGCGATTACGGCTGCGGTGACCCAACTCGATGGGTTAAGCCTGGTGACACTGTGCTTGATCTTGGCAGTGGCAGTGGCAAGAACGCTTTTATTTGTGCCCAGCTGATCGGTTCGGCGGGTGCCGTGATTGGGGTGGATCGCAATGTTGAGATGCTCAACCTGGCTCGTCAGGCCGCACCAGTTGTGGCGGAGCGGATTGGCTTTGCCAATGTGCGCTTTGTCGAGGGCGCTATCGAAGCGCTTGAAGCCCCTCAGGTTGATGGGTCTCCGCTTATTGCCGATCGGTCGATTGATGTGGTGTTGAGCAACTGTGTGCTCAATTTGGTGAATCCTGCAGATCGTAAGAATCTGCTGGCCAACATTCGCAGGGTTTTGCGGCCAGGTGGACGGCTTGCTGTTAGCGATATCGTCTGTGATAAGCCAGTACCCCTTGCTCTTCAGCAGGATCCGGAACTGTGGAGTGGCTGCATTAGTGGGGCCTGGCAGGAAGAGGCCTTCCTGCAGGATTTTCGTGCTTTGGGCTTTGAGAAGGTGAGCTATGCCGATCGTTCTGATCAACCCTGGCAGGTGGTTGAAGACATTGAATTTCGCGCCGTCACGCTTGTGGGTCAGCTGCCGGATGATTGAGGAGGGACAGCAGGAGGTTGGTCTCTCTTGATGAGACCTGCCTCCATTGGCCAGGATCCATCCCTTCAATGCTGAGGGGTGGCTCACCATCCATAAGCTCGATGCGATGACGGATCAAGCGAAGGGTTGGCAGCCCTACGGCTGCTGTCATCCGTCGAACCTGTCTGTTTCTCCCTTCTTTTAACTTCAATTCAAGCCAGCTAGTGGGGATGCTTTGCCGCACACGGATGGGTGGTTCACGCTCTCTCACGATCGGAGCAACGTTTCCCTTCAGCCAGCTCGCTAGGGCAGGACGGGTTCTCTTTCCCTTGATGATCACTCCTGAGGCAAGTTTTTGTAGTTGACTTTCACTAGGTGAACCCTCTACTTGCACCCAATAAACCCGCCAGTGGCTCAAATGGGGATTGGTGAGTCGATGCTGCAGGCGACCATGGGAAGTGAGAACCAAGAGGCCTTCGCTGTCAGCATCTAGGCGGCCTGCCGCATACACCCTGGGTATGGGGATCAAGTCTGCTAAGCACCTCCACTGGCTGCCTGGTTCTGGGGTGAACTGGCTTAGGAAGCCGTAGGGCTTGTTCAACAGAAGGGTCGTGAAGTCGTCTGCTTGGGTGGTCAGCTGATCAGTCAGTAGACGCGAGCAGTATCAGCATAGATAAATCGTTGTAGGGATCGTCAGCGCTTGATTGCTTCAATAGAAATGAGTCATCGTTTAAGCCTGAGTCTTAACGGTGGACCATCATGGAGCGTGGCGAAATGACAATCGGCCCTAGAGACTTTTTGACTCTGCCGTGTTTGCAGGGGCCGCAACCTAAACTCCGATTGAACCAATGAGCCACGGCACAACCGCATGATCGAAACCTCGGGTGTGATTGAGAAGGAACAAGGCAACGGGTTCTATCTGGTCACCCTTGAGCAGCCCGCCGGTCATCAGTGTTTATGTCGTGCCGCCGGCAAGCTCACCAAGTTCCGCATCAAATTGCTCGCTGGTGACAAGGTGCTAGTGGAGATCAGTCCCTATGACCTCACTCGAGGCAGAATCACTTATCGAGAGCGAAATGCTGGAGCCCCAGGGGGGCGCCCGGGTGGAAATCGCCCTGGTGGCCCACGACGACGTTAATCAGCTTCATAAGAATAGATGGGCTGGGCTTGAATTCTTATAAGGATTGACAGCGCTGCTTGTTAGGTTTTGCCACTTCAACTTTCATGTGATAATGATACAAGCTGTTTTTTACTGGTAGACAAATTTTTGCTGCTTGATCCTAATTTTGTTCTAAAGAATTGCTTGTTGCCTTGATCAATTAAATAGCCTAGATGATGATATTATTGGTGACAGCAACTCTGGCAATAATCTCTGATAAGTGATAATTTTGCTCTCATAAGTTGAGGCTTCCATTACTTCTCTGATAGCTTGACTTCTGCGTGTAAAATATTTCAAGTCAGCAGAAATCCCTGGTTAAATTTGCCTAGATCTCTAGGGCCTCGTCTGCGTCGCTTGTTTTATCGTAGGAATGGCTTTTGCTGGAAAGGTTCGGCACCGCAAGAACTGAGGCCTCAAGTAGTTCGTGATGTCCACCTGGACATGTGATCCACTCGCGGAATTCTTGGGTGATGGCGTAACTGTCTTCGTAGCTCTCTTTGCTGTCTAGTAAAGCGATTCTGGCGGATGCCCAACACGTTGAAACGCTTATACGTCGTCGAATAGCTGTGTTCATGATTGGTCCCCATTGGCCAGAGAATTGCATGTAAGTGGTCTGTATTTGGTTTGATTTTATAGAACGTCGCATTTTTCTTTTGTAAAAGTTGTCGTCAACGCTGCAAAAAACTGGGCAGATTTGGTGTGCGTAGTCGGATGACAGCACCTGCTCCATCGTTGACTGCTTCGAGTGGCAGGCTTGGGCCTCGCCAGTGACCCATCGTTGTGTTTTCCTCTGCTTTCGCTTCACTGTCTCTGATGAGATATGGCTCTGTCTTCGACCAGCTTCGGGCATGGCCCATCAGTAAGGGATCTGCAGGTGCAAAGACATAGGAAGGGTGACGAGGTACCGGCTCTAACGATGCTCTTGCTGTGGAGATCCTTACCGCGCGAGTGATTCCCTGTATGAATCTGCTGCGCGTTGCCACCGTTGTGAGATAAGCAACCACGCGAAGTCTTGGGGCATCGAATCCCTCTGCACACATGTCGATGCTGACTAACCAGTCGGCTTTGCTTGTTTGGAAGGCTGCCAGGCGAGCACTGGCATCACGGTCTTGGGAGTGCACCAGCTCGACACGATCGCCTTCCTCTTGCAGGAGCTGGGCGATGCCACCAGCGTGTTCGATATCTCTAGCGATCACAAGGCCTGCTGCATCGTGATGGTGGCGACGTACCTTCTTAAGTTGACGTCGTGCACGTAGTAACAGTTGCAAGGCAATACTGCTTGAGTCTGAGATCCGAATAGCCCTACGTAGATTGCGTGCTCGCCAGCTTTCACGCACTTCAGCAGAGAGGGGTGAGACATCTCGATCGGGCTGTCCAGGACGGCTGTGTTCCACCCAGCCATCCTGGAAGCGGAATTCGAGGGGGCGCACATCTCCAGCATGAATCAGCTCACTGGGTTCCACGCAGAGATCTGGGCTGATCTGCTCCACCAGAGCCCCCTCGGCTTCTACGCGCACTCTTCGGGCTGCACAGAAGGCCAGATTGTCGGCGCGGAAGGGCGTGCCAGTCAGACCAAGCCGTATTTTGCTGCTGCCAGTGAGAGCAAGAAAGGTGCGTCCCCAGGCTGGGCCCTGAGGTTCATCTGGATTCATCCCGAGGTGGTGGGCTTCATCGGCAATAGCGAGTAAGCCGTCACCGGCCCAGTCTTTTAGTTCTGCTATCAGGGTCTCTAACTGAAGACCGGCACCTTGATAGGTCACGGCCCAGCCGTCTGCTTGTTTGAGGATCTCGGGTTGTTCTGGGAAGGCTTCCCAGTCCTGCAAGTTGAGGCCTAGTTGTTTAGATGCTTGGTGCCATTGATTCAGGATCGAGTTGCGGTGGCAAAAAACTATGAATCGCGTTAAGCCACCCCCTCGCTGCATGGCCTCGAAGCTGAGGAGGGCGCCGAGGGTTTTGCCTGCACCTGGGCCCGCATGCACAAGCACATCTCGCCCTTGGATTGCCTGTGGAGACAGTCTGCGACGAAGCAGCTGAATCAGCTGTTGCTGCCAAATCCGGGGTCGGATTTTGGGCTGGCAGGACTCTCTCAGCAGTTCAAAGGAAGGCTTGGAGATGACATTGCACGAGAAGATAGGTCTTTCTAACCATTTATTTCGCTGCTGGCATCTTTAGCTTCTGGCCAAGAGCTTTTGGGGTTTTCGGCCCCCTGGCACCATGGCCAAGCGCCGCAATTCATCACAGTTTATTTTTCAGCAACGCCGCAGCCTGGAGCAGTGCTGGCTCCATGAATTTGACATTGATCCGTTGATCCTGAGAGCACGCTGGCTCCATAGCCAAGGGTTGAAGCTTGAGGCCTTGGCTATGGAACAGGAGTTGTTACCAATTGTCTGACTGAGTTCAGAGCGCTTCGGTGTGGTTTACGAGCAGGTGCTCAACCTCATTGAGGCCTTCGCTTGCGGCAGTGTGTGCGATCTCGAAGTTGCCCTGAGCCTCATCCATCAGTTGACCAGCTAAGCGATCGAGCAATTGCTCCTTTTTCTCCTTGAGCATCGTTAGCAATTCGTTTTCGATCAGCTTTTGAACGGCTGATGCCCTCAGGGTGTCTGAACCGGCTTCAGCAAAGGTTCCCTGAACCAGTTCTTGAATGAACAGTCGGTGGACTTCACTGCTGCGGAGGAAACTCTCGGTGGCGTTGATAATCCCGTCTACCAAAGCCTTGTCAGGCTCCGACTCCTGTTTGTCGAGCTTGAATTCCCAATCCAAATGGCGTCGCTGCCATCCTGCGGAATGGAGGCTCGGCATCACTGTTTGGGAGAAGGTATCCACCGAAATCTCGTAGATCCGTTCTGCCAGGCGTTCACACCATTCTCTCCCGTGTCCCTGGAGGTTGTTCTGCATTGTGGAGCGCTCCACGGCATGGCCTCCGTGATGGCTATGGCAAACACCATCTGGACATTCGATTGCGGTTAGGCCCATTGAGGCAGTTGGAGTCAACACTCCTTCATAGCTAAAAGTTCAGCTAAAAAAACTTTTCTTCAGGAAAGCTCCCGGTATGGGGAGGTCGACCCCGTAATCTCGCCTGGTTAAACAAGTTTTCTCTCTTGCCCAGACTCTTAATTCAGCTGGAATCGGCGATGGGAGAAACCCGTGTTGCGGCTTCGCCGGACACGGTGAAAAAGTTTCTTTCTCTGGGCAGCAAGGTTGCCATTGAGCGGGGTGCAGGCCTTGCCGCAGGTTTTGTTGATGCTGTTTATGGAAACGTTGGTGCTGAGCTGGTCACCCCTGGGGATGAACAGTTCTGGGGTCAGACGGATTTACTCCTCTGTGTGCATGCACCGTCTGAAATCTCATTGCAGAAGCTGCGGCCTGGAGCCACCATTGTTGGCTTGTTGGCCCCTTACAGCAATTCTGCTTTGGCGGCGGCGCTGAAATCGGCCAAGCTCTCAGCGATGGCCCTAGAGCTGCTGCCGAGAATTAGTCGGGCACAGTCTGCGGATGCTCTGTCCTCTCAGGCCAATATTGCTGGCTACAAGGCGGTGCTGTTGGCTGCAGCTGCCCTCGATCGTTACTTCCCGATGTTGATGACGGCAGCTGGCACAGTGCAGCCAGCACGGGTCGTGGTATTGGGTGCTGGTGTGGCTGGATTGCAGGCAGTTGCTACGGCAAAGCGGCTGGGTGCGGTGGTCTACGTCAGTGATGTTCGCTCTGCCGTGAAGGAGCAGGTGGAGTCACTTGGAGCACGCTTTATCGATCCCCCTGAGATTGAGCAGAGGCCAGATGAGTCTGGTGGCTATGCCAAGCAGGCTTCTGAGGCTTTCCTGGCGGCTCAGCGTGAGCAGCTCTCCAATCAGTTGGCGCAGGCCGATGTGGTGATCTGTACTGCTCAGGTGCCTGGGAGAAAAGCTCCCAGATTGATCAGTGATCTCATGCTCGATCGCATGCGCCCAGGAGCTGTGGTGGTCGATCTTGCCGTTGAACAGGGTGGAAATTGTGCGAATACGCGTCCTGGTGAAACAGTCGATCGCAACGGCGTGAAGTTGATCGGTGCCTCCGATCTCCCTTGCAGTGTGCCCAATCACGCTAGTGCTCTTTACTCCCGCAATTTGGTGGCTCTGTTGGAGCCCGTTTTGAAGGACGGCCAGCTCAGTCTCAACATTGAGGATGAGTTAATTGCCGGATGCCTGATCAGTCACAACGGTGAGATTCGCCATAACAATGTGTTCAACATGGGAGGGTCCAACTGATGTCGTTCTTGAGTGAGGCCCTTTGGGTGCTGCTGCTTGGCAGCTTGCTTGGCCTTGAACTGATCGGCAAGGTGCCCCCCACTTTGCATACGCCTTTGATGAGTGGTGCCAATGCGATCTCGGGGATCACGATGTTGGCCGCTCTCACCCTGATCATCAAGGCCGGTAACAACATCCCTCTGTTGGCGATGGGTGCTGTTGCTCTTGGTTTCGCCTTGTTCAACGTGATTGGCGGATTTCTCGTGACTGATCGGATGCTGGCCATGTTCAGCCGCAAGTCCGCTCGCCGTAAGGACAACCACTGATGAATATTGCTGAGACCCTCAAGTTCGCGATTGACCTGGTCGCGGTTTTACTCCTTGCCCTTGGGATCAAGGGCCTTTCGAAGGTGCGCTCTGCTCGTGAGGCCAATCTCCTTGCAGCTTTTGCCATGGCGCTTGCCGTGGTGGGCTTGATCGTGAACTATCTCGGCACCAGCGGCATCGCTGCTGAAGCCTGGATTTGGATCATCTTCGGCACGGTGGTCGGTGGATGTCTCGGTGCGATCACAGCGCAGCGAGTGCCGATGACCTCCATGCCGGAGACCGTTGCTCTGTTTAACGGCTGCGGAGGCATGTCGTCGTTGTTGGTGGCTTTCGGCGTTGCAATCTTCCCGACAGCCGCTGGTGCTGGCGAAGCAGGCAGCGCAGTGGTTGAAGACATCTCGATTGTGGTGTCTGTTTTTGTTGGCTCGATCACCTTTTCAGGATCCATCGTGGCGATGGCAAAGCTGCAGGGCTGGCTGTCAACACCCCCTTGGATGCAGAGCAGGGTTCGGCATGCCGTGAACATTGCGCTTGCTGTGATGTCTTTAGTGGCTGCCATCGAACTTGGCCGCCGTGGCGACAACGTCAGTGCGCTTTGGTTGCTGGTGATCGGGTCTGGTTTGTTGGGAATCGGCGTAACGCTACCGATCGGCGGCGCTGATATGCCAGTGGTGATCTCACTTTTGAACAGTTATTCGGGAGTTGCGGCGGCGGCGGCAGGTTTCGTTGTTGGTAGTCAGTTGCTGATTGTGGCTGGCGCCATGGTTGGAGCTGCTGGTCTGATCCTTACTCAGGTGATGTGCAACGGCATGAATCGTTCGTTGGTATCCGTGTTGTTTGGTGGAGCGTTAGGAGCAAGCGCTGCTTCTGGCGGCGGTGGTGAATATAAAAACATCACCAGTTGCAGCGCTGAAGAGTGTGCCCTCACCCTTGAGGCAGCAGAGCGGGTTGTCATCGTTCCCGGTTACGGCCTGGCTGTAGCACAGGCCCAGCACACGCTTAGGGAAGTCACCCGTGCTTTGGAGGCAGCTGGAATTGAGGTCACCTATGCCATCCATCCGGTTGCTGGTCGGATGCCTGGTCATATGAACGTTCTCTTGGCTGAGGCTGATGTTCCTTATGAGCAGCTCAAGGAGATGGATGTGATTAATCCTGAGTTCCCAGCCACTGACGTGGTGCTGGTGCTAGGGGCGAACGATGTTGTGAATCCTCAGGCCAAGACCGATACAAGTTCACCTCTTTATGGCATGCCTGTGCTTGATGTGCAGGAAGCTCGCACGGTGTTCGTGGTGAAGCGGGGCATGAGTGCGGGCTACTCAGGGATTAAGAATGATCTGTTTGAACTTGCCAATACTTCCATGGTGTTTGGTGATGCCAAGAAAGTGTTGGGTGATCTTTTGGTTGAACTAAAGGAGCTTGGTGTTGGCAAGAAGGGGTGAACCCCATCCCGAGCTGCTTCAGCAGCTCGGGATGCCTTCTTTTAGACAGAGATTGCCTTGGCTTGGCGGTGATTTGCAGACCCTCAGGGACACCCTGAGACCGGTGCGCTTGCCGAGTGATCGAGGCGAAGCGATTGAAATTGCAGTACCTGCCTTGCCGAGCGGTATGGCGGGTTCGGGTCATTTATTGGCTTTGTTTGATCGCCCGCAAAGCACCCGCCAGGCGCGTGGCTTGGTTTTGCTGCTGCATGGATTGGGGGGCTCTAGTCGACGTGAAGGTCTACGACGCATGGCCTGCGCTCTTCAGACGGCTGGTTTCGCTGTGCTGCGTTTGAATTTGCGTGGTGCAGAACCTGGCCGGCATCTCTCAGCAGGGACCTATGCCGCTGACTGCAACAGCGATCTTGGCCCGGTGTTGTTACGGGCCAGGCAGCTCTGTGATCAGCTGGGGCGCGAGGGTGTTGCTTCGAGAGGGGCAGTCCCTCTGCTTGGGGCCGGTATTTCCCTTGGGGGCACGATGCTTCTCAATGCCTGTCTTGAGCCAAGCCACGCGCGCGCGCCTGGCCAAGCGGTTTTGGATGGATTGGTTTGTACCAGTAGTCCCCTTGATTTAGCGGCTTGCAGTGCCTCAATCGAGCGTCCCCGCAATAGGGTTTATCAGCGTTGGTTGCTGCAGCGATTGATTCGTCAAACCTTGGCGGATCCCTTCGGCGTGACTGTGCAGGAAAGGGGAGTGCTCAATGGGGAGAAGGGTCAGAGCCCGCCAGCAACGATCCGAGAGTTTGATGCTGCCATCACAGCACCGCGCTGGGGTTATGGCGATGTTGATGCTTACTACGCTGGCGCCTCACCTTTGAGCGCCTTGCTTGAGAACCCCAGTCGCCTGCCGCCAACACTGCTCCTGCAAGCGCTAGATGATCCCTGGGTGCCAGCAGAAGCCGCTCAACAGTTGGCAGCGAATATGTCTCCATCCAGTGAGCAGCGAATCCAAGTGTTGTTGACAGCTCACGGCG
The DNA here is from genome assembly GCF_000011485.1 of Prochlorococcus marinus str. MIT 9313. NCBI lineage: Bacteria > Bacillati > Cyanobacteriota > Cyanophyceae > Synechococcales > Prochlorococcaceae > Prochlorococcus > Prochlorococcus marinus. Next base: position 1,255,058 of record NC_005071.1, on the reverse strand, counting down.
GCCACAATGGTTTCCATGCCATCGGAGGCTGCTGGGGGGATCAGGTGGTGGCCCGTTGGCTGTCAAAGTTTGGAGCTTGACTAAAAACCCAGTAAAAATTCAGGGATGTCTCTGCTGCTGAGGGGTCCGGCGAATGATCCAGGCTTCGATTGGTTGGCCGCCAAGCACATGCTCTTTCACGATTGATTCGATTCGTTCTGGTGTCACTCCGCCATACCAGATCCCGTCAGGCCAGATCAGCAGGATTGGTCCGTCGTTGCAGATGCGAAGACAGTCAACCTTGCTACGCAGAACCACACCTTCTGGACGATCGATGTTTTCGAGGTCATGATGTTTGATTTGTTTTTTGAGATTGGCCCAGCTGGCGTTGCCGACATCTGCACTGCAACAGGCCGCCTTGTTGGCTGTGGCGCAAAGAAGTAGGTGATGACTCACCTTGAAATTCATGCTGTCAAGGCTGGCAGTGGCAGGCGACGGGTGCCCCGTTTCACCTGCTCTTGTACGGCCTTGCGTGCCCATGCATCGACGGCAAGCACGTCATCAAGCTGGGGTTGTGTCTGCAGGTCGGGCTTGTGGCGTTCACAGGCAGCCTCGATCACTTCCGGGATGTCAAGAAAATGGATGCGCTCCTCAAGGAACTGGGCCACTGCTTCTTCATTGGCAGCATTGAGGACGGCTGGCATGGTTCCGCCGGCCCGTCCTGCGGCGTAGGCAAGTTTCATGCAGGGGTATTTTTTGGTATCAGGGGCGCGGAAGGTGAGTTCGCCTACTTCGGCGAGATTCAGTCGCCGCCAAGGAGTTTCGAGCCGCTCCGGCCAGCTCAGGCAGTAGAGGATAGGTAGTTTCATGTCTGGCCAGCCGAGCTGCCCCAGCACGGAGGAATCAGCCAACTCGATCATCGAGTGGATGATGCTTTGAGGGTGGATCACGATCTCGATTTGGTTGTAGTCGATGCCAAAGAGGTAATGGGCTTCGATGACCTCTAGCCCTTTATTCATCAAGGTGGCTGAATCCACGGTGATTTTGCGTCCCATGCTCCAGTTGGGGTGGCTGGTTGCATCGGCAATGGTGGCTTTCTCAAGGTCTTTTGCTGACCAGTCGCGGAAGGCACCTCCAGATGCTGTGAGCTGGATGTGGCGCAGCCCAGGGGTAGGAACTCCTGTTGATAGGCGGGCGTTCTCAGCCCAGGGTGTTCCTTGCAGACACTGGAAAATGGCCGAGTGTTCGGAATCTGCTGGAAGCAGCCGACTGCCGCTGCGTTTTAATTCCGGCAGCACGACAGGTGCTGCAGCGATCAGGGTTTCCTTGTTGGCGAGGGCAAGATCCTTGCCGGCTTTGATTGCTGCAAGTGTTGGCAGTAGCCCCGCACAGCCGACGATGCCGCTGACCACTAGATCAGCGCTATCCCATGAGGCGGCCACATTGAGCCCTTCTGGGCCCGCTAACAACTGAGGTAAGTGAGGTGGTTGTTGCTCGCTAGGCAGTGCGTTGAGTTGCTGCTTTAGCTCTGGCAGTAGCGACGCGTCGGCGAGCGCTACAACCTCGGGATGATGTCGTTGGATCTGCTCCACGACAAGAGAGACGTTCGTGCCGGCCGTGAGTGCCACCACCCTGAAGCGCTCAGGGAATTCTTCGGCAATCTCGAGGGTTTGAGTACCGATCGAACCTGTGGAGCCCAGCACGCTGATGGCTTTCACACTGTTCCGGCAGTTGAAGCCAGTCTCCCACTAGATGGCCAGACACTGGCAAGCTTGTCTTAACAAGGAGCTCCAGTCATGGCAGTTCGGGAACATTGGCGATCGGGCGTGGGCTTTGTGCTTGCCGCTGCAGGCAGTGCCGTGGGGCTTGGCAATCTCTGGGGCTTCGCCTATCGATCCTCTCAGGGGGGTGGGGCGGCTTTTCTGCTCCTCTATGTCGTGATTGTGTTGGTGGTTTGCCTGCCGGTGTTGATTGCCGAGATGGTGCTTGGCCGCAGTACGGGCAAAAGCCCTCTGCTAGCACCGGTTGCAGCAGCTGGGGCCCGTTGGCAACCGATGGGCTGGCTGTTTGTGATTGCCCCTTGCGGAATTTTGGCTTTTTATGCAGTGTTGATGGGTTGGACCGGTCACACCCTGTTTCATGCCCTGTTGGTGGGTTTGCCCGCTGACATGACGGAGGCGGAGAGCTTCTTCGGCGTCGTGAGCAAGGGCAGCAATGCCCTATGGGGGCAGATGGTCAGCTTGGTGCTTACTGCTTTGGTTGTGGCAGCCGGTGTTCGTGGTGGTATTGAGCGCCTCTCTCGCTGGGGGCTGCCTTTGCTTTTTTTGTTGCTGATTGCACTGGCGTGTTGGGCGTCCACTCTCGAGGGAGCCTTGCAGGGCTATCACACCTTCCTGTTCCGCTGGGACGCTGATCAATTGTTCAATACCACGACGGTGCGCAACGCCTTTAATCAAGCCTTCTTTTCAATTGGCACTGGTATTGGCTGCATCCTTGCCTATGCAGCCTATTTGGATCGCCGCAATCACCTGCCTCGCGAAGCGGTAGCAGTGGTGAGCATGGATACAGCCGTGGGTTTGTTGGCAGGGATGATCACCTTCCCAGTGGTGATGACATTTGCTCTCAAGGATGTGATCAGCGATTCCACCGTTGGAGCCTTATTCATTTCTATCCCTACGGGGTTGGCTTCTCTCGGAGACACTGGTCGTGTTGTGGCTGTGCTTTTTTTCGCGCTTGCTTACATCGCTGCGATCACCTCTGCGGTGTCTTTGCTTGAGGTGCCTGTGGCTTGCTTGATCGATCGCTTTGGTTGCAGCCGTATTCGGGCGGTATGGCTTTCTGTAGCAGTGATTTTTGTGCTCGGTCTGCCGGCGGCTACATCAACGGATGTTCTCGGCTGGATGGATTCTTTGCTGAATCTATTGTTAATTCTTGGCGGATTACTGCTGGCTCTTTTGTTGGGTTGGGTGGTGCCCCGTCGCTTCAAGGAGGATCTCGCTGGTTGTGAGACACCATTTGGGTTAAGTCGCTTGTTGCTGTTCATGCTGCGTTGGGTGTCACCACCTGTTGTGGCCTTTGGTTTGATCGTTAGCGTCGTGGATCTGCTGCAGACATGGACTGGGACCTGATCAAGCGTTCACGGTTGGGGCTCATGGACTCAGTTCTCTAAAGCAGAGGTGGGCATTGTCGATTTGGCTGAAGCGTTTGTATCCCTAGAGCTGGCGAAGCCGAAGTCGCTCATCGTGGCGCTGATGGTTGAAAACTAGAACGTTCCGCGGATGATGATCAGCTGCTGATCCAGTCTGTGAGGCCTCCTGGTTTATCGATCAGTTCGATCCCTTGGGCGCGCAGCTCGTCGCGGATGAGATCGGCTTTGGCGAAATCACGGGCAGCTTTGGCCTCTTTGCGAGTGGCAATGGCGCGTTGGATATGGTTTTCATCAACCCTGTTGTTTCTCTCGGGGGCCGGTTGCGCGGCTTTTTCGGCCTCAAGCCCGAGCACATTGGCCAGCTCCACCAGCAGTTGCCAACGTGGGAGCAAGTTCAGCTTCGCTGTTTCTTGAATTGCCTTTGTGTCACCACGCTTCAAGCGGTTCGCTAGGGCACGCAGGGGGCGGGCAAGATCGAACAGCACGGCGATGGCCCCTGAGCTATTGAGGTCATCGTCCAGTGCATCGATGAAGTGTTGACGTATTTTGTTGCATTGCTCCTGATTGGAGGGATGGGCGGCTTGAATGACTCCTTGTGGTAGGGGTTTGCATTCAGGCCAGTTCAGGGTTTCGCTATAGATGTTCCCGAGGCCAAGGGCTGCGTTAAGACCTTTCCATCCGGTGGCTGCAGCGTTGATGGCATCGGCTGTGAAGTCGAGCGGTTTGCGGTAATGGGCCTGCAGAATGAACAGGCGTAACGTCATTGGGGAGACGCCGTTTTCTAGTAGGGCTCTGATCGTGGTGAAGTTGCCGAGTGACTTGCTCATTTTCTGACCGCCGACATTCACCATGCCGTTGTGTAGCCAATAGCGAGCAAGCTGCTTGCCGGTAGCTGCCTCAGATTGAGCGATCTCGTTTTCGTGATGAGGGAAGATCAGGTCAGCTCCCCCCAGGTGGATGTCGATTGTTTCGCCCAATTCCTCGCGCACCATGGCGGAACACTCGATATGCCAGCCCGGGCGCCCTGCTCCCCAGGGTGAGGGAAAGCTTGGCTCTCCGCTTTTAGCTCCCTTCCATAGTGCGAAATCAAAGGAGTGTTGCTTGCGCGCCTCTTCGGCATCGGCCACACGACCATCGGCGTTTTGTTGCTGCTCATTGAGATCACGACCACTGAGCTTGCCGTAGCCGTGATGTTTCATCACGGCGAAGTAGACATCGCCATCGACAGAGTAGGCAGCCCCACTAGCTTCTAATTCACCGATCAAACTGCGTATCCCATCTAGACATTGGGTGGCGCGGGGCATGCGATCGGGCCGCAGGATGCCTAGGGAATCCATGTCTTGATGGAAGGCTTCGATGTTTTGCTCGCTGATCTCCTGCATGGAGCATTCCTTTTCAGCGGCACGCTTGAGGATTTTGTCGTCGATATCAGTGAAGTTCTGCACGAAGGTGACTGTGTAACCACGCCAGATCAAATAGCGACGCAGCACATCCCAGGCGATGTAGCTGCGGGCATGGCCGAGATGGCAGAGGTCGTAGACCGTGACGCCGCAGCAGTAAATGCTGACGTGCCCGTCCTTGAGCGGAGTGAAGGGTTCCGTGCGGCGGGTGAGGGTGTTTGTGAGCCGCAGTGACACTGGCAGGTCTGGAGTTTGCTTTGAGGCTAGGGCCACGCGTTCTGAACCTGCGTTCGGCTCGGGCTGATTCTTAGCTCGCGTTGGGGTGAGGCAGCCTTAGTTCTTCACGCCATTGCACAAGTGGCCGCTCCCAGCCTTCTTCAAGTTTGTGAGCAATAACTAAGTCAGCATCCAGTCCCATCTGGAAGCCTTGGCTTAGAGCCTGAAGCAGCGGGCCAAGCGGCTCATCGTCTTGCAGTGCGTTGAGCATGCCGCCAAAGATCAGCATCACGGCCAGGGGTGAATGGTTCTGAGCAAGGTTGAACCCTTGCAGGCCAAGCTCACTGACCCCATCGATACCGAAGCCTGTTAGCACGTGAACGATGTCGTGCGTTTCCTTGAGGCGATGCACGATGAACTCCTTGGGGGAAGTCACAGGTGTTGGATCAATCAGCGCATTTGGATCGATGCCTTGGCTGAGGAGTTGATCGGCGTAGCTGCGGCCAAGGCTTCCTTGCGGAAGCTTCTGCAGATCGTTGAGGTCTATCGGTTTTGGCCGCCAACCCTCGTCAACGATGGCCTTAAAGCGTGCATTCGCCATCAGGTGGCGTTCCATCTTCTCGGCCAGGGAGCTGTCTTGAAGGCTGCCTGCAACTGCAAACACGCTGTCCAGGCCAGGATCTTTTAAAAAGTTGGCCAGACCGGCTACAAGTTTTAGGTTTTGCAGTCGTTTGCGCAGGTTGAGATTCATCAGCAGGATTGCCTTATGGAGGGTTTTATTGAATCAGGGGATATGGCTAGTTCTTTTCAGGCATATCGGATGAGGATTATGGAAGAGTTGATTCTAACAAATTTATTCTTCGTTCAATTTAAGAATATCTAGTCAACTCTAAAACTATTGCTGGGCTGCCTTTTTGGCTTGTAGTGCCCAAGAATTTCTCTCTCAGGCTTGCGATTTTATTGTTTGGATGAACCATCAATTTAGATCCACAGATTTAGTAGATCCACAGATTTAGATCTCTTGCAAGGCTCGCTTAGCGGGCCTTTTTATTGCTTAAACGCATGCTCTGAATTGATGCAAACAAGTGTTTGCTTGGCCTGGTTGATGGAGGTTAACTGCCGTCTAGTTTTTTTGTCTGTTGAGGTTTTTATTTCGCGTCCATCCAGTTATCGCCAGTGCCTGTTTCTACCACGAGTGGCACGCTAAGTTCAACAGCCTTTTCCATCGTTTGCATCACCAACTGCTGAACATCTTCAAGTGCGGTGGGGTCTACTTCTAACACCAGTTCGTCGTGCACCTGCAGCAGCAGGCGTGCCGGTAGATCTGCTGCCGTTAGCTGTTGTTGCAACTGCACCATCGCCACTTTGATGATGTCGGCACTGGAACCCTGGATCGGTGCATTGGCTGCCGCCCTGAGCTGTTGGGCTTCCATGCCACCGCGGCGGGCTACGTCGAGATCAATGTCCATTGGATCTTTGCCCAGCAATCGGCCTAATCCGTTGCGATCGAAATGGAAGGGCCGCCGCCGCCCTAACAGGGTTTCTACATAGCCTTTGCTGAGTGCAAGCCGCTCTTGCAGTTCGAGGAAGGTAAACACTTTCGCGTAGCGCTGTTTGTAACGGCTAAGGAAGTCTTTGGCCTCCGCTTGGCTAAGGCCAGTTGAACGTGAAAAGCGTTGGGCGCCCATGCCATAGATCACGCCGAAGTTGATGGTTTTGCCGAGTCGGCGTTCATCTTCACTCACCTCATCTTTATCGAGGAGCAACCTTGCAGTGAGAGCGTGTACGTCATCGCCATTGCGGAAGGCCTCTTGCAAAACCTCCTCTCCAGAGAGGTGGGTGAGGATGCGCAATTCGATCTGTGAATAGTCCGCACTGAGCAGTTTCCAGTTCTCTTGGGGAAGAAAAGCCTTGCGGATTCGTCTGCTGAATTCCGTGCGGATGGGGATGTTTTGCAGGTTGGGGTTGCTGCTACTCAGCCGGCCTGTTGCCGTAACCGCTTGGTTGAAATCGGTGTGCACCCTGCCGGTTTCTGATTCCACAAGCTGCGGCAAGGCATCCACGTAGGTGCTGCGCAGTTTGCTGAGCACTCTGTGCTCCAGCACCAACGGCACCACGGGATGATCAGCTTCGAGTTTTTCCAGCACGTTGGCATCGGTGCTCCAGCCCGTTTTGGTGCGCCTGGATTTTTTGCGATTGAGCCCAAGTGTTTCGAATAGCAGTTCTCCCAATTGCTTGGGGGAGGCCAGATTGAAGTTCACCCCTGCGGCCTCTTGGGCTTGTTGCTCAAGTTTCTCCAGGGTGTTGCCAAGTTCAATCGAGAGTTCCTTTAAATAAGGCAGGTCGATGCGGATACCGGTGGCTTCCATCAGCGCCAAAACCGGTTCTAGGGGTTGCTCAACTTGCTCCAGTAGGGGAAGCAGCTGGGCTCCCATGTTCTCAAGTTGCGCTCTCAGTCGGATGGCAAGTCGTCGGGTGAGATGCACGTCCATGCCGCAGTAGAGGCTGGCCGTTGGGATTGCGACATCAGCAAAGGTTTGGCCCTTGCCAACCAGCTCGCTGAAGCCGGTTGGCGTGATCTTGAATTCACGTTCTGCCATCACTTCCAGGCCGTGTTTGGCGGCGGCATCACGGAGGTAGTCGGCCAGCAACGTGTCCATCACGACCCCCTCGAGGGCGAGTCCATGGCGCAAAAGGATGAGCCTGTCGTATTTGGCGTTCTGCAGTGCTTTGGGGTGGTCGTTACTCGCCAACCAAGGAGCTATCGCTTTGAGCACTGCCTCTAGGGGGAGTTGGCATGCAGCGTCTGCATCCAGTAGTGCGGCAGGCGGATGGTGTCCGATCGGGATGTAGGCCAGGTCTTGCAGCCCCTCACCCCAACAGACGCCTAAGCCCACCAGTTCAGCGCAAAAGGGATTGAGGGCGGTTGTTTCTGTGTCGATTGCCACTGGCTTGAGGCGATCTCGACAGCCCATCAGCCGTTTGACAAGCTCTTGCAGCTCTTCTGGATTGGTAATCAGTTGTGGCTCTAGCGCCGGTAGTTCGTTGTCGTTTGAAGCCTTTGTTTCTGTTGAAGATTCAGGTTCTGCTGCGCTTGTCGCAGATCTGGATGGTTCAAGTTCGTGGCGATTGGCTTTGAATCCCCCGCTGGAGAAGGTGGCCACGAAACTTGGTACTTGGCGCACCAGGCTGTTGAGTTCCAAGGCGCTCAGGCGGTCAGTGAGTCCATCGTTGTCAACGCTGCCTAGCTCTAGGCGTGGCGCTTTTGGTAGGGGGATATCGACCAGGATCTCTGCGAGATGGAGCGACAGATAGGCGTTATCACGATCGTTGCTGAGCTTGCTTTTGAGTGCTCCTTTAATGGCACCGCGGCTGGCTTTCTCGCCTTCTGCTTCCACTTCAGCCAGCGCGTTGTAGATGCCATCTAGATCGCCATTCTCCTTAAGAAGGGTGATGGCTGTTTTAGGACCCACACCTTTGACCCCGGGGATGTTGTCAGAGCTGTCGCCAGTGAGGGCCTTGAGCTCAACCACCTTGCTTGGTGCGACTCCAAGTTTGCTGAGCACCCCAGCTTCATCGATCAGGCTGGGACCACTGTTTTTGGCGTACGGTCCACCGCCCATATAGAGCACGGCAATGTCGCGCTGATCATCAACCAGCTGAAAGAGGTCACGGTCGCCGGAGAGGATGCGTACACCCCAACCATCTCTGCTCGCTTGGTTGGCGAGGGTGCCGAGCACATCATCGGCTTCATAGCCAGGGGCAAGGCAAAGGGGAAGTTGCAGGTTGTTTTCAAGGATCTCTTGCAGTTGTTTGAGGTCCTGGAAAAAAATGTCTGGTGCAACATCACGATTGGCCTTGTAGTTGACGTCTGCTTGATGGCGGAAGGTTGGCTCAGCTGTATCAAAGGCGATCACAATCCCTTGCGGGCTAAGACCCTTGCAGTTGTCCAGCAGGGCTTTTAGGAAGCCATAGGTAACGCTGGTAGGGGTACCGTCTTTTGTCGCCAATCCCCCTTCGCCACCTTTGCTGAAGGCATAAAAGCTGCGGAAGGCCAGCGAGTGGCCATCCACCAGCAGCAACAGTGGCTTGTTAGCAGCCTCAGGCATGGGACGGATTGATGGGGGTTGGCATCAGTCGCGTTTTGTTTTGGCCCATGGGGGCAGATCGATAAAAATTCGCGTGCCGGGCTTTAGCCCGCTCAGGATGGCTGTTTTGCTGCCACTACTGGTGCCTAGTTCCACCGCTTGAAAGCGTGGTTGATTTTTTTGGCCCACAAGAAGCACTCCAGGTTTGCCCTTTTCAGTCACAATCGCCACGGTGGGAACCAACGTGGTGGGTGCAGTCTTGCCCGTTTGAAAATCCACGTCTGCGGACATGCCTATTAGCAGTTGGGGCGAAGGCTTGATCAGGTTGAGCTTGACTGCGAAAGAGATGACATTCTCAGTTTTTGCTGCCCTCGGGGCGATCTCGCTGACGCGGGCCATAAAACGTTGTTCTGGGAAGGCGTCAACACGCACGCTGGCATTTTGGCCGATGCGGATGCGGCCGATGTCGCTTTCGGGCACTTTGGCGTTCACCTCCATTCCTTCTGAGAGTTCAACCAGGGAGGAGCTGCTGGCGCCGGCAGTTGCAGAGGCTGCTGTTGTTGGGGTCACAAAGGCTCCTGGCTCCGCATAACGGGCTGTGATCACACCACTGAAGGGTGCTCTGATCAGCAGTTCGCTCCCTTCAGTAATGCGTTGTTGAACACGCTCTTGTGCGGCGGCAAGGTTGGCGCGGCTGGTTAGGTAGAGGCGGCGATATTTGCTCGCGTCGTCGGCTGAGATGGCTCCTTGTTGGTAGAGGTTGTCGCGCCGCTCATGGTCTGCTTTTCTCGTTTCGTATTCAGCTTGCTCTTTTCTTTCAAGGGCCTTCGCTTCATCTAAGCGGTCGTTGTAGTCGCCACTATCCATGCGAGCGAGCACCTCTCCCTTTTTGACCTCGTCGCCTTGATCGACATAGAGCTCTTTCAGCAAACCTGCTTTTTTGGGACTGACATTCACGCTCCGCTTCGCCTGCAATTCGCCGTTGGCGCTCACGATCCCAGGAAGGGTGCCCCTCTCGGTTTCTACGGTGTAATTGCTGAGATCGCGACCCAAGCGCTGCTGGGGGCTGAACCTCCATGCCATCCCCCCTGCAGTGATTAGCACCACAGCTGCACTGAGGCTGATCAAGCGTTTGCGTTGCCCTAAAGCACCTTTGAGTTGTGTGAGATGGACCAATCCCTGCTCCTGATGTGCCGATATGGGCGAGGCCTTTGTACTGGCCATCAACCCACCAACGATGTCAAGCAGTCTCGCTGGTCAGCGAGCCTGACTGCAGTAAGGCACCGTAGCGTAACTCTTTAGTGCTGTTAGCGTTTCTCTGCAGTGCCATATCGCTGTTGCAATGGTTTCTGGCATGGGCACGGCTAGATTTGCCCCCATGCTTAAAGCCGGAATTGTTGGACTACCCAATGTGGGTAAGTCCACGCTTTTCAATGCACTTGTGGCCAACGCGCAGGCTCAAGCTGCCAATTTTCCCTTCTGCACCATTGAACCGAATGTGGGCAGTGTTGCGGTACCTGATGAGCGCTTGCAGCTGCTTTGCGATCTAAGTAAGAGCAAGGAGATGATTCCAACGCGCATGGAGTTTGTTGATATCGCTGGTTTGGTCAAGGGGGCTAGTGAGGGAGAGGGGTTGGGCAACAAATTTCTTGCCAATATTCGCGAGGTTGACGCCATCGTGCATGTGGTGCGTTGCTTTGAAGACGAGGATGTGATCCATGTCTCTGGATCAGTGGATCCTTCTAGGGATGCTGAGGTCATCAACCTTGAACTCGGCTTTGCAGATCTCAGTCAGATCGAGAAACGGCGCTTGCGCTTGAAAAAACAGACGCGCACAAGCAATGACGCCCAGTTCGAAGATGCTGCGCTTGAGCGGATTCAATCTGTGCTTGAGCAAGGTGGTGCTGCTCGTGCTGTAGAGCTCAGTGATGAAGAAGCGAAAATCATTAAACCGCTTGGCCTACTAACGGCTAAGCCAATTATTTACGCCACCAATGTGAGCGAAGACGATCTTGCCGGCGGCAATGCCTACTGTGAGGAGGTGACGACCTTGGCGACGCGTGAGGGTGCTGAATGCGTGCGCATTTCAGCTCAGGTGGAAGCTGAGTTAATTGAACTCGGCGAAGCAGAGCGTATTGATTACCTAGAAGGCCTCGGAGTGAGTGAGGGGGGGCTGAAGAGTTTGATCAAGGCGACCTATCGGCTTCTAGGTCTTCGTACTTACTTCACCACTGGGGAGAAGGAAACCCGTGCTTGGACGTTTAAGGCCGGCATGACAGCGCCGCAGACAGCTGGTGTGATCCATACTGACTTCGAGCGTGGTTTCATACGTGCTCAAACCATTGCTTACCAGAAGTTGCTTGAGGCCGGTTCCTTTGCTGAAGCACGCAACAAGGGTTGGCTGCGTAGTGAGGGTAAGGACTACGTCGTAGAGGAGGGTGATGTTATGGAGTTTCTCTTTAACGTCTAGTTTTTATTCTTCTGGGGCATACTTTCTATTCGACCAAAAAAAGCAAACCAAAACATAGCCCTGAAGGTAAGCAAAACTCTTGGTTTGTTGATTGATCAAGTCAATTTAATTTCTGTTCAGTTCACCTTGAGTTCTGAATTCACTAAGCTGAACTCGCATAGATGATCTACCTGGTAAACGGTAATTTAAAAGACTTGAACAGGTGGTAAGAGCACCAATAAAGGCTTCTTGCCAGTTTGTTGAATGTGATGAGCTTGTCACCATCAGCCAAATGCCAGTATCTATGGAATAGCTCTATCAAGAGCCTAGGAAGGGCTTTGAAATAAATTCTTCCAATTACGGCCCATGCCAAGCGGCGTCTAGGTGTTTGCACCTAAGCCTATGGAGGTCGTGGGATTTTGCTTGATTCAGGCTTGTGCAGTTCAAGCCTTTTGAGGCTTTGATGCAAGTCCTAAAATTTAGAGAGCGGTTGAGCAAGCATGGATGGAGTGCTCTTTTGAGCATTCATTAGTCGTCTGCCTCTATATTGAGTTAGATAGAGAAATGATAGAGGCTTAAGTTTCTAAACTCTCTTACAAGAATAGTGAGAAGAATTCAAACCCAATAGACTTGTTGATGTTTACATTATTAAATGTTGGCAAGCAGTCATTGTAGCTGCCGTGAATGATTGAGATCATATGAGCCAAGGCGTCCCAAAAAACATCTTAGTAATATGAATTCGCGCATATTTCTAAAATTTTCTTCTTTTAATGCATTAATTTGAGAGCTTGGTGACAAGGTTTAGACATGTAAGTACCCTGCTTTAATGGGAGTTTTGAGGGCTTTGAGCTGGTGGAACTGCCCCTGCAAACAGGATCGTCACACTTCGCAACCTCTTGTGTTAAGCTTTTGTAACGAAGGCCGGAGTGCTGGTCTTCGTGATCAAAGTGACCTGAACTCAAATTCCTTCTTATGAAAAAAACACCCAAGACCAATAGGGTCGAAAATCAGAAGTTAACCGCTGAGCGTGTTAATGGAATGGCCGCAATGATGGGATTTTGGGCTGCGGTCGGAGCATATCTAACGACAGGCCAAATTATTCCTGGTGTGGTTTAAGCAGAAAAATCATGACCTCTTCTACAAATGTCATCACTGAAGACGGTGGACGTCAGAACATGTATGCAAGCGAACCTCGCATGCAAATTGATCCTGAATACACCGCTTTTAGTAAAGAAGCAGAACTGGCCAACGGACGTGGGGCAATGATTGGCTTCTTGTCTGCTGTCGTGGCTTATTTATTCACAGGGCAAATCTTACCCGGCATTTTTTGATTTTAATGATCACTGTTCAGGCTAATCATCTTTTTTAAAAAGCGGATTAGTCGAGAATATGACATTGACTGTACTTCTTGTCTGGTGGCCAATTGGCATGAGACCTTTGTGCCCTTCAGCCTTTCCTTACACAATTCCTCTACCTCCTAATCATCATGAATGAAAATGCAGAGCTACAAAACGGCCGCTGGGCAATGATTGGCTTTATTGGAGCACTCGCCAGTTATGCTGCTACAGGGCAGATTATTCCTGGATTATTTTAAGCGCTTAATAGACATTCATGCCCTTAAGTTAAAGCTTTAGGGCATTTTTACTCTCTCCTCATTTATTATGGAATTTAACCCCCTTAACTCTCTCAAGAAATTCACGAAAAGGCTTGTTAAAAGGTCTAATCGCTATGATTATGCACTGACTGGTTGGATTATTCCAGGCATATTTTGAAAAATTCTTTTTGGTTAGAGGCCCCTTCTCTTATTTGGACTAGGGCCTCTAGCTTATAAGGATAGTCTGTTGAGTATGTATTGACAGTTTTGCTTAGATGATCAATCCAAGGCTTGGTTGTGACTAGCCTTTTTCATTGACGGCATCCAATCTTCTTGGAGGTTTCTTCAAGAGAAGCTAGTTGCTTTGTTGAGTTTGAATTACCCTTGCAGTGGCTGCTGAGGTTGAATTGATTGTGTTGACTCAGCTCTGATAGCTATTAAATAAACCTTTTTGAGGTTTGGCTTGCAGCATACGAGAGATTTTTCTATTCCAATTAAATAAACATTGGTTTTGAATATTAGGCTTTCAATAACCATTCTAGACCTTTTAGATTCTATTTGAACAGAATGCTCGCTTGATAGGCTCAGCTTGTAAACCCTTCTAATCTAAGCTATTTTGCTGCTCATCTGCATTCCATAACTTGCGAGTCTTTAAGCTGGAGTGCAACGTGCTTTCTTGGCTAGAGTCAGGTTTATAACTTTGTTTACGAATTTCAACTCCTTATATATGCCCAATAGAAATGGCGCCATGAGTGTAGATCGCGAGCAGATTAGCCTTGGAAATGCCTTGATTCGTTTTGCGCTTAAGCAAGGCGATGCAACGGCTATTTTGCGGACTACGCTTCAGCTTTGTAAGGGAGATAGAGAGAAGGCAGAACTACTTTCCCTCTGGTTTATTGATGTTGGTAAAAGTTGCGTGGAATATCTTGGGACCATGACGGACAATCAAGTATTTATGCGCATGTGGATGCTCGGCAATGTAGACATCAAGCAGGTCTCAGAATCAGGTAAGCCAATCTTTATTCTAACAAAGAAAGGTGTTGAAAGAGTTAGGCATTCGCCGAAAGAGAAATGGTGTTATAAACTTTTATGGGATAATCATGAGGCCTCTAGGGACGAGGAATGCGTCATTTCTTAGTAGGATTAGTGTTATTTCTCTTACTTGTAGTACATAGTGAATCTGCTTTCGCTGATGGTGCACAAGAAGAATTCACGAACCACATGCTGGAATGGAGAGAAAAGAGTGAGTTGGCTCAGGATAATTTAAGATGGGCAGAGGAGGAATTAAAGGCTGGATCTAAGTATAAAGCCTGTATCAAGCAAAGAATCGCAAGCAAGTATGGCGTCGAGGCTTTTCAAGCATTAATTAAAGCCCAACAAATCAATGACTCAGAAAATGAGTTTGACAACTTAGAAGAAAATTTGGCCAAGTGGAATAGTCTACGTGATTGCAATGCTGATGGTTCGTTATTGAACTAATCTTATATGTGTAGACGATGATAAGAGCTGTTTTTTGGGCCTTATTGATCTAGCTCTTGACTGATGATTGTTGTAAGCCGATCTCATCCTGATAAAAGTTAAAGCAGTATTTGTATTGAGCAACGCATTTGATCCAGGCTCCTTTGAGTCTTCGACTTATTAAGAATGCCTTACCTTTCAGCTTGGTGGTGGTGGAAAACTGAGTGGCTTCGAGTTCACCAACGCGGGCTTCTAGCCCATCAACACGGCCCTTGAGGATTGCGAGCTCCTGCTCGAATTCGTTGAGCAGACGACGCAGTTCGTCGGTGACTTCAGTGATGCGATCGAGGCAAGCATTCAATAGAGCAGCCGCTTCAAAGCGGGTCATTGCTCTGTTGCCGAGGTAGCTTCCGCTTGGATAGCCAGCTACACAGCCGTAGCGCTCAATCAGGTTGCTCAGCGCCTGGTAAGCCCAATCGGTTGGGTAAACATCTTGGGATTGGGAGATGCTGGTGACCTGCTCGCTGGAGGCCGAATAATCGGACACACCTTTGATGTCTAGGTCTGCGGCATTAGCAGCCATTGGTGCCATAAGGCCCAAAGCAGCAGGAGCCACCAGCAATTGCTGGAAGAGTTTCATTTGGTTCCTTACACAGATAGGCTTAATGTACCGTTTCAATTTTGGTCATTAACTTCTCTTTCGTCATCTCTGGATAAATCTCTGATCCTGCAATGCTCAATATTTCATCGATTTATTTCTAGAATTAATTTTCACGTTTGCTCGGTTAGGGATTTTAAGAAAAGCATTTGTGGTTAATCAAAGTCCTTGCCTGTGCTTGTTCGTGAATAAGTATCGGCTTTTCTGGCGAACATTGTTTAGTAGTCATTTTTTATTGCAACCGAATTCTTCCTTATAGTTTATCTTGTTTCTTTGAATTTAGAGCTTCTTGTGGGGTGTATGAGTTGATTTGTTGATGCTGTGTGTTTATGTTTTCATGTCTTCTGCGAGAGTGTTGCGTATTGGTGGCTGAATGTAAATATCGAGTTAGGGTTGGTGGCCAATTGTTATTCGTCTTCTTGTGTATTTGATGGTTTGCTTTCGCTTGGAACGTCCTAGCCCTAGGTGCCTGTGTATTGACTAGGTTGGCGTCAACTTATTAATGAGCTATGTCTTTGAGAAGTTTTAGTTCAAGTTGCCCCTCTCTTGATTATATTTTGCTATTAATTTTCCCCTGAGGCTATTTATTTAAAGTTGAATCCATTGAAAATTTGGCCTTTCTCAAGGCTTTTTTGATTGCAAGCAACTTTTGGGAACGTGTATCTATATCGATTGATGTTTACGACTTTTTAGAATCTGCACTATATACCTAGAGCACTTCTTGGTCTGGGGCAGGAGTGGCTTGAGTGTCGTTATTAGAAGCTTGTGATGTTTCAGCTTCGCCGCTGACTGGAGTCGCTGCTGTTGCCGCTGGAGCTGCGGAAGCTGCGGCCTCAGCAGCCTTTTTGGCGGCTGCCGCTTCCGCAGCAGCTTTGGCAGCAGCTTGCTCAGCAGCCTGTTTGGCTGCCGCTTCCGCAGCGGCTTTGGCAGCAGCTTCCTCAGCCGCTTGTTTGGCCTGAGCTTCTGCGGCTTTCTTGGCTTTGCTGCCGCCTGTGGTTAGGTTGTTTAGCGCCCAAAAAACACCAATGATAATGGGGATATGCACCAAACCGCCCATTACGACTTGAGACTCGGGGTAAGCCATCTTTGGTGTTTAGGCAAACATGAGTAATCATAGGCTGTTCTAGAGCCGGCTTACAGGCCTTAATTACTTATCTTATCTTTGTCAGTTGAATCGCATTTCTTGCTTCGCGTAAGTAGTTTACCTATTGACTACGCTTTTTGTATCCCTTGGTCAGGCTGAACGGTCTAGTTCTTCATATGCTTTAGGAGAGACTGATTCGTAGAATTTTTCTTTTACTGATCTGTTTTCCGGTTAGAAGTATTTCTATAGCTCATCCTTGATCAGACGATTGATTGCTTCGATGCTCATCTTCGTAGATGTGCAGTCAGAATTAAGTGTAGGGCTCAAGATTGAGGTTGCTTTGATGACCTGAGGATTGTCAAGGACTTCAGGGCTAATGCCAACCTCGAGAAGTGATAAGGGTAATATCTCTTTTGCAATCCTCTTGCTCAGTTGTCCGCTTTTGACGAGACATTCGCTAGCGGCAGATGTCCCAGTTGCAAAGGCGCGAATGCTCACCGCAAGTTGTTTGCTGGCGTTTTTGATTTGAAGGTTGGTTTCATTGGCGGAGGCTGCGGATGTAATCAAAAGTGCCATAGCAGTTGTTGCGCCTAATAGCATTCTCATGTTGCTTGGACGCTTTCTTTTATAGGGGTGGAAATTGCTGGCAATCATAATATATTTTATAAATTTCATTTGCGTGCGCAAATATTTCCTTGTACCACTCTTCTTAGGCCTTTAATGCTCGCTTGTTACTTGGATCGCCCTTCATTGTTTGATTCGTCTCTTCTGCTGGTCTGTATGGTGCTTTAGCAAGAGAGCCTCTTTAATCTGACCAATGATATAGCCGGATGGGTTTTGGATACAGATCTCAGGCGAGCTGTTTGGGGTGATTGATTGTTGTTATTCGCTGTGTTGATTATTCAGTTATAGGTGTTGACGAGATTGTTCTTTGCTAGCTCTTTCTCGGCTACTTGGCTCGCTTGGCAAATGGCGGACACTGCTGATAAGTCGTTTCTCGCCTGGCTTGAGAAGAAGTTGGAAGCTCAATGGCGGCATTTGATCTGTCGATGGCACCCAGGAGCACCATTCACTGAACCGATCTAAGCCCTTCAATGCTTGAGTGAAAATGGTTTGACTCGTTAGCGGTATTCGGCGTTGGCATTAACACGCCCAATTGGACAGCGAATTGTGATTGGGCTATTCGGCGCTTTGCTGTTCGGACTTGCTGGAGTATCGCCGCTGAGAGCTGCGGAGCGATTGGAGGTGCAGCTTGAGGGGATGGTGATACCGGTTTGGATTAGGGAGTTGGTCGATTTGGGGCGGCCTGGGGGCAGCAGTAGTTCTGAACTCATCACCTGGCTCAATTTGCTCGATGCCGATAGCCGCTTCGATCTCTTTGAGCTGCTTCAGGCACCTTTGCTTACAGATCAGAGCATGGCTCGACAGATGCTGCGTAGTTGGGCAGGACGTCAGCTGCTTGATGCCGTTAGTGATTTGGTGAGGGTCGATGACGACAGTAGTGGCATTGTCTTGTTCAACACTCTGGAACTGCTCTTGAACAGTCAGTCAGAGGTGACCGCTCAGGATTTGCTTGAGGATCTCCCTGCTGAAAATGTACGCCTCGATCTTGATGCTTTACTTCAGGTCGCAAGTCGCTGGCGGCGTCAGTTGCAACAGCAGCAGCAGTTGGTGTTAACGCTAGGGAGGTTTCCAGCCACACAAGTTCCAGTTTTGCAAGAGCTTGCAGGTAAGGAAGTTTTTGCCGCAGGACCTGAGTTCAAACCTTTGCCAGTGGCTCATCGCACCAAGCCCCTCCAGCTAGAGCTGTGGCGCCCACCTGATGGCACTCCGTTGCGGTCGAGCTGGGTGGTGCTCATGCCAGGCTTGGGTGGAAGCCAGGATCATTTTCGTTGGTTGGCTCTCAGCCTTCAACGTAAGGGCTGGCCGGTTGTGGTGCTTGAGCATCCAGGTAGTGATGCCAAAGCGGTGCATGCCCTGCTGAAGGGGCAACGACTTGCACCTGGAGCAGAGGTGTTGCCTGACCGCTTGGCGGATCTGCAGGCTGTCCTGCAGGCACGAGAGCAAGGCACGTTGGTATTGCCTGGTCAGAAGTTGGTGCTTATGGGTCACTCCCTTGGGGCACTGACGGCTCTATTGGCTGCTGATATGACCCCGGAGCCTGGTTTGTATACCCGCTGTCGTAAGGCTCTCGACGATCTTCCTCTCACCAATCTCTCGCGCTTATTGCAATGTCAGTTGGTTGATGTGCAAATGCCAAAACTGCAGTCAATCCCCCAGCTAGAGGCAATCGTGGCTCTCAACAGTTTTGGTAGCTTGCTGTGGCCTCGTCATGGGGCTGTGCCTTTGTCGGTTCCAGTGTTACTGACTGGCGGCACCCTTGATTTGATTACTCCTCCGCTGACTGAGCAGCTCGATTTGCTTTTGGCAATCTCACCCCATCCCGCTAGTCGAGTCGTGCTTGTGGAGGGCGCTAGCCATTTTTCACCGGTGCGGGTTGAAGGTCAGATGGGTGAGGGTCGTGGCGATGATCTCTTTCAACTAGGCGAAGAGCTGGTAGGGCGTGAGCCGCTAGCTGTGCAGCGATTGTTAGCAGTGGAGATTCAAATCTTTTTGGAGCAGGTTGAGGCTGGCGAAGCCCTTCAGGGCGCCACACATCAGCAGGTCGGGGATTTGCGGCTTCATCGTTTGGATCGCAACGCAGCAAAGAGACTTCGCAAATCTCAGTAGCGGACGCGGGGATCAATCAGAGCAACGAGCAGATCCACGCTCACGCTTACCAGCACCATCAGGGCAGCCACGACAACCACAATTCCTTGAACCACTGGGTAGTCGCGTTGGTTGATTGCTTCTTGGAGCCGTAGGGCGATGCCTGGCCAGGAGAAGGTGACTTCAATTAACAGTGCGCCGCCAATCAGCGATGCCACTGTGATCCCCGTAATGGTGAGTACTGGCAGAAGGGCATTAGGGAGGGCATGGTTGAGCACCACCTGTTGCTCATTCAGCCCTCGGCTACGGGCAGCTTCAACGTAATCGGATTGCAGTGTGCGGCCAAGATTGAGTCGCAGGGTACGGGTGAAAATCCCACTGAGGAGAAGGCCTAGGGTCCCTGCCGGTAACACCAGGTGTCTCACAGCTCCTTTAAGAGATATCCAGTCGCTGCTCCTAAGACTGTCGAGGATCAGGAAGCCGCTCCCCTCTGGTGGTAGCAAGCTCGGGGGAAAACGTCCGCCAATTGGTAGCCAACCGAGAATGACTGCAAACAGCAGTTGAACGATCATCGCGGCCCAGAACGGTGGCAGGGCATAGGTGCCAATGCCGTAGAGGCGGCCTGCGAGATCTAGCTTGCCTTCCGGGCGGGCAATACCACTGAAACCAACGACCAGACCAACCAATGCTGCAATCAATAGAGCCGTCAGGCTTAGTTCCAAGCTGGCTGGCAGGGCTCTGGCAATGATCTGGCTCACTGGTTCCTGGTTGAGAAGAGCTTGGCCTAGATCGCCATGAATTAAGTCTTTGATGAAGTGCAGGTATTGATGCAAAAGCGGTTGATCCAGTCCAAGCCTGGTGCGCAGAGCAGCGCGGGCTGCAGCCGGCGCACGATTGCCTAACACGGCATCGACTGGGTCTCCTGGTGCCACCCGTAGGAGGAGAAACACCATGCTGGCAATGAGCCAGAGCATCACCGGTGCCAGGGCCAAGCGGGTCGAGCTGTAGCGCAGTAGTTCTCTCCCGCGGCCCATCAGTGCAGCTCCCGTAGATGCTGGAGCATTAAATGGCCGCTCCCGTCAAACTCTGGTTTGGATAACCGCCGCTGGGCCCAAGCTCGTGGAGCTACCAGCCAGATTGGTAGATAGGCCGCTCCGCCGGCGGCGGAGCGTTCGATCTCTCTGAGCTGGTGGAGACGATCGGGTCCGCGAAGTTCATCGCTGTAGCGAAGGCTCGTTTCCAGCCCATCTGCGGTCCAGAAGCTGCCGCTAATTGCCGCTTCCCCTTCTTCGCATACAGATCCATTGGCTTTGCTGCAGCTTAATAATGGAGCTAAATAGGCTTCCGGGTCGGGATAGGCGCCTCGCCACTCAAGGATGACGGCCTGGAATGCGCCTTCCCCCAGTTGGCGATAAACGGTGGTCGATTCGACGCTATTGAGCTTCAGTGTCAGGCAATCCGAGAGATCACGTTCCACCTGTGCCTGCCATGTAAGCGCCAATAACTTGTCTGCTGGCACGTTGGAACGGAAAGTAAAAGGTAGTGTCAGCGTTTGAGTTCCGCAATAGCCTGCCTTTTTCAGCAGCTGTTTGGCTCGTTGAGGGTTGTAGCTGGGCCAAGGTGTGAGTGGTTCAGCCTGCAAGTTTGGCGGCACTAAAGACCGCAGCGGGCGTCTTAGTCCATAGCTCACGCGCTTCACCATCAGCTGACGGTCGAGGCTGTAGGCGAGGGCCTGACGTAAGAGGGGTTGATTGAGTGGAGGGGCATTACTCAGGAGAGTGATGTAGCCGATCTCAAGTGCTGGTCCCTCTCCTTCGCGGAGCTTCCCTTGCTTGGCAAGGCGATGGAGGGCAAGGCGTTGGTCTTCATCCAGAGAATTGGAAAGGAGTACATCCACTTCACCGCTTCGTAGGGCACCGAATAGGGCCGTGGAGTTGCTCAGATTGATGAAATCGATTCCAGCATTACTGGCCTGGGTACTCCAGTACTGCTGAAAAGGCTCAAGGCGTTGTTGCTGGGTCTGGAAGCTAGTGAGTCGGTAAGGGCCGGTTCCAATGAATTGCTTATTGAGGAACTGATCTCTGTGCTTGGCGTAGGCCGTTGGTGATACCGGCGTCAGATTGATTGAGCTGAGTAGTCCCTCTAGAGAAGTTGAGGGTCGTGTTAGTCGAAGGCGTAGCAGGTAGGGACCGGCTGTCTCCACGGCGGCAATCCGTCCTCCTACCACGTAGTTGAGGGTGCCGATACTCAGAAATCGCCGCAGGCTGAAGGCCATCGCGGCGGCGTTGAATTGGGTGCCGTCGTGAAACAGCACATCCCTGCGCAGAGGGATCGAGATGGTGAAGCCGCCATCACTTATCTGAGGTGGGGCGGATGCCAGTCGTGGCTCTAGCTCCCCTTTGTGATCAAGTTGGTAGAGGGGCTCTCCGAGGGCGCTCAACAGTTGCAGAGCATCAAAAGTACTGGCCTGGGCAGGATCGAGAGAGGTGATCTTGCCGGCACTGGCCACGACAAGTCGCTCACTACGGCGAGGCGGCTGACAGGCAACCTGGCTCAGCGCTAGGGAGCAAGCAAATAGAGCAGCGGCCCAGAGCAGAGAATCACGACGGCCAGAGCTTGACACAACGCGGGCGGATCGGATGGCCTTGATTTAAAGACTTGCTAGTGAGTGTCGTTCTGTTTACTTGGAGGCGCAGGAGATTTGTTGTATCGACACTTCAAACACAGGCGATCCATTTGGAAGCAGAGGCCAACGTCTTACCCAACAGCGGTTGTGGTCATCGTCGATTCCGATCACCTGGACTTGCTCCTTATTACCACTGAGGAGTTGAACACAGTCGCCTTGATGGAGATCCATGATGGGTAGGAAGTCCGGCTTGGGAAAGAGTTGGACTCTTGACATCATCGAAGCGGTAGACATGAACCTTTGGGGGCACAGGTCAGCGTCTGCAGACTTGCCTCTCAACTTGTTTTATAACTCTTAAGTAAGTAGGGGGCTCTTCGTCAGGGGGAGGCTGGAAGTTAAAGACAGCTCAGATGGGCGGCAAGTCCTTTGACCTCAGCCATGGAGGTGATTGCGGTCAGGGCATCTTGCATCTGGCCTTGACTTATTTCATGGGTAATCACAACGATTTCGGCGCCGGCATCGGAGGCATCGAATTGAACGATTGATTGAATCGAGATGCCACGATCGCCGAAGCAGCTACCGATCCGACCGATCACTCCTGGGGTGTCTTCTGCGTTGAAGCGCACATAGTTGCGCTGAAGGATGGCGCTTGGATCAACGAGGTGACAGGAACGCCAACTGCTTGCGGCAAGAAGGGGGTCGAGGCTGCCGTTGATTTCACCTAATTGGCGTATGCCAGCGATGTTGAGGATGTCCGCCACCACAGCTGAGGCGGTGGGTCCAGAGCCTGCTCCTGGGCCATAAAACATCACGCGGCCGATCGGATCGCCCTCAACCAGGATGGCGTTGTTCACGCCATTCACGCCAGCAAGCGGGTGGTCGAGAGGAATCATGGTTGGCTGCACCCTTACCGCTAAGGGCAAGGACTGACTGGTCTGAGCGTCTGAGTTGAGACGTTCGGCGATAGCCAATAGTTTCACCCTGTAGCCAAGCTGTGTGGCGTAGTCCACATCGCGGCTTTGAAGGTTGTTGATGCCTTGGGTGGGAATTGAGTCACGGTCGACAGGTCCACCGAAGGCGAGCCCAGTGAGGATGGCAATCTTGTCGGCCGCATCGAACCCCTCAACGTCGGCAGCTGGATCTGCCTCTGCGTAGCCAAGATCTTGGGCGGTCTTGAGCACGTCGTCATAGGCCACCCCTTCCTGTGCCATGCGGCTGAGGATGTAGTTGGTGGTGCCGTTGATGATGCCGCTCACGCGTTCGATCCGGTTGCCACCTAGTGATTGCTTAAGTGGCTCGATGATCGGGATGCCACCGCCGACGGCAGCTTCGATCAGGACGTAGACCCCAGCAGCTGCAGCAGCAGAGGCAATCTCTTCGCCATGTCTTGCAATCACCGCTTTGTTAGCTGTAACGACCGCTTTGCCGGCGGCAATGGCTCGCATGATCAGGGTTCGGGCTGGTTCGATCCCTCCCATGACTTCAACAACCACTTGAACAGAGGGATCATCAACAACGGCCTGTGGGTTGTTGGTCACTAAGGATGGGCGGAGCTCAATTGGGCGAGGTCGTTGTAGATCTCGAACCGCTACACGGACCAGTTCAAGCTCAGCCACCAGTGGATGCCGCCCTTCAGGGGCTTGGAGGATGCCTGCTACACCGGCGCCTACTGTTCCAAGCCCCAGGAGACCTATTCCTAATTTCGTGCCCATGGCAACTGCGTCCAGTCGTTTAATTGCTGGCCGGACTCTAAGAAGTTGTTGAAGACGAAACCCTGGCAAGTTGCTGGGCCTGGGCCTTCATATTGAGGAGGATATTGAGGAATCCGTTAGCTCTTGATGGGGTAAGGCTGCCTTGAAGGCCTGTGGCTTCAATGAAGCTTGGATCCACGGCCATGACTTGCTCAGGTGTGAGATTGTTGAGGCCTTGAATCAGCATTGCCAGCAAGCCTCGTGTAATCATCGCGTCGGAGTCTCCCTGCCAGTGAAGCCGTCCTTCCACGAGTTCACCAAGCACATGGACCTGGGAAACGCATCCCTTCACCTTGATGGCGTCGGTTTGTAATTCCGGGGACATTGGTGGCAGCTTTTTGGCCAGCCATAGAACATATTCGTAGCGGCGGCGGGGATCAGAGGTGCCGTTAAGTCGTTCGACCATGCTGTCAAGGGCTTCACTGCCAAAGCTTGAAGGTGCGGCGGTGGGCTCAGCCATGGCGAAGGATCAGAATTTGAGGCGCTGCTCACTCACGCTAAACAAAACACCTGCAAGACCAAGCAAGAGAGGCGAGCCAGTGCTGGCGAGGAACCATGGTGTTTGTGGAGTTTTGGGTTGGCTGACCACCTCATCGAGCTTCACCTTGCCTGAGCGGATTGGCAGCATCAGATAGTCACGGTGACCTGGGCCAGCATCCACCTGCAGGTCGAGTGTTCCTTCTTGCATGTTTGGCAGGCTCAAGCACAGTTTTCCCTGTTGATCCATTCGACCCAGTTCTCGGCCTGGTGCTCCGTTGGCCTCTAAGACGCGTACCACTGCTCCCTCAACAGGTGTTCCCGTTGAGAAATAGCTTTGAAGCTCCAGGCTTCCATCGAGGTAGTTGAGAGTGCTTTCAATGGCATGGGCTTTCGCTGGCTGACCTTGCCCGAGACCAAGAGATGCTGTTGCGATCAATAGAAACAAAGGCTGGATCAGGGTCCGCATTGAACGAGCTCTGAAAACTCTGAAATCATTTTGAGAGATTCTTGCAGGATTGACTAGTACTTGTGTGGCAGCCTTTGAGACGGTTGAGATGATTGCCGTACGAAATATTTACCAGAGGCGAATATTTGGCGGCTGAAAATGGCAGCAATGGCGTGTTGAAAACTTTTTGATGCCAATTATTAAGGGTAGACTTTATTCGGATTTAATTCATTTGGCCTTCCATTGATCAATGACCCATGTGCAACGAATGAGCCATCTCTTCATATGCAGGACCTGAAATAGGAGTCGGATCTTGTGAGTCGATATACTACTGAAGTGCAGTGCCTTCACCAGCAAGGCCTGGATAAAGTAGATTAATTCATTGAAGCATGGGGTCTTTCAAAAGCTATCTTGATTCGCAGAGCCTTGCAGTCCGCTGACAAAATAATAGCTGAAAACGCTTTATATCTTCCCGCTACCATGGGCAGATCTTTCGATACTCGAAAGAGTTAGCAGGCCCTACTATTGTCATTATCCCTGATGGGGATGAATGCAGCTTCGTCTTTAGTGAATCCATATGAACTACCATTTGGTGTGGTGATGTTTCCCCAAAATAGACATTTCACTTCATCACCATAGATGTTTTCCTCTCCTGTAACAGTGTCGATACCTCCTCCAACTTGGCCGATTTCGACTTCTCCTGTAAGGTTGAGAGTGTAGCCTAGTAAAGACGGATTAAATGATCTTTGAGGGCAAATAAACGAAAGGATATTGCCTTGAGTGTCCGCACCAACGGAAACAATTGATTGCCCAAATAACAGTTTGCCAGGATTGCCTTCTATAGGATCGTATTGAAAAACAACATCCTCTGCTTCTAGCATTAATTTCACTTCTGAGTCTAAGGAATGATTTCCATGAAGCCTGATATCTTCCTCATATGACACCACGGCATTCTCCATGCCTTTCTCGAATTCCTAATCGCTAATCTTATTGTCTTCATTTTAGTCGAGCATCTCAACGATTGCAGCGGCGTCATCATTCTCTAGTCCCAGGGTTGTGCTTGGCCCTTGATTATTGACAACAGTCTCAAAGGTGAAGGTTTTGTCGCCGATAGTTGTCTGGAATGCATAATGATCACCCTCGTCCAATGAATTGAACGAGTTAGATTTAAACACTGGTCTAAGGGTGATCACGTCTTCTTTGCCATCTATCTCTATGGACTGAACTTTTGCGTACGAATAAAGTGCTGGTGCTGTCATTGTGCTCGATCATTTAAGCCTTAAAGCAGGCTAATTCAATGATGACTAAGAGTTAAGGAAGTGTTAAATATAAAGCTTGTCTCTTTTTAGTGGCACGGCTTTCTTGATGCATTTTTTATTCGTAAGTTGGGAGCTGAATCTAAATTTTTATTTTACTCTGGCAACTCCGCTTTCACTAATCCAGCCATCAAGGGGTACATCCCAACTGTCACGAGGCAGTAACTCTGTTGATATGCAGGCTTGTGGCAAGACTGCAAGCGTTCGCACTTTGCGCCAAGCCAAATTGCTTCTGAAGCGGTCGAAGAAACCGCCTCCATAGCCGAGTCTGATCCCTCGTTGATCCATCGCCAGAGCAGGTATCAGCAAGAGGCCTATTTCATCAGCGTCAAGGATGGCTTCATCTAGCGGGGCGGGGATCATGCAGGCATCTTTTCGCAGTGGAGTAAGAGTCCAAGGGTGGTAACTGAGACTTCCGTCTTCTCCACTGACTGGGAGTGCCAAGGGTAACTTCAAGTTGAGTTTCAGTTCGCGGAGATCTACTTCTCCGCTAAGCGGCCAATAAACACCAATGTGCCCTCGTAGCCTCCCAGCTTTTAAGTAACCCTGAATAGTGTTGACAACCTGCTGAATGATTGTGTCTTGAACTTTAGGTAATTGTTGAGCGCGCAGGGCCTTGAATTGACGGCGAAGCTTGGCTTTGGCGATGGCTTGATTCATCGCGCTAGATAACCCCAGCGGCCCATGAGTGGAAAGATCAGGGGGATTGTTTTTTGATCTGCTGGCCAGAGTCTCTGCAGTTCCATGCTGAGTTGTGGCAGCAAGTCATGTCCCTCCTGCGTTGCTTTCCTCAAAGCCGACCAGGTGCCTATGTAACCGATCAGCTGTTCACAGCTCCATTTGAGGGAGATGCAGAGCTCTTGGGGCAACGTTTTGCTGATGGTGGGGAATGGCAGGTTCTGATAGTGGTTGTCGACATGGTGACGCTGGGGAGGCCACCAGCTCGATAGCCTTTCGCTGTAAAGCTGGTCTAGCCACAACTGCAGTGCAGGGGGAGCCCCTTGCGGCGGGTCATAGCCCACCCAGACCATCAGTCCACCTGGGCGTGCCACCTTTAATGCTTCTTCGTTGAATCGGGGTACATCTAGCCAGTGAATGGCGGCGGCCACCACAATTGCGTCCATGCATGCGTTGGGAAACCCGGAATCTTCAGCTGCTGCTACTTGGTAATGAATGTTTGAGTGAGCTGGTGCGGCAGCAACCTGAGCTGGGCTGAGATCGCTTGCATCGACGCGATCAAAGTGCCTTGCAAGCCCTAGAGAGGCCTGGCCGCTACCACAGGCAACGTCCCAGCAACGTTGGTGGCTGGCGGCTTTACTGCTGATCCAGGTAAACAGGGATTCCGGGTAATAGGGGCGCTGTTGGGCGTAGGACTCAGCCACGCTGTCAAACCAGCCGTGTTTTGGTGAGCAGGAGGAGTCCATCAGTGGTTTTAGCGCTGGAACCAACCCGTGAGTGCTATGGCCAGGGCGTCGGCGGCATCATCGGGTCGGGGCGGCTGATCAAGATTCAATTCGCGCATCACCGCATCGAGCACTTCATCTTTTTCAGCATGGCCTGAGCCCGCCAGAGCAAGCTTGATCTGCATCGGTGGGAATTCCATCACTGGCACTCGAAAGCGTGCCAGGGTCATGATGATGACTCCACGTGCCTGGACCACGCTGATTGTCGTGCTGGAGCGGTAGAAGAAGAATTTCTCCACAGCGGCCAGTTGGGGCTTCCAACGACGGATGAGCTGGCGTAGATCGCTGGCGATTTCCACCATCCGTTCACCATCGTCAATGCCGGGATTGGTGCGGATGATGCCGCAATCGAGCATCTGCTGTTGTCCGTTGCTGGTGTCGATGACCCCGTAGCCCACCCTGGCAATGCCAGGGTCGATGCCAAGGATGCGCAAGCGTTCAGCCTGCTTGAGTTGTTAGCTCGAAGTCAGCCTGATCGCTGTTCTCGCTGCGTTCGAATACTTTGCAGAAAATTTTGACGACCCGATCCCCTGAATCAATCTGCTCGAGGGGGTCTTTTCGCAATCGATGGCGTAGAGAGCAAGAGATCACGCGTGCCACATCTTCTTCCGAAACCTCTGTTCGTCCTGCAAAGGCTGCTAGAGCCCTGGCGGCACGGTTTGTGACGATATCGCCACGTAGTCCATCTACATCTAGTTCGCCACAGACAGCCGAGATTCGTAGGCGCAAATCGTTGTCGAGGCTCACCTGTTCAAGACGTTGCTGGGCCTCAATAACGCGTTGTTGTAAGGCGTCTTGGTTGGCTTGCACCGATGTAGCAAAGGTATCGGGATCGCTATCAAAGGCGGTGCGCTGATCAACCACCTGCACCCGTAGATCTGGATCGCGGACAGTGCGCACCTCAACACTCATGCCAAAGCGATCAAGGAGTTGGGGGCGTAGCTCGCCCTCCTCGGGGTTGCCGGAGCCGATCAGTACGAATCGGGCAGGGTGTCGCACTGATACCCCTTCACGTTCCACCGTGTTCCATCCTGATGCCGCTGAATCCAGCAGCACATCGACAAGATGGTCGTCAAGCAGATTGACTTCATCGACGTAGAGCAAGCCGCGGTTGGCCTTGGCCAGCAGGCCTGGCTCGAATGCACGAACTCCTTCGCTGAGGGCCTTCTCGATGTCGATGGTGCCGCAAAGACGATCTTCAGTGGCACCGAGAGGCAAATCCACCATTGGCACCTGCCGCTCCTCAGTGGCAAGGCTTTCACCATGTTCAATGCGTTGGCGCACGTCACTGCTCTGTAGATCCGGATCAGTGGGTGAGCTGTTGTAAGGGTCGCCAGCGACGACATCAATCCCTGGAAGGAGATCTGCTAGGGCTCGGATCGCGGTGGACTTGCCCGTGCCTCGATCTCCCATGATCATGACTCCGCCGATTCGCGGGTCGATCACGTTGAGCAGCAGAGCCAGTTTCATCTCTTCCTGGCCAATCACGGAGGTAAAGGGAAAGACCCTGCGCTTGCGGGTTGAACTCACGGGTTGATGTCTGGAGTTGTTTTGGATTGTTTCACAGGCATGAGTGTGAGCACTTGCGGTGGGGTGGCATCAGCGGGGTAGATCAGTCGAATTCGGACATCTCTAGTTTCTCCTGGCGTCAAGCTGATGCGACCAAGGTCTGGCCCCATCTCCCCCTGCCGCAGGACTAGGTGGAAGCGGCGACGGCCCATGGGTCGACTGGACTCGCTATCGAGTCCACTGACCTCGATTAGCCCTCGATACATCACAGGTCCGCTGGCTGAAACGCGAAAGTCCAGGCTTGTGTTGTTGTTGTCCTTCTTTAAGGGGGACTCAAGGGTCAGCAAGAAGGATTTTTCCTGCTTTGATCCGTTGTGTAGCGGCAGGGTGAGGTCATATTCAACTCCGTAGTTGCCATGGGCAGCCCATGCCGTGTTGTCGTAGTGCGCTTGTAATTCAGCAGTTTGGACCTGATCTGTGCCGAGGCTGCCCCTCTCGAGGCTGCTGATAGGCCAGGAGATGGGAGTGTTGATTGCGCTTAGCACGGTGCTATCAGGATCAGTCAGGGTTGTCTTCCATGTGCTGCCCAATTGGATTCCGCTGACGCGCGAATACACGATCTTGCCGCTGCTACCTCGAGGCGTGGGGTGATGTTCCTTGGGGCTGAGTTCGCCGCTTTCAAGCAGCTCAATCCAGCGAGAGAGTGGAGGGGCTGTTTTGGGATTGCCGTATGCAGCCACGGTTGCTAGTGAGATGGGGCCGGAGCTATGCAGCCGCATCTGAAGGTTGCGACCGTTGAGCAGTGGATCGAGACCTGCTACGGGAATGGGGAGTACCAATAGGGCACTCGGGCTGCCTGGCAGGAGTTCCCATCGCTCTGGCAGCTCTTGAGCTCGCTCTCCCCGCAGGAGATCGCCAGCTACCCTGCTGCCTGGGCCAGCGGCAATAGGGGTCGTGGTTTCGGCAATCACTTTCGGCAGAGGCAGAAATGGTGCAGCTGTCTGTCCTGCTTCGGTGGCTTGCGATAGGGAGGTGCTGCCTCTCAATAGGGTCAGTTGCACAGGCTCGTCACCCCGTGGCTGAGCCAGCACTGCTAGCCAGAGGGTGGATTCGAGATGATCAGGAAGGCCGGCATACACGTGGTGACTGAATAGATCGAAACGACCATCGAGTGGCACGGCCAGGTTGCTTTTGTCAGCTTTGGCGCTTGAACTTTGTGTGTTTTTGGTAGGGAAGGTGGAGAGCAGAATCCCTTCGCCTGTAATGAGTTCGGGATTGTTGTCATTAACCATCAGCACCTTGTCAAGCCCGCCTGGTAGGGGCCTGACCTGTTGCTGTCTTTGTTTGACGGTTGGGGCAGCAATCAGAGCGGGGGTGTCAAGCACTGCTCCGGATAAGTTGAAAAGCGCAACTGACAAAAGGGCGGGAATCTTCATGGCTGATTGCTGTTTGTTGATTCCGTTCGAGGTGTCGATGGCTTTGGCTTGAGTACTGGAGCCATAGCGGCTGCCATGTCGCGGATTAGTTCTGTGGAGCGGGGGTCGTTGAAGGGGCCTTTCACCATGAACCCTGCCACTGCACGACTGCCATCAGGTAGTTCGATTAGGCCAGCATCCGCATAAGCGATGCCGATGTCGCCGGTTTTGTTGTAGATGCGGTAGCCCTTTGCCAGGAGGCTGTTGTCAGGCTCTCCTTGCTTGCCGCCCAGTCCCTTAAGAAATCCACCAGGTAATAGGCGGTTGCTGACGGAGGTGCTCATTGCCTCCCTGAATAGATCCCGTGTGCGTGGGCTAAGGGCTTTCCCAGTATCGACAAGTGCGATGGCCCGTGCCAGATCGTGGCTGCTGGTGGTATTGGTGCCTTGTAGATCCGGCAACCAGTTATTCACCACCGTGGAGCTCAGGCCGAGAGCATTGAAGCGTGCATTGAGGACGTCCTTGCCACCAATGCGTTGAATCAGCAGATTGGTGGCGGTGTTATCGCTCACCCGAATCATCTCGGTGGCAACTTCGTGGGCAGGGAATTGGCTGCCAAGCGGCTTGCTGGCCATCCAGCCAGCACCACCACCAATAATCTCTTTCGTGAGCTTCAGGGGTTCATTCCAGCTGAGCTGACCGGAATCGATGAGTTCGAGAGCTACCAGCAGGATTGCTGTTTTGATTGAGCTAGCAGCAGGCAGTGCTGTCTCGGCGGAGAGCTCGGCATAGCGTCCATCATCAAGCACTAGCAAGAATGCGCTTGCTTGTAAGTCTTTTTGTTGCTTGGCCAGTTCTCTCCAGCGGTTGCTCAACGTTGTGAGTTCTTGCTTCGTCTGGAAATTGCCTAGTTGCAAACTATTCCCATTGCTGAGCATGGGGTTTGTGGCTTCCTCAACGATGTTGAAGCGACTGGGGAGGCCCTTCAGGGAAATCCAATTTCGCCCAGGAAGCCACTCCGGCAAGTCCAGTTTGCCCTGCTTCACCTGTGGGCCGAGCATCTTGAGCGCTGAACCTGTAATCACGCCGAGGCCGATGCCCATCAAGATCAGACGCAACAAAAGCCGTAGGGGTCCAGCCCCGTTTGAGCGGTTGCGGTAAGGGCGACTGCTTGACAAGGAAGTGAAGATCAGTGAGTTCGGCTGAGGTTAAGAGTGACGAGAATGGATGGCCCAGCGAAGTTGCCTCACCATCCCTCTCAGCAGGGCTACTTCCTCGGGACGGACGGCAGCGCGTTGAAGTAAACCACGGACTTTGGCCATGCGGGCTTGGGCCGTATGGCTCAAAAGAAATCCCACCTCTAACAGGAGATCCTGTGCGTCTGTTAAGCATGCGTCGAGTTGACGAGGTGATGCTGGGTCCGGCCATGCCGATTGCCCTTCCCTGAGCGTTCCTTGCCCTTGGCAACGTTGTAGCTCATGCAGCACGATCGCTACTGCATGCGAGAGGTTGAGGGATGGATATCCGTGGGAGCTGTGCAGAGTGAGTACACGTTGGGCGAGTTGAAGTTCCTCGTTGGTTAGGCCCCTGTCTTCACGGCCAAATACCAGTGCCACAGGTGCTGCACTCATGCTCTCTAGTAACCATGGCACTGCTTGTTCGGGGGTTTGCAGGGGGATGTTGCCATGATCCAATCGGCCGCAGCTGGCTACAACTCTGTGACAGTCAGCTACGGCATCGAGCAAGCATGAGAATTGTTTTGCCTGCTTAAGCATTGCTACGCCATGGACAGCCATGCGTCTTGCCTCGGGATCAGCAGGGTCGCAGCGGGGCGAGACCAGGCGTAGTTCTTGTACTCCGAAGTTGGCGCAGAGTCTGGCCACACTGCCCAGATTCAGTGGACCAATTGGCTCAACCAGAACAACAGTCGTTTGGATTGAGCGGATGTCCTTGTTCAATTCAGGGAATTTAAATAAGCCAGTAGGTCGGCCATTTCTTGAGGCTCAAGCTGGAACCTGGGCATGGGCGGCGTATTGCCGCTTACCACTTGCCTGATCAGCTGGGCGTCGTTGCGGCGTTCGCTCACGTCAAGGAGATTCGGGCCTAAGTTTCCTTGGGCAGTAATCCCGTGGCAGCCAGCGCAGTTGATGCGGAACAGCCGACCTCCTTGCTCCAAAGATCCCTCTAAATCAAGGGTGGCGTTGACGTAGGGGTCTCGTTGTGAGTGCCCTAGTACCCATAACAAAATTGCAATGCAGACAGCTGCTGCCAGTACCACTAGGGGTCCAATGAACCCGTTTTTTCTTTGATTGTTTGATGACGGGCCCGTCACGGTGAGTTCAGGAGCATGAAACAATTGTGCTTAATCTTTCAACTGGGCGCGAGGCCATGATCGAACCACTTCTCTGCGGCATCGTTCTGGGTTTAATTCCGGTCACTTTGCTTGGATTGTTTGTGGATGCTTGGAATCAGTATCGTCGCGATACTGTTCTGGGGGATTGGTGAACAGTAAGGCGCTGCTGCCATAGATACGGCGATCTTGTTCAAACCACTGCATTGGGGTTTCCACGCTGTTGTTCGTGGCATGCTCACAGATCACTAGGGCATCTCTCTGCAGCCAATGGCCTGAAAGCAGGGCTTTGAAGACTTCTGAATAGAGTTTTGAAGAATAAGGTGGATCGAGGTAGACCAGGTTGAAACCAGGGTTTTCCCCTGCCCAAGGTTGATTGAACTTGGCGGCATGGCAACCTCTCTTCAGCCAGGTCAGTACGTCATGGCGGATCACTTCAATGTTGCTCTGCTGGGAGAGGCCAGAGGCGGTGGCAATGAGGTTGGCTTGACAGACTTTGGCTGTCTTCGCGTTTCGTTCAACAGCTACTACACGTCGTGCGCCGCTTTGCAACGCCTCGCAGCCCATTACTCCACTGCCGCTAAATAGGTCAAGCCAGTGGCAGTCATGCAAGCGTGGGGCTAGCACGTTCATCACTGCTTCACGAACACGACTCGTCGTGGGTCTAGTGCCTTGGCCAGCGGGACTCTGAAGCTTGCGCCCTCCGGAAAGCCTTAGCTGGCTACTCATGGCACAGGTTTTGCGCCGGTCTCCAGCCAATTCAGCCAACGCCGCAGCATGCGCTCGCCGGCTGCGGCGGATTTCTCTGGGTGAAACTGACAGGCCCCTAGTCGGCCTTTCCAGACCATCGCTGTGATGTTGTCTCGGCCAAACGGCGCTATGGCCGCAAGATCACTGTTTTGGCTGGGGACTGCAGCATAGGAATGCACGAAATACATCCAGCTGTCTGGATCTTCCTTGTCAAGCAGCGGGCAGTCGTTTCGATGTTCTAGAGCAGCCCAGCCCATGTGGGGAATGCGTTCGCCTTGATTGGAGGGCAGTCGTTGAACGTGGCCCTTAAGCAACCCTAGGCCGGTGGCATTTCCTTCGTCACTCGATTCGAACAACAACTGCAGGCCCAGACAGATGCCTAGCAGAGGTCGTCCTCCTTTCACCCAACTCTTGAGGTCTGGAACCAATCTGGTCTGCTCAAGGTGCACCATGGCGGGATCAAAGGCACCGACTCCAGGCAAGATCAAGGCATCACAGCGGCTGAGGTCGGCGGGCTGCCTCACTATGTGAAGAGCCTTGTGGAGCCTTTCAAAGGCAATCTGCACAGAGCGCAGATTGCCCATGCCGTAATCAATTAAGCCTAGACGTGTAATCAAAGAAACCCTCCGCAATCTGGCCTTTTAGCCATGTGAGGCATTGAATCAGGCCAATGGTGATCTAGGAGGGCTGGAATCGAAGTTGGATCAAGCTTCAGAGGTACTTTGAAATGGTTCCTGAAAGCGTGGCTTTGGGCACTGCACCAACAACTGTGTCGACTTTTTGACCTCCTTTGAACACCATCAGGGTGGGGATACTGCGAATACCGTATTGGCTTGCGACGTTGGGGTTTTCGTCAGTGTTGAGCTTGAAGACTTTGATCTTGCTCTCGAATTCCTTGGCAATCTCATCGACGATCGGAGCAACCATGCGACATGGGCCACACCAAGGCGCCCAGAAATCAACTAGCACAGGCACGTCGCTTTGAAGGACGTCCTGCTCGAAGGAGGCGTCGGTAACTGCGGCGGCATTGGACATTCCTTAGGTCGTTGATTTTGCGGAAATTTAGCAATCGTTTGTATTTTATTCATGCTTAAGAGCCTCCACAGGTAGGAACTGTGACGGTCTCTTGCACAGAAGACGAAAAGCCCGAGCTCGTCGGGCCGGTGTGTGTGAGGAGTGTGTGGGCCGTAGCCCTCACGAATTCATACTAGCCATGGCCTCTCTCGGATCCAATTGGTTTTCGTCTGCGATCGGAATGTTTACTTGCCCATGCCTAGCTGCTGGGCTTTCTGATAAACCTTCCCTTCGGTCAGCAGAGATGGGGCGATGACGACCTCAACCTGTTGCATCTCTTTGATCGTACGGGCCCCAAGAGTGCCCATGGACGTTTTGAGAGCTCCTAGAAGGTTATGGGTGCCATCGTCTAGCAGAGCAGGCCCTCTAAGGATGCGTTCCAGGCTGCCTGTGCTGCCCACCTTGATTCTTGTGCCCCTTGGCAGTACTGGACTGGGAGTGGCCATGCCCCAGTGGAAGCCACGACCAGGCGCCTCCAATGCTCGGGCGATCGGAGAGCCGATCATGACCGCATCGGCTCCGCAGGCAATGCACTTACATACGTCCCCTCCTGTAATGATGCCGCCATCTGCAACGATCGGAACGTATCGACCACTCTCTCGCTCGTAGTCCTCACGGGCGGCAGCGCAGTCCGCTACGGCGGTGGCTTGGGGGATGCCCACGCCAAGAACCCCACGAGAGGTGCAAGCAGCACCAGGGCCGATGCCAACCATCACTCCTGCGGCACCTGCACGCATGAGTTTCAGAGCGACCTCGTAGGTGACGCAATTACCCATCACCACAGGGACCCCCATGCCTTGACAAAGGGCTTCGAGGTCGAGAGTTTGTTGACCTTCAGGACCAATGTGTTCGGTTGATACCACTGTCGCCTGCACAAAAAAGAGGTCAGCACCCGCTTCTGCAATGGTTTTGCTAAAGCGCATTGCTGCCACGGGTGTGCCACTCACAGCAGCAATGCCCCCCTGATTTTTGATCTCTTTAATGCGTTGATAGATCAGGGCTTCTTGCACAGGTTTGCTGTAGATCTCCTGCATCAGTGGCACGAAGGCATCATTTCCGATTGAGGAGATCCGATCCAGTACTGGGTTGGGGTCTTTGTAGCGGGTTTGGACTCCTTCCAGATTCATTACGCCGAGGGCTCCAAGGCGAGATAGGGCAACAGCCATATCGACATTGACAACGCTATCCATAGCGCTCGCAATGATTGGTATCTCACGTTCGATGCCTGCGAGGTTCCAGCAGGTGTCAGTGATCTCCGGGTCTACGGTTCGTCCACCCGGAACAAGGGCGGTTTCGTCGATGCCATAGGCCCGGCGAACGACCTTGGTGCGTCCGAGCTGAATGTTCACCACAGACCAAATAAAGTCACGCCAAGTTACCAACTGGGGTGATTCAAATTTTGCCTTGAGGAAAAAAGAGCTTTAGCTAGGGCTTGTTGTCAGTTGTTCCACGGAAGGCTTCCCATCGGGTGCGCACTTTGGAGATCACATCCTGTCGATCTTCGCTGCGGATCAGGCGGGTGATTGAAAACCATGTCAGCCAGAGGATGCCGGCCAGTTCGAAGAGAGATGGAGCCAGAGGAACACTCTCAATCGTGGACAAAATACCGCCGTAGATACGAACAAAAATCACAAGGGTGATCAGTGCAGCAATGAGAAGAACGGGTCGTCTCAGTTGTTGCCATGGGCTTGCCTGATCGTCTTGCTTAATCCAGTTGCTCAACTTGAAGAAGTTGCGCAGTCTCTCCAAAAGCAGCTTCAACTCCTCTCCTTGATCAAGGCCTTCGGGCCCGTCTGAGGGTTTGGGAGTTGGTGTTGGGCTTGAGGGGATGGTGCTTGGCTTGGAGATAGCAGGGCTGTCTTGAACTGGAGCAGGTTGTTGTTGAGCTGGTGTCTTAGGGACAGCAGGGTTGGCTTGTGAGGGAGCAGCTTGGGCTGCACTCACTTTGAGGTCATCTGAAGCGTCTGAGGGTTTGGGAGTTGGTGTTGGGCTTGAGGGGATGGTGCTTGGCTTGGAGATAGCAGGGCTGTCTTGAACTGGAGCAGGTTGTTGTTGAGCTGGTGTCTTAGGGACAGCAGGGTTGGCTTGTGAGGGAGCAGCTTGGGCTGCACTCACTTTGAGGTCATCTGAAGCGTCTGAGGGTTTGGGAGTTGGTGTTGGGCTTGAGGGGATGGTGCTTGGCTTGGAGATAGCAGGGCTGTCTTGAACTGGAGCAGGTTGTTGTTGAGCTGGTGTCTTAGGGACAGCAGGGTTGGCTTGTGAGGGAGCAGCTTGGGCTGCACTCACTTTGAGGTCATCTGAAGCGTCTGAGGGTTTGGGAGTTGGTGTTGGGCTTGAGGGGATGGTGCTTGGCTTGGAGATAGCAGGGCTGTCTTGAACTGGAGCAGGTTGTTGTTGAGCTGGTGTCTTAGGGACAGCAGGGTTGGCTTGTGAGGGAGCAGCTTGGGCTGCACTCACTTTGAGGTCGTTTGCAGCAGCTGAGGACTCAGCGGGTTCAGATGAGGACTCGGTGCCTTCCGTTGCTTCGGAGGCTCCTTCTGCTTTGGATTCCTCAGCCGAGCTCATGGTCCAAATATCACACTCTAAATAGTTTAAGAGGCCTCTTTAATACTGAGCCTTTAGCTGTATTAAGCCCTAACAGTGCAGAGGCTGGTTTTTGTTGATGCTGGTGGCTCAATTCATCAGCTTCCGAGATAACCTGATTATTGGCAACCAGCTCTTTTATGGCGGATCCATTGGGACCCAGTGACGGCGGTCCCGGCGAGTCCGACGATCGGATAATCCAGACGGACCTGCGCATTGAAATGTCGCGCTCCTATCTGGAGTACGCGATGAGTGTGATCGTTGGGCGTGCGTTGCCCGACGCTCGCGATGGTCTTAAGCCTGTGCATAGGCGCATCCTTTATGCGATGTATGAGTTGGGCCTGACCAGCGATCGGCCTTACCGAAAGTGTGCCCGAGTTGTTGGTGAGGTTCTGGGTAAATACCATCCCCATGGGGATACGGCCGTCTACGACGCGCTGGTTCGCATGGCTCAGGATTTTTCCATGCAAATGCCGTTGATTGATGGTCACGGCAATTTTGGTTCGGTCGATAACGATCCACCTGCGGCCATGCGATACACCGAATCGCGTCTTCAGTCGCTTACGACAGACAGTCTGCTTGAGGATATCGAGGCAGAGACAGTTGACTACGCGGACAACTTTGATGGCTCCCAACAGGAGCCAATGGTATTGCCAGCACGTATTCCTCAGTTGCTGCTGAATGGCTCCTCAGGGATCGCCGTTGGCATGGCTACCAATATTCCACCGCACAATCTCAGTGAATTAATCGATGGTCTGCAGGCTCTGATCAGTAATCCCGAGCTAAGTGATTCTGAGTTGATGACGCTTATCCCTGGGCCGGACTTTCCAACTGGTGGTCAGATTCTTGGTCGTAGTGGTATTCGTGAAACCTATCTCACCGGTCGTGGTTCGGTAACGATGCGCGGCGTGGCAAATATTGAGACGATTGAACATCCCGGTCGAGCAGACCGGGATGCAGTGATCATTACTGAATTGCCCTATCAGACCAATAAAGCGGCGCTGATTGAGCGGATTGCAGAGATGGTTAATGATAAGAAGCTGGAGGGTATTTCTGATATTCGCGACGAAAGCGATCGCGATGGCATGCGTATTGTCGTGGAGCTGCGACGTGATGCCTACCCTCAGGTAGTGCTCAATAATCTTTTCAAGCTCACTCCTCTTCAGAGCAACTTTAGTGCCCATATGTTGGCGCTAGTCAATGGCGAGCCGGTGCTGCTCACCCTGCGCAAGATGCTGCAGGTATTCCTCGATTTTCGCGTTGATACTGTTGAACGTCGGACCCGCTATTTCCTTCGTAAAGCTGAGGAACGCGACCACATCTTGTTGGGTCTTTTGCTTGCTCTCGATCAGCTTGATCCAATCATCGCGTTGATTCGTGCTGCCTCTGATACGGCTACAGCTCGTCAACAGTTGCAGGAGCATCATGGTCTCACGGAGATTCAGGCGGATGCCATCCTGCAGATGCAGTTGCGGCGTTTGACCGCTTTAGAGGCTGACAAGATTCGTTTGGAACACGAGGATCTTGTCACCAAGATCGCCAATTACAAGGACATCCTTGGCCGACGTGAGCGTGTTTTCGGTCTAATTGAGGACGAATTGACCAAGCTGCGCGAGAAGCATTGCTTGCCTCGGCGCACCGAGATCCTCGATTTAGGAGGGGGGCTCGAAGACATCGACTTGATTGCCAACGAGCGATCTGTGGTGTTGCTCACTGAGACCGGTTATCTCAAGCGCATGCCGGTAAGCGAGTTTGAGGCCACTAGTCGTGGGACACGAGGCAAGGCAGGCACTCGCAGTCAAGGTGAGGAGGCGGTGAAGCTGTTTATCAGCTGCAATGACCATGACACGTTGCTGTTGTTCAGTGACCGCGGTGTCTCCTATGCCCTTCCTGCTTATCGTGTGCCTCAGTGCAGCCGCACAGCGAAGGGAACACCTGTCGTACAGCTCTTGCCCATTCCCCGTGAAGAGGCAATTACCTCCCTTCTGTCAGTTATATCCTTCGATGACGACACCCACTTGTTGATGTTGACGAAGGGTGGCTTTATCAAGCGCACCTCTCTATCAGCTTTCAGCAAGATTCGTTCCAATGGTTTGATTGCCATT
This sequence comes from Prochlorococcus marinus str. MIT 9313, assembly GCF_000011485.1. Taxonomy (NCBI): domain Bacteria; kingdom Bacillati; phylum Cyanobacteriota; class Cyanophyceae; order Synechococcales; family Prochlorococcaceae; genus Prochlorococcus; species Prochlorococcus marinus. The sequence goes on along the minus strand of NC_005071.1, from coordinate 1,216,408 downwards.
GGTCTGGAGGAGGGTGATGCTCTTACTTGGGTGAGGTTGGCTGTTCCTGGTGACAGTGTTTTGATTGCTTCTAGGGCTGGAATGACCATTCATTTCCGACTCTGTGATGAGGAGTTACGACCCTTAGGACGAACTGCTCGTGGCGTGCGTGCCATGAATTTACGCGGCGGCGATTCCTTGGTGAGCATGGATGTATTGCCTGTCGAGCTTGCCGATCAGGTCGCCAAGAGTCTTGAGGATGATCAGGATGAAAGCGGCGAGACCGTTGTCGTTAGTGATGGACCATGGGTGCTTGTTGCTTCCGCTAGTGGACTGGGTAAGCGGGTACCGGTCAATCAGTTCCGTTTGCAGAAACGTGCAGGTATGGGTCTGCGTGCCATCAAGTTCAGGCGCGAAGGAGACGAGTTGGTGGGTTTAAGGGTGCTTGGCTACGGAGAAGAGCTTTTGTTGGTAAGCGAGCGTGGAGTGATTGTGCGTACCAGTGCCGATAAAATTCCTCAGCAGTCAAGGGCTGCTACTGGTGTTCGGCTTCAGCGCTTGGATGCAGGTGATCGCCTCTCTGAGGTGGTGCTTGTGCCGCCTGATTCTGAGGATCAGGACCAGCCAGATGATCGATCTGATCCCAGTGAAGTGGCTGGGGTTGACGACGCTCCTTCCAGCTGACATTGACCAGTCGTACGGATGTTTTAGTGATGGGAGCTGGTCCGGCGGCTCTCTGTATCGTTGCTGAGTTAGTCGAGCAAGGCTTGGCAGTGACTGCCCTCGCCTCGCATACACCTGAGCAGCCATGGCCCAATACTTATGGAATCTGGGCTGAGGAGCTTGAGTCTCTTGGGATGGCTTCTTTACTGGGCCAGCGTTGGACCAACACAGTTAGCTATTTCGGTGATGGTGATAACGAGGAGGGTCTTGCTCCAATTCAACATCATTTCGACTACGGCCTTTTCGATCCAGCCGCATTACAAGATTCATTGCTGAGTCGTTGTGGTGAATTGAGTTGGAATGTTGAAACCGCTGTGAGCATTAAGGTGTTGGGGAGAGATACGGAAGTTCTCTGTCACTCTGGCAACGCTTATCGAGCACGGGTTGTCATTGATGCCAGTGGTCATCGCAGTCGATTTATCCGTCGCCCTGATCATGGGCCCGTAGCGGAGCAGGCGGCCTATGGCGTCGTGGGACGCTTCAGTTCATCACCAGTGGAGTCTGGTCAGTTCGTATTAATGGATTTTCGTCCCGACCATCTCAGTGATGAACAACGAGAGAAACCCCCCAGCTTTCTCTATGCCATGGATTTTGGTGAGGGAATCTTTTTTGTTGAGGAGACTTCGCTTGCCTGCGCGCCTCCATTGTCATGGAGTGAATTAAGGGAAAGGCTGCATGCACGCTTGTCTCACCGCGGGGTGGAGATTAAAGAAGTGATCCATGAGGAATATTGCCTGTTCCCGATGAACTTGCCTTTGCCTGATCGTCGTCAACCTTTGCTCGCGTTTGGTGGTGCAGCAAGCATGGTCCATCCTGCTTCGGGCTACATGGTTGGAGCTCTTTTACGTCGAGCTCCGGCATTGGCAAAGCATTTGGCAATGGCTTTGGCTGTGGAGCCTCCTCTGGATTCTTCCGCTCTTGCTAGGGAAGGGTGGCAGGTGCTTTGGTCGCCGGAGCTTGTGCAGCGTCATCGCCTTTATCAGTTTGGTTTGCGGCGACTGATGAGCTTTGACGAAGCTCGCTTGCGCAGCTTCTTTGCCACTTTCTTTCGGTTGCCACGTGAGGATTGGGCAGGTTTTCTGGCCAACACGCTGCCACTACCTCGTCTTCTGATGGTGATGCTGCGGTTGTTCTTGCTTTCCTCCTGGGAGATTCGGTTAGGGATGCTTTTTGGGGCCTCTTCGACCTAGTCACGAATGCGAGCCCAGTCCGTCGCTTGAATGAATGGGAAGAGGCCATCTTCCGATTCGAGTGTGATCAGCCAGTCTTCGGGCAGATGTTGCTTGTCATTGATGGCCTGCATTAATTGCCAGAAGCGGTTGAGGTGGCGATGGATGCGTTCCTTCGCAAGCTCCGTGGTTGTGCCTGCTCGCAGAATGAAACTCCAGTCAGAGGACTGGGCCAGGAGAAGTTCTCGAGCAGCCTGTTGCAGCAGCCGTAGGTCCGATTCTCGAGCAACTCCTAGGCTGCATCTCTCCACCATTGCTTTTCCGGCTCGGCTCCACTCAGGAACCACCCATGCATTGCTGTCATTGAGCCAATAGTCGTGGTAGCCACCTTGCCCCCAGCTTGAGGGACATGGTTCACAAAGTTGGAGTTGGGGGTTTGATGTGAGGACGTCTCGCAGCCTGGTGAAATACACTTGCTCCTTGCTGGCCTGGCGGAAGATTTCGGCAAGGAAAGTTGGCCCCTCAAACCACCAGTGTCCAAAGAGCTCTGCGTCGAAGGGAGCCACTAACAATGGCTCGATGGCCATGGTGTTAGCTAATTGATCGAGTTGGATACGGCGACCCTTTAGGTAGAGCTGAGCGTGTTCTTTGGTACGTGCGCAAGCTATGGCGGGCTCATAAACTGCTTTGGCATCAAGGGGTGACGTTTGGTCTGTCACTCGATGCATTTTCAGCCCTAAGGGTCTGGGTTCCTTTAGCCCGATCTCATGGAGTTGTTCGATTGGTAGGTCCCAACCAAGATCCCTATGAAATTCACGGTAAAAAGGGTCGCCTGGATATCCTTGCTCTGCTGACCAGACAGGAAGCGTGGCATCACTGTCTCTGCCGAAGAAGGCCACGCCATTTCGGCTGCAGATTGGGGCATATACGCCATAACGTGGACGAGGAGTGGCATGCAGGAGGCCATGTCCGTCGAGCACGGTGTAGCGCAGTCCAGCATCGAGTATCCAACGGTCCAGCCCTTCGTAGTAGGCACATTCAGGCAGCCAGATTCCCAGGGGCTGCTCTCCTACTAGGCGGAGGTGCTCGCGCACGGCAGTGCGCAACTGACCACGCACTGCCTCAGGGTGTTCCCTCAGTAATGGCATGTAGCCATGGGTGGCTCCGCAGGTGAGCAGGTCGACAACCTTTGACCTTTGAAGTTGGGCAAAGCGACCAATGAGATCGCCTTCGCATGCCAACCACTGATGCAGATGTCGTTGGATGATCTCAGCGAGGTGGTCCGCTGCAGGTTGTAGGTCTGAGGAGGTTTGGGCTAGGAGGTCCAGACGAACAGCGAGCCAGGCGGGGAATCGGTGTTTTAGATCGTCGTCACTGAGTAGGGAGAGCAGGGTCGGAGAAAGGCTGATCGTGAGCCTGGGGTGTTGGTTGGGTGCTGCGGCAGCTTCTTCCAGAACCTGGAGAAGAGGTAAATAGCACTCAATCAGGGCTTGAAAAAACCAGTCTTCTTCCAATGAATCGGGCTCTGCCGATCGCACATATGGGAGATGGGCATGGAGAACCAGGGCCAGAGCACCTTTGCCCACGTTCTGATTTCAGTGGAGTTGAATTTAGAACGACTTTGTTGATAAAGCCGACCTTGGTTTGCTGAGTTGTCGCTTCGCAGTAGGCAGTCCCCCCTTAGACTTGTTTAACTCATAGTCATTTCGACTAACTCCCTGAAGGGTGCTGTCATGGCCAAGGATCCAGGCCGCGTTTTGATTTTTGACACCACCCTCAGGGATGGAGAGCAGTCCCCTGGGGCAAGTCTCAATCTTGAGGAAAAGCTGGCTATTGCCCAGCAACTCGCTCGTTTGGGTGTGGATGTGATAGAAGCTGGCTTTCCTTTTGCCAGCCAGGGCGATTTTGCTGCCGTGCAACGTATTGCCCAGCAGGTTGGTGGGGATGAAGGGCCAATCATTTGTGGCTTGGCTAGGGCTTCGCGTGCTGATATCAAGGCTTGTGCTGATGCCGTTGCCCCAGCACCTCGACGACGAATTCACACATTCATTGCCACGAGTGATATTCACTTGGAGCACAAGCTGCGTAAATCTCGGGCGGAGGTTCTGGCGATTGTTCCAGAGATGGTTGCCTACGCCCGCTCACTTGTTGATGATGTTGAGTTCTCTTGTGAGGACGCCGCTAGAAGCGATCCTGAGTTTCTTTATGAGGTGATCGAGGCTGCGATTGCTGCGGGGGCGGGCACCATCAATATCCCCGACACAGTTGGTTTTACAACTCCCTCTGAGTTCGGGGCGTTGATTGCTGGTATCGATTGCCATGTTCCAAACATGAATGAGGCGGTTATTTCTGTTCATGGTCACAACGACCTCGGACTGGCTGTAGCCAATTTTTTAGAAGCTGTGAAGAGTGGAGCCCGGCAGTTTGAATGCACAATCAACGGCATTGGAGAGCGAGCAGGGAATGCTGCGCTTGAGGAGTTGGTGATGGCTTTGTATGTGAGGCGGCGTTATTTCAATCCCTTCTTTGGGCGTGAACCTGATAGCCCTACTCCTCTAACAGCCGTTCGCACGGAGGAAATCACCAAGACCTCTCGATTGGTCTCAAATCTCACCGGCATGGTGGTGCAGCCCAATAAGGCGATTGTAGGCAGCAATGCTTTCGCCCATGAGTCTGGTATTCATCAAGATGGTGTGCTTAAAAATCGTCTGACTTATGAAATTGTTGATGCCCGTACGGTTGGGCTGAGCGACAATCGGATCTCGCTTGGCAAGCTAAGTGGCCGCAGTGCCGTCCGAGCTCGCCTTGAGGAGCTCGGTTACGACTTGACTCGGGAGGATCTTGACGAGGCCTTTGCACGATTTAAGGATCTGGCCGATCGCAAGCGCGATATAACCGATCGAGATCTTGAGGCCATTGTCAGCGAACAGGTTCAGCAGTCTGAAGCTCGTTTTCAGTTACGACTGGTGCAAGTCAGTTGCGGTAGCAGTCTTAGGCCTACGGCTACTGTCATTCTTGCGCAAGAGGATGGACAGGAGCAGACTGCCGCTGCAGTGGGCACCGGTCCAGTAGATGCTGTCTGTCGTGCATTGAATGCTCTAGCTGGCGAACCTAATGAGCTGATCGAGTTCTCGGTGAAGTCGGTAACGGAAGGGATTGATGCGATGGGTGAAGTCACGATTCGGCTACGTCGGGATGGGCAGCTTTTCTCAGGTCATTCCGCTGACACTGATGTGGTTGTTGCTGCAGCTCAAGCATTTGTGAATGCGCTTAATCGGCTGGTGGCAGGTTGCGGTCGCCAGTCTCTTCATCCCCAACATGATGCTGTGCTAGCTGATCTACGGTCAGGCATCTGAACAATGGGGCGTTTTCCCTATGTGGAGATGAGGCGTAAGAGCTTGGCTTTGCCACTGCTGAAAGGTCTTCAGTTAGGGGTCCTTATCGTGTTGGCGCTTGTCATTCTCCTTCCATTGCTTTGGCTGGTAAGCACGTCTTTGAAAGGGCCCGCTGAAGAGATTTTTACTAATCCTCCAGCCTTACTACCTGCTGAACCGAGCCTGATGGCGTATTGGCGACTATTCGCCGACAATCCGCTAGGGATTTATTTGCTCAACAGCACAGTAGTGAGCTGTTTGGCGGTGGTGGCCAATTTGCTTTTCTGCTCCCTGGCGGCCTATCCACTCGCTCGGATGCGCTTTGCCGGAAGAGGTCTGGTCTTGGCCCTTGTGGTGGCAACCATCCTCATTCCTTTTCAGGTGGTGATGATCCCTTTGTATCTTTTGATGGTGCAGTTGGGATTGCGTAACTCTCTGATGGCCTTGGTGATTCCACAGGCCGCAACAGCCTTTGGGCTCTATCTCTTGCGACAGAGTTTTTTGACGGTGCCCGTGGAACTTGAAGAGGCTGCGCGAATCGATGGTTGTAGTCGATTGGGTGAATGGTGGAACGTGATGATTCCGGCTGCTCGTGCTGATCTAATCACCCTGGCCATGTTTGTGTTTATCGGCACTTGGAGCGATTTCCTTTGGCCTTTGGTGATCTTGGATGACCCCAGCCTTTACACCCTTCCACTTGGCCTACAGCAGCTCGCCAGCAGCTTCTCTCTTGACTGGAGAATTGTGGCAGCTGGGTCGGTGGTGTCGATTTTGCCGGTGCTGGCACTCTTCATCCTTTTGCAGCGTTTTATTCTCCCTAGTGCAAGTGGTGATGCGGTGAAGGGATAGGTTTTTGATCGCCAAGAATCAATCCCAGGCTCTTGTCAAGACTGTCAGGGTTCTATGAAGCTCAAGGTTGTGGTGACAGCCCTGGAGCTGATGGTGTGGCTGGAGGTTCAGGTTGCATTCGCCATGGGTCAGATTGACTATGGATGGACTCTTTTTGCGGCTTGGTGATCTGTCGTTGTTGTTCGATGAGTGCGTTAAGCCTTTCCCCTTGATTATTGAGCCGGATCTGAAGGCTGTGTAGTTGCTCGCCCAGCAAACGGCTGCTGCTTGTTTGTGGCTTTTGTTCAAGCTCACTCAGCCGTTCCATAACCTGGTTAAGAGTGTTGGTCTGCTTGGCAACCGCTTGCCAAATCACGATAAAAAGCACTGTCAACATGCTCATCCCTCCGGCACCAATCAGCCGCCAGCCTTTCCAGTTCTTCATGCCGTCGTTAAGGAGACTTTATGGGTGTAGCGGTTCTGTGTTGAATTTGCATCTATGCAGCTACAAATTCAGGCATGCTTGAACGCATCATCTGCAAATTTGCTGCTGGCTGATGTAGACCTATCACTCTCGCATTGGGGTCGTGTCGATTAAGGACCTAGACCGTCTGTTGGCTTTAAGGAAGGAGGATCCATTGCTTGATAAGCAACTTGAGGACTCTATCGAGGTTGAGCAGTTCCTGGAGTTAGCCCAGGACCGTGGGCTTGATGTGACGGAAGCTGATCTTTTTGCTGCTCAACAACGCGATGAGGGTTCTCTTCCTGCTGAGGAATTGCAACGCCGCATGGCTGAAGAGTCTCGTCGTTTGCGTCACTTCATCCAAGGCTGAAAAGATTGATGAGGATGGCGTCTAAGCAAGACGACTCCATAGGATTTTGTGTGCTGGCGGCCCAAAGTTAATGTGGCGCCATAAATTCGACTTTGGCCTTTTCGATTGACTGACTATTAATTCAGCATGACTCTGAATCATTGATGATTGAATACATACTTTTAGAGATAAATACATTAGTTATGTTTTGGCAATAACAGGATTTACCTCGTAAATTTCTTGTGGTAAGTCCTAAAACTCGACCTGCGATTGTTGCTGCAAGAAACAATCGCTCAAAGGTCGCAGGTTAAAGTATGAACAGCTTGTAGTTGCTTGATCTTCACTGGCTTTCTGGATGTATAGAAGTGTATTTTTCATTGAAAAAGAGTTTGTGTGGCAGTCTTGTTGATCAAGTTCTGGCAGGTTCAGTCGAGAGATGGGTTTTTGGCAGGGAAGAACACTGCTAGAGAGATCGTTTTCTGGTTTTGCAAGTTTTTCCATAGTCATGAGGTTATGGGTGTGTTGAGCAAAGGAAGAAATATGGCGTCCCAATGACTGCTTTACAGGTTGGTTGCTCTTGATGGAACTCCCCGCCCTGTGCTGGATTCTCCATATGACTCATAGGAAGCAGCTCTTGCCGCTGCAAAGAATTGGTGTGATGGACAGGGGTTTAACTGCTCAATCAGTCAAAGGGCTATTGGTGTTGAAGTGATGACGCGCAGTGGGTCTTGCCGAACTGTGGGCTATCCCAGAAATTGAGGCTAACCCATTGTGCCAACTTGATACTCGAGTGGCTAAATATATAGTTAGGGCCTTGGCGATTATGTACAAATACGCGTTCAAATAGAAGAGGCGTTACTCCTATTGCTGCTGTGGGTGTCGTGGACCTGGTTAATTGTTGATTGCCTGATCTTGAGTCCGGTTGTTAGTCCAGCGGCTATTCATTGGCAGGGTTGACTAGACGCTATTTGATGAGCCAGCTTTACAACATTTTGATGAGTGAAATGCTCATCCTTAAGGGATTAGAGGTGTAGAGGCGTCACGACGCCTGATCCCAGATTCCTCTCGAAGCGCTTGGCGGCGTTGTGCGAAAGGAAGGTCGTCAAACATTGCCGAATCGAAGGTTTCCTCTGGCATGTTGGTGTTGCTAAGGATGTCATCCTGCTTGGCATAGTCCAAGGCAGCCCAGCTTGGTTGCATTGGTAGCAGAATCAAAAGAGCTGCTGTCAGTGCGGTGAAAGCCCTAATAATCAGGCTGGGCTGATTGCGCAGCTGCGCGAGATGACTTTGTGGTTGGTTCTTTTGTGACACCTTGGCCACAGTGCTGAAATGTCTTTTTAACAAATGGCCAGCCTTTCTGGTTGGAAAACTATAGAGGCTATTGGGCGCTCGGGTTGGCAGTGCATTGACTTGTAAAAGTGAGCGAGTGCTAAGAGGCCCTGTTTTAATTTTAATAGATTTTCTATCTCAGGGAAGAAGAATGCATGAAAAGCTTGGCAATGGCCCAGTGATAAAATTTTCTGTACTGATGCTTTTGAAAGCAGGGTTTGAAGCTTGATTCGAGCAAAAGTTGGCTTTATTTTTAAATAGTCAAGAATACTTGTCTTGGTGTTTTAGTGATTCTTTGTAGCTTTTTCTCAAAGAGGCTTGTCGACATGTACTGCAAGGATAGGATGAAAAGAAGGGTTTAAATTGGCGATAGGCTCTTTTGGCTTCAAGATTTAGTCTGCGGAGATTTGAATTTCATTTGACTTGTATCGGCAAGGCTTTGTTCTTTGATTTCCGCAGAAGTTTTAGGCTGATCGTATTTAGGGATTTGCAGGGTTTTTCTTGAAGAGATTCCTGGAGGGATTGGCCTAGGAAATGATTTAATCGTTGGGATTCTTTTGAGCCTGATTGGCAAGGCTTTCCGATCAGGCCTTGAAAGCCTAACTCGTGACTCGTCTTGGTTGAATATGGGGACCTTCCAGCCCCTTCCTCTGGCTGATGAGGGCCCTGCTCAGCGCATTTGGTCAACCTCATGCTGAATCGCTCATTGCGTTGAGGATCCCTGGGGGGCTTTTGCTCTGAGGAGCTTGAATGAAAACCGTAGAAGTTCGGTGCATTGAAGCAACCAACGCGGCCGATCTGTATCCAATAAGAACAGAGGATTGCCCGATTGGCTGTGGTGTTATTGCGATGGTTGGGATGTTTGCTGGTTTCCGTGTCTGGTTTGGCTTGGCTTGATGTTTGCAATGCCAGTAGTTGGGAGCAGATTGGTCGTTATCAAAACCTTTTGCAGCAGGCTGGTACGAATACTCTGGTAGCGGGTGACTGTCCATCAGGATTGATGGGTGCTTTTCATGTTGGCAGGAATGCAGTGCTGCTTTGTGCCAACAACCTTGAGGATGATCCGACAGAGGTTTGGACAGTGCTTGCCCATGAGTCGGCCCATGTGATGCAAGCTTGCAAGGACGGTCCCTTGTTGGCAGATCATCAGCTAGGCAAAGCACTTTTAACTGTGCAACGGAGCTCTCCGGAGGTGGTTAGGGAGCTTCGCCTCTATCACCAGAGTCAACAACGTGAGGAGGTTGAGGCACGCCTTGTGCAGGCCCTTCCTTTTGAGGAAGTGAAAAGTCTTTTTTTGCAGTACTGTGCCCATCGCTTAGAGCCTTAGCTCATTGAGAGTGGTCCGCCGCGCCATAGATGGTCATGGCAGATGATTTGACCACGTCTCTAACAGGGCCAACGATTGATAGCGAAAGTCTGCTCACTTACCTGGGCGAAGATTGTCGCCGTTATGTGGTGTTGGAGTTTGATGGCGATGATCTTGGCCTGCAACGTTCTGCCCAAGTAACGAAAGCTCTTTGCTAACTAAGCCAGCTGATCCAGGAGATTGAAAGCTTTTGCTTGGGCTCTATTGAGTGGGTCATGGCCTCTCCTCTAGGCTGTAAATAAGCAATAGTTCTGCTGTTGTCTACTCTTGAGACTGAGCTTGAGAGTGCAGGAGAAGTCTCTAGCGATGAGGCCGCAAACAATGGCGCCGCCGCCGAAAAGTCTTCTCAAGGTGGCGTTCTTGTCGATCCGCGAGCTCAGTCCAATTCCTGAATCAACCTGATTTCTTTTAGAAGCGTCTAGTAGGCCTGCTTACGTTGGCACTAGTCAGGGTTTTTGTGATGAGTGCTGTGGTTCGTGGTTATTGGTTGATGGCCTGGATCGGCTTGCTAGCCAATGTGGCGGCCCTCCCCATTATTGGAGTGGTTGCATTTACTAATCAGGCTTTGCAAACAACCAATATCAGCCTCGCCTTTAGCCTCGCCTGGCCGGCTGCCATCGTTGGCATCGTGGCATCTGCTGGCCTTTTGGCTGAGCGGCGATGGGGCGTCATCGTTGCCATTGTTGCTTTATCGATGGCCTTAGCAGGGTCGTTGCCTTACGGAATTGTCCGCCTGGTTTTGGATAAGGCATTGGTGGTGCCTGACTCTCAGGCTCTTGGTGGCTTGTCCCTGCTGATGTTCGTTGTGAATCTGCTGGCGCTGCTTTATTGGTGTCGTCCGATTCATCGTCAAGGAGGTCGACTTTGATCTCAGTCGTTGATGATTTTCTGATCAGTTTTCATTGCCTGTTCATTGAGCTCGCGTGGGCTTAATGAATGAGGATTTTATTTCAGGATTCCTGGCTAATAGCTGTGGAGAAGCCACCAGGCTTATTGAGTCAGCCTGGTCTTGGTGTTGATCAGCAGGATTCTCTGATTGGTCGCATGCAGTTTATTGACCCTGAGCTGCGATTGGTGCATCGCCTTGATCGAGATACTTCAGGGTTGTTGTTGTTGGCGCGAGGGGCGGAGAGCTTGCGGCGTTGCAGCATGCTTTTTTCAGCGCGTCGAGTGCGCAAGCTTTATTTGGCAGTGGTGGTTGGCCGGATGAATCGCAATGCTGGAACGATCAGCTTCCCGATAGCCCGGCTACAGAAGAATCCGCCTCTATATGGCAAGAACCCGCAAGGGAAAGAAAGCCGATCCCAATGGAGGGTTAGAAGCTGCCACGCAAACGGCTCAACGTTATGGCTTTGGCCCTTGACAGGTCGATCCCATCAATTGCGTGCACAC